>NZ_QPNC01000016.1 GCF_003386285.1 Nocardiopsis sp. FIRDI 009
CGAACTGTTCACCGTCATCGCCCACCACACCCGACCCGGGCCGGTCCCACCACCCAGGAACGGGGGCGCCCGATGAGGCGGCGGACGGTGTGCGAGATCCGCCAGGTGGCCTCGATGACCGAACTGCGCCTGTGGGCGCGGGTGCACGGCACCCGCATCCGGTGGATGGGGGCCACGACCGACGGAGGAGAGATCTGGGGCGCCACAAGGGGCGTGGCCACCCGGGTGTGCGTGACCCCGCCGGACGGGCGGGTGCACCCGATCGTGTGGCGCTCCCCCTTCGAGGGGGCGCCCGGCCGGTAGCCGGTGAAAGGACCGCCGCGCCCCGGGGACTCGGGTATCCCTCGTCGACCCGGCCCCGGGACGCGGCCCGGATGGAGGGGTGACCATGAGTCAGGACTCCGGCGACCGGCCGCTGACGGCCGAGGAGGAGCGGGCGGTGGAGGTCCAGGGCCGCTGGGTGGCGATGCGCATCGCCTGGGAGGAGGAACTCCGTTCCCGGGGCGAGCCGGTTCCGGGCCCCTTCGACGACGTCGAATGGGGCGACTAGGACGTGAGGGTGTCCAGGCGGTAACCGATCCCCCGAACGGTGTGGATGAACCGGGGCTGGGACTCGGAGTCCCCGAGCTTGTGGCGCAGGCGTCTGATGTGCACGGCGATCGTGTTGTTCACCGGCGGTAGGGGCTTGTGCCACACCTCGGTCCACAGCTCCTCACGGCTCACCACACGCCCGCTGTGCCGCATGAGGAAGTCCATGATCCCGAACTCCCGCAGTGCGAGGTTGACCGGGTTCCCGTCGACGAACAGCCGGTGGCCCAGCGCGTCGAGCTCCAGGGCGCCGGACCGCAGAGCCGTCGGCTGATGGCTTCCGGTGGCCGGGGCGGGGGCGTCGGCGCCGGGGAGCGATCCGCGCAGCAGGGCGGAGAGCTCGGGGATCCGGTAGGGGCGGTTCACACAGGCGGTGGCCCCCGCCGTGAGAGCCCTCAGGGCCCGTTGGGAGTCCCCCGCGCCCACCCCGATGAGGATGGGGATGTCGGTCGCGCGCCGCACCACGCGCACGAGTGTCTCCAGGTCCACCTCGGGGGGAGCCGCGCTGGTGACGAGCGTGTCCGGTCGGATCATGCCGATCCTGAGCAGGGCCTCGGCCCCGTCGACGCAGACGGTGATGTCCATGTCGTGCCCGCTCAGCGAGAGCACGAGCTGGTGCGACTGCTCCGACTCCGGCTCCACCAACAGGACGCGGATCGGCCCCTCGGACCGGTCGACGACGCGCTCGGTGTGTTCTCCCCGCTCGGCCCGCTCCACCCGCTCCTCCTCGTCCGGAGCGCCCGAGGGCTGCGGGACGGAGGTGGAGGGGGTGAACGCGGGCATGGGCGATCCACTTCGTCGAAGGGGAGGGGGACGGCTCGGGACGGGTGGCCTACCCGAAACGTCCGGAGATGTAGTCCTCGGTCCGCTTGTCGGAGGGCTTGCTGAAGATCGTCGCCGTCTCGTCGTACTCGACCAGGCCGCCGAAGCGGTCGCCGTTGTCGTCGATGGCGGCGGTGAAGAACGCGGTCCGGTCCGACACCCGCGCCGCCTGCTGCATGTTGTGGGTGACGATGACGATGGTGAACTCGTCGGCGAGTTCGTACATCAGGTCCTCGATCTTGAGGGTCGCGATGGGGTCGAGCGCGGAGCACGGCTCGTCCATCAGGATCACCTCGGGGTTGACCGCGATCGCCCGCGCGATGCACAGTCGCTGCTGCTGACCGCCGGAGAGGGCGAACGCGCTCTCCTTGAGCTTGTCCTTGACCTCGTCCCACAGGGCGGCCTTGGTCAGCGACTCCTCGACGACGTCGTCCAGGCCGCTGCGCACCCCCATGATGCGGGGGCCGAAGGCGATGTTGTCGTAGATCGACTTGGGGAACGGGTTCGGCTTCTGGAAGACCATGCCGATCCGGCGGCGGACCTCGATCGGGTCGACCGCAGGGTCGTACAGGTCCTCGCCGTGGTAGGTCACGCTGCCCTCGACCCGGGCCTCGGGGATGAGGTCGTTCATCCGGTTGAAGGTGCGCAGCACGGTGCTCTTGCCACAGCCGGACGGGCCGATCATCGCGGTGATCTGACGCGGTCCGACCTTCATGTTCACGTCGCGGACGGCCTTGTTGGAGCCGTAGTGGATGGAGAGGCCGCTGACGTCGAAGACGGGTTCGTCCAGTCCGGGAACCTCCCGGTTGTACCGGACGGTGTCGGGGGCGACGCCACGGCCGGACTCGGAGCCGCGGGGAGTCGCGGTGTTGCTGACAGACATGAGGCCACTTCCGGGTCGGACGGAGCTTGCGCGGTCGATGAGGGGGCGGATCCGCGGAGCGCGGTCGTACCCATGCAAAGGTGTCCGGATGAAGCGGAGGTGAACGAACCTCGTGGCCAAAGTGAACGTGTGCGGTGAACTCGGATGATTCCGGATGTCACCGACGCGACGGGAACGATCGGAAGGGGCGTGGACACCGTCCGTGACCGTGGGTGAGGTGACGGCGTCGGTGACCGGACGGGGGCGCCGGACGAACGGGTGGGTGATCACGGACGCCCGGAACCGCCCCGGACACCGATGCTCGCGGTGTCCGGGACGGCCGTGCGGGCGGTCGCCGGGAGGCTCACTCCTGGCTGGCGGACCCCTCACCGTCGCTCGCGGCCCGCTGCTGTTGTTCGGCGATCTTCGCGCGGACCTCGTCCATGTCCAGTTCACGGGCCTGGGTGATCAGGCTCTCCAGGGCCTCGGCCGGGAGCGCCCCCGCCTCGTTGTAGATGACGGTCCGGTCCCGGACGACCATCAGCGTCGGGATGGAGCGGATCTCGAACTCGAAGGCGAGCTCGCGCTGGTCCTCGGTGTCCACCTTGGCGTGCACGATGTCGGTGTGCTTGTCCGAGGACTGCTCGAAGACCGGGGCGAACTGGCGGCAGGGACCGCACCACTCGGCCCAGAAGTCGATGAGGACGAGGTCGTTGTCCCGGAGCGTGTCGGCGAAGTTGTCCTTGGTGAGTTCGACTGTGGGCACGTGGTCTCCTGAAATCTGATCGTCGTCTGGTGTCGACCTGCGGCCAACCGCCATCCTCTTCCAGTGCTACAGCGGTCGCGTCCTCTGGTTTGTTCCACGTCCCGGCGGCACCGCCGGGAGACGCCGCTGACCTGTCGGTTTCCGACTCAACACGGGTTACATACCTGTTTGGGAGGATGAGCGCGTTGGGGCTAGGGTCGGCTCATGGGACACGCTCCCATTGTCCTGACCCAGGCGCCAAATGTGGCCTGAAAGTCGAGAACAACAAGGTCAACGGGGGGACGGATGGGGACGAACGCATCCGGGAAGGACACCCCGGTCGACTACCGCTTCACCCTCGCCAACGAGCGCACCTTCCTCGCCTGGCTGCGCACGGCCCTCGCTCTCCTCGCCGGGGCCGTCGCCGTCCTGCACCTGCTCCCGCTCGACTGGAACGAGGCCCAGCGCACCACCGTGGGACTGACACTGACCGTCCTGGCCGGGGTCATCACCGCGTACGCGCCCCTGCGCTGGTACCGCGTGCAGAAGATCATGAGCCGGGGCGAACCCCTGCGGATGAGCGCGCTGCCCATCGTGACCACGGTCGCGGTCTTCGCCGTGTGCGCCGTCATCCTCTGGGGCAACCTGTGGTGACCCCCCGCCACGACGACAACCGGGACCCGGGCCTGCAACCCGAGCGCACCCTCCTGTCCTGGCAGCGGACACTGATCCTGGTGTTCGTGGTGGGTCTGCTGTACCTGCGCGGGTCCCTGGTGCCCGGCGACACCGCGGTCGCGCAGGCGCCGATGGGCGTGCGGCTGGCCACCCTGACCCTCCTCCTGCTCCTGTGCGCGGTCCTCGCCCTGCACCTGTGGTACCGGTGGCGGCGGACCGGGCGCGGCCTGCGCGACCCCGCCACCGGAGGCCCCCCGCCGACCCTGGCCAGCCCGTGGGCGCTGGGTCTGCTCAGCGCGGGTGTCCTGGGAGTGTGCGTCGTCCTGGTGCTGACGGTCCTCCTGGCCTGAGCGGTCGTCCGCCGGTGTCCGCATGCCCTGGTCGGGCGGGTGTGGGGCGCCCGGCGGCCGTGCTCCCTCCCTCGACGGGCGCGGGGGCGCGCCGGGGCCCGTGGACGTCCGCTCCCCGTCAGGCCGGAGCGGGCACGGACCGGGCCGACCGGCGGTGCTCGACGATCGAGTGGATGATGTCGTTGAGGTCGCGGGCGGGCTCGAAGCCGATCAACCGCCGGGCCAGCGAGGTGTCGGGGTAGCGGCGCTGCATGTCCTCGTACCCCTCGCCGTAGGCGTCCTCGTAGTCGACGTAGGTGATCGCGCTGGAGGAGCCGGTCAGCTCGACCACGCGGTCGGCCAGCCCCTTGATCGACACCTCCTCCCGTCCGCCCAGGTTGACGGCGCGGTTGTACGCCTCCGGGGTCTCCATCAGTCGGGTCATCGCGGGGACGACGTCGAAGACCGAGCCGAAGCAGCGGCGTTGCGTGCCCGTGCCGTACACGGTGATCGGCTCACCGCCCAGCGCCTGGCCGACGAAGCGCGGGACGACCATGCCGTAGCGGCCCGTCTGGCGGGGTCCGACCACGTTGAAGAACCGCGTGATGACGCACGGGACCCCGGACTCCACGCCGTGGACGTAGGCGACCAGCTCGTCCAGGCCCTTGGCGGCCGCGTAGGACCACCGGCTCTTGGTCGGCGACCCGTAGACGCGGTCGTCGTCCTCGGTGAGGCCGTCGGCGTCGTTCTTGCCGTACACCTCACTGGTCGAGGCGATCATGTACGGCACCCGGTGGGACACGGCGGCCTCCACCACGTTCTCCGTCCCGTGCAGGTTGGTCCTCAGGGAGCGGAGGGGGTTGTCCACGATCGTATGGACGCCGACCGCGGCGGCGAGGTGGTAGACGGTCTCGGACTCGGCGACGAGGGCGTCGACGAGGTCCCGGTCGAGGATGTCGCCGTGGACGAAGCGGAACCCCGGCGCCCGTTCGGCGTGCGCCAGGTTGTCGGCCGACCCCGTCGACAGGTCGTCGAGCACGGTGACGTCATGTCCGAGCGCGACCAGGTGGTCGCACAGGTGCGAGCCGATGAAACCGGCGCCGCCGGTGACGAGGATCTTCATCGTTGACCTCCACTGAGGGGGTTGTGCGTTGTCGTTCTTCACGGGGGTGGGTGCGTCGCATGGGATCGGCGGGAAGAGGGCGGGTCGCGGGGCGGCCGGGAGGAGACCGGGAACGGATCGGGGACGTCACCGGTGGCACCGGGCCGACCGGCGGTTCAGGCGAGCTGGCGCAGGACGTGGAACCCCTCGGCGAACGCGACCCCGGCCTGCATGCCCCGGAGCACGGCCAAGGCGCGCAGGGTCTCCTCGGAGCGGGTGTGCGGGTGGGGGTGGCTCTGCGAGCCGTAGGCCGACATGGCCTGGAGTTTGTCCGTCACGGCCTTCTCGTCCAGCTCGACGAGGAGGGTCGGCGGGCCGACCGGCTCGGTCCGCCACTGGTCGGCGGCCTCCTCGTAGGCGAGGACCAGGGGCGGGTGGTGCCGGAGGGCGGCGTTGGACGGGCGCAGCGCGGTGTGCGCGGCCTCGGCGACGGCCCTGTGGTCCTGGTTGTAGCTGGTGTGGTGCGGCGTGAGCACGACCGTGGGGCGCAGGCGGGAGATCGAGATCGGGCTCTCGTGCTCGATCACCTGCGCGAGCCGCATCCGGCCCACGAGGTCGAGCTTGAGGTGGTACTCGTCGCCGGGCAGGGCCATGTGCCAGTCGTCCCAGCGGAAGTGGTCGCGCACCTGCTTGATCTCGGCGAAGCGCTCCTCGGCGGTGGAGAAGCCCCGAGGGGACAGGTCGGCGGTGTCCCCGACCGTCATGAACTGCACGAAGACCTCGGCCCCCGCGTCCTTGGCCTTGCTCATGAGACCGCCGCAGCCAAGGGTCTCGTCGTCGGGGTGGGGTGCGAGGACCAGGATGCGCTCCTGGGACCAGTCTGTCTTCATGCCAGTTTCCCGTCCTTCAGCGAAAGGTGCGTGTGGGGGATTCCGGTCGGTCGACACGGATGTGTCCGGGGCCGGAGGGGGAGCGGGACCCGTGTGGTGTGTGGTCGTTGCCGTGGTGGTCATGAGGCGGGGCAGGGCTCCGGGTTGTCGGGACCCCTGGAACCGTCGGGGCTTCAGGGGTGCCTGGAACGCGCGGGAGGGCGAGGAGGTCCGCTGGTCCGGAGGGGTGGTCCGGGCCGGGCGGCAGGGGACCGTGTGTTCGCGGGCGCTCGGACCCGGTGACCGGCGTCGCGGGGCGCCCCCTTTCCCAGCGAACACGTGGACGCACTCCGGTCGGTGGCGACCACGAGAGGGTGTTTTGTGGCGGATGTGTTCAGAGGGGGGCTCGTGGTGTCCGTTTCGCCGTTCGTGCCGCGAGTGCTGTTCTTTACGGAGTTCTCCTGCCGTGCTCGGATGTTCGGGGCTCGGAGAATCCCTTGGTCTACTACGTGGTTTCGGTTTTGTCGGAACGGTGTCTCGAACCGTTCCGTCGGCGCTGCCGCGGACGTCATCGGGAAACGGTCTGATCTGCCGATTCCCCCGACTCCGTGGATCGTCCGCGGCGGGGCGTGGGTGCGCGGCCCGGTGTCCGGAACGCGTGGACCTGGGGCGTCATCGCTGGTCGGCTGGGGTAAGACGGTTCCGATTTCCCCCGGATCGGGGCCCCGCGTGGCCGAGGTGGGCGTTTGGTCGCCGATCACGCCTGGCGTTCTCCCTGTCTCGTCGTGTCACCGTTCACGGCTTTTTCCGGTTTTCTGGGCAGCCTCGAACGAACCGGAGTGGGGCGGGCTCCGGTCTTCTCACAAATATCCTCTAATGGGTACCACCTCACGCAAGCCCGTGTATACGATTTGCGTGGCCTACATAGGACGCGAAGCCGGGTGAACCCATCCGAGTCGCAGAGCGTCAACCTAACGCCGACTTTGCGGTTAATGTCGGTCCGAAAACCAGTGACTTCCGGAGGGTCCCAGGGTTGTGCGTATCGTGCGTTTCATCGGAGGTCTGCTGGCGGGGTTGGTCGCCCTCGCGCTGGCAGCGGCACTGTTTGTCTACTGGTTCGACTTCGCCACGACCTCGGTCGCGGAGGCCGGGGGAGGCGCACTCGCCTACGCCTTCCTGTGGCTGGCGTTCGGCGCGAACCTCCTGTGGTGGACCGTCGTAGGGCTGCTCCGGCTGGGGGAGGGCTCGGTCCGGGCCGTGGCCGGGGGCCGGTCCCGTGCCCGGAAGCGGGGCGGGGTCACGGCGGGCGCCACGAGCGAACGCGTCCTCGTCGGCGCCGGAGCCCCGGGCGCCACCGCGGCGGTCGGGGCGGGCCCGGCCACCGCCGACCCCGCCGGCGGGGAGGTCGCCGAGACCGCCCCGGACGGCTCCGAGCCGGGTGACGTGGCCCCGGCCGGCGGCGCGGTCGTCCCGGCCGAGGGGGAGGGGGCCGACGGCCCCCGGGACGTGAGCATCGCCGTCATCATCCCGGCGCACAACGAGGAACCGGTGATCGGCGGCGCGATCGACTCGGCGTTGAGGCTGTTCGACCGCTGGGACGTGTACGTCGTCTCGGACTCCTCCAAGGACGCCACCGCCGACATCGCGGCCAGGACCGGTGTCAACGTCCTGGAGCTGCTCACCAACCGCGGGAAGGCGGGCGCGCTGGAGGCGGTGATCGAGGAGTTCGCGCTGACCGAGCGCTACGACGGCGTGCTCATCCTGGACGCCGACACCGAACTGGACCCCGGGTACGTCGAGGGCGCCAAACGGCAGCTCCGGGACCCGGACGTGGCGGCCGTGGCCGGGTTCGTCGTGTCGGAGTGGAAGCCGCGCGAGCGCACGTTCGCGGGCCGGCTGATCTCCGCCTACCGCGACCGGCTGTACTTCATGCTCCAGTACTTCATGCGGTTCGGGCAGACCTGGCGGCGCTCCAGCACGGCGTTCATCGTGCCCGGGTTCGCCAGCGTGTACCGCAGCAGCGCGTTGCGGGAGATCGAGGTCAACCCCAAGGGGCTGGTCATCGAGGACTTCAACATGACCTTCGAACTCCAGCGCAAGCGCCTCGGGCGGATCTCGATGCGGCCCGACACCCGCGCCTACAGCCAGGACCCGTTCACCCTGCGGGACTACGCCAAGCAGGTGGGACGGTGGACGCTGGGCTTCTGGCAGACGATCCGCCGCCACGGGGTGTGGCCCAGCGCGTTCTGGCTGTTCCTGGCCCCCTACCTGGTGGAGGTCGTGCTGGTTTCCGCCGTCCTGTTGCTCACATCGGCGCTGGGCCTGTTCGTCCTGGTGGGCGCGGTCGGCGGCGAGCCGGTCATGAGCATCCCCTACTACGGGGAGGGCGTGGCCGCGGTGACCGCGTTCCTGCCGCCGGCGGCGATCGCGGTGGGACTGTTCGTGCCCGACTACGCCCTCACGTGTGTGCTCGCGACGGTCCGGCGGCGCCCCTCCTACCTGCTGTACGGGCTGTTCTTCCTGCCGATGCGCCTGATCGACGCCTACCTCGCGCTGCGGATGATCCCCCGGGCGTGGACGGCCGACTCCGACGGCCGGTGGAGCAGCCCGGTGCGCGTGTCGAACCGGGCCTGACCAGGAGCGATGTGAGATCCCACCGCCTCGCCCACCCCGGCGCGGGGCGGTCCCGGACAGCGTCTAGCCTCGGGAAGGGGCCCCGACCCTCCTCGGGGCGGCAGTCTGTGGATGAGGTGGAGTAGCGGTGGACAGCAGACGCGTGTCGTTCACGCTGTACCGGGTGCTGGCGTACGTGACCGGTGTGTTCCTGCTCGGTCTGACCTTCGTGGCCATGCCCGCGAAGTACCTGGTGGGGGAGGATTCGGCGCTCGCGCTCATCCCCGCCCCGAGCGGCATGGAGCACTGGTTCGGCCCTGAGTCGCCGCTCATGATGTTCATCGCGATGCCCCACGGCTACGTGTACATGGCGTACGTGCTGGTCGTGCTGTGGGTGTCGCTCAACCGGCGCTGGGGGGCGGGGCGGACCCTGGGCGTGGTGCTCGCGGGCACGATCCCGGTGCTGGGCTTCGTGGTCGAGCACCGGCTGGTCAGGGCCGAACGCGCCGCGGACCGGGCGGCGGGGGTTCAGGAACCCGCACCGACCGCCTGAGGCGTCCCGCCCTCCGTCTCAGAGGCCCGTTCCCGTCGGGAGCGGGCCTCGGCGACGTCCCGGCGGGCGCGGACGACCCAGAAGGCGATCGCGGAGACGCCGAACATCGCCCACTGGACGGCGTAGCTGAGGCTGCGCCAGTTGACGGTGATCTCGGTGGGCGGCTCCGGCGGGGGGAGGGGCCGCAGGGACGCGGTCGCGGGGTCGCCCTCGGGGAGGGCGACGTAGCCCTCGTAGAGGCGGTAGTCCCACTCGTTGACCAGGACGGCCGAGGCGATGCGCTCGACCTGGCCGTCGGGGGTGTCGACGGGGACGATGCCGTCGGGCGCGGCGTCGGGCGGGAGGATCCAGCCGGTGACGGTGACCCGGCCGTCGGGGGCGTCGGGGACGTCGGACCCGTCCTCGGTCCAGCCGCGGTTGACGGTGACGGCGGCGCCGTCGTCGGTGACGAGGGGGAGGATGACGTCGTACCCGCGGACGCCGTCCAGGGCCCGGGGGACCAGGAGCTGGGCGTCGGCGTCGTAGCGGCCGCTCACCTCGACGGCGGTGTTGGCGTACAGGTCCGGGTGCAGGTAGGCGCCGGGTTCGACGAGGTCGTCGAGGGGGGTGGCGTCGTCGAGGTCCTCGGCGGGGTTGGTGATGACCTCGCGGTCGGGTTCGACGGACCGGAGGGCCTGCCAGTACGTCCCGGCTGAGCACACGACGACGACCAGCACGAGGAGGAGGTGCAGGCCGATCCAGCGGGGACTGAGCAGTGTTCTCACCCGACCAGGCTATGCGCGCTCCTCGGGGGGACGGTCATGACCCCGGATTGACACAGGCCACGTCGACTTGGTCGCGAGGGGGCCGGAGAATGGCGATCACTTTAAGTAGTTTCCAGTGACTGAGGGTTGTTATTCGAGGGTGGGGTGGGTAGTGTCTCTATCAACGCGGAACGACAGGATCGCATCCGCGGACAGACCTTCCAGGCCGCGACTCCAGGGGGGAGGAGTCGCAGGCCGCTTCCCAGAGCGAGGGTCGTCTCCGTACTTTGAGGGGGGATGCGGAGGCGACCCTCGCCGCTCTTGTGTCGGTGGCATCGCAGCATGTCAGACGCTTAGCGTCGACCCCGCAGCCGCCCTCAAAGGGCTCCGTGATACTTCCCTGATACTTCGCGGCCACGATCATCCCCCGCCTGCCACCAGCGCCGCGAACCGGTCGGCCGCGTCCCTCTGGAGCGCTGGCAGCGCGTGCGTGTAGGTCCCCAGAGTCGTCTGGACGTCGGCGTGTCCCAACCGCTCGGAGACGATCTTGGGGTTGACACCCATTCCGAGCAGCAACGTCGCGCAGGTGTGCCGAAGGTCGTGAAGCCTGATCTCCGGAGGGGTCTCGTCGAGCCCCTGCATCGCCAACTGCTTCCCGCAACACCGGACCTCGGATCGGATGGCTGATTGCCGCCCTGATTCCGGACATCCCGCATCCGGTGCTGACCTTCAAGGGAGGGCAGGGAACGGGGAAGTCCACAGCGGCCACCATGGCGGTCAACCTGGTCGATCCGTCGCCAGCGCCGCTGCGGTCCATGCCACGCGACGTCAAGCAGTGGGCGGTCACCGCGTCCGCGTCGTGGGTGATCTGTCTGGACAATGTCTCCACGATCGCGCCATGGCTCTCCGACACACTGTGCAAGGCGGTTACCGGTGATGGCCTGGTCGACCGCGCGCTGTACAGCGACGACGACGTGACGGTGATCAGCTTCCGTCGAGCACTCGCCATGACGAGTATTGACACAGGGACCCTCGCCGGTGACCTGTCCGAGCGCCTGCTGACGGTCGAGCTCCAGCCGATTGCTCGGGACCGACGGTGCCCCGACACCGACGTGAAGCGCGCCTATGAAGAGGCGAGACCCGTTATCCTCGGCGCGTTGCTTGACCTACTGTGCGAGGTCCTGGCCGTGTTGCCGACCTTGAGTCTGCCCGAGCTGCCCCGCATGGCTGACTTCGCCCGCGTGCTCGGAGCGGTCGACCAGGTGCGCGGGTGGTCGACCCTGGACACGTACACGAGCGCCGCCGACACGGTTGCCGCTGATCTACTCGACGGGGAGCCGTTCGGGCGCGCGGTGGTCGACTACGTGGAGCGGCAGGGGCAGTGGCACGGAACCGTCGGTGACCTGTTGGCCGCGCCCCCGGTCCCCGAACCGCGTCCGGGGCGCTGGCCGAAGGGCAATCCGCAGGCGGGTAGCCAGCTCAAGCGTCTCGCCCCGGTGTTCCGCACGTTGGGGATCAGCTTCGACGACACCCAGCGCGGCACTGATCGCAAGCGCGCCCGGCTGTACGTGCTGAAGGCAGAGAACAGCGGCGGTCCGCCGTCCGCTTCGTCCGAACTGTCCACGGGCAGCGGTGACCAGCGGTTTTGTTTGGACGGTGGACCGGGAGCCGCCCGACCGGACAGTGGTGCTGATGGGGTGGACGAGCATGAAGAGACGCTGTCCGTTGTACGTGGTGCTGTTGACCAGGCGCGACGTAGTGGCGGGAGCGGGGCGGACAGTGCGGACGGTGTCATACGGGATGTCTCTGGTGACACGGTCGTTGAACGGCCCAAGACCCCGTGTCGCTCATGTGGTCGACCGCACTGGTCGTCAACTGGTTTGTCGGACTGCTACCTGTGTAGACCAGCGTGAGTGAGTGGGAGACATGGGGTTGATTGAGTGCTTTGCACCATCCGGAAGTGGAGATTGATGGAGATCTCCTGGTCCTGTACCTACGTTATTGGGTTTCTGTACGTCCAGAAAGATGTATCGTCATGATGTAACTCCATCGGGCTCCAATGTTGGAGAAGTTTGTTGGACTTTGGAGATAGTTGGAGTCGCTGAGTTGCAACGTTGGAGCAAGTTGGAGTTAGTAGGATTGATGTGGAGATGAGTGGCAAGGTCTGAAGTGCACCGCTAGGCCAAGACAGACCTCACCACCCGGTGCCGGCTCCTGACCCAGGTCAGGGGTCGGGCTATTCGCTCAGCCAGTCCTCTAGCAGGCGAACCAGCAGCTCGAAGCACTTCCACAGTGTGGGTGGGTGCCACCAGCCGTCATCTTTCCTCGGACCCATAGTGCTCCCTTCGTGGCCGGGATGGCTGATGAAGCCAATGGCTCCCGGCGACCATCGGCGGCCGCACGAGGTCGCCAATCAGTCGGGGCTCTGTGTTCGAGGACGCGATCAGGCTACCCCCATATGAGGCTCACGCGGGATCGTGAGGAAGATTTGAACTGCGTCAGGGGTCAGTTATGGACATTATGGTCGGGCGAAGTTATGCGAAGGTGTAGCTAAATTTCGCCAAATTTAGTCGTTGTTCGGGGTGAAATGTCCATGAGTGCGAAGTTGTTGCAAAGTCATTGGGTGATATAGATCACAAGTTTCCTCAGGGGATCGACCGGTCGACCCCCTTTCCTCGCGCGCACGCGCGCGAGGCGCGCCGGAACCCTGCCCCCGCGAAGGGTCCGGCGCGCGTGCACTTATTCGGTTTGGTGGTTGAACGGGTTGCCTGCGCGTGGTCCCGGGTTCTCCAGTGCGGCCACGAAGCGGGTCAACGTCTCTTCGATGATCGTCGGCGCGGTCTCCGTGTCGGGGTCGACGTCTGTCGCCACCCACAGGCGCCCGTTGCGTCGGATGACGTATTTGTGCCCGTAGCGGGACCGCAGCACGGCGACAGTCGTTGCGAAGCCGTCCGGTAGGACGGAGTCGACGGTTTTCGCCCACTCGATCACGGCGAGTTGGTCGGCGGTGGGTCCCGGCGGTTCGGCGCTCGTGTCACTCACGCTGGTACCGCCATGTCGGAGAAGACCGTACTGTCCAGGTGGGACTGGTCCGCGCGGTCGAGTTCCCGCCTCCGCTCGTGCGCCCGGTAGTACCCGCGCACCATGTCGGCTTGGGGTTCCAGTGCGGCCACGTCGACGAGGGAGACACGCGTGGAGGGTGCGGGCGTCAGGGCGACCACCTGCGGAAGCGGTGCGTAGGGACGGACACGAGATGCCTTCCGCTTGACGCGACGTCCGGTGTGCGGAGGCCAGAGGGTGTGGAGGATCGTTCGCGCGAACGCGCTGATCAGGGCGGTAATCTTCATGTCGGCATCGCTCCCTAAAGCGGTGTCCGGACCCGGGGAGTTCGCACCTCCGCCGGGTCGCTTCATGCTTGGGAAGTGACAATAGCCCAGCTCAGCTATAGCACGCTAGGCATGCCTGCATTGCTTGGTGTGGTCTGGCATGCCTAGCGTGCTCGTATGCAGTGGCAAGAGGGCGTCCCGAGATGGACGCAGATAGCCGATGAACTGGAACGACGCATCCGCAGTGGGGAGTATGCCGCTGGGGAGCGGGTCCCGTCCGTGATGCGGATTCAGGACGAGTTCAAAGTGGCTTCCGCGACTGCCCAGAAAGCTCTGAGCGGGCTCAGGAACCGGGGACTGACCTACACGGAGCCTGGACTCGGTTCGTTCGTGCGCGGCACGTAGAACCGGCGCCACGGGTCGGGCAGGGGGTTACACGCCATGAGCCACTCGTGCAACGCCTGGAACGCCACGTCGGCCCTCTCCAGATGCGCGCGAAGCTCCGCCTTCGTCGCCCTGCTCTCAGGGGTGTCCCGGAGCAGGCTCGACACGTCGTCGAAGAGGTCGTCCGCGTGGACCTCGGTGTCTGATTCCGGGAGCAGATCATCCAGCGAGTCACGTGTCATGAGTCGTCCGTTCCGGTGCGGTCGCGCATCGGCGCGATGGTTCGTGTGCCACGTCGGGGGAGCGGTACCCGGGGTGTCGGGCGTGCGGGTGGGACCGGACGCGCTCGGGGCTGTGTCAGGCGCGCAAGCTCCGCCAGTGTGCGCGCTCGGCGGTTGCGTTCGGGTACGGGCGGCTCGGCGTCCCCGTCGCGGGGGTTCGTGGATGCCATGCCCCCATGCTCGGCGTCGGTTGTCCACCAGCGGTAGGCGACCAGTGGTGACTACCCTGAGAGTCACCGGTCACCAGTGACATGGAGCGCCCCCATGACCGACTTCTCCCAGCGCGCTCGGGAAGCTCTCCGCGACCGTGGCCTGTCCATCCGGGGAGCGGCGCGCGCCACCAACTACGACCACGGTTACCTCGTTCGTGTGCTGGGCGGGAAGCAGGCTCCTTCTCCCCAACTGGCCGCAGCCCTCGACGACCTGGTGGACGCGGGCGGCACACTCGCGAAACTCGCCAGCGTCCCCGAACCGCGTATGCCCGTCCCGTCCCTGCCACTGCCTTCGTTGGCGCCTGACCGCGACCTCTACGAACGGATGACGTCCGTCGTGGAGCAGCCTCGGCGCGTCGACGCGCACGCGGTCACGTGGCTGGAGAGGTGTCTCGCCGAGCATCGGCGCGCGGAGGACACGCTCGGCAGCGGCCCCGTCGTCGGCGTGGTCCGCGCGCAGTTGTCCACGGTGACCGAGCTGGGCCGTGAGGCTCGCCCAGACGTCCGCGATCGACTGGTGTCGCTCGCCGCGCAGTACGGGCAGTTCATGGCGTGGCTGTGCAACGACCAGGGCGACAAGGCGTCCGCGCTCGCGTGGTACGACCGGGCGCACGGCTGGGCGATGGAAGCGGCCGACGCGAACATGGCGGCGACGACCCTCTCCATGAAGGCGCACATCGCGTGGAGCGTCGGTGACGGACCCGGCTGTGTTCGGTTGGGCGAGGCCGCACGTTGGCATGACGGCCGCACCACGCCGGGAATCGCCGGTATGGCCGCGCAGATGCAGGCGCGCGGGCACGCCCTGTTGGTCGAGCCGGACGCGGCGCGCCGGTCGCTCGACGAAGCCGAGACGCTCATCCGGAACGCCTCCGAGCACCCCGAAGACGAACCGGACTGGATGTACTTCTACGGCGACACCTGGTTCCTCGCCCAGCGCGGCATGGTCGAACTCGACCTGGGTAACGGTGAGCGTGCCGTGGACATGTTGTCGCGCGCGCTCGACGGGCTCCCGGAGCACTACCGGCGCGACCGCGCGTGGTACCGCGCCTGTCTGGCCACCGCACACGCGGTCGCCGGTGATCTCGACGCGGCGGCCGACATCGCCACTGACACAGCGGGCGACGCGCTGGCGGTCAACGCCTACGCGGTCGACGAACTCCGGGGCGTCGCCTCCACGGTCACCAAGCGCGCTCCGCGCGTCGGTCGGGACCTGGTCGACGCCCTGCGGTAGGGGCACAGACGACGGCGGGGCGCCCGAGCTGATTGCCAGCTCAGATGCCCCGTCGCTGATACCCGTCGTGATACTTCCCGTGATACTGCCGTCCGAGTATCGGGGTGTCCCGGGGTGCCTCCGGATGTGGCCGGGGGTTCCGCTACCCGTCCCCACCTGCGTCTGGTGGTATCCGGATGCTTCCCGTTCCCCTGCTCACACGGGATGCGGAGGCGACCCTCGCCGCTCTTGTGTCGGGGGCGTCTCCGCTGTTCGGCGGGGGCGCCCCCGGTGTCGTTCCCGGGGCGTTCCGCGCCGCTGATACGCGTTCGGACACCGAGGGCGGAGTGGGGGGTCAGTGTGGTCGTGAGCGGAAGTCGGCCCAGAGGTCCACGGCCTGTTCCAGACCGAGGGAGGCCACCTCCTCCGGGGGCATGCCGACGGTGTGAATCAGACGTTCGGCCAACCAGTCCGGGACGGGTTCTCTCGCGGGGGGCGATTCATGCGCCACCTTCTCCGCTGGTTTGCCGAGGTGCTCGATGACGGCCGCGAGCTTCTGGGCGGTGGGGGTGTCCTTCGAAGCTGCCCGGACTCTCCGGGAGGCCTCGGCGTAGACCTGGGCGTCCGCTCGCGCTCCGACGGCCCAGACCTCGCAGATCTCCACACGTTTCTCGTCGGTGACGCGGTACACGACACGCCAGGTGTTGCGTCCGACGACCAGTTTGCGAAACCCCGTGAGTTCGCCGCCCAGGGGGTATCCGGCCTCTGGGTTCTCCTCCAGGAGAAGGACCTTCTTGAGGACCTTGGGCACAGCGTCCGGGCCGAGTCGCCGCAGATCGTCGAGGGCGGCGTCGGTGAAGGTGATCTCGGCCATCAGTCCTCGGGGAGTTCTTCGAGTGAGGCACGGCTGTGCCCGAAGGCGGCCAGTACGTCGTCCATGGAGGTCCGTCGTCCACTGTCCGTGAGTTCCCGGGCCATGACCAGGGCGAGATCCCTCAGATCCGCTTCCGCCTGCTCCAGTTCCGCGAGTCGGGCGAACGCGACCACGGCCGCGACCGGCTCGTGCCGACGGGTCACGATGACCTCGGTGCCCTGTTCCGCGTCGTGGACGATACCCGCGACGCCACGTCTGGCCGCATCGGTGACGCTGATCTCCTGGGTGTGCTCAAGAATCGCCATACCTCAACTGTATAGAAAACTATACAGATTGGCGACGGGTGCGCCTGTGCCAGGAACGGTTCAGACGCCCCGCCGCTGATACCCGTCGTGATACTGCCGTCCGAGTTTCGGGGTGTCCCGGGATGCCTCCGGATGTGGCTGGGGAGTTCCGCTACCCGTCCCCACCTGCGCCTGGTGGTATCCGGATGCTTCCCGTTCCCCTACTCACACGGGATGCGGAGGCGACCCTCGCCGCTCTTGTGTCGGGGGCGTCTCCGCTGTTCGGCGGGGGCGCCGTGGGTCAGGGGGTGTTCTGGACCGACCGCTCACGAAGGTCGGTGAGGTGGCGGGCGGCCGTCGCGAAGTCGTTGTCGTCGTGGAGGACGACCAGTCCGTGGTGGGCCGCGGTGGCGCAGATGAGGAGGTCCACAGAGGACAACGCTCGATGCGCGCCTCCGCGCAACAGCCGGTACTGCGCCGACTCCACCCACTGCCAGGCGCTCTTGGGGACGGGAACGCTCGGGTACAGGATCTCGAACATCCCGTTGAACTGCTCGTACTCGTCGAGATCGCGGGCCGACCTGCGGAACTCGGTGCGTTGGACGCAGCATGAGCCCACCGCCCCCTCGTGGATGACGTCACTCCACGCCTCCCGGTGTTTCCTCTCCCGGAGTACACGCCACAGGGCGGACGAGTCGATCAGGTACCGGATCACTCCCTCGACCCCTTCTCCTCGGCGCGCAGTTTCGCCCAGCCCTCGTAGTCCCACTCCCGGGAGAGTTTCGCGAAGTGTTCGAGCGCGGCGATGCGCCTGTGCCGTGCGGCGTACTCTCTGAGCGCGAGATTGACGGTCTCCTTCTTCGTCTGGGAGCCGGAGAGTCTCATGGCCTCGCGCAGGGCCTCGTCATCGATGTCGATCTGGGTCAGGCTCACGGTGTCCTCCTGATCATGATCATGTACAGAGACATCATATCCTCTGTACATGATCATGGTCAGGAGCCGGTCGATTTCCCGGGAGGTCTCCCGCGACGCACCGTGTCCGTCCCCGTGGCCGCCGCGGGGACGGAGCCGTGGCAGGTACGATCGCCGTGCCCGGCGAAGGACGTGAGGGGGCGGCCATGCAGCGTGGGGACGGGGAGCTTCCCGTCGACCCGGACGTCGACGTCCACTTCCCGCGGCAGCGCCGCGAACTGCCCGACGCGCCCTGGGCGGTCCTCGCGGCCATCTCCCTCGGGGGCGCGCTCGGCTCCGCCTCCCGTTACGGCGTCGACACCGCGCTCCCGCACGCCCCGGGCGGGTTCGCCACCGCCACGCTGCTCGCCAACGTCGTCGGCTGCCTGCTCATCGGCGTGCTCATGGTGCTCGTCGTCGACGTCTGGCCGCGCCTGGTGCTGCTGCGCCCGCTGCTCGGGGTCGGATTCCTCGGCGGTTTCACCACCTTCTCCACGCACATCCTCAACGCCCACGACCTGTTGGAGGCGGGGCGGGCCGGGCTCACCCTGCTCTTCCTCGGGGCCAACCTGGCGGGCGGGCTGGCGGCGGCGTGGGTCGGCGTCACACTGACCACCCGGGTCACACGCGCCCTCCGGTCGGTGGAGGGGGGACGATGACCCTGCTCATGGTCGCCCTCGGCGGCGCGATCGGCGCCCCCCTGCGTTACCTCACCGACCGGTTCGTGCAGGTCCGCCACGACTCGGTCTTCCCCTGGGGGACCCACGCGGCGAACGCGACCGCCTGTCTCCTCCTGGGCTTCGTCAGCGTGCTCGTCCTGCCCGAGTGGGCGTACGCGCTGGTCGCGACCGGTTTCCTGGGCGCGCTGTCCACCTACTCGACCTTCGGTTACGAGACCCTGCGCCTCATGGAGCGGCGGACCTGGTTCCTCGCCCTGGCCAACGCGGCGGCGTCTGTGGGCGCCGGGCTGGGCGCGGCCTACATCGGCGCGGCCTTCGCCACCGCGCTCTGACCACCGCACGTGAACCGTCCCGCCCCGGCGGGGCGGGCCGGTCAGCCCATGGTCTTCTGGCCGTCGATCGCCTCGCGGATGATGTCGGCGTGTCCGGCGTGTTGGGCGGTCTCCGCGATGATGTGCAGCAGGACGTCACGGGCGCTCCAGGAGGCGCCCTCCGGCCACCAGGGCGCGGCCGGGAGCTTCTGGCTGATCTCCAGGTCCGGCAGCGCGTTGACGATCCGCGCGGTCTCCTCGGCCACCTCCTCGTACTCGGCCAGCAGGTCGGCGAGGGTCTCGCCCTCCTCCATGCGGAAGCTGGCCAGGTGTTCGGCCGTGACCGCCGGGTCCGTGTAGTCGATCCCCGGGTCGCCGTCCAGAATGAACCGGATCCAGCCGCGCTCCCCCCTGGCCAGGTGCTTGACCACTCCGCCGAGGCACAGCTCACTGATGGTCGTGCGCTCGCCGGCCTGTTCGTCGGTCAGGTTCCCGACCGTGTACCGGACGTTCCCGCGCATCTCCTCCAACGTCCTCAGCAGCGCGGCGCGCTCGACGTCGACCGTCGTGTTCTGGACCCGTGTTCCCATCATGACCACCGTTTCCCGAAGTCGTCCTCCGTGATC
Source organism: Nocardiopsis sp. FIRDI 009 (assembly GCF_003386285.1). GTDB lineage: Bacteria > Actinomycetota > Actinomycetes > Streptosporangiales > Streptosporangiaceae > Nocardiopsis. The sequence goes on from NZ_QPNC01000016.1 coordinate 19,041, forward strand.
GGTCACCACGTTAGGGAGCATGTAGGTCAGATTCTGTCCCGTACTCGCCGTCATTCCGGGTTCGTCCGGGCGGTGCACTCGTCCCTGGAACCCGCGGAAGCTCTCCCGATAACCTGGGCCTCTGGCGACCCGGAGGTTTCATGGCCCTCATCCCACTCCAGTACCGACTCGACGGCCCCAGAGACGCGCCCGTGGTCCTGCTCGTGCCGCCCTTCGGCACGACGATGTCGGTGTGGGACGCCCAGTTGCCCGCCTTGACCCGCGACCACCAGGTCCTGCGGATCAACCACCGCGGGCACGGGTTCTCCCCGGCGCCGGAGGGTCCGTACACGATCGCTGACATGGCGCTCGACGTCCTGCGCGTACTGGAGGAACGCGGGTTCTCCCGGGTCTCGGCGGTCGGGGCCGGGTTCGGCTCGTCACTGCTCGTGTGGATCGCCGCCAACTCCCCGCGCACCCTCGACCGGCTCGCGCTGCTGGCCGCGGCGCCGCGTACGCCCCCGTCGCACCGCTGGGACCGGATCGCCGCCAAGGTCCGCGCCAGCGGCCTGGCGGCGGTGGCCGACGAGGTCACGCTGCCGTGGTTCACCCCCGACATGCTCGACGACCGCCCGGAGGACGTCGAGCGGTTCGCCGAGGACTTCGGTCGGCTCGACCCCGGAGCCTTCGCCTCCGTCTGCGACGCCGTCGCCGTCATGGACCAGCGCAACCTGGTGGCCGCGGTGCGGGCGCCGACCCTCGTGGTGGCGGGCGCCCACGACCCGCTGCTGCCGCCCGGGCACGGGCGCAGGCTGGCGGACGGGATCGTCGACGCCCGTTTCGAGGTGGTCCCCGGCGCCGCGCACCTGGTGGGGGTGGAGCGCGCCGAGCAGGTCAACGAGTTGGTCACCGAGCACCTGACCCGCTGGCGCCCCGGAAGCGTGGTCTGACTCCGGGGTGACGGTCACGCGGTGGTGTCGTCGGCCGGGATCAGCGGGCGGTTGATCTCCAGCAGGTAGCCGTCCGGGTCGCGGAAGTGCGCCGCGCGGATGCCCCACGCCGTCCAGTCCCTCGGCTCGCGCACCAGCCGGGCCCCGTCCGCGACCAGCTGGGCCGCGGTCGCGTCGACGTCGTCCACCTCGAAGACCACGGCGAACCGGTCCTGGTGGGGGAGTTCGGGGTCGGCCATGTCGGTCTCCAGCGCCTCCGCCATGACCTCGCGCTGGTTGATCGCCAGACGGGTGGCGGACCCCGCGTCGAACTCCGCGTACCGACTGCCCATGTCCCCTCGCAGTACGGGGAGTTTCAGCACGTCGGAGTAGAAGCGGAAGCAGGCCTCGTAGTCGTTGACGAGGAGCCTGATGTAGGTGCAGCGCATGGGGCCTCCTGCCGGTCACTGTCCGCGGCCCGCCGGGCGTCGTGGCGGGCCGGGGCGGTCGATCACCGAGTATCCGTACCCGCGTTCCACGACGTCATGGCCTGGTTCGTGTGCCGTTGTGTCCGTGGCCGCTCCCGGCCACTCGTTGTCGTTCTGCCTCGGAATGTAGTACATGTACTATCAATGGCAGCAGAAAAGTGACGAAGTGGGGGAGTGGTATGACGTCTACGCCGACCACGCGGACGTCCAGGGCGGAGGCGCAGGCGACCGGCGCCGCGGGCGACACCGTGATCCGGGCCCGCGGCCTGCGGATGAACTACGGGAGCGCCGAGGTTCTGCGGGGGGTCGACTTCACCGCCCGCCGGGGCGAGGTGGTCGCTCTGCTGGGGCCGAACGGCGCCGGCAAGACCACGACCGTCGAGATCCTGGAGGGGTTCCGGAAGCGCTCCGCGGGCGACGTCGAGGTCCTGGGGGCCGACCCCGAACACGGCGGGGAGGACTGGCGCGCCGGACTCGGGGTGGTCCTGCAGTCCTGGCGCGACCACGGCCGCTGGCGGGTGCGCGACCTCCTCCACCACTTCGGCCGCTTCTACGCCCCCTACTCCACCCCCGGGCGCGTCCGCCCCCACGACACCGACGATCTGCTGGCGCGGGTCGGCCTCGCCGAGCACGCGGACCAGCGGATCAACAAGCTGTCCGGCGGGCAGCGGCGCCGCCTGGACGTGGCGATCGGCCTCGTCGGCCGACCGGAGGTCCTCTTCCTGGACGAGCCCACCGCGGGGTTCGACCCCCGGGCCCGCCGCGACTTCCACGACCTCGTACACGACATCGTCGACAGCGACGACACCACCGTCCTGCTGACCACCCACGACCTGGACGAGGCGGAGAAGCTGGCCGACCGGATCCTGGTCCTGGCGGGCGGCGCCATCGTCGCCGACGGCAGCGTCGAACAGTTGTCCGCCCTGGTGGAGCGGGACAGCGAGGTCTCCTGGAGCGTCGACGGTCGGCGCCAGGTGCACACCACCGACAGCCCGGCGCGCCACGTCGCCGAACTGTACGCGGAACACGGTGAGGACCTGACCGACCTGCGGGTCAGCAGGGCCTCCCTGGAGGACGTCTACATGGAACTGGTCCGCCGCCACGAGTCCGGCGACGCGGACGAGGCCGCCCACGAGTTCGCGAAGGGGATCCGGTGACCAACGCCAGAAGCAACGCGGTCCGCGCGGGGGCAGCCCGCGGCCTCCTGGAGTTCCGGGGGACCTTCACCAACCCGACGGACCTGTTCGGCTACCTCTACATGCCCGTCCTTTTCGTCGTCCTCGGTTTCTTCCTCGCCGGAGAGGAGGTCGACGGCGCCGCCACCAACTACGGAGCGGTGACCTACAGCGGAGGTCTGGTCCTCATGCTGCTCATGCTGGGGACGCTGGCCGTGGCCCAGGTCCTGGCGGCCGAGCGTGAGGACGGCACGTTCCTGCGGGCCAAGGCGCTGCCGCACGGGATGCTCGGGTACGGCGTGGCCAAGGCGGTCCACCTGTTGTCCATGTCCGCCGTCGCGATGGCGATCATCGTGGTGCCGGGTCTGTTCGTCGTGGAGGGGTTCGGCCCGCGGGGGTGGGTCGGGGCCGTCACACTCGTCTGGGTGTGCGCGCTGGGTCTGCTGGCCGTCGCCCCGATCGGCGCGGTTCTCGGCGCCCTCATCAGCAACCCCCGCGCCGTGGGACTGATGATGATCCCGATCATGGCCCTGGTGATGCTCTCCGGCGTCCTGTTCCCGTTGGAGCTCCTGCCCGACTGGGTGCTCACCGCGGCCCGGGTGACGCCGGTGTACTGGCTGGGACTCGGAGTGCGCGCCGGGACCCTGCCCGCCGACTACGCGGCCCTCGAACTGGCCGGGTCCTGGCAGCTGCCGGTGGTGGCGGCGGTCCTGGCGGCCTGGGCGGTGGTCGGGTCGCTGGTGGCGCTGCGCGTGCTGCGGCGGATGGCCCGGCGGGAGTCGGGGTCGCGGGTGCAGGCGGCGAGGGAGAAGGCGATGCGACGTGTCCTCTGAGAAGGCGACGACGAAGGCCGGTGGCGGGAGCGGTCGCAGGGGCCGGTCGGGGTCCGGCGGCGGCGAGACGATCTACAACCGCATCGCGATGCTGCGCGCGGAGCGCAACGTGTCCCGCCGACAGCTGGCCGACGCCCTCGGCGTCCACTACCAGACCGTCGGCTACCTGGAACGGGGCGAGTACAGCCCCAGTCTCCACCTGGCCCTGCGCATCGCGCGCTACTTCGAGGTGCCGGTCGAGGTGGTCTTCTCCACCGAACCCTTCCCGCGCCTGGGCCAGTGACCAGATCCCACCTCTCCCCGGAAAGGGGCACACCGTGAGTGCCGTCAGCAGGTTCATCGACGAGTTCCGTCCCTCGCAGATCAAGCGCGACATCGACGACGTGACCCGATACCACAGCGAGAACCCGAAGGTCCGCGCCCGCTGGGCCTCCCGGTCCCGGAGGCGCGCCGCCGTCCTCCTGGTCGGGGCGCTGATCCTGGGCGGGACGGTGCTGCTGGGGTGGCAGTCCCAGGACTCCGGCCGCGGCGGGCTGGCCGTCGCCCTGACGGTCGTCGTGCTGATGATCGTGTTCGTCTGGTTGGTCACGCAGCTCGGCATGGCCACGCGCCTGTCGATGAGCTACCAGCACCTGGACGAGCGCCAGCGGATCGAGCGCGACCGCTCCACCCGCATCGGCCACCACGTCACGGCGGCGGTTCTGGTCACCGCGCTTCTCCTGGTCATGGTGCCGAACGTGTTCAGCTACGACGCGGTGTCCTTCCCCGGAGAGCTGACGTGGCCGCTTCTGTGGCTCATCGTCATGGTGCACACGTCGGCGCCCTCCGTCTACCTGGCGTGGACGCAGCCCGACGAGATCCTCGACGACGAGGACGAGCCGCTCCGGGGGTGAGCCGGGCGGACCAGAAGACGTCCGAGCCCGGCCAGCCGTAGGCGTCCCGCCGGCGGACCCGGGCCAGCAGCTCGGACGACTGAGTTCTTCCGTTCGCCTGCGGGAACCAGAGAAAATCTGATAGTCAGATATCATGTTGTGTATGCGTACGATCACCGCGACCGAGGCCGCGAGAAAGTTCTCGGATCTCCTGGACGCCATCGAGGCCGGTGACCGGGTCATCATCACCCGGGGGCGGGTTCCCATCGCGGAGATCGGCCCAGCTCGTCGCCGCACCGGTGCGGACCTGCACGCGGCCCTGGAAGGCATCGCGCCGCTTGACGACGAGTTCGAGAAGGACATCGACGGGGCGCTGGACCTTCTCACGGATGAGGAGGCCGACCCGTGGGTCGACGCCTGATCCTGGACACCAATGTCCTGATCTCCTACGAGCGGGGCACGATCGACCGCTCGATGTTCCACGAGGACGAACTGTCGATCGCCGCGCTGACGGTGGCTGAGTTCCGAGTCGGTATCGAGGTGGCGGGCACCGCCGCGCGGGCAGCCGAACGTTCCAGGGCGCTGGCGGCCATCCTCGACAACGTGGAGGTCCTGGAGTACACAGAGGCGACGGCCGCACACCACGCGGCTCTGATCGCCTACACCGGACGCAGTGGTACACCTCGTGGGAAGCACGACCTCATGATCGCCGCGCACGCGGCGCAGACGGGTCGGACCATCGTGAGTCGCGACGCCAAGGCACGCTTCGGTGACCTGCCCGGCGTCCTGGCGGTGGGGCTCGAGTAGGAGCTAGAAGATGTCCGGGCCCGCCCAGCCGTAGGTGTCGCGCTGGCGGATGCGGGCCAGCTCGTCCTCGGACAGCACCCGGGGCTCGCCGAGCTGGCGGGCCCTGAGGTAGGCGGCGCACAGCCAGTCGAGCAGCCGCAGGTTCTCCAGCGCGTGCTCCAGGCCGCGCCCCAACGCCACCCCGCCGTGGTTGGCGAGGAGGGCGGCGTCGCGCCCCTTGAGCGCCTTGACCGCCTGGTCGGAGATCTCCCCGGTGCCGTAGGTCGTGTAGGGCGTCACGGCGATCGCCCCGCCCAGGGCGGCGGCCCGGTGGTGCACCGGGGGCAGCTCGGCCAGGGCGGAGGAGACGGCGACGGTGTCGGCGGTGAAGGCGTTCACCACGGCGGTGGCGTCGCGCCCGTGCTCGGCGGCCCGACGGTGCACGGCCATGTGCAGGGTGGTCTCGGCGGCGGGGTCGCGGCGCCCCTCCAGGACGCGGTCGTCCAGGGACATCACCGGGCAGTCGGCGGGCTGGAGCTGGTCGGGGGCGACCCCGTGCGGCGTGACCACCACGAGGTCCCCGCTGCGGACGCTGACGGTCGCCGACTCTCCGGGGGCGCAGCCGACGGCGGAGGCGAGGCTACGGGCGGTCAGACAAACGTCCCGGCGTTCCTGTTCTAGCAGCATGTGGGCATCCTCGACGCGCGCTCTGGCGGGTCCTGGGGCGGTCTTGACGTGGACGCCCGGAGCCGGACGAAACCACTGAGGTACACCTAAATGTACGTCAAACTCTCTCCCAGGTATTCCCCACCCGGGCGTGTTCGCTGCGTAGCGACCCGTCCGCGCCGAGTACCTGTGGACACTGTCGATGCGTGATGCTCACCACGGGTCACGGCTTCTGACGTCTGTGTTTTTGCTGACCAGAAGCGGTTTGTGGGAGTTTTGTGACGTAAGTGTCCTATGAGACGAGGCAGTTTGTGACTACCGATCTCGGGCAAACCGGACCCGTGAACGAACCCTACGCAACCCTTCCGTCCGTGCCGTACCTGTCGGAACCGGGGGCGGCCACAGCCACGAGCCTGTACATCGACGGTGAGTGGCGGGCGGCCCGCAACGGCCGGGTCCGGGAGATCCTGGACCCCGCGGACGGATCCGTCCTCACCATCGTGAGCGAGGGCGGACGCGCCGACGCCGAGGACGCCATCGCCGCCGCCCGGCGCGCCTTCGACCACGGCGAGTGGCGCGGCACCACGGCCGCCGAACGCGGCCGCGTCCTGGAGCGCATCGCCGACCTCCTCCAGCGCGACCGCCACGAGATCGCGGTCATGGAGTCGCTGGACACCGGCAAGACGATCGAGGAGGGCGGGATCGACGTCGACGACGTCACCAACGTCTTCCGCCACTACGCCGGCCTCGCCGACAAGGACGCCGGCCGGCTCGTCTCCGCGCCCGAGGGCGTGCAGAGCCGCGTCGTCTACGAGCCCGTCGGCGTCTGCGGCATGATCACGCCCTGGAACTACCCGCTGCTCCAGCTCGCCTGGAAGATGGCCCCCGCCATCGCCGCGGGCAACACCATGGTGATCAAGCCCAGCGAGATCACCCCGGTCACCACCGCCAAGCTGGTCGAGCTGAGCACCGAGGCGGGCGTCCCGGCGGGCGTGGTCAACCTGGTCCTCGGCAGCGGCCCCGACGCGGGCGCGCCCCTGTCCGAGCACCCCGACGTCGACCTGATCTCCTTCACCGGCGGCCTGGTCACCGGGCGCCGCATCATGGCGGCGGCCTCCCAGACGGTCAAGAAGATCGCCCTGGAGCTCGGCGGCAAGAACCCCAACATCATCTTCCCCGACGTGGACCTGGACACCGCCGTGGACTACGCGCTCAGCGCCGCGTTCTTCCACTCCGGCCAGGTCTGCTCGGCGGGCGCGCGGCTCATCGTGCACAACGACATCCACGACGCCTTCACCACCGAACTCGCCCGCCGGGCCGAGGCCATCCGGATCGGCCGCGGCCAGGTCGAGGGCGTGCGGTGCGGCCCGCTGGTCTCCGCCGAACACCGCGCCAAGGTCGAGGCCGCCGTCGCGCGCGGCGTCGAGGAGGGCGCCCGGATCATCGCGGGCGGCAAGCGCCCCGACGACCCCGAGCTGGCCGACGGCTACTTCTACCGCCCCACCGTCTTCGTCGACTGCGACCGTTCCATGGACATCGTCCAGACCGAGGTGTTCGGTCCGGTCGTGACGGTCGAGCGGTTCGAGACCGAGCAGCAGGCGATCGAGCTCGGCAACGACACCGACTACGGGCTCTCCGGCGGCGTGTGGACCGACGACACCGCGCGCGGTGAGCGCGTCGCCGCCGCCCTGCGGCACGGGACCGTCTGGGTCAACGACTACGGGCCCTACTTCCCGGGCGCCGAGTGGGGCGGCTTCGGCCAGAGCGGCGTCGGCCGCGAACTCGGCCTCGCCGGACTCGACGAGTACCGGGAGGCCAAGCACATCTATCGCAATCTCGCCCCCGAACCCCAGCGCTGGTTCGGCTAGGGCGCGTGTGGTGGGCGCCGCCCGTCGCGCAGCAGGGTATGTGTCCGCCACATACGCCCTGACCACCGCCCCGGACGGTCCGACCGCCCGGGGTGGTCGTTACCGGGGAGCGGAGCCGGCACGCCCGGGCCGGCTCCCCGGCATCCCCCAGAGCAGGAATTCACGAGAGGAACCAGGACGTGTCCGACAACCAGAGCACCTACGACTACGTGATCGTGGGAGGGGGGACCGCGGGTTCGGTGATCGCCAACCGGCTCACCGAAGACCCCGGCACCACCGTCTGCGTCATCGAGGGCGGCCCCGACGACCGCGACCACGAGAACGTGATCAAGCTCCGCGACTGGTTGAGCGTCCTCGACAGCGACCTCGACTACGGCTACACCACGACCGAGCAGCCGCGCGGGAACTCCCACATCCTGCACTCGCGCGCCCGTGTGCTCGGCGGGTGCTCCTCGCACAACACGCTCATCAGCTTCCGGCCGTTCGCCGAGGACCTGGACGAGTGGGTCGCCCTGGGCGCCGAGGGCTGGGACAACGCCACCGTCCAGTCCTACGCCGACCGGATCAAGTGCAACATCGTCCCGGTCGCCGAGAAGGACCGCAACGACATGGTCAAGGACTGGGTGTCCTCGGCCGCCGAGGCGGCGAACGTCCCCGTGATCGAGGACTTCAACGCCCTGACCTCGCACGGCGGCGGGTTCGCCGACGGGGCGGGCTTCCTGTCCATCGCCTACGACCCCTACACCGGGAACCGCTCCTCGGCCTCCGTCGCCTACCTGCACCCGATCATGGGCGTCCGGGACAACCTCACGGTCATGCTGGAGACCTGGGTGGACCGGATCGTCTTCGACGGCGACCGGGCCACGGGCGTCAGCGCTACCCTGAAGTCCGGTGAGCGCGTCACCGTCAACGCCCGCCAAGAGGTCATCCTGGCCGCCGGCGCCGTCGACAGTCCGCGCCTGCTCATGCTCTCCGGCGTGGGCGATGCCGAGGAGCTGCGTTCGGTCGGCATCGAGGCCCGCCACGACCTGCCCGGTGTCGGCGAGAACCTGCTCGACCACCCCGAGTCGATCATCATGTGGGAGACCGAGCGTCCGGTCCCGCGCGAGACGGTCATGGACTCCGACGCGGCCCTGTTCGTCCGCCGCGACACCAGCGACCCGCGTCCGGACCTGATGTTCCACATCTACCAGATCCCCTTCGACGACAACACGAAGCGGCTGGGTTATGAGTCCCCCGAGGACGGCTACGCGGTGTGCATGACGCCGAACATCCCCCGCTCCCGTTCCCGCGGCAAGCTGTACCTGACCAGCTCCGACCCGAAGGTCAAGCCCGCGCTGGACTTCCGCTACTTCACCGACCCCGACGGCTACGACGAGCAGACCATCGTCGACGGGCTCAAGATCGCCCGCGAGGTGGCCGCCACCGAACCGTTCCGCTCCTGGATCAAGCGCGAGGTCGCCCCCGGCCCCAAGGTCCAGACCGACGAGGAGCTGTCCGAGTACGGCCGCCGCGCCGCGCACACCGTGTACCACCCGGCGGGCACCTGCAAGATGGGCGCCGCCGACGACGACACCGCCGTGGTCGACCCCCGGCTGCGCGTCCGGGGCCTGCGGGGCCTGCGGATCGCCGACGCCTCCGTCTTCCCGACGCTGCCCACGCCCAACCCCATGGTGATGGTGCTGGCGCTCGGCGAGCGTGCCGCGGACCTGATCCGCGCCGATCGTGTCGCCCGGAAGGAGGGGGCCTGATGAGCGCACAGACGGCCGAGGCGGCCGGACCGCGGGGCGGCGGCTCCGACGTCACCTTCTCGGTCCGCAACCTGTGGAAGATCTTCGGGAAGAACGCCGACAAGGTCGTCGGCACCGAACTGGAGAACGCGGACCGGGACCGGATCAGGGAGGAGACCGGCTGCACCGTCGCCGTGCGCGACGTGTCCTTCGACGTCCACCCCGGTGAGATCTTCGTGGTCATGGGCCTGTCGGGGTCGGGCAAGTCGACCCTGATCCGGTGCCTGACCCGCCTGATCGAACCGACCTCGGGCCAGGTCCTGCTCGACGGTGAGGACATCGAGGAGGCCAGTCCGCAGCGGCTGCGGGAGCTGCGCCGCCACAAGATGGCGATGGTCTTCCAGCACTTCGGCCTGCTGCCCAACCGGAAGATCATCGACAACGTGGCCTACGGGCTGGAGGTGCGCGGGATGCCGCGCCCCGAACGCCACGCCCGGGCCCGCGAGATGATCGAGATGGTCGGGCTGACCGGGTACGAGAACTCCCGCCCGAGCCAGCTGAGCGGCGGCATGCAGCAGCGGGTCGGCCTGGCCCGCGCGCTCGCCGTCGACCCGCAGGTCCTGCTGTTCGACGAGCCGTTCAGCGCCCTGGATCCGCTGATCCGCCGCGACATGCAGGCCGAGGTCATCCGGCTCCAGCACGAACTCGACAAGACGTCGGTGTTCATCACCCACGACCTCCAGGAGGCGCTCAAGCTCGGCGACCGCATCGCCATCATGCGCGACGGCGAGCTGGTGCAGGTGGGAACGCCGGAGCAGGTGGTCGGTCGGCCGGCCAACTCCTACGTCGCCGACTTCACCTCCGACGTCGCCCGGACCACGGTGCTCACCGCCCGGTGGCTGGTCCGCGACGCCTTCCCCGACGAGCGCACCGACGGCCCGATCTGTCAGGCGCGCACCGTCCTGGCGGAGGTCCTGCCGATGCTGGCCGCCACCACGGCGCCCGTGCGGGTCATGGACGGGGACACCTTCCTCGGGTACGTGGGCCGCGACGACGTGCTGCGGGCGATCGCCGAGGACCAGCTGGCCGACGCCACGGTCGCGGCGGCCATCGAGGAGGAGGCCGTCGAGGAGGTCGGCGAGCAGCCGCCGGGCGAGGCGCCGGGCGCGGACACCCGGCCGTCCGGGGCGGGCGCCGACACCGGAGCCGGGGAGGAGCCCGGGACGGGGCGGACGGGCGGCACGGCCGCGCCGGAGACCGCCGACTCCTCAGACGAGGGCGACTCCTCGCGGAAGGGCGGCTACAACGGCCCCAGCGGCTACAAGGGGCACGGCGGTCCGGCCCCGACCGGGGACGGTGGGTGACATGGCCACGGTGACCAGGTCGGACTCCGGTCAGACCACCGGGAACTCGGCCGACGGCAACCCCCTGACGTGGACCTGGCTCCAGGCGGTCATCGCGATCGCGGTGCTCGTCGCCGGATACTGGGTGAGCCGCGCGCTGGGCCACCCCGGATGGTCGGGGCCCTTCCCGACCGACGTCGGCGAACGGTTCATGGCGTGGATGGACGACCTCTACATGTGGATCGTCCTGAACCGCAACGAGAGCCCGCTCTTCCTGTACGGGTTCAACTACGTCTCGGTGGGTCTGGGCTCGGCGGTCGTGCTGATCGACCAGATCCTCGACTTCCTCACCTGGGTGGGCGTCACCGTTCTCGGGACGCTCGCCGCCTGGCGGATCGCCGGATGGCGGGTGGCCCTGCTCGTGCTGGCCACGTTCGCGGTGTTCGCGCTGAGCGGGCTGTGGAACGAGTCGATGACCACGCTGTCGCTGATCATCGCCTCGGTCCTGGCCGCCCTGGTGATCGGTCTGCCGCTGGGCGTCCTGGCTGGGCGCAGCGAACGGTTCTACCGGGGCATCCGGCCGGTGCTGGACTTCATGCAGATCATGCCCGCCTTCGCCTACCTGCTGCCGTTCGTGCTGTTCTTCGGTATCGGCAACCCGGCGGCGGTCGTGGTGACGGCGGTGTACGCGATGCCGCCCGCGGTGCGGATCACGGCCCTGGCCATCCGCGAGGTCGACAAGGGGGCGATCGAGGCGACGACGTCGCTCGGCTCCACCCCCTGGCAGGTCCTCACCAAGGTGCAGCTCCCGATGGCGCGGCGCACCATCCTGCTGGGCGTCAACCAGACCATCATGCTCGCGGTCTCCATGGTCGTGATCGCGTCGGTCATCGGCGCGGGCGGCCTCGGCGACGCGATCTACCAGGCGCTGGCCAAGGTCAACGTCGGGCAGGCGTTCCAGGCCGGTGTCGCGATCGTCATGCTGGCGATCGCGATGGACCGGGTGACGGGCGCGGTCGGGCACGGCGCGCACACGCCACGGATCGCGCCGCGGTTCCGGCTGCCGGTGCTCGGCGCCGGTCTGGCGATCGTGATCGCCTCGGTCGGAATCGCGCGCTTCCTCGACGTGGACGGATGGCCGCGTGAGCTGTCGATCGACATCAGCGACCCGGTCAACGCCTTCAACGACTGGTTCGAGGCGGTGGCGGGCGGCTTCACCGCGGCCCTGGGCACCGTGACCCAGAGCTTCGTGATCAACCCGCTGACCGCAGTGCTCACGGGGTCGCCCTGGTGGCTGGTGGTGCTCGTCGCCGCCGCGCTGGGGTGGATCTTCGCCGGGACGCGCACCGCCGTGATCTCCGGCCTGTCCTTCGTCGCCGTCGGGCTGCTCGGGGTGTGGACCGAGGCGATGGACACCCTGGCGCAGGTGCTGGTCGCGGCGCTGGTGACGATCGTCCTGGGCGTGGTCATCGGCGTCCTGGCCTCGCGCAGCGACGTGTTCGCCGCGATCCTGAAGCCGATCCTGGACGCCATGCAGACCCTGCCGCCGTTCGTGTACCTGATCCCGGCGGTGGCCTTCTTCGGCCTGGGGCCGGTCCCGGCCCTGGTCGCCGCGGTCGTCTTCGCCCTCCCGCCGGTGATCCGGCTGGTCAACGACGGCATTCGCGGGGTACCGGCGAATACCCTGGAAGCCGGGGTGTCGCAGGGTTCCACGAAGTGGCAGCTGCTCACCAAGGTGGAGCTGCCGATGGCGCGCGGGTCGCTGCTGCTCGCGGTCAACCAGGGCATCATCCTCGTGCTGTCCATGGTCGTCATGGGCGCGCTGGTCGGCGCGGGAGCGCTCGGCTTCGGCGTCGTGTTCGGCCTGGCGCAGAACCAGTTCGGCCTGGGTATGGCCTCCGGCCTGGCGATCGTCTGCCTGGGTCTGTTCCTGGACCGCGTGACGCAGGGAAGGAGGGCACCCCGTGCCTAGGTTCATGAGGAAGGGCGCCCTGATCCGCCTGTTCGCCGCGGTACTGGCCGTGGTGTCGGTCAGCTCCTGCGCGGTGCGCACGGACCAGGTCGCCCGGGACCCCGACACCGTGCGGATCGCCGTCAACGGATGGGTGGGGTACGAGGCGAGCGCCGAGGTTCTGGCGTACATCCTCCGCGAGGAGATGGGGTACGAGGTCCAGCTGATGCGGGTCGACGAGCAGCCCGCGTGGCAGGCGCTCGACCAGGGCGTGCTGGACGTCATCGTGGAGAACTGGGGCCACGAGGACCTCATGGAGCTCTACGGCCCGGAAGGGAAGGGCACGGTCGTCGACGGCGGCCCCAACGGCAACGAGGGCGTGATCGGCTGGTACGTCCCCGCCTACCTGGCGGAGGAGTACCCGGAGATCACGACCGTGGAGGGGCTGAAGGAGCACACCGACCTGTTCCGGACGCCCCAGACCGGCGACAGCGGCGAGTTCCTCGCCGGGGCGCCCGGGTTCGTCACGCAGGACCAGGGGATGATCAACGCGTTCGACCTGGACCTGGAGATCGTCTACGCCGGGTCGGAGGCGTCCCAGATCACCGAGGTCCGCCGCCGGTACGCCAACGAGGAGCCGGTCCTCTTCTACTTCTACGACCCGCAGTGGCTCCAGGACGAACTCGACCTGGTCCGGGTGGACTTCCCGGACTACTACGAGGGGTGCGACGACGACCTGGCCTACGTCGACTGCGACTACCCGACCTACGAGCTGAACAAGATCTTCCGGGCCGGGTTCGTGGAGACGGGGGACCCCGCCTACCAGTTCCTCGACAACTGGACGTGGTCCAACTCCGACCAGAACGCCGTGGCGCGGATGATCGCGGACGAGGGGCTCGACCCCTCGGAGGCGGCCGAGATCTGGGTGAAGGAGAACCCCGACGTGTGGCGCGACTGGATCCCCGAGGGGTACGAGGGGCGCTGATCCGGACCGATGGCCGGGGTGGGGAGACCCGCCCCGGCCATCGTCGTCCGGTCACGGTCGGTCACCGATGTGACTCATGGTGACGGTGTGTCAGTGGAATGTTTCTGTTAGAGCACGACCGCCTCTGCGTCGGGTGATCAGGCGGCGGAAGGCCAGCCGTTCCACGCCGCCCCGGGCCACGTCCCCGGTTCCCCTTCGGCGCGCGGACCACCGCACGCCGAGCCGCGCGCGCCGGCCGCGCCCCCACCGGGTCAGCGGCGGGGGCGTTCGTACCGCAGCCTCCGGTACACCCAGTACACGTTCACGCACGCGCCCGCCAACCCGGCGCCGAGCAGGACGACCAGCCACGTCTCGTCCGTCAGCAGAGCCGCGGCGACCACTCCCGCCAGCAGCACCAGGGCCCCGAACACCGCCAGTACCATGCGGAACCCCAGCGCGCTCGCGGGCCGGTCGTGGCTGCCCAGCGGGCCCTTCAGACTTCCCCGCCGCATGGCGTCCTCCCTTCGCGCCGTCCGTGTCCGTTCTACCGGCGCGCCGTCGGGCGGACGCAGCGGCCCCGCTCGACGGGCCCCGCACCCCACCCCTACCCGCCCTGGGGCGGTCCCCCCTCGGGATCGGGCGCCACGTCCAGTGCGGGGCTGCCGAAGGGCCGGGCCATCGGTCCGCCCCAGTCGCGGAAGACCGGGCAGCGCGGGGCGGGAGCCGCGTCGAGGAACCGGTTCGCCTCCTCGTAGAAGGCCGCGCTGGTCGGCAGGTAGGCGTGCGGTGCGCGTACCGGGCAGGCGTTCCGGTCGACCGGCAGCCGCCACCCGGAGGGCATGAGCGGCAGGTCACCGGTGGAGACCACGCTGAGCGAACGCGTGCGTTCCGGCAGCGGGAGCGCGAGGATCGCGGCGGGGGCGTCGGTGGTGCCCAGCAGCTCGTAGCCCGCGGGGGAGTCGGTGTCGAAGGTGAAGTCCACCGCGCGGCTGAGGGGGGTCAGCACCCGGAGCAGGTCCGATGCGGGGCGGCCGGGCCCCGGTTCGCCGAGGGGCCGGTAGCCGCCGGTGCTCTCGGGGAGGGGCCCACCAGGATGAGGGCGTCCACCCGGGGGGCCGCGCCGGTGGCCACGGACCGCCACGCGATCCACGCCCCCTGCGAGTGCCCCGCCACGACGAGCGGGCGCGGCAGGTCGTCGGTCTGCTCCGCGAACGCCCGGACCTGCTCCTCGACCGGTCGCTGGGTGTGCGCACTGACGTAGGGGGCGCCGGTCCGGATCGGACAGCGCGCCAGCCTTCGGGGCTGGCCGTCGCCCGGTCCCGCGTAGGAGAAGTAGTACGTCTGGTCGCAGCCGTAGCCGAGCAGGTCGGTGCGGGTCCGGAAGGCGTCTCCGACGCCGGAGTACGAGTCGATTCCGGACATCAGCAGGATCGACCCCTCCCGGGGGCGGGCGGGATCGGGAGGGTCGGTGCCGCGTGTGGCGACCCACGCCCAGGACAGTAGGGCGAACGCCACGGCGACCGCCGCCAGACGGCGGAGCCCGCCGGGCCGCGCGGGGCGGGCCAGGGCGGTGACGGCGACGGCGGTGGCGGCGGCCGAGACCGGGACGAGCGCGACCGTCAGCCCCGGGAACAGGTCGGCGAGTACACCGATCCCGACCACCGCGACGCCGTAGGGCAGCATCACGCCCACCCGGAGACCGTCGCGCCAGGCGCGGGCCAGGGTGTCACGGACCCGTGGACCCGTTCGCCAGGGCAGCGGGGCGAACAGGAAGGCGAGTACGGCGACCGCGACGAGCCCGCCCCAGAACAGGCGCGCGTACAGGAGGGTGCCCGCGATGTACACGGCCTCGGCCGCGAGCAGCATGGGCGGGAGCAGGACCCCGTAGAAGGCGGCGGCCAGGGCCAGCCGCTCGCGGGTGAGCCCGCCCGTCATCAGGGCCAGGACGGTGACGCGCACGGCCAGGACCACGGCCAGGAGGAGGGTGAACGACACGGGGCCGGTGGTCGTGGTCAGCAGGACCCGCAGGTCGCCGAAGAGGTCCAGCGGCGGTAGCGCGACGAGGTGGACCAGGCCCGGCCAGGTCGGTAGGACACCGGCCGCCGCCAGGACGGTGACGGCCAGGGTGAGCGGTACCAGGGGCAGCCACGGGGGGAAGACGTCCCGGCTCCTGGGGAGAGCTTCCACCCGCACGCGCGTCACCCCCTCGTCCCATCCCTACCCATGCGGCTGGGTTTCAGATATCCCAGCAAATCCCTTCAATTCGGACTAAAGGAATTCTTCTGGCGGTGTCCAGGAATGGGAACGTCCGTTTCAAACAAGGGGCCTGAGCTGGGATGGCGTCCGGTGGGGTGAACTCTTCCGGAACTGTCTCGCGAAAAAGTTCGCCCCCACTCCCCCGCATCCTCTATTCTTCTTTCCAACACAACTGAAAACTCGGAAGACCCCGCGACGGTTGACTACCGCCCGGGGTCGTGGCCAGCAACCAATCCACCTTTAACGCAAAGGAATTGCCAGCATGCGCGATTATAGCGCTGCCTTCTTCGCCCTGCTCGCGGCGTACGTGAAGGCGCTGTTCACCCCCGCACGCGGTCGCCACTCGGCCGCCGCCCGCCGTCGCCGCTCCACCCGGGTCCGCCGCTACGCGCCGCTCCCCGCCCCGGCCGAGGCCGGTACGCCGCCGACCCCGAAGCCCGCTCCCGTGCCTGTTCCCGCGCCGCGTCTGGCGCCGCCGCGCGAGAGCGTCCCCGCCGACGAGATCGCCCTCGTCCGCCCCTACTACGTGTCCCACGAGCGCGACCTCGACCGGGTCCAGGCCGAGGCGACCGCCCGTCTGCACGCCTGGATGCCGAAGCAGCCCCCGCCTCCGGGGGACCTGCTCGCCGCCCCCGTGGAGCCCCGGCCCGGCGAGTTCGACGAACTCGCCGCGCTGGTCCGCACCTGGAACGACCAGCGGGCCCGGCGGTGTGGGGCGGTGGCGGCGTGAGCACCCTGGACATCATCCTGCCCGGCCTCTGGTGGCCCTACCGTGGCTACGCCGGTGACCTGTCCGAACTCGCCAGGGTCCGTGCCGACCTCGGCCGTGACCTGGTCGGGTTCGACCCGGACCTGGTGGACACCGTCCAGCTCGTGGTCAGCGAGCTCGTGGCGAACGCGGCCAAGTACGCCCGCCCGGGCGGCGAGGTCGTCCGCACGATGTGCCTGACCGACCCGCGCACGCTGCGCGTGACGGTCAGCGATCCCGGCGGGCCCAACAGCCCCCGCATTCCCACGGAGCGCACCGCCGACGAGTGGGACCTCGCCGAGGGGCAGCGCGGCCTGCTCCTGGTGGAGAGGCTGGCCGCCGACTGGGGCTGCCACGCCTTCCCGGAGTGGTCGGGGTACTTCACCCAGGTCTGGGCCGCCTTCGACGTCGGTTCCGGCTGAGTGGGACACACCGGTGCCCCGTGAACGGCTCCGTCCACGGGGCACCAGGGGCGGCAGACGAGAGAACTCAGGTCACCCCGGGTGAATTCGGCGGGACGATTGGGGAGGACGGCAAAGGCTTCAGCCTCTACCCTGACGGTGCGAGCCGATGGGAAGGGCGGAGCTATGCCCCACGGTAAACCAGTGGCCACAGGGGTGGCCGTGGCTATACGGGAGCTACGCGGACACCTGGGCTGGTCTCAAAGTCGGTTGGCGGACGAGGTGTGCCGGGTGAGCGGCCGGGACACCGTCACCCGCGAAACCGTCTCCCGCTGGGAGAACGGCAAACGCACCCCGACCCGCTACCACCTGCGCCACCTCGCCGCAGCCCTACAGGTGCCCCTCGAAGCCTTGGAGACCGACCCTGTGGATCGTCGTGCTTTCCTCACATCCATAGCCGGTACCGCCGTTGCGCCCCTCGTCGCGTCCGACCTGGTCGAACGCGGCTTTGAAGCGGCCCTGACCGGGCGTGGCCCCGACTGGGACGCCTTGGTGGACTCCTACGGTCGCGACTATATGACCGCTGGGGCCGCGCAGATCCAACAGCGGTTGGCCGGGGACTTGGTCGTGTTGCAACGGCAGTTGGACACCCCCCACGCGTGGGCGACCGCGTCCCGTCTGGCGACCCTGTTCGCCAAGACGTTCCCCGGCTCCGACGGGGTCAAGGCCGTTTCGTGGTATCTGCGCGCCGCCGAGTTCGCCGACCGTGCCGACGATCGCGAGGCCCGCGTGTGGGTGCGCGGCCGTGCCGCTATCGCCCTCGGGTATGAGGGGGCCGCCCTGGACGACGCCGAACGGTTCGCCGACCAGGCCCTGGCCATCGACGATCGCCCGACCCTGGGCCGACTCAACGCCATCATGGGCAAAGCCCACGTGTCAGCGATCCGAGGGGACGCCGACACCGCCCGCGAGTTGGCCGAGGAGGGTCGCCGCACGTTCGACGCGGCCGCTTCCGACGACTCCGAGGCATCCGATTACGCCGTTCCCTACTGGCGGATGAATGTGTTCCTGTCCCTCCTGTCGGCGCGGTTGGGAGACGAACGCGACGCCTTGGTCGCCCAGGAGGAGGCGTCTCGGCACCTACCGCCGACTCTGCCCCGGTTCCGCACCCACCTGGACATGCATCGGGGGTTGATGCTCGTGCGCGCCGGAGACCGGCGCGGAGGTGTGGCCCACGCTCACGCCGCGTTGAACCAGCTCCCACCGGAAAAGCATTCGCTGACGTTGCGGATGTTGATGGACGAGATAGAAGCCCGGTAACCACCCAGAAGTCGGGTTTGTGGGGTGGTCGCGCGCGTGGCCACCCTCGCGGCCACTCCCCGTCGCCCACCAGTCGGGTGATGGTGGTCACATGGACAGCTCAACCGCCGCTACCTCGACACGGCCCACGCTCCCGGGCCAGCCCATCCCGTCCGCCCAGCTTCGTCCCAGCGACATCGTCGTCATGCCCGACGGTCGGATCCGAGCCGTCACGGCGCTTCGTCGCACCCAACCTGGCACCATCCACGTTCGCTTGGGCGGCACCTGGTACGCCTACCAGGCTGACCAGACGCTCACCGTAGCCGACCGGGGGCGACGGTGACAGATCGGAACGTTCCCCTCGCCGCACTCGCTGAGATTCATACGGAGTGGGACATCCAAGGGCTTCCCGATGGCGCGTGCCTCGCGGTGCACCGGGGCGACCGGGGCACCGTCATCCGCGCCGACAGCGCCGAAGTTCTGGGCACCAGGCTCTGGACCTGGCAGGCTCGCCGATCCCTGGACACTCCGACCCCCTGAGGAGGGAAAACCCATGACCCCCGAGTTCCG
The DNA here is from genome assembly GCF_003386285.1 of Nocardiopsis sp. FIRDI 009. Lineage (GTDB taxonomy): Bacteria > Actinomycetota > Actinomycetes > Streptosporangiales > Streptosporangiaceae > Nocardiopsis. Next base: position 37,899 of record NZ_QPNC01000016.1, read on the forward strand.
TCCCTCCAGCATGTGCCAGTACAACCGGCGCAACTACTGCGTTGAGGTGGCCACCAACCTGACAGGCAAGGTGCTCGTCCGTAACTCGTCCACCGGAAACACCGTGGAGTTCGACGACGAGGAGTGGACCACCTTCCTGGACGGCGCGAAGAAGGGCGAGTTCGACGTCAAGCGATGAGGACACCTGTCCGGAGTGTTCGGGACCGGCCGTGGCCGATCCCGAACACCGGGACATGGTTCTGTGCGCGCAGTGCGGCCAGGTGAAGCGAAGGACACCGACCTGCCAGGGGTTCCGCAACCTGTGGAACGTGACGCGGCGGGGCGATGCCTGGCACTATCGGCACTGGCGCTGACTCACACCACCGCCCTCGGCCACCGGTCGGGGCTGTCAGCGGGTGACGCTGGCGATCAGCGTGACCCACTGGTCGGTGTCGAAGGCCAGGGAGCCGTGTTCGCGGTGCTTGGTGTCGCGCACCTCCGCGCCGTTCTCGTGCTCGCGCACCTCTACACACTCAGACCCGCTCGGGCTGTAGCTCGATTTGTGCCAGTCGTTCACGCCATCATCTCCTTCATCTTCACCACGGATTCGCGGGGCGGTAGAGCGGAACCCAGCACCCGTGTGAACCGGGTGGTCATCCGTTCCACTCCCGTGGGGTCGGAGTGGATGACGACACCTCGGTTGTGCTCGCTGGCCGTGACCACCCGCCCATCACGAAGGCGGAAGACGGACATCGGTGAGACCAGGCCGATCACGGTTCGGTCAGGGATCAGGTGAGCCTCCACCCGGCCGCCACTGATCATCTTCAACAGGTGCTCCACTTGGTCCCGACGAACATCGTCGGGCAGGCAGGCCAGTGCCCCCAGCGGGAACACCGCTGTCACCCACGGCGACCCATTCTTGGCGAGCGCATCGTACCTTCCGCTACGTGTGGATACCTCACGTTTGATCTCCACCTCCGTTTCCGGGAAGCGGCCTTCTCTCAGCATGAGCGCCATGTACGACGGGCACTGGAGCAAGCCGGGTATCACCCAGGGGGAACCGAGTTCGATGGTGTGGGACCCCTGCTCCAGTTCCGGGATGGAGTCCTCCCACGGCTTCAACAAAGACCCCGTCATCGCTACCTGCCACAGGTGCACCAGGTGATTCCGGGTCCCCAACACCTCATCCAGCCGTGCGACGTTGTCCCAACTGGGGAGGTGTTTTCCCTGCTCCCATTTGGTGATCAGGCCAGGAGAGCACGGGATTCTTCGGGCCAACTGAGCCTTGCTGAGGCCCGCGTTGTTGCGTGCGATCGTGAGCGCTGTGCAAAAGTCGTTGCCCTCCATGTCACGGACTTTACGAAGCTTGCACGAGCGGGTCATTGAGTCGCGACACACCGTTACCGAGGTGTGAGCTGGGCTACATGACGAAGCCCAGCACCCCCGAACAGGCCGCCCTCACCGACATCCGACGTGCGCATCCCGGCTGGAGAATCCAGCGGGCCTACGACGGCGGCCCCGCCTGGATCGCCGTGCACGGACCCGACGCCGACGACGTCGTCCGTGCCGACACCCTCGAAGTCCTGGGCGTGCGCCTGCACCTGACCCGGTACGTGCCCCGCCCCAGGTCGGAGGCGACGCCATGACCCGCCACGCGGTCGCCTACATCGGAAACTCCCGCTGGCTCGTGGACGGCCGGGAGGGCGACTGGGACCAGTGCCACCGCTACCTCACCCGGATCTGCGAACTGCGGCACTCCACGACCAACGAAGCCCTCGCGAACGCCCTGCGGATGGACCGCGCCCGCTGGGCGGACGTCGCCAACGAACACGATCACGAATCCCGGTAGAGGAGAGGACCTCATGGCCAAGTGCGGATCCTGCGACGGCAAGGGAAGCTTCATCATCCAGAGCGATGGCGAGAAGAAGGGGTGGGGTAAGGACAAGGAGATCGTGACTTGCTCCGACTGCAACGGGACCGGAGAGAAGAAGTGAACCTCAACGATCAGCACGACGCGCTCGTGGCCGATCTGGACACCCCCGAGGCGATCCGAGCGGCGTTCTCCGCCCATCCTCGGCATCGCTACATCCCCGAGCAGATCCTGGCCCAGCCGACACAGCCCCCTGTTGACGTGAATGCCGACCCCGAGACGTGGGCGAGCCTCGTCTACCAGTCCGACGCGGTGATCACGCAGGCCGATCCCACCGTCAAGGGTTGGGCCACCTCATCATCGTCGGCACCCCAACTCATGGCGGACATGATTGACGCCGCGAGGATCAGGCCGGGTATGCGGGTGCTGGAGATCGGCACCGGCACGGGATGGAACGCTGCGATCCTGTCCACTCTGGTCGGCCCTGCGGGTTCGGTCACGAGCGTGGAGATCGACCCGGACGTGGCCTCCGCCGCCCGTGAACGCCTGGCCGGAACCAGGGCGCGGGTCATAACCGGCGCTGAAATCCCTGACACGGACGTCTATGACGCGCTCATCGCCACCTGCGCCGTATCGGAGGTGCCGGTGGACTGGCTCGACCGGGTCAAGCCCGAGGCGACCATCGTCGCCCCCTGGACTCCGGACCGCACCTCGAACAGCACGCCCGTCGTGGCCCTGCGCAAGTCCGGGTGGACGTGCGCCCGTGGGCCGTTCGTTCGGGAAGCCTCGTTCATGAACAACCGCACCCAGCGCCCTGGCGACGTGCCTTTCCCCGGGATGGGGTGTGAGCCCGAGGAGGTGTCACGGTTCGTCGTCACCTCCGAGGAGCTCCTCGACTCCGACCTGATGACACCCCTGATGCTGATGCTGCCCGGGGTGCGCTTGGGCGTGGGTATTCGACCCTGGGAAGGCGGGCATGGCTGGATCGTCTACCTCGGGACCCCGGACGGGTCGTGGGCCTACCTCTGGCCGGACGGCACGGTGCACAGCGGGGGCCGGGAGAACCTGGTCGAACGGCTCGGGAAGGCGTACGAAACCCTCAGGAGTGTTGACGGGGTGGACGTGACGGCGTTCTCCCTGGAGGTCAGCCCGCCGAGCAGGGTGTGCCACGTGCGTTCGCCGTTCGGCGAGTGGGAGCATCGCGTGGCCTGAGGGTGACAGGCCCACCTCGTCGTCGGCGCCGCATCTGCCGATATTCCTCCTCCGGTGCTACCGGTGAAACTACGGTGAGGACATGTCTGCTGAGCGGTCTCTCGAAGAGCACTTCGCCGAGTACGGCGAACCCACGGAGGAAGCGCAGGCCAGGGTCCGGGAGGCGATCCAGGCCACGGGCATCGGGAGTTCCGTCCCGATCGAGGACGCTCAGGCGCATCAGGCGGCGCTCGCCTACCTCGACGGCTTGGAAGAAGGTGGGTGGATGAGTAGCTACCGGAGTTGGCGGGGGAGCGGTCACCTGGAGCGGGCGATCGAAACAGGGGACGGGGCCGAGGTGTTCGAGGCCGGGGTGGCACGACTCCGGGCAGCGAACGTCCACCGGATCACGATCACCGGACTCCGGCGCGACGCGGCCGCCGTCTTCGACCAAGTGGCGCGCGGGGAAACCTTCGCGGTCACCGGGGACGACGGCCGAGCCGTTCCCCCGTGACACGGCGGAGCGGGGGAGCCCGGTGGGCGCCCCCGCTCCTCTCGTCTCCGGGTGCTACACGCCGTCCATCAGGGCGGGCAGCGTGGCCTCGTAGGCGGTGCGCAGGTCCGCCAGCGGCACCTCGACGGATCCGCCCGGGTGGGTGACCACCAGGGCGTCGCCGCCCACCGCGCCGATCTCGGTGACGGGCACGCCGTGCTCTGAGGCCAGCGCGCGGAGCGCCTCGGTGTGCTCCGGGGCCACCGCGACCACGGCGCGGGCGCCGGACTCGCTGAACAGGGCGGTGAACGCGTCGCCGTCCACGGTCACGCGCACGCCCCGGCCGCCGCGCAGCGCCGACTCGGCGAGCGCGACCCCCAGACCGCCGTCGGACAGGTCGTGGGCGGCACTCACCAGGCCGCGGTCGGCGGCGGTGGCCAGCACCTCGCCGAGTGCGGCCTCGGCGGCCAGATCCACCCGGGGCGGCAACCCGCCCAGGTGGCCGTGGACCACGTCGGCCCAGGCCGAACCGCCGAACTCCGCACGGGTCTCGCCCAGCAGGAACACCGTGGCGCCGTCGGTGTCGAAGGCCGACCGCAGGCGGTCGCGGACGTCGTCGATCACGCCGAGTACGCCGATCACGGGCGTGGGGTTGATCGCCACGTCGCCGGTCTGGTTGTAGAAGCTCACGTTGCCGCCGGTCACCGGGGTGCCCAGCTGCTGGCAGGCGTCCGCCAGGCCCCGCGTGGCCTCGGCGAACTGCCACATGACCCCGGGGTCCTCCGGGGAGCCGAAGTTGAGGCAGTTGGTGACCGCCAGCGGGCGGGCGCCCGTGGCGGCGACGTTGCGGAAGGCCTCGGCGTAGGCCGCCTGGGTGCCTGCGTAGGGGTCCAGGCGGGTGTAGCGGCCGTTGCCGTCGGTGGACAGGGCCACGCCGCGGTGCGAGTCGTCGGACACGCGGATCATCCCGGCGTCGTGCGGGGCCGAGACGACCGTGTCACCGCGCACGTAGCTGTCGTACTGCTGGGTGACCCAGGTGGGGTCGCCCACCCCCGGAGCGCCCAGCACGCGGAGCAGCTGGTCGCGCAGCTCGGCGTCGTCGACCGGGCGGGGCAGCGCGGCGGCGTCGTCGGCCTGGAGCGCGTCCTGCTCGGCGGGACGGGCGTAGGGGCGCTGGTAGACCGGACCCTCGTCGGAGGCGGTCCGCGGCGGCATGTCCACGACGGTCTGACCGTGCCACGTCATCACCAGGCGGCCGCCGCGCTCGGCCTCCTCGGGGGTGACCTCGGTGACCTCGCCGATCTCCGTGGCGAGGATCTGCCACTTGGCGCAGATGGCGAGGAACTCGTCCATCTTGGCCGGTTCGACCACCGCCATCATGCGCTCCTGCGACTCACTCATGAGGATCTCCTCGGGGGTGAGCCGGGGGTCGCGCAGCGGGACGCGGTCGAGCTGGATGTTCATGCCGCCGGTGCCGCCCGCGGCCAGCTCCGTGGTCGCGCAGGACACACCCGCCGCGCCCAGGTCCTGGATGCCCACGACCAGGTCGCGGGCGTACAGCTCCAGGCTGCACTCGATGAGCAGCTTCTCCATGAACGGGTCGCCGACCTGCACGCTGGGGCGCTTGGCGTGCGACTCGTCGTCGAAGCTGGCGCTGGCCAGGACGGAGGCGCCGCCGATCCCGTCCGGGCCGGTGGTGGAGCCGAACAGGACCACCTTGTTGCCCGGGCCGGGAGCCTGGGCGAGCTTGATGTCCTCGTGCCGCATCACACCGACGCACAGGGCGTTGACCAGCGGGTTGGCGAGGTAGCCCGCGCCGAAGCCGATCTCGCCGCCGATGTTGGGCAGCCCCAGGCAGTTGCCGTAGAAGGAGATGCCCGAGACCACGCCGGGGAGCACGCGCTTGGTGTCGTCGGCGTCGGCGGGACCGAAGCGCAGCGCGTCCATCACGGCGACCGGACGGGCGCCCATCGTGAGGATGTCGCGGACGATGCCGCCGACCCCGGTGGCCGCGCCCTGGTGCGGTTCCACGTAGGAGGGGTGGTTGTGCGACTCGATCTTGAACGTGACGGCGCGTCCGTCGCCCACGTCCACGACACCGGCGTTCTCACCCATGCCGACCAGCAGGGCGTCGCTCTCGGGGGCCTTCTCCCCGAACTGGCGCAGGTGCACCTTGGAGGACTTGTAGGAGCAGTGCTCGCTCCACATGACCGAGTAGATCGCCAGCTCGGAGGAGGTGGGGCGGCGGCCCAGGATCTCGCGGACCCGCTCGTACTCGTCCTTGGCCATGCCCAGCTCGGCGTAGGGCTGGGGGGTGTCCGGGGTGTCGAGCGCCGTGGCGACGGTGTCGAGACCAGGTACTTCAGACATGCGTGGTTCCGTTCGGGATGTGCGGGTGTGAGCCGGGCCGCGGCGTCCGCCGACCGGCGCGGAAGGTCGTGGTCAGGGCAGGACTCAGGATGCGGGTTGGACGGCGTTGCCGAGCATGAGGAGCGCGGTGGCCTCCTCCGCGTCGTGGTCGGAGGAGTCGGCGACCAGGACGTCCCCGTCACTGAGGATGGTCTCGCCCAGGGGCACGTCGTCCGGGGACTCCGCGCCCTCCGGGAGCAGCTGCCCCCAGTTGGCGTCCAGGAGGTGGTGGTAGACCGACTCGATCGCCTCCTCGGAGTCGGCGGCCGGAGCGCCCTCCTCGGCGACGACCCGCACCAGGCGCACGCACTCGGCGGTCGTGCACTGCACGTCCTCGTCACCGGAGACGTAGGACAGCCCCTCCGGGGGGTCGCCCAGCACGTCGACGTCCGGCGCCTCCAGCCGCTCCGGCGCCTGGGCCGCCCCCGAGGCGGGCGGCTCGGGCGACGCCGTGGGCACAGGGGCGCGCAGGGCGTGGAACAGACCGAGCGCGCCGGAGACGACCAGGCCGACGACGAGCGCGACGGCCAGTGCGATCGTGAAACGGCGGGAGCGCAGCAGCGCCATCATCGCGAGGTTCGTCCCCCTGTCCGTGTGCGGGTCCGTCGGGTCAGGCGTGCACCGGGGTTCCGGCCGCCAGGTGGCTGAGGATCGAGGTGAAGAAGCCGAGCCCGTCGGTGGAGGGCCCGGTCAGGGCCTCGACGGCGTGCTCGGGGTGCGGCATGAGACCGACGACGTTCCCGTGCTCGTTGGTGATCCCGGCGATGCCGCGGCGCGACCCGTTGGGGTTGCCGTCGGCGTAGCGGACCACGACCCGGCCGGTGGCCTCCAGTTCGTCCAGGGTCTCCTCGTCGGCGACGTAGCTGCCCTCGCCGCTCTTGAGGACGACGAGGATCTCCTGGCCGTCGGTGTAGTCGCCGGTCCAGGCGGTGGCGGTGGACTCCACGCGCAGTACCTGGTCGCGGTTGAGGAAGCGGAGCGAGGTGTTGCGGGTGAGCGCTCCGGGGAGCAGGTGGCTCTCGCACAGGATCTGGAAGCCGTTGCAGATGCCGAGCACCGGCAGCGCGCCCGAGCGGGCGGCCGGAACGAGTTCGGACATCAGGGGCGCGAACCGGGCGATGGCGCCGCAGCGCAGGTAGTCGCCGTAGGAGAAACCGCCGGGCAGGACCACCGCGTCCACGCCCTTGAGGTCGGGGTCGGCGTGCCAGAGCGAGACGGGCTCGGCACCCGCCAGCGCGACGGCGCGGGCGGCGTCCTTGTCGTCGAGGGAGCCGGGGAAGGTGACGACGCCCACACGGGCTGCCATGAGCACACTCCGGGTCATTGTGTGTCCGCTCCCGCGCGTGCGGGGAGGCGGGTGGTTGGGCGAGGAGTCCGCGGACGCCGGGCCGTCGCGGGACGACCGGTCCGCACCTCGCAGCGTACCCGGTCGACTGTGCTCGGGTACGACCCTCACCCCGCTTCCGGGCTCCTGGCCTGTGCGATTCTCCCAATGCGGGTGGCCGGAAGCGCGGTCGGGGTGTGCGACCCGACAGTCGCGGTGGTGTGCGCCACACCCCGCGCGGAGGAGTTCAGAGAGCGGCGTAGTCGTGTGCGGCGGCGAGGGCTCCCCGGGACTCCTCGTCCCGGTGGTCGCAGGGGGAGAGGTACTTGCGGAGGAGGACCGTCGTGCGGGGGGCGCCCCGGAAGGAGACCTCGTCCATGAGGCGGCGCATCAGGAAGATGCCCCTGCCCGATTCCGCGCTGAGCCGGGGCAGGGGCACGTGGTCCTGGGAGAGCCTGCGGGGGAGGACCGTGCCGGCGGGGGCCTCCCCGTTGTGGGAGATCCTCAGCTCGCACAGCCGGGAGTCGAGGTCGGCCTCGACTCGGTAGTCGGTGGCCGATCCGGCGTGCTCGATCGCGTTGGCGCAGGCCTCGGAGGCGGCGAGGACGATGTCGTCGGCGCAGTCCTGGCACAGGCCGACGCGCCGTAGCAGGGTGCCGAGGACGTCGCGTACGACGGAGACCGTGTACGCCTGGCGGGGGAGCGAGATCGAGAAGACGGCGTCCATGCGTACACCTCTCGTGCTCCGTGATCGGTTACCGGTTCGGCGCGTTAAGGAACCTTCCCGAGCCCGGTTGGTGCAAAACGAACAGCCGCGCCCGATACGGGACACGGCTGGCCAATTCCGGACACGGATGTGTCCGTTCCCGGTGCGGGGATCAGGCGACGCGGACCTCGAAGTCCTCGATGACGGTGTTGGCGAGCAGGGTCTCGGCCAGGCGGCGGACGTCGGCGAGCTTGGCGTCGTCGACCTCGCCGTCCACCTCGACCTCGAAGCGCTTGCCCTGTCGGACCTGCTCGACCCCCTCGAAGCCCAACCGGGAGCAGGCCCCGGCGATGGCCTGGCCCTGGGGGTCCAGAATCTCGGGCTTGAGCATGACGTCAACAACGACGCGGGCCACAGCGTCCTCCAGAAGAAATGTGGGTGTGCCGCACTTGCCCGCCGCGGAGCCGGGCGGGCGCCTCTCCGAGCCGCTCGGAGGGGGCGACGCCAGCGTATGCCACACCGGCCCGCGGCCGGGTCCTGGCCAGCCGCCACGCCGGTCCTTTACCGCATGCTTACCCTTACTGGGGACGGTTTCGGCGTCTTCGTGACTCGTATCACCACGATTGATGTCATCATTGGAAGCGTGTGGTGGCGTCTACCAGTGTGGAAGTGATCGTCCGGTCGTCCTGAGGGGGAATCTTGACGACTATCGCAGCGGACCAGACCTCCACGACCGGTGAGACCCGCGCCGAAGAGCAGACCCTGGACTTCGCCACCGCGGTGACACCGTTCGCCGACCAGCTCTACCCGACGGCGCTGCGGATGACCCGCAACCCGGCGGACGCGGAGGACCTCGTCCAGGAGACATTCGCCAAGGCCTTCGCCAATTTCCACCAGTTCCGGGCAGGCACCAACCTGAGGGCCTGGCTCTACCGGATCCTGACCAACACGTTCATCAACTCCTACCGCAAGAAGCAGCGCGAGCCGCGCCAGGAGACCACCGACGAGATCAAGGACTGGCAGCTCGCCGCCGCCGAGGCGCACACGTCGTCCGGCATGCGTTCGGCCGAGACCGAGGTCCTCGACCACCTGCCCGACTCCGACATCAAGCTGGCGCTCGCCCGCCTGCCCGAGGAGTTCCAGGAGGTCATCTACCTCGTGGACATCGAGGGCTACGCCTACAAGGAGGTCGCCGCCCGCATGGGGACGCCGCTCGGCACGGTCATGTCCCGTCTGCACCGCGCCCGCCGTCAGCTCCGCGAGATGCTCGCCGACTACGGCCGCGAGCGCGGTATGCGCGTCCCGGCCTGAGCCGTTCCGCCCCGCGGGTCCGCACACGGGCTCCCCGCCCCCGCCGCACCCCCCATGACCCGAAGCGGTCCCTCTCCGTAGTCACCACGCTCTGCCACGTCACGTCCGGGCGGCCTCGCGCGAGGCCGCCCGGACGTTCTCCGTTCCGTTGCCAACCGGGTCCGCAAAGTTGTTGGAAGTCCTTGTAATTGATAGGAAGCCCTGGTAGTTGCGCGTGTGCGGAGGGCCGGGATGATGGGCGGGCAGGTTAAAAGGTGACGCTGAGGTCTTGCGCTCCACGTAGTGAGTTCTGTCACGATGTGGTGAGGGCTGTCCGCTGTGCCCACCACCCCGGGTGAGCGGACCTTGAATCGGCCGATCAGCGTTCACCCACGCGAATTCGGCCCCGAGAACCCGAGGAGCGACGTGTCGGACACCACCGCACACGCAGAACCGGAGCTTGTCCAGCTCCTGACACCCGAAGGGGAGTTCACCGCGCACCCCGACTACCCCCTGGACGTCGGCGCCGACGAGATTCGCGACCTGTACCGGGACCTGGTGCTCGTCCGCCGGGTCGACAGCGAGGCCGTCTCCCTCCAACGGCAGGGCGAGCTGGGCCTGTGGGCCTCCCTGCTGGGCCAGGAAGCCGCGCAGATCGGGTCCGGGCGGGCCCTGCGCGACGGCGACATGGCCTTCCCCTCCTACCGCGAGCACGGCGTCGCCTGGTGCCGCGGCATCGAGCCCAAGGAACTGCTGGGCATGTTCCGGGGCGTCACCAACGGCGGCTGGGACCCGCACGAGCACGGCTTCCACCTGTACACGATCGTCATCGGAAGCCAGGCCCTGCACGCCACCGGCTACGCCATGGGCGTCCAGCGCGACGGAGCCGTCGGGGAGGACGGCACCGCGGTCATCGCCTACTTCGGCGACGGCGCCACCAGCCAGGGCGACACCAACGAGGCGTTCAACTTCGCGTCGGTGAACAACGCCCCCGTGGTCTTCTTCTGCCAGAACAACCAGTGGGCCATCTCCGAACCGCTGGAGCGGCAGGCCCGTGTGCCGATCTACCGGCGGGCCTCCGGGTTCGGTTTCCCGGGCGTGCGGGTGGACGGCAACGACGTGCTCGCCTGCCTCGCCGTCACCCGCGCCGCGCTGGCCAACGCGCGTGAGGGCAACGGCCCCACGCTCATTGAGGCGTTCACCTACCGGATGGGCGCCCACACCACCAACGACGACCCCACCCGGTACCGTGCGACGGCCGAGCTGGAGGAGTGGAAGGCCAAGGACCCGATCCTGCGCCTGCGCCGTCACCTGGAGCGCGAGGGCTTGGCCGACGAGGAGTTCTTCGCCTCGGTCGACGCCGAGGCCGACGCCATCGGCGAGCGGGTGCGCGCCGAGTGCCGGGCGCTGCCCGACCCCGAGCCGCTGGACATCTTCCACGAGGTCTACGCCGAACCGAACGTCCACATCGACCAGCAGCGGTCCGAGTTCGCCGAGTACCTCGCGTCCTTCGAGGACGCCGGCGTGGAAGGGGGCCGCTAGGCCATGGGAACCAACCTCACGATCGGCAAGGCGATCAACGCGGGTCTGCGCGCGGCCATGGAGCACGACCCGAAGGTCCTGGTCATGGGCGAGGACGTCGGCCGGCTCGGCGGTGTCTTCCGGGTCACCGACGGGCTGCACAAGGACTTCGGCGCCGACCGGGTGATCGACACCCCCCTCGCCGAATCCGGCATCGTCGGCACCGCCATCGGCATGGCCCTGCGCGGCTACCGTCCGGTGGTGGAGATCCAGTTCGACGGGTTCTTCTTCCCGGCGGCCAACCAGACCTTCACCCAGCTCGCCAAGATGCGCCGCCGTTCGGCGGGCAAGCTCAGCGTCCCCGTCGTGATGCGCATCCCCTACGGCGGCGGCATCGGCGCGGTGGAGCACCACAGCGAGTCGCCCGAGGCCTACTTCACCCACACGGCGGGCCTGCGGGTGGTCACGGTCGCCAACCCCGAGGACGCCTACTGGATGATCCAGCAGGCCATCCGGTCCGACGACCCGGTCATCTTCCTGGAGCCCAAACGGCGCTACTACGAGAAGGCCGAGGTGGACACCACGGCCTCGATCGCCGAGGCGACCCCGATGGGCGCCGCCCGGATCGCCCGGCCCGGCACGGACGCGACCCTGCTGGCCTACGGGCCGATGGTCAAGACCGCCCTCCAGGCCGCCGAGGCCGACACCGACCACTCCATCGAGGTCGTCGACGTGCGGTCGCTGGCCCCCGTGGACTACCCCACCATCGTGGACTCGGTGAAGCGCACCGGTCGTCTGGTCGTGGCGCACGAGGCGCCGCTGAGCGGCGGCCCCGGCGCGGAGATCGCCGCCCGTGTCACCGAGGAGTGCTTCTACCACCTGGAATCGCCGGTGATCCGCGTTGCCGCCTTCGACACCCCCTACCCACAGTCCAGGCTGGAGGAGCACTATCTTCCGGACCTTGATCGGGTTCTGGACGGTGTGGACCGGGCGTTCGCGTTCTAGGTATCGGGGAACAGGAGACATGGGGATTCAGAGGAACGCACCCGCCGTCGGCGGCGTGCAGGAGTTCAGGCTGCCCGACGTCGGTGAGGGCCTCGTGGAGGCCGAGCTGCTCACCTGGTACGTGAAGCCCGGTGACGAGATCACCGTCAACCAGAACATCTGCGAGATCGAGACCGCCAAGGCCGTGGTCGAGCTGCCCAGCCCGTTCGCGGGAACCGTGCGGGAGCTGCTGGTCGAGGAGGGCCAGACGGTGGACGTCGGCACGGTGATCATCACCGTGGACGACGGCAGCGGCGGTGCGGCGGCGCCGGAGGCGGAATCGGCCTCCGCGCCCGCGCAGGAGACCGAGGAGCGGGAGAAGCCCCTGGTCGGCTACGGGGAGAAGGCGGGGTCCACCCAGCGCCGCGCCCGCCGCCGCCCGACCCCGTCGGCCCCGGTCTCGCCGCCCGCGCCGAAGCCCGCCGCGGCGGCTCCGGCCGCGCCGCCCGCTCCGGCGCCCGCCAGGCCCGGGGCTCCGGCCGGTGGGCGTCCGCTGGCCAAGCCGCCGGTGCGCAAGCTCGCCCGTGACCTGGGGGTGGACCTGGCGTCGGTGGAGCCGACCGGTCCCGGGGGGATCGTGACCCGAGATGACGTGCGCGCGGCGGCCGAGGCCGCCGAGGCCCCCGCCGCTCCGGCCGCCGAGGCCCCGGCCGCCACGACGGACCGGGCCGCCCGTGAACGGCGGATCCCGATCAAGGGGGTGCGCAAGCACACGGCGGCGGCGATGGTCGGCAGCGCCTTCACGGCGCCGCACGTCACCGAGTTCCTCCAGGTGGACGTCACACGGACGATGGAGGCGATCGCGCGGCTGCGCGAGCGGCCCGACTTCGCCGACGTGCGGGTCTCCCCGCTGCTGCTGGTGGCCAAGGCGCTGCTCATGGCGATCCGGCGCAACCCGGAGATCAACGCGTCCTGGGACGAGGAGAACCAGGAGATCGTGGTCAAGGACTACGTGAACCTGGGGATCGCGGCCGCCACCGACCGGGGTCTGGTGGTGCCCAACATCAAGGACGCCGAGGCCAAGACCCTCCCCGAGCTGGCCGCGGCCCTGAAGGAGCTGACCGACACCGCGCGGGCGGGCAAGACGAGCCCGGCGGACATGTCCCAGGGCACGATCACCATCACCAACGTCGGCGTGTTCGGCGTGGACGCGGGCACCCCGATCATCAACCCGGGGGAGGCGGCGATCCTCGCCTTCGGGCAGATCCGGGAGATGCCGTGGGTGCACGAGGGTGAGCTGGCGGTCCGGAAGGTGACGACGCTGTCGCTGTCCTTCGACCACCGGATGGTCGACGGCGAACTCGGCTCCAAGGTGCTGCGGGACATCGGCACCGCTCTGGAGGACCCCGAGCTGACCGCCCTCGCCTGGGGGTAGTCGGCTTCCACCCGGCGGCCCCGCGTGGGAAGGCCGGGACGGACGCGGTGCCGACCCGCACATGAACGAAGCCTCCGGTGGACGGGTTGACACGTCCGCCGGAGGCTTCGTGCTGCTCCGGTCCCGACGACCCGGGCGGGACCGGTGGCGGGTCATGCGCGGACGGAAGCCCCCACGACACGTGGTGGCCGCCGTCCACGTGCGGGGTCGTTCCGGTGGTCGCCCGTGCGGCCGGGGACATGAGGAACAGCGCGGGACCGGCGACCGTGGTGGGGTCCTTGGTCTCCCGGCCGAGCGGCGCCGAGTTCTCCCGTCCGTCCGCGATCGCGTCGCATCCGGGGATGGGGCCGCCCGCCGGACCTGATCGGCCCGGCCGAGATCGGGTTGACGCGGATACGGTCGCCCCCGAGGTCCCGCGCGGCGACGGTGTCCATCGGTGGGGCGCCGGGCACGGTGGCGCGGGGCCCGCCCCCCAAGGGGGAGAGGGACGGACCCCGCCATTGGGGTATTCCCGGACGGGCGTTGACCGACACATGGCGTGTGCGCTCCGTTCTGCTGCGGGGTCAGCCCCACGGCCGCACCAGGTGGTGACGGGCCCCGACCACCACGACGGGCGGTGCGGCCGCGGTGACCGGGGCGTGTGGATCCGCCCGACCGCCGTCCACCGGCCGCGTCATCGGGCCGGGGCACGGACAGCACGGCTGCGCGCACGGGGCGGCGGACGAGTCGGGTCGGCACGGTCACCTCCGCGGTGGGGGTGTGGTGACCGACGGTAGGCGGGCGGGAGGGGGCGGAGGAGATCGTCCACAGGGGGATCCGCGCCGAGAACCAACACAGTGTTGCTTGCGTCGTATCGGTCGTTGGCAAGTGAAAACACTGTAGGAGTCAATCGCGTGAACACACGGCAGAGCGGAAACACGGGACGGGCCCTGGGCGCGGCCGCGACGGTGGCGGCTGCCGCTCTGGCGCTGTCCAGCTGCGGCTTCGTCCCCGACCTCAGCGACCTCACCGCCGGCGGCAGCACGGAACCGCCCGAACCGTCGACCGGCCCGAGCCAGGAACCGGAGTCGCCCGAGCCCACCCCCGAACCGGTCGAGGCCGACTTCCCCTACACCCGGGAGGGCCAGATCTTCCAGGACACCGGGCAGGACTCGACGCTGCGCTTCTCCATCACGGGCCTGGAGCGCACCGACGAGTACACCGTCCTGTACACCGAGCGCACCTACGTCGACCACTTCCGGGGCCTGAACAGCAGTCTCGCCATGCCGGACACCCTGGTGGACCCGGTCAGCGGCAGGGCCTACCGCACGCTGCTGGACGAGGACGGCGACGTGTACGGTTCCGTCAGCCCCGACCCCGACGGCTACTACCCCGTCGAGGTCGACGCCACCAACCGGTACCGCCGGTACTTCCCGCGCCTCCCCGACGACGTCACCCACGTCACCTTCGTCGGCAGCGGCCTCGGCGCCATGACCGGGATCCCCGTCGTGGACGTCGACGAGGAGCGGCCCGACCCGGAGGACCCCAACGGCGCCGACCCCGACTTCGATCCGGACCGCGGCGACGTCGTCGAGTTCGGGAACCGCCGCCCCGACGCCGAGGCCGTGGAGCGGATCGGCGAGATGGAGAGCTTCGTCGACTCCGACGTCGCCTCCACCACCCGCGACGGCGACACCGAGACCGTCGCGCTGCGCTCCGACGTCATGTTCGACTTCGACTCGGCCGAACTGACCGCCGAGGCCGAGGACGTCGTCCGGCGCGCCGCCCGCTCGCTGGAGCGCAACATCGACCCCGACGACCCCCGGATCACCGTCATCGGCCACACCGACGGCCGCGGCACCGACGACTACAACCAGCGGCTGTCCGTCGAGCGTGCGGAGACCGTCCGGGGGATCCTCGCGGAGGAACTGGGCGAGGGGTACGACTTCGTCGTGGAGGGGCGCGGAGCCACCGAGCCGGTCGCCGAGGAGGGCGGCCCGGACGACGAGGAGGCGCGTGCCCGCAACCGGCGCGTGGAGTTCTCCTACCGGGTGGACCGCTCCGGCGGCACCGGTAACCGCGGCGGCGCCGACGAGGACGCGCTCGGCTCCAGCGAGCGCAACGTTTTCCCGCCCGCCGACTTCGTCTCGGACGACACCGCCGAGGTGGTCGCCTCGGTCACCGAGGGCGACGTCCGGATGGACGTGCACCCCCTGCGGCGCGACGGAGCCTACGTGATCAGCACCGTGTCGCTGACCAACACCGGAGACGAGCCGGTGCTGCCCGACATGGGCGGCGAGGACGCCGTCTCCCCGGGCGGACCGACCGAGTTCAGCCAGGGCGCGCTGGGCGGCTTCCAACTCCTCGACCCCGACTCCGACCTGGTCCGCTACGTCACGCTGCTGAACTTCGGCGGCGACAGCTACGCGGGCTTCGCCGAGGAGGTCCACGAGATGCAGCCGGGCAACACCTACCAGCTGGTCGCGGTGTTCGCGGCGCCGCCCGCCGACGTCGACCGGGCCACCCTGCGCGCCGGGTCGTTCGGCGAGATCGAGGACGTGCCGTTCGCGGAGTGACCGAGGACGGCTGGGGCGGCCTCCGGTCAGCCCAACAGGAGGGTGACCCCGAACAGGACCGGGACGGTGAGGAGGGTGGTGATCAGCACGACCTCGCGGGCGACCTCCTCACCGGTCCGGTACCGGACGGAGTACGTGAACACGTTCTGCGCGGTCGGCAGGGCGGCGAGCACCACCACGGAGAACAGCGTCGTGCCCGGCAGGGAGAACACGAAAGCGCCGACCGCCCACGCGACGAGCGGCTGCGCGAACGACTTGAGCGCCGCCGCCACGAACACGGGACCGCGCTCCGGGCCGCGCCCCGGCAGGCCGCTTCCGTGCAGTGAGATCCCGAACGCCAGCAGCATGGCGGGCACGGCCATACCGCCGACGAGGTCGAACGGTTCCATGAACGGCGCGGGCGGGGTCCAGCCGGAGGCGGAGACCAGGACACCGGCGAGGGACCCGATGACGATCGGGTTGCGCACGGGGGTCCCCAGCGCCCGCCGCAGGGCCGGACCCACCCCGTGCGCTCCCCCCTGGGACAGGTCCAGGACGGTGAGCCCCACGGGGGCGAGCACGAGCAGCTGCGTGAGGAGGACGGGGGCCACCAGGGACGCGTCGCCGAGCACGTACGCGGCGATGGGGATGCCCAGGTTGCCCGCGTTCACGTAGCAGGCGCAGAGGGCGCCGATGACGGAACGGCCCAGCCCCCACCCCCGGAGGGCGGCGACGACGGCGAACACCAGGCCGACCGTGAGCACGGTCAGGACCCCGACCAGCGCCGGGGTCGACAGCAGGGAGGAGAGGTCGGCCCGCGCGAGGATCGTGAACAGCAGCGCCGGACTGGCCACGTAGAAGGCGAGTCTGGTGAGGACGTCCTTGGCGCCCGGCCCCAGGAGGGGGATCCGTCCCAGCATGTAGCCGATGACGACGACGCTGGTGATGACGCCGAACCCTACGATGACCCCGGACAATCGGCGCTCCCCGTGCGATACCGCGACACGATCGGGGAAACGGTATCCGGGCTGGTGCGACGGCGACGAGCCGGGGGTCGGGGGAGCGCGGTCACTCCCCGGGGGCCGGGCTGGGGGCGTCCGACGGCTCGGCCTCGTCCTCCTCCGCGGCCTCCTCCTCGGCCTCGGCCGCCGCGGCGGCGGCCCGGTCGGCGGCGCGTGTGGTGCACACCTCCTCGGCGGGGGCCGAGGCGCCGTCGACGGCGACCACGGTGAAGCAGTACTCGCCGTAGGTGTCGGTGGTGGTGATCTGCGCCGAGGTCACCCCGGCACCGGTCCGGGCCAGGGTCGTGGGGTCGAGGTGCTGCGGCCCGCCCACCACGAAGAAGGGCGCGGTGCCACCGCTGTTGTCGGTCCAGCTGAGGCGGACGGCGTTGAGGGTGTCCTCCAGACGCACCTCCGTGGGGGCGCCGATCGGCTCCGGCACGGTCGGTTCGACCGTCTCGTCCGTGCCGTCGTCGGCGGCCTCCCCGTCACCGGCGGACGCGTCGGCTCCGGCGCTCGGCTCGGCGGCGGGCTCCTCGGGTTCGGCGGCCGAGAGGATCGGCGTCTGGGGGCCGGTCGACGCGAAGGCGCCGGACACGGAGGTGAGCAGCAGGATGCCGCACACGCTCGCGGCGAGGTGGAGGTGCCTGCGCCAGCGGGCCTGGGAGACGTCCGGTTCGTGGAGCGCGGACCACCCGGGGGCCTCGTCCCGCGGGGTGGCGGCCCCGTCCTCGGGCAGACGGGCCGACTCGGCCGTGCCGCTCCAGCCCTCCACACGCGACCAGGCGAGGAGCGGGGAGATCTCCTCGCCGCGCAGCCTGGCCATCATGATCTCGGCGGTGCCGCCCGCGTCGGTGGCGGGAAGCCTGCTGCCGCTCTGGTCGTCGCCGGGCACCGCCGCGGACTGGTCGCCGCGCAGCTGACGGGCGCCGTCGAGGCGTGCCGAGGCGGGCGCGGACGGGTGCTCGGCCGGGACGCCGGGGGGCGCGGAGGGCGGTCCGGCGGGGGTGTTCCGGGGGCCTGTGCCGGGGTGCGGCGTGGGGGAGGCGGGCGCGGGAGCGGGACCCGACACCGCGTAGGGCGGTGCGGGGAGGTGTTCCTGGGGGGTGTGGGGCGTCTGCTCGCCGCTGGGGACGGAGTACGGGGACGGATGCGGGCGCGGCGGTCCCGTGGGCGGGGTGTGCGCGCCGGAGGGCGCCGTGTGGGGTCCCGAGAGGGGGGGCTGGGCGCCGGCGGAGGGCGCGGTGTGCGGGGCCTGCGGGTCGGAGGGCCCGGCGTGGGGCGTCGCGGCGGGGTGGGCCGCTTGGGCGTTATGGGGTGCCTGTTCCCCGGCGGGGGCGGGCCGGGAGGTCGGCGGTGTCTGCGGACCCGACGGCTGTGTGTGCGCGCTCGCGGGTGACGCCAGGGCGTCGGGACGGGTCGCCTGAGGCGTGTGCGGGACCTGCTCGCCGCTGGGGACGGAGTACGGGGACGGGGTCCGCGGACCCGTGGACGGAGCCTCGGGGGCGGTGGTCGGCGGCACCGTGGTCGGCGGCTGGGCCCCACCGGGCACGTACGGGTCGGCGGGGGTCGGTTCGGGGGCGGCCGCCCCGGACAGCGGCGCCTGGGCGCCACTGGCACCGGAGACCGTCGGCACCGGTCGCGACGTGCGCGCCTGTTCGAACGCCGCGGCGAACTCCGCCGCGCTCCCGTAGCGCTCCTGCGGCGCCTTGGCCAGCGCACGTGTGAGCACACCGCGGAGCTTGCGGGAGATGTCCCGCCGTCCGACCGGCGGCGCCTCCTCGGTCAGCACCCGCCGCGCGTACTCCCGCGCGTCGAACCCGTCCCCGACGGTGAACGGCGTGCGGCCGACGAGCATCGTCCAGATCGTCGAGGCGAGCTGGTACACGTCCGAGGCGGCCGTCCGCGGCTCGCCGCGCAACGCCTCCGGGGGCGCGTGCAGGAACGACTCCGACCCCGAAGGCGGCGGGGGCACGGCCGCGCCGATCGGGTGAACGGAGCCGAAACCGGTCAGCACCGGGGTACGGCCCGCCCTCAGGACATTGCCCGGGCTGACGTCGTTGTGCACCAGACCCCGACCGTGCATCGCGCCCAGGGCGGCCGCCGCGCTCCGGGCGACCGCCGCCGCCTCCTGGAGCGGAGCCGGTCCCCTGGCGGCGAGCATGTCGGCGAAGGAGCCGTCCGCGTAGAACGGCAGAACCACGAACAGGTCGCCCTCGGCCGTGGTGCCCGCGTCCAGCAGCGGCACCACACCGGGCACCCCGCTGAGATCACGCAGCCGGTCGAGCTCGGCGCGCCCCTGCGCGGCGGGCAGGACCTTGAGCACGACGTCGGCACCACTGGTCGCACGCGTCGCGCGGACGATCCTGGCACGGCGCCCCCGGCGCAGCACGGCGGACGTGTCGTATCCGGGCGCCCATGCGGCGTGTGCGGAGCCGGACATGAGTGAGCGACCCCCTCGTGGTGTTCGTGGCGGAAGGCCCCGGCGCCCAGGCGTCGGGGGCGGTGAAGCGGTGGGTCAGGGCAGCTCCGGCAGTCGCGGGGCGTCGAACGCGGGGTCCTGCACCACCTGCTGCCGGAACGTTCCGAACCCACGTTCCTCGTTGACCTCCTGCTGACGGCCGAACGCCCCGATGAGGGCGATGACGCCGCAGATCAGGGCGGTGAGAATGAGACCGCCGATCACCGCCGGCCACACCTGCTGCCGGCGCCGCCAGTAGCGGCTGGAACCGTACAGCAGGGCCGACCGCAGCTGCCGGTGCCGCAGGGCGTCCGCCTGGAGGACGTACTTCTCCTCGTCGGGCGTGTAGTGGAACGCCTCGGGGAGCTGCGGGTCCGGATCCGCTGGGGCCGGTGGGGGTGGCGTGGGGGAGGACATCGGCGATCAGCCTACTAGAACAGACTGTTCAGGTAGTTGGTCAGACGGCCGTACTTCTCGGCGGTACCGCTGGTGGCCTCGATCATCTTCGAGAAGGCGGCGTTGACCTCGGCGAAGTGGGAGTCGAACTCCTGGGCCTTGGCCTGGAACTGCGCGCTGCCGGAGCCCTCCCACTGGCTGACGGTGCTCTCGGACTGCTCGTTGATCTGGCTCATGATCGCGGTGAAGCGGGCCAGGTGCGCCTGCTGGTCGGAGGCCAGACCCTCCAGTTGACCGACATTGCCGTAGACATCGAACTGGCTGCCCATGACTGATCGCCTTTCTCGTGGCGGGGGAAGAGGGTGGGGAGAGGTTACGCGTTGATCGGACGGGAGAGGCCGCCGAGGTCGTTTCCGGCCTGCGCGAGGTCGTCGGCGGAATCCTGGTCGGTGATGTTGAACTGCTGCTGACCCTCGTTCAGCTTGATGCCGTTCTGGCTGCACCAGGTCATGAGTTCGTCGAACCGTTCGGTGAGCGCGTTGCGCGCCTCACGGAAATCGTGCAGGGCCTGGCCCTGGAGGGCGTCCCCGTCGTTGGACATGTCCTGGATGAGCTGGTTCATCTGGGTGCGGAGGCCGTCGGACTCCTGCCCGAGGTTCTCTCCTCCCGTTCCGAGTGCGTTGACATTTTCGAGACCGGCGTGGTTGGACATCCGAATCCTTCCAGGGGGATGGGAGAGGAACTGTGCGGTGATCCCGTCCTCCGGGGGGCATGGTGTTCGTCATGGGGCGGAACACGGGAGGAGGGGAGATTACGGACGATAGTAAGCATCTCATCGGTGGGTCAATGACCACGCACCCTTCGCGACATCGCGGCCGGATTCGGCCAATGCGGTGCTGTTCACGGCTGGTTCACGGCTGGCCGTCGCCGCAGTCCACGTAGTCGATGACGCTCGCCTCGTACTCCTCCGGGGTGTCGAGGGTCTCCCAGTGCTCGTCCATGTAGGCGTCGACGAAGTCCTCGCCGTTGACGGGTTCGCCGCACCAGGTGACCTCGTTGTGGTACATGGCGTCCGCGAGAGCCCCGTCGATCTGCCCGGAGTTGTGGACCGCCTCGGTGTTCCACTCGTCCTTGTCCAGTTCGACGTAGTACCCGCCCCCGTTCTCCCGAACGATCGCGGTGTCGAACAGCCTGTCCCTCTTGTCGCCGATGTTCTCGACGACCTGGCCCGGGTCGCCCTCGGCGAACATGCGGTCCAGCGTGCGCACCATGACCTCCCGTTCGACCCAGAAGAAGGAGACGTAGTCGCCGGTCGGCTCCTCCTCGGCCCCGGTCTCGGGTTCGGGGGTCGAACAGGCGGACAGGACCAGGATCGTGGCCAGGGTGACCGCCATGAAGGCGGGCGCACGGCCCTTGTACGGGGTCAACGGTTCCTCCGGATCGTGTCGGCGACGGTCTGCGGCCAGCCGCGCATCACTCCTCCTCTTCCTCCCCTCGGCCCTCGAAGACCCTGTTCGTGTCGTTGTAGGAGTTGTTGTACTGCTCGACGAAGTCGTCCACGCGCTGGTGGCCCGGCTGGGTACGGCCGTCGCTGGTGGTGATCTCCACGTCGTCCATGATGTTGCTGATGGCGCCGTCCATCCGGTCGAGGTCCTGGTTCTCGTTGTCCGTCCACTCGTTCGGGTCCTTCTCGACGCTGACCCTGACGGAGTCGTCGAAGACGAAGCCCTCCCCGATGTCCTCCGGGGCCAGCCGCACACCGTCCTGCCAGACGGTGAGGGCTCCGCCGTCGATCAGGGTGTGGAACTCGTCGGGACGGATGACGTCGTTGAGGGCCTCGGGGTCGTGCTGCGACAGGTAGTCGAGGGCCTCGATCCGGAAGTTGCGCTCAATGTACTCGGCACCGGAGAAGGTCGGATGGCGCGGGGAGACCTCGTACTCTCCGTCGACGATCGCCTCGACGATGCTGTCCTGCCCGAGCTCCAGGCCCTTCGCCACGGCCGCGCCGATGACCGGGATCTTCTCCGACAGGCCGGTCGCCTCGCCCACGATGTACTCCGTGATCTGCGTCTTGCGGTCGATCTGCTCGTCGAGGTCGGCGGTCCGGTCGGCGGACTCCCTGCGCAGGGCCTCCTCCAGAAGGGCCTGGAGTTGGCCCCCGCCGCGTGCCGTCTCCTCGTCCTGCCCGCTCTCGAAGAACGCGGCGGCCTCGATCTGCTGGTAGACGTCGACCGAGTTGACCACACGCCCCGCGGTCTCGTCGTTGCCCATGAGCAGCTGCATGTACATGGCGCGCTCCTCGGGCCCCATGGAGACGAAGTTCCTGTCCGGTTCGAAGTCCCCGATGCCCGTCACCGGCTCGTTGTCCTGGAGGACGTCGCTGTCGGCGAAGCTGTAGATGTGGGCGTCGAAGATGTCCGCGAGGCTGTCGGCGAGTTCGCCGTTGAACTGGGTGAAGGACGCGTCGGAGTACTCGTTCTCCCCCTCGGTCACGTCGACCCCGGTGTTGACGAGGGCGTCGTGCATGTCCGGGTCGGTGAGGGTCTCCATGAACCCCGCGAACGCGCGCCCGGCACGGCTGACCTCCAGGGGGTCGTCGCTGTTCAGGTCCTCGTGCAGCCAGTCGGTCAGCTGGCGGGCGGTGGCGCCGTCGTCGTGCCACTCGTAGGTGAGCGTGCCCTCCAGGGCCTGGGTGCGCAGGTCGTCGTGGTAGTCGATCCCCAGCTCCGGGTTGAGGTGGGTGCCCGTGAGCATGAAGTAGTTGGAGTCCTCGTTGCGGCTGGCCACGTCGATCAGGGCCGCCATCTGCTCGGAAGCCGGCATGATCCCGTCCGGGTCGGGCACGTCGCCCCAGTTGTCGAGGAAGGCCCCCATGGACAGGTGGAGGTTGGTGGACAGGCCGTATCCGGCCTCCAGGTCCTCGTCGGTGTGGGCGAGGAGCGCGGACAGCGACCTGAGGTCGTCCCCCAGCGTGACCGGGGTGTAGGGGACGCTGTTCTCGTCGTGGTCGACGGGCAGGGAGCTCTCCACGGCGGTCCGGAAGCTCTGGGGCAGCTTGTCGTAGCCGCCGCCGAGGTTCGGGTCGGAGAGGGCGAGCAGGCCGTCGCCGAGGACGCCCAGGGCGCGTTCGCGCTCCTCGTCGGTCATGTCGCTCCCGGCCATGAGGCCGGGGAGGGCGAGGACGCCCGGGCCGAGCCCGTCCCCGTTGGTGTGCTCGTCCTCCAGCTGCCCGTAGAACTCCTCCAGGAAGTCGACCTCGCGGGAGCTGAGTTCGGTGCCGTTCTCCTGGCCCCGCCGCGCGTTGGTGCCGATCATGGCCATCAGGGCCATGAGTTCGTCGTAGCGCTCGTCCAGGGGCTTGTCGCCGCTCCAGTAGCCGTTGAGCTCCTCGGCCCACTCGCGCGCGTTCTCGTCGGTGAGGAGGTTCTCGTCGATGAGCTGGGCGAAGCGAGCGGGGTCGAGGTTGTAGAACGCCCAGTCGGCGTTGCCCGCGTCGATGAGCCGCTGGACGTTGGCGGGGGTGGGGCCCTGTTCGAGCATCTCGCGGATGTCCGCGGCGTTGTCCTGGAGCTTCTGCCAGTTGGTCTCCTCACGGGTGATGAGGGAGTCGCGGGTGGATTTGAGTCCGTCGTAGAGTTCGCGGCACTTCGCTTCGTCCCCGGCGCCCCAGTCCGTCCAGAGGAAGCCGTCGGCCTCGGGGTAGGTGGCGGTGATCGTCGCGTTCTGGTACTTGTCCGGGACGGCGCTCTCCTTGGCGCGGCGGTCGTTGTGCCAGTCGGAGACCTGGGCGCCCCACTCGTCCCTGAACTCCTCGATCATGTCCGCCCACATCTCCGCGACGGAGGCGACGTAGGTGACGGTGACCGCGGCGTCGCGCCAGTGCTGCCGGTCCTCCTCGGAGAGGTTCCTGATGTCCCAGCCGATGACGTCGGTGAACTGCGTGGCCGCGGAGTCGAAGCCGCCCCGGAGGTCGTCGGCGCGTCCGAGTACCCGGGAGTTGAGCAGCTCCAGGTCCCGGGCGCACTCGTACATCGGACGGGACGTGTAGTCGACGGAACGGGGGGAGAAGTCCAGGTCGAAGGAGGCCACGGTCTTCCTTGGGGGTGAACGGGAAAGGCGGGGAGGGGGCGGGGACACGGCGGGGGGAGGAGATCGGTCCGCCGGGGTGGCGGGCGTCGGGCGGCGGCTAGAAGTTGATCTCCAGGCGCGCGTCCCAGGCGGAGTCGTACTCCTCGGCGCTCTCCAGGTCGTTCCGGGCGATCTCGGACGCACCCGCCTGGATGTTGTTCGCGAGGGAGAGGCCGTGCTCCTGGACGTCGATGAGGTCCTGGGCGAACTCCTCCTTGAACGTGCGGAACCCGGCCATGACGTCGGAGTGTCCCGCGGCCGCCTCGGCGTCCTCCATCAGGAGGTCGAACATGTCGGCCAGCCCGGCCATGGCGGCGGCGAGGGTCTCGGCGTACTCGCCGCCCTCCATCGCCTCGATCGGATTGCCGCCTGCCTCTGTGGTCATGTGGGTCTCCTCCGTGGGTGCGGGATGACCGAGAGGGCGTACGCCGCCCTCCACGTGCGAGTACCGTCTCGCCGGGGGGTGGCGGGACGGTCGGGGTCCGGGTACGGGGTCAGACGCCCGAAGGGGCCGATGAGTTCCGTTGTGCGCGAGGTGTTCGGAGATGTTGTCCGTGTCCGGAGCGCGTTGTTCGCCGGGTGTTCAGGTCGGGACGGCGTTCGTCGTGAGGGGCGGTGCGCGCGGCGGCGGTGGCCCGCCGCGGGTCACGGGCGCGGGGGCTCACTCGGACGGGCTGGCGCTGGCCTCGTCCCCGGCGGGTTCCTCGGCCCAGCGGACCACGAGCGGGTAGCCGTCCATGGAGGCGTCGTGGAACCGGGGGAAGACCTCCTCCGTTCCGGTCACCTCGCCCTCCTCCAGGTCGACGCGGAACCACGCCTCCTCCGTCTGGAGCAGGACCGCGTCGCGCCCGGGCGCGGGCGCGTACTGGAGCACCGGACCTCCGCTGTTCTCCAGGATCCGGGCGGCCGTGTGCGTCTGTCCGTCCACGGTCACCAGGTAGGCGCCCGCCGCCGTCTGTTGGGAGCCGTCCGACACGGGCCCCAGCACGGCGGTGCCCCCACCCCACACCGGGCCGTCGTCGAAGGTCTGCCACCGGCCCTCGGAGGTGGTCAGGGACGCGTTGACGACGCTGCCGTTGGTCTGGCGGATCACCAGGGTCCGGCCGTCGGCGCCGGGCAGCTGCTGGGTCCGGACGCTGTTGCGGATGTGCAGCTCGCCCGCGGGCGTGAGCGCCCAGTCGCTCGGGCGCTGGTACTCGCCCAAGGGGAGCGTGCCCTCCTGGTTCGGGGTGCCGCCCGGAGCGTCCAGCGGCACCGACATCACCCGAGGCGGCTGGCCGTCCTGCGTGTCGTCGGAGACGTACCACAGCCGCTCTCCGTGGATGACCGGCCGTGACAGCACCTCGCCGGGGGACGCGGTCACCGACTCGGCCGGCTGGTAGGTGACCCTGGCCGGTTCCTCGCCCTCCTCGTCGGTGGCCTCGGCGACCGCGGAACCCTCGACGTCCTCGGGGTCGGTGAGCACGGCGATGGTGATCGCGGACGGTTCGGCGGTCGCGTAGGCGAAGAACTGCCAGTCCGCGGAGAACTGGGAGTGCACCGGCAGGGCCGGCGCCATGGGGTCCACCGCCCCCTCGGGCAGGTCGAGCGCGTGGACGGGCTGGCCGGTCGCGGGGTCGTGGAAGACGAGGACCTGGTCGGTCTCCGGGTCGCCGCCCTCGTACCCGCGGTGCAGCAGGGCGAGTCCGGCCAGTCCCTGCTCGGTGATCTCCTCCACGGTCTCCGGTGGGTCGTCCGAATCCGTGGAGGAGGCGTCGCAGGCGGTGGCGGCCACCAGACACGCGGCCGACATGAGGGCGAGGGAACGCCGCACGAATCTGCCTTTCGGGGGAGGGAAACGGTGGAGTTGCCACAAGTGGGACCAACCCGGACTTCCTATGGTTCCACCTCCGGAGGGGTGCTGCGGGCGTCCACGCGACGGCGACGCGACTCGGGGAGAGGCCACGGGTGGGGCGGTAGGTGACGCCGGGACACGAGGGGAAGCGCGCGGCGGACTCGGGGGCGGACGCGATCCCGTAGCCGCTGGCGATCGCGTTGAGCCAGTCGTCGGGGTGCTCGGTGGCCGCGCCGGTTCGGACGGGGCGGTCACCGCGTTCGTCGGCACCGGGCCAGTGGTCGCGCCGGGCGCCGGTCTCCGCGGGCGCGGGACTCGTCCTGTTCGACGTCGGCGCCGTCGCGGCCCACGTGCGGGCGGGGGTCCTGTACGACATCGCCTTCCCCGGCGCCACCTGGCGCTGGCCGCGGCGTCGCTGGCCCTCGCCCTCCCGGTGTGACCCCGGCGGGGGCGGCCGCCGCCGGGGTCACACCGCCCCGTCCCCTACCCCGGGGGCTCGCTCCACCCGACCTGCACCAGGTCGGGGCGCTTGCCGCGCAGCGCCAGCTGAGCCCGGCCCTGCGGCAGTGCCTTGGAGGCCACGCCGTTGGCCAGGCGCCCCTCCATCCGGTCACCGGAGAACAGCAGGCCGGGCGTCGCCATGTCGTTGAGCGCCTGGAGCACCGGCTCGAACATCGCGCGCGCCGTACCGCCCGTACGCCGGGCCGCGATGACGTGCAGACCCAGGTCGGCGCCCTGCGGGATGTACGGCGCCAGCGGCGCGAGCGGGTTGCTGCGCGAGGCGATCATGTCCATGTCGTCCACGACGATGTACAGGTCCAGGCCCTTCCACCAGCTGCGTTCCCGCAGCTGCCTGGGGGTCACGTCCGGCCCCGGCAGACGCTGCTTGAGCGACCCCGCCAGGTTGTCCGCGACGGCCTTGGTCTGCTCCGCCGTGGTGCAGTACGCCAGCAGGTGCTCCTCCGGCACCAGTTCCAGGTGCGAGCGCCGGAAGTCGACCATCACGATGCCCAGCTCCTTGGCCGGGTGCTGGACGATCTGCTTGACCAGCCCGCGCAGCAGGGTCGTCTTGCCGGTCTGCGGGTCGCCGAACACCACCAGGTGCGGGTCCCGGTCCAGGTTGGTCGTGACCGGGGCGAGCGAACTCTCCGCCATGCCGAGCACCAGCTCGCGCATCCGGCCCCTGCCGCTCCTGCGGCCCTTGAGCAGCTCGTCGAGCTCCACCCGTTGGGGCAGCGTCCGCACGCCCTGCACGGCCTTCTGCGGCCAGCGCTCCCGGACCCGCTTGATCAGGTCGCGGATCCCGTCGGTCACGTCCTCGTCGCCGGCCACCCCGTCCACGCGCGGCAGCGCCACGTGCGTGTGGTGCTCCTCCGAGGTCAGACCGCGGCCCGGCGTGTCCTTGGGGATCTCCTCGGCGACCTTGCGCCCGATCCCCGAGTCCATCGGGTCGCTGAGCCGCAGCTCGAAGCGCCCGCCGAACAGCGCCTGCAACCGGGACCTGATCTGCGACGACGCCGCGCCCGTCAGGATCGTGTGCACGCCCAGGGACGGACCCCGGGTCGCGATGTCCATGAGGAAGTCGTCGGCCGCGTCGAAGGAGTCCCGGACCGCCGACCACCCGTCGATCATGAGGAACAGGTCGCCGACCACGCTCGCGGGCACCTTCCCCTCGGCCCGCGCCTGGCGCAGCGCCGCCGGGGAGTCCAGCTTGTGCTTGCGGAACACCCGCTGACGCCGGTCCAGGTGCCCCGACACGTCGGTCAGGATCCGCTGCACCCGTTCCGGATCGGCCCGGCCCGCCACGCCCGCGACGTGCGGCAGTTCGTCCATCGCCTGGAGCGCGCCGCCGCCGAAGTCGATCGCGTACACCCCGACCCGGCCGGGCGGGTACCGCCACGCCAGGCTGGCGATGATCGTGCGCAGCAGCGTCGACTTCCCGGACTGGGGGCCGCCCAGGATGACGATGTTGCCCTCGCCCCCGGTGAAGTCCAGCTCCGCCGGGATCACCCGCTGCTCGCGCGGGATGTCGGTGAGACCGATGACCGCCTTGGCCTCGGCCGGGTCCGGCTCGGTGCCCTCGCCCTCCAGGTCGTCGGCCTCCCCGAGGTCGGCCAGCACCGAGTCGAAGGTCAGCACCTCCGGCAGCGGCGGCAGCCACACCGGTCGCACGCGCTCGGCGCCCGACGCCACCAGCTGGTCCACGGTCACCTGGAGGGTGGTCCGCTTCTCCTTGGGCTGCTTCTCCTCCTCCTTGGCCCTGACCGAACCCACGAGCGAGTCGACCAGCGACCCCGTGCCCGTCACCTTCTCCAGGGCGTTGTAGGACAGCAGCGGCAGGACGGGCTCGTGCTCGTCCCTCTCCTCCTTCTGGGGCGGTTCGTAGGGCTGGGAGACCATGGCCGCCTTGAACCGCTCGAAGACGGAGGTGTCGACCTTGAGGTAGCCGGAGCCGGGTTCGGGCGGCAGGTGGTAGGCGTCGCCGACCCCGATCGCCTCGCGGCTCTCCGCCTCGGAGAAGGTGCGCAGACCCACGCGGTAGGACAGGTGCGACTCCAGGCCCTTGATCTTGCCCGACTCCAGGCGCTGGGTGGCCAGCAGCAGGTGCACCCCGATCGACCGGCCGATGCGTCCGATCGCGACGAACAGCTCCGCGAAGTCCGGGTGGGCGGTCAGCAGCTCGGAGAACTCGTCGATGATGATGAGCAGGTGCGGCAGGGGCTCCAGCTCGGGGTCGTTCTCCCGCGCCGCCTCGTAGGCGTGCAGGTTCGGCAGGTTGCCCGCGTTCTTCAGGATCTGCTGGCGCCGGAGCAGCTCACCGAAGGTCGCCTCCCGGAACCGGGTCACCAGGCCGTCGTCATCGGCCAGGTTGGTGATCAGCCCGGCGCTGTGCGGCAGCCGGTCGGTGTCGGCGAAGGTCGCGCCGCCCTTGAAGTCCACCAGCAGCAGCGCGAGGTTCTCCGGCGAGTGGTTGATGACCAGCGAGGCCACCATCGTCCGCAGCATCTCCGACTTACCCGAACCGGTGGCGCCGACCACCAGCCCGTGCGGGCCCATGCCGCCGAAGGCCGACTCCTTCAGGTCCAGCAGCACCGTGTTGCCGCTCGGCCCGATACCGATCGGAACCCGCAGGTAGTCACCGGTGCTGCGCTTGCGCCAGGTGCGCCGCGTGTCCAGTTGGGCGACGTCGGGCACCCCCAGGATCTCCGGCAGCCCGACGGTCTCGTGCATGGCGTCGTCGGAGTCGGTGACCGCGATCCCGTACGGCGCCAGGGAGCGTGCCAGGCTCGTCAGGTGGGCGACGCTCGACCGGTCGGCCCGTCCCCTGAGGGGGGCGCGCTCGGCCTCCTCGTCCGCGCCCGGCAGCTCGGTGTCCTCGGTCAGGGTGCCGTCGGCGTCGACCAGCAGCCGCAGGTCCACCGCCTCCGGCTCCTCACGGCGGTCGCCCACCAGGGCGATCACGTGGATCCCCAGATCGGCCAGGGAGGTCACGGGCGGTTCGGCGTGCAGCCCGGACAGCGTCGACTGGTGCTCGCCGTCGAGCACGACCACCAGCCGCTGCGTGCCGGGGCCCGGCGGCTTGCCGCGCCGCCGTTGCAGGTCGACCGTGCGGCGCTCGATCTCCTCGGACAGCAGCTCGGCGATCTGGACGGTGTTCCCGGCCACGAACCGGGCGGGCATCGGGCCGTCCCTGGCCTCGTCGAAGGTGTTGTGCGGCAGCCACTTGAGCCACTCCCACCAGGTGCGCAGCTTGTGGTCGCGCACCACGCCGATCCGCAGGTCGTGCGGGGAGTGGAAGGTCGACAGCTGCGCGATCATCGACCGCGCCAGCCCGCGCCCGGCCTCGCGGTCGCCGACGACCGACACCACGCCGTACTCGCGCAGCGGAACCACCAGCGGCATCTCGGGCACGTCGCCGTACAGCTCGATGAGCTGGTCGGCGGCGCCCTGGCAGACGGGGTCGTAGACGATCAGCGGGTTGGAGTTGTCCACCTTGAGCTTCAGCGCCCGGGCCAGCGGTCGGGTCCCCGACCCCGCGCGCACGTCCAGGAAGTCGGGGTCGGAGGCGCGCCGCTCCCAGCGCCGGGCGCGGGAGCGCGCGGGCTCGGTCAGCAGCTGCGGGTCCGGGTGGCGGAAGGCGTTGTCCGCCCGCTGCGTGGCGGCCACGTCCCGGACGATCTCGCGCAGCTGGTCGAGGTAGTCCACGTACCGTTCCCGCTGTTCCCGGATCCGCCTGCGCGGCCCGTTGTGCTGGGCCACGAACATGATGATGCCGACGACGACGCTCGCCATCATGATCATCACGCCCGCGACCGCCATCAGCGGCCGGTGGCCCATGGTGATGGACATCAGCAGGGAACCCGACCCGGTGATGATCGGCATGATGATCATCGCACCCGAACTGGAGGCGGGAGGGTTCTCCGGCATCTGCGGCGGAGTCGCGATGACCAGGGGCGTGTTCCCGGGGGCGGTCGGGACGCTGCGGGCGGGGCGGGGGACCGGTCTCGTCGCCACGGTGACCTCTTTCCGTCCACCTGCGGGGGCTGGGTGTCTGGGTGACTACGCTAGGAATGATCTCGCGAACACCGCGAATCACCTAATTCGCGTCGATCTGTACCCCCGAGCGGCGACAACCCCCTACGGCGACGGCAAAGGAATCATGGGTGTGAGTGGATACTGCCGGGTCACGGTCACCGGACCGGACCGCTGGGCCGATCTGGCACTGCCCGGAAGCGTGCCCGTGGCGACGCTGATGCCGCGCATCGTCGAGGTGTGCGGCCCCCAGGAGGAGGGCACCGAGCCCGCGCACTGGGCGCTGACCACCGTCGACGGCTCCCCGGTCCGGCCGGAGGAGCCGCTGGAGAGCGCCGGGGTCTACGACGGCGACGTCCTCATGCTCGACCGGCGGACCGCGCCCAGCCGACCCGCGCACGTGGATGACGTGCGGGGCGCCGTGGAGGACCGGGTCGACGAGACCGCCCGGATCTGGAACCCGACGACGACGCTCTCCTTCGGACTCCTCGTGGCCGGAATCGGCCCCTTGCTGATGCTGCTGTTGATGATGTGGCTGCGGCCCTCGGTCGGCCACCTGGGTGTGGCGAGCGTCGGCACCCTGTTCTCGATCGCGATCATGCTGCTCGCGGCCCGTCGCCCGCTGCCCGCCGTCGCCCACGTCCTGTTCGCCGCGTCCTGCGTGTGGGGCGCGGTGACCGCCGTGCTCGCCGCGGGTCTGGCGACCAACGCGGGCGCCCTGGTGACGGCGGCGTTCGCGCTGACCGGGGCGCTCCTGGTGGCCGGGGTCGGCTGGGCCCTGCACGAGACGGGGCTGGCCTACATCGCCGGGCTCGGCGTGATCACGGTGACCGCCGGGGTGCTGGTCGGTGTCGGGGCGTTCGTGGACCCGGTGCAGGGGGTCCGGGCGATGGGACTGGCCCTGGCCCTGTGCGTCGGCGCGCTGCCGCGGGTGGCCATGGTGATGGGCGGCCTGTCCGGGCTGGACTACGAGGTGGGGCGCTCGGGCCAGGTCGCCACGGAGCGCTTCGAGGACACCTTCACCAACAGCGACCGGCTGCTGCTGGGCATCGTGACGGGCGCCGCGCTCAGCGGCGGCGCGGTCACCGTGCTCCTGACCCTCATGGCCGAGGGGCTGCCGGACCTGCTGCTCAGCGGTCTGCTGTCGGTGCTGCTGATCATGCGTTCGCGGTTGTTCGACCGGATCCGCCACGTACTGCCGCTGCGGCTCGGGGGCGTCCTGGGGCTCGGCGCCACGGGGGTGGCGGCGATCGGGGAGTACCCCGTGCTGGGACCGTGGCTGCCGGTCGCGGCCCTGCTCGTCTGCATGGTCCTGGGCGTGCTGAGCTGGGTGCGCCTGACCGACGTGCCGCGCGCGTCGCTGCGCCGCGTCCTCAACGGGGTCGAGGTCGTGGTGATCATCGCGATGTGCGCGGTCCTCGCCTGGGGGATGGGCCTGTTCGCCTTCGTCGCGCGGATGTCCGGAGTGGAGTGACGCTCACTCCGGGGCGGGGGAACGCTCGGCCCCGCTCCCGGCGGGCGGTTCCTCCCGCGCCGACCGGTTCCCCGACGCCTCCACCACCGCCGTCGCCGCGACCCCCCGCGGCTCGGCGCGCCGCCTCCGCCGCCGGGCCTCCCTGAGCGAGACGCCCACGATACGGGTGGCCGCCACCGCCGTGATCACGGCGAGGGGCAGGACGAGCCCGGCCGCGGGCTGGCGGATGGGGTGGAAGCGGGCGCCCACGCCGTCGAGGACGATGAACCCGGCGGGCCGCACCCGCGCGAAACCGCTGCCCCCGCCCCCGTCGGCGCCCGGGATACGGCTCGAACCGCCGCCCATCGTGCTGAGCGCGCTGACCCGCGCGACGGGGACGACGGTGGTCGCGCCCGACACCACCGGGTCGCCGAACACGGTGCCCGCCCTGGCCGCCGCGCCGGTGCCCTCGACCACGCGCACCAGCGCGTCCAGCGCGGGGCTGGAGCGTTTGGCGGGCGCCGTGCGACCGGCGCTCCGGGCGGTGCGTCGGGCCCGTCGGATCGCGGATCTCAGCATGGCCCCGTCTCCCTCGCCGCTCCGGCACCGGTACTCCTCACACGCTACCGGGTCGCCCCCGTTGTGGCCCGAATCTCACGGTACGTCCGTGTTCCCGGAGGACCATGCCGGTGTGGCCGGTCACGGACACGGAGCGAGGGTTCGTGTCCGTTGGGCGATATGGTGTCCGCCGTTCTGAGAACGACCCAGGAGGGGACCCCCGCATGCCCGAGCCGACCCGCCATGCCGCCGCCCTCGCCGGAGGGGCCGCCCTGGCGTTCCTGCTGAGCGCCTGCGGAGGCGGCTTTGAGGAGACCGAACGCGAGCCGGACACCGCCGCTGACGCGAACGCGGAGGACACCGAGGAGACGGCTGCGGCCGAGGAGGCCGTCGAACTCGTCGATCCAATGGAGCTCGCCCCGGACGACCTGTGCACGGTCCTCTCGGAGGAGACGCTGACGGAGCTGCTCGGCGAGGAGGACATGCGTGGTGAACCGCAGACCACGACCGGGGTGCCCGAACCGGAGGAGCTGGAGGAGCGCGGCCGACTGGAGATGAGCTGCATGCTCATCTCGCTGACCTCGTACACGCTCTACCTGGACATGAAGGTCTACGAGGGCCGTTACGTCGACTCCGACTATCCCGACGTCACCGAGGAGGACGCGGACCCCGACGTCGACCTCGGGGACTTCACCGTCATCGGCCCCGGTATCGGTGACGGCGTCTCCGTCACCGTGGTGGAGGGCCAGGTGCTCGTGGAGGTGGACTACACGAGGAACATGGGGGAACAGGCGCCGGAGGAGGAGTTGCGCGAGGGCGCGCTCCTGGCGGCCGAGGAGATCCTCGCGGCGGTCGGCTGAGTCCGCCCGCGCCCGGGGGAGGGCCGGTCAGAACAGGGGGTCGCCGGGCTCCAGGGTCCGCGGGTCGACGATCACCACCCGCCCCTCGGCCGTGATCGCGGCGAGTACCTCGCCCTCCGAGTGCACGGCGACCCGCCGGAACCCCACCGCGCCGTCGCGGTCGGCGAGGTCCGCACCCGTCTCCAGGTCCCACACGTGACTCGTGGAAACGGTCTCGCCGTCGTCCGACGCGTACCCCGGCACCTCCCAACTGGCGTACACCCGGGACCGCTCCGGCTCCACCGTGACCTCCACGAGGGAGGCGCTCCCGGTGCCGGCGAACCCGGGCAGCGCGAAGGAGCCCAGCTCCGAGCGCCCGGCGTAGTCGAACCACACCAGGCGCTCCCCCCTCCGGTACACCACCTCGTCACGCCCGGGGACCACGGCGAAGACCGTCGAGTCCGTCCCGCGCACCGTGTGCGGGGCCTCCTCCGACCCCAGGTCCCACACGGAGATCGTCCCCGGGCGGCTGACGGCGACCCGGCCCGGGGCGACGAACTCCAGGGCCGTGACCGGTCCGGACACGAGGGAACCCGCGGGCTCGCCGGTCGCCGGGTCGACGAGGCCCACGGTGTCGCCCTCCCAGTCCTCGTCCAGCGCCACCGCGAACACACCCCCGTCGGGGGCGAACCCCACGTCCCGGGCGTCGCGCGGCCGGTCCGGCCACACACCCCCGCTCTCCTCCGGGCCGACCTGCGGTCCCAGGTGCCCCGCGGTCGTCCCCGACGGCAGGTCGAAGGTGTGCGCGACCCCCACCGGCCGGTCGATCCCCTCGTACCCGACGGGGACCACCGCGGCGACCGTGCAGCCGGTGGGTGCGAACACGGGGTCGGAGTCGGGGGACACCTCGTCGGCGGGGCGGGCGATCTCCTCCCCCGCACGCCAGTCCCACACCGTCAGGCCGTACTCCTCGGTGGTCACGGCCAGCGCGTCCCCGTCGGGGCCGAACGCCAGCCCGATCGGTCCCGCACCGGCCCCGTCGGGCTCGACCCCGGGGGCCGGGTACCCGGTGCCGTCCAGGCAGGCCGCGTCGGTGACCAGCCCGGCCCCGGACGCCCCGGGTTCCCCGTCCGACGCCGCTCCACCGGGGGGCCAACCGAGGGTCCACGCCACGGCGGAGCCCGCCACCAGGGCGAGCACCAGACCCCCCGCCCCCAGGAGCGCGACCCGGCGTCCGCCCCGGGCGGGGGAGTCCGCCGCCCCCGCCGCGGAGCGGCCCCCGGGCACGGGGGAGACGACCGCCCGCTGCCGCGCCGCGACGGCCTCGATCGCGGTCCGCGTCCGTCGCGGCCACAGGCCCGGGTCGCCGGGTCCGCCGAGCATCCGCACCAGGTCGGCCGCGCTGGGGCGCAGCGACGGGTGCCGTCTGAGGCACGCGTCGACGAGTCCGCGCAGTTGCAGGGGGACGCGGGCGAGCCCGTCCGGCCCCTCGACGCCGCTGGCCGCGAAACACAGCGTCGCCGCCCAGGACAGCACGTCCGCGGCCGGCCCCGCCCCGCCCTCCGGCGCCGCGAACGCCGGGTGCGGCGCGCGCTCGGCGCCGTCCCGCTCCAACCACTCCAGACCAGGGTCGGCCAGGACCGCCGTCCGCGGGGTCAGGAGCACCCCGTCGGGCCACAGCGACCCGTGGGCGCGTCCCGACGCGTGCAGGTCGGTCAGCGCCGAGGCGAGCGCGAGGGCCAACGGGACCAGCGCGTCCGCGCCGAGCGGGCCGTGCCCGCGTACCAGTTCGGTCAGGCTCGGCCCGAACGGGCGGTCCACGGCCACCCACGGCGTCGCGCCGTGCGGGTCGGCGTCGCGCACCTCGCACACGTGGGGGCCGAACACCTCACGCGCGGTCAGTACCCGCTGGGCGAAGGCCGCCCGGAAGGCGGGGTCGGTGGCGTGCGCCGATCGCGCCACCTTGATCGCGACGGGCGCCCCGCCGGAGTCCGACCCCAGGTAGACGCGGGTGAAGGTCTCCTCACCCAAGCGGGCGTGGAGGCGGTGGGGGCCGACGGATGGGGGGTCGTGGGGGTGGAGCGGGAGCATGGGCCCTCCCTGGGCGTGGCGGTCGTGGCGCGTGAGGTCAGTCGATGGCCGTGATCAGGCGCAGTTCGACGGCGTCGACCACCCACATCCCCGAACCGGTCGGGGGGAACCCGACGAAGATCCCACCGTCGGGATGGAGCGTGATCTCGGCGACGAACCCCTCGTCGGACTCGGCCGTCAACTCCTCTCCCGTGGAGAACTCCCACACCTTCATCACGCCCTCGGACAGGTCGGCGGCCGGCTCCCGGTAGGTGGCGTACAGCCGGTCCGCCTGCGGGCTGTACACGAACTGGTCCAGGGGCGCCTCGGGCGGGCGGGCGGGGACGAACTGGGTGGGCTCCCCCGCACCGCCGAGCACCTGCCTGCGGGGACCGGCCTCGTCGTAGTAGAGCACCTCGCCGTCCCCCGTGAGGACCAGGTCCGGATCGAACAGGGGGGAGCGGTAGCCGTCCCCGTAGGCGAGCAGCTCGCGCGTTCCGGTGTCCCACACGAAGACCTCGCCGCTGAGGGTGTGGGCCCCCAGGTGGGAGCCGTCGGGGGAGTAGGCGACGATCTCGGCCGCGCTGTCGGCCTCCTCGTAGGCGTGCACCACGTCCCCGCTCGCCACGTCGTAGGTGACCACGCTCGTGGGTCCGCCGGCGGCCGTGGTCACCTGCGAGCCGTCCGGGGAGAACACGGCGGTGCTCACGTCCTGACCGGGGCCCAGGACGGTGCTCTCCCCGGTCTCCAACGTGTACACGTGCGTTCCGTCGTCGGAGGTGAAGGCGAGCGCGCAGTCGTTCGGGGAGAACACGGGCCTCCCGCGCAGAGGGGGGATCTCCACGTCGATCCACGCGAGCCGGGTGCCGTCCCGCCAGTCCAGGAGGAAGATCCCCTGCGGGCTCCCGACGGCGAGGACCGAACCGTCGTTGGAGAAGGCGGGGTGGAGCCGTCCGGCCATCTCGGGCAGTTCGTCGGCCTCGGCCGGCTCGGTGAACGCGTCGGCCAGGTGCACGGCGGGATCGCACACCTCGCGCTCGACCGGCTCCGCGCTCGCGGACGGCGCGGCCCCGCCGGGTTCGGCGCGCACCGGGTCCGGCCCGCCCAGCGACCACACGCCGAAGCCGCCCATGAGCAGCAGCGCGGCGGCCGCCGCCCCGGCGATGAGCAGCCGCCCCGCCAGGGGACCCTTCTCCCCCCTGGCCGGAGCGGTCGAGCGTACGGCGTCCCGGTGCTCGCGCGCGACGCCGTCGAGCACCCCGCGGGCGGGCGGGGGCAGCCAGGCGGCCGCGCGCGGCGCGGGGCCGGTCGGGCCGCCCAGTTCCCGGAGGATCTCCGCGGCGGTGGGCCGCCGGTCGGGGTCCTTGTCCAGACAGGACGCGACGAGCCCGCGCAGGGACTCGGGGACCCCGGTCAGGACGGGGTCCCGGTTGGCGACGCGGTACATCACGGCCGACGGGTGCCCCTCGCCGAACGGCCCCGTCCCCGTGAGCGCGTACACGAGCGTCCCGCCGAGTGCGAACACGTCCGAGGCGGCGCCGCACCGCTGTTCCCGGACGACCTCCGGCGACATGTAGCCGGGGGTGCCGACGACCCGGTCCGCGTCACCGTGGCGGGCGTCCTCCATCGCACCGGAGATCCCGAAGTCGATCACCTGCGCCCCGTCCGCCGACACCATCACGTTGCCGGGCTTGAGGTCGCGGTGGACCAGGCCCTTGGCGTGGACGCCCTCCAGCGCGCGGGCGACACCCCGGCCGAGGAACCGCACGCTCTCCTCCGGGAGCGGGCCCGTGGTGTACACGAGGTCGTGGAGTGAGGGCCCCATGACGTACTCGGTGGCCATCCAGGGCGTCTGCCCCGAGGTGTCGGCCGCCAGGACCCGGGGGACGTTCCCGCCCAGCACGAGCCGGGCCAGTTCCAGCTCCCGGGCGAAGCGCTCCCGGAAGTCGGGGTCGTAGGCGTACTCGGCCCGGACCACCTTGACGGCCGCGGACCCGCCGGCCGCGTCCAGCCCGAGGTAGACGCGGCCCATGCCGCCGGCGCCGAGGAGCGCGGCGATCCGGTACGGGCCGACCCGGCGCGGGTCGTCGGGTGCTGGCTGCTGCATGGCGACCTTCCCAGGCGGCTCAGGACAGTTCGGAGACGACGGTGAACTCGGAGTCGAGGATCAGGACGCTGATCCCGCCCGTCTCGGAGACGGCGGTGGCGACGTGCTCCCCGTCCGGGTGGACGCCGATCGGGTCGTAGAGGAGGAGCTCCCGCTCCCGCAGCAGCTCGCCGGTCGCGGTGGACCACACGCTGCTCCGGCTGGAGGGCAGGCCGTACGCCCCGGCGAGCAGGCGTTCACCGTCGGGGGAGAAGGCCAGGTCGTGGATGAGGTCGTGCTCCTCGCCGACGGGCGCCAGCTCTCGGACGGTCGCGCCGGTGGCGGTGTCGACGATCCGGGCGCGGTTCTCCCCGTCCACCACGGCCATGGCGGAGTCGTCGGGGGAGAGCGCGAACGAGTACCCCGAGCCCCCGGAGATCCGGTACAGCTCCCGGCCGGTGGCGGCGTCCCAGACGAACACGCCCAGGTACTCGTCCCACCCGTGGTCGACCACCGTGCCGACGAGCAGGGACTCGTCGGCGGTGAAGTCGAGGTCGAAGGCGATGCCCTCGACGGGGATGTCCACCTCGGCGGTGTCGCTCGCCACGTCCCAGATCTGGATGAGCCGGTCGCCGTCGTAGGTCCCGTCCTCGGAGGCGAGGACCGCCATCCGGGAGCCGTCGTCGGTCAGGGCGGGGTAGTCGTAGAAGCCGCGGTCCCCGTTGTCCCGGCCCACGACGGCCACGCGGTTGTCACTGGACCCCTCCCAGACCTCGACGTAGCCGTCGGCGGCGGAGGCGACGTGGCCGCCGGAGGTGATGTCGGCCGAGGTCGGTGTGGGTTCCCACGTGTCGAGGGGGACGCCCTCGCGCCAGTCCCAGGCGGACAGCGTGCTCCCGCCGTAGACGTACAGCGTCTCCCCGTCGTCGGAGAAGACGAGATCGTACATGAAGCCGCTGAGCTCGACCTCGGGCGTTCCGTCGGCGGGCTCGCCGCTCGGGTCGGGGGACGCCGGGGGGCCGGGGTCGGCGGTCGCGGTCGGCTCCTGGCCGGGGAGCGGGAACCCGGTGCGGGCGAGGGTGGCCCCGGCCGCGATGACCAGGGCCGAGGCGGCGGCCGCCACGAGGACGGTGCCGCGCCGCCACCGGGGACGCCTGGTCCCGGTCTCGGCGCCGTCGGACCGGGGCGCGCGGGGAGGGGGCGCGTCGCCCCTCCCGCGGCCGGTCACGGGCGCCCGGGCGGCCGCCTCGCCGTCCATGGGCGCCGTGGTGCGTTCGGCGGCCTCCGCGCGGCGGGACTCGCCCTCCCGGAGGTCGATCTGCTGGGTGACGGGGGAGGGCAGCCACCCGTGCTCCGCCGACGGCAGCGGGAGCGCGGACAGCTCCTCCAGGACCCGGTCGGCGTCGGGGCGCGCCTTCGGGTCCTTGGCCAGGCACACGGCGACCAGGTCGCGGAGCAGCCCCTCGGGGACCCGGTCGAGGCGGGGCGCCTCGGACAGGACCCGGTGCAGGACGGCGGATGGGTGGCCCGCGCCGAACGGCGGTTCACCGGAGGCCGCGAAGACCACCGTCCCCGCCATCGAGAACACGTCGCTGCGCGGCGAGACCTCGTCACCGGTGATCTGTTCGGGCGACGTGTACGCGGGTGTGCCCAGGGTCTGCCCGGTACGGGTCAGGACGGTGCCCTCCACGGCCCGGGCGATCCCGAAGTCGATCACCTGGGGGCCGCGCGGTGAGAGCAGGACGTTGGCGGGCTTGAGGTCGCGGTGCACGATCCCGGCGGCGTGGACGGTCCCGAGGGCGCGCGCCAGCCCCACGGCCAGGACCCGCAGTGACGGCTCCGGGAAGGGGCCGCCCGCGAGGACGGCCTCCTTCAGCGTCGGCCCGGGGACGTACTCGGTGGCCATCCAGGGGGCGGGCGCGTCGGGGTCGGCGTCCACGACCGCCGGGGTGAACGGTCCCCGGACGAGTCGGGCGGCGCGGACCTCCCGGCCGAAGCGGGCCCGGAACTGGGTGTCGAACGCCAGATCCTCCTTGACCACCTTCAGGGCGCACAGGTGGCCGTCGGGGGTACGCGCGAGGTAGACCTCGCCCATCCCGCCCGCGCCCAGGCGGGCGAGGAGGCGGTGCGGGCCGATGTGCGGGGGGTCTCCTGGGGTGAGCGGCTGCACGGTGGGTGGGGTCCTCACTGGGTTCGAGGGCCTGGCCCGGCGGCCGTTCGGCCGGGGTGGGGGTCGTCCGTCAATCTAGCCGTTCGCCGACGGGCGTCCCGGCGCCCCGCCCCCCGTCCGGTTCCCACCCGCTCACCCGGGGGTCGCCGTTCGGGCGCCCGACCAGAGCGAGTGCCGCGCCGCAGGCGTCCGTCGACCACGACCTCCGCCCACGCCCCCCGGACCCCTGACTCTCGCCCCCGCCGGTGAGGCGGTGAACCGGTGGGGTTCGCGGGGAACCGGTTCCGGCGCGCGGTGCGTCTGACCGAGACCCGGCCCGCACCCGAGCGGGCCCCGACACCGGAGCGCACCGACCCATGAGCCCCTACCGGCCCGCTCGCCCCGAGGACCTGCCGCCGCCCGGAATGCTCTGGGCCCACGGAGTGATCGAACTCGGCGCCTACCGCGCCCTCGAAGCGCGCCCGGGCGAGACGTTCACCTATGACCCGGTGGGGACCACCTTCACCCGCGAGGGCTTCACCTACGGCCCGCACGGCCTGCACTTCGACAACTCGTCGGGCTGCTGGTGGCGGCTGACCTGGGTGGAGGGCGGCAGGGCGGTCCTGACCGGTTACGAGCCGCTGGGGCAGCGCACGATCGACGAGGAGGTCGACCTGCTCGCGGGCGGCCCCGACTGGCTTCCGCGCGAGTGGCTGGACACGCATGTCGCCCGGTACCGCCACGAGCAGATGGGAGTGTCCTTCCTCTGCTGGTGGGACGGCTCCTGGGGGCGCGTCGAGTACCCCGATACCGTCGACGACGACGGCCTGTGCACCGTCGGGGGCTTCGGCACCCTCGATGACCTGGTCGCCCACTCCCTTCCCCTCCCGAAGGGCGACCGTGACCGAACCGTGGCGGCCGAGCTGATGCGCGCCGTCGCCGAGGGCGACGGCGACCGGGCCTGGGACCTGTTCGGGGACCTGTTCGGCACCGACCGCCCGGCTCTCGCGCACACGCGCGAGCTGCTCGGCGAAGACTGGTTCACCTGGCGGAGCGCCCTGCCCGCCGGGACCCCTCCCCCCGAGCCCCGGCGCCCGCGCCTGCTCAGGGAGCGGGAGTGGGAGGCGCTGGTGGCGCGCGCCATGCGGGACGCGCACGAGCTCGACCGCCCGGTCCCGCCGGAGACCGAACCGCTGCGCACCCTGCGCGGGAGTCTGCGCTCGCTCGCCGCCGAACGCGGCGAGGAGCTGACCTTCACCGTCGCCTGCGAGCGGGGGAGCATGATCTCCCCGCGGTTGGTGACCGCCTCCGGCGAGGTCCTGGCGGAACCGTGGGAGGACAGACTGCTGCCCTGGCGGCTGCGCAGGGCGGAGGCGCACCCCGAGTACGGCTCCTGGTACTTCCTCCGGCTCCGCGCCGCCGGCGGGGACGTCGCGGTCGAGCGCGCCTACGACCACTGGCCCGCGTGGGCGGCGCGGTCCGTGGGTTTCGACGGGCGCATGGCGCCGCCGCGCCTGCCCTCCCTCCGGGACGAGACGGCCGCCCGGGACCCGCGCTGGCGCCCGGCGTGGGTGTGGCTGCTGGACGAGGAGATCCCCTACGATCCGCCGACGGACCTGTGACGCGGGGCCGGGCCGGGCGGGGCTACTCCCTGGAGGCGGTCGCGCCCCACCAGATGTTGATGTCGGAGTCGACGGCCCACGCGTCGATGCGCCGCAGCTCCTCGTCGGTGAACTCCGGGGCGTCCAGCGCGCCCAGGTTGTGTTCGAGCTGTTCGACGCTGGAGGCGCCGATGAGCGCCGTGGTCACCGTCCGCGGTCCCTGGTCGCGCAGCACCCAGGAGATCGCCATCTGCGCGAGGCTCTGGCCGCGTTCGGCGGCGATGGCGTCGAGCGCCCGGGCCCGCTCCAGGACGGTGTCGGAGAGCATGTTCTTCCGCCAGCTGGGGCGGCCCACCCCGGCGCGGGAGTCGGCGGGCACGTTCCCGTCCAGGTAGCGGGGGGTCAGGACGCCCTGGGCCAGTGGTGAGAAGGCGACCACGCCCATACCCTCGTCGTCGGCGGCGGCCAGGAGGCCGTTCTCGATCCAGCGGTTGAGCATGGAGTAGGAGGGCTGGTGGACGACCAGGGGGGTGCCCAGTTCGCGCATGATCCGGGCGGCCTCACGGGTGGCGGCGGGGCTGTAGGAGGAGATCCCCGCGTACACGGCGCGGCCGGACACCACCGCGTGGTGCAGCGCGAGCATGGTCTCCTCCAGCGGTGTGTCCGGGTCCGGCCGGTGGCTGTAGAAGATGTCGACGTAGTCCAGGCCCATCCGCTGGAGGGAGCGGTCGAGGGAGGACAGCAGGTACTTGCGGGAGCCGCCGCTCTGGTGGGGGCCGGGGCCCATGACGTATCCGGCCTTGGTCGTGATGACCAGCTCGTCGCGGTAGGGGCGCAGGTCGCGGTCGAGGATCCGGCCCAGGTTCTCCTCGGCGCTGCCGGGCGGCGGACCGTAGTTGTTGGCCAGGTCGAAGTGGAAGACGCCGAGGTCGAAGGCGCGCAGGAGGATGCGGCGCTGGTTCTCCAGGTCGCGGTCGGCGCCGAAGTTCTGCCACAGGCCGAGGGACAGCCGGGGCAGATGGAGGCCGCTGTCGCCGCAGC
Source organism: Nocardiopsis sp. FIRDI 009 (assembly GCF_003386285.1). Lineage (GTDB taxonomy): Bacteria > Actinomycetota > Actinomycetes > Streptosporangiales > Streptosporangiaceae > Nocardiopsis. The sequence goes on from NZ_QPNC01000016.1 coordinate 79,785, forward strand.
GGCGGTACTCCACGGAGTCGTAGCGGTCCTCGCTCGCGACGTGTGTGCCCACGTTGTGTCCCTTCGTTGGTCTGCGTCTGAGGGGACAGTTTCGCAGACCAGGACATTCCAGGCGTCATCAGTGCTCAGCGGGGCACCGTGCGCGAAGGGAGGGCGTGGGAGCGCCGTGGATCAGGCGGCGGTGAGTCCGGCCAGCGCGGGGCTGTGGGACGGCTCGGGGATCCGAGCGAACGGGTTGAGGAGGGCGGCCGCGCCCACCGGGTCGTTCGCGGGATGGGAGACGGTCTCGCCGCCGCGGAGGAGGTCGTTCCAGAAGAACCGGCCGTCGCGGCACCAGACGTTGACGCCGTGCTGGACCGACATGACGGCCATCTCGGGCGTTCCGGACCAGTACAGCTGTCGGGGCGTCAGGGACGCGAGCTCGCCCAGGAGCGCGGTGATCGCGCGCTCGGCGCAGAAGGCGTGGCGGGGCGTGTGCTTGACTCGCCTGGCGAGGGCCGACTTCGCCCGGGAGGCCCGGGGGTTGTTCAGGCGCCAGTGACTCAAGGTCGTCTCCAGTGTGTCTCGGGTACCGCGGTGTGGACCGTGTGCGCTTGTCGCGACCACGGGCCGCGGTTCGAGGGGCGCCGCCGCCGCTGTCGCGTGAGCGGGTTCCCTCCACAAAGTTGGTGAGGCGTGAACCGTGTCGTTACCTCGTAGTTATTCTTTGCGCTCCGGATGCTAGCAGCAACCGACCCTCCGTGGTCGAGGCTTTTGAGAGTGACCAATCTCACAATTAACGAATGGGTATCAGCTTCGAGATTGTGAGAACCCGCAGGTCAGTCCAGTCTTTTCGAACTTGGGTCCGACGGTTTTCGAGGCTGGAAGAGATGCGGGGTCTCACGCTCGCTGTCGTGATGGTCACCCGTTTTCGCGACTCCTGGGTGGTTGACGCTCACTTGCGGTGACTTTACGCAGGTGAGGAGTCCTTTACCCGGATCGGGTCGGGTCTTGTGCCTTCCGCCGCCGGGGGTTCACGTGTCCCCGTGTCCGTTTTGCGCCCTCGTCGACCCCGGTGTATGGGACGGCCGCGCGGCTGGAGGACACTGGAACGGGCCCGAACGAGGAGAGAAGCCGCGCAGTGACACAGACCAATACATCCGGTGACCCGACCGCGACCCGGACGGGTCCCGTCCCCGCCGAACCCGCGGGCGGCGCCCGCGCCTGGCTCGTCTGGGGCGTCGCCGTCGGCGGCTACTTCCTGGCGATGCTGCACCGCAACGGTCTTGGCGTCGCCGCGCTGGAGGCGCAGGAGAGGTTCGACGTCGGCCCGGCGCTGCTGTCCCTGCTGCCGATGCTCCAACTCCTCGTGTACGTCCTCCTCCAGGTGCCCGCCGGACTGCTGGCCGACCGCCTCGGCCCGCGCCACACGCTCGTGATCGGGATGGGGGCGATGACCGCCGGGGCGTGCCTGTTCGCGCTCGCCCCCGGTGTGGAGGCGGCCGTCGCCGGACGGTTCCTCATCGGGCTCGGGGACGCCCTCGTCTTCCTCAACGTCATCCGCCTGGCCGCCCTCTGGTTCCCCCGTGCGCGCTACGCGCTCGTCAGCGGGCTCACCGGCGTGGTCGGCGGGACCGGTCAGGTGGCCAGCGCGGCGCCGCTGGCGTGGGCGCTGGAGGGGGTGGGGTGGGTGGTCGCCTTCCTCGCCACGGCGGGCCTCACGGCGCTCATGGCGCTGCTGGTGCTGCTGGTCGTGCGGGACCGCCCCGCCGGGGCGGCCGGGCGGTCCACCGTCGCCGAACCGATCCCCGTGTGGGAGGCGCTCGGAGAGGCGCTGCGGGCGCGGGGGCCGCGGATCGGCATGGCCCACCACGCGGCCGTCATGGCGCCGTTCACGATGATGATGGTGCTGTGGGGTTACCCGTTCCTCGTGGGCGGTCTGGGACTGCCCGAGGGGACCGCCGCGCTCACGCTCACCGGCCTGGCTGCCGGGGGGCTGTGGGTCGCGCCGTTCGCGGGCGCCGTCATCGGCCGCTGGCCGAACGCGCGCGTGTGGCTCGGGCTGACCCTGGGCACCTCGCTGAGCACGGGACTGCTGCTCCTGGTGCTGTGGCCGGGCGGGGCGCCGCTGGGGGTGGGGATCGCGGCCCTGGCGGTGATGGCGCTGGGGCAGACCCTGGCGCCGACGGTCTCCTTCGACTTCGCCCGGGACGGTATCCCCGCCAGCCGCACCGGCGTCGCCTCCGGCCTGGTGAACATGGCGGGCTTCTCGACCTCCGTCCTGTGCACCGTCCTGGCCGGGGCGGTGCTCCAGGTCCTGCCGGAGTCGCCGACCTCCTTCCAGTGGGCGTTCGCGCCCATCTGCCTGACCACGCTCGGCGCGACCGCGGTGCTCTGGCGTCTCGTGCTGCGGAGTCCGCGCGTCTAGGGCGTGTTCGTCCCGGCTCTCGGGTGGGCTCCGGCCCGCCCGTCGCCCTCCACCACCCTCAACGGACGCCTGCGGCGCGGTTCCCCCCGCTTCGTCGCCCTCCACCACCCTCAACGGACGCCTGCGGCGCGGTTCCCCCCGCTTCGTCGCCCTCCACCACCCTCCTCGGCGGTGGCCGCCCACGGTCGTCTACCCTGAGTGTCCGTCGTGTCGCGGCCCGTCGCCGCCGGGTGGCGACGCCACGGGATCCGCGCCCGGTGATGGGTGATCCCCGTCACCGTGCGCCGGTGCGGTCGGGCGCTCCTCCGCCGCCCGACCGGCCCCCGACCAGCGCCTCGGGTGAACCTTGAGCGGATCACCGCCCCGCCGTCGGCGCGTGCGCGGTGATCCTGCCCGACTCCTCCCCGCCGTTCCCGCGGACCTCGGATCGCCGGTTGCCAGATTGGTGGTGAACCGGTTCGCCAAGGGGCCTCGGGGAGGAACGGGAACCACCATGACCACCAGTCCGGACCAGTACACCGAACTCTCGTTCGACCAACCGGTGGAACGCACGATCGTCCACCGGGAGGCGGTCTCGGAGGTGTACGTCACCGACGCGTACGCCCTCGGAGACGACGCCTATCTGGTCGGCGCCCAGCTGCCGCGGCGCCACTTCTACTACACCGACCACCACGTCTCCCCCGACGTGCCCGACCACCTCCTCGTACTGGAGTGCTGCCGCCAGGCCGCGACGGTCGTCGCGCACCGGTGGCTCGGCGTCCCCCAGGACACCTCCTTCCTCGTCACCGAGTGGACCAGCCGGCTCCGCGAACCGGGAACGGCGCGGGCCGGGCGCGACCACCCCGGACGGCTGTGGATGAGGATCACCGCCCGCGACGTCGTGCGGCGCCGGGGCGAGGTGCGCTCCGCGGTCTTCGACATCGAACTCCGCCTCGACGACGAACCGCTGGGGTCCGGCACGGTCTCCGCCGGATACCTGGGCAAACAGGGATACCGGTCCTACCGGTCGCTGCGCCGGGGCTCGGAGCCACCGCTCTCCGGCGACATGCCGCCCGGACGGCGCGGCACGCCCGTCCCGGCCGCCCTGGTCAACCGCTGCGACCCGGACAACGTCGTCCTCGTCGAGGGCGTGTGGGGGGCGAGCACGGCCGAGGCCCGCCTGGACGTGCCGGAGAACCACCCCGTCTTCTACGACCACCCCCTGGACCACGTCCCGGCGATGTCCCTGCTGGAGGCCGCCTCCCAGGCCGCCGTCCTCGCCGCCGGAGCGGAGCTCCCCCGACCGCAGGGGTACGCGCACGGCCTGCACGCCGTCTTCGCGTCCTTCGTCGAACTCGACGAGCCGACGGTCGTCCGGGCGCGGGTCGAACCCACCCTGGGGCCCGGACGGCGGGACAGGACCGTCATGGTCCGGTTCACCCAGGGGGACGAGGAGGTCTGCTCGGTCAGTGTCGGTGTCACCCCCCTGGAGGTGTGAGCGGTGCGTTTCGCACGACCCCTGGCGCTGACCGCGCAGGTCTGGTACCCGGAGGGCCGACAGACCGTCGAGGAGGCGCTGGCCGCCTCGGACGTGGACACCAGGACCGCCCGGGACCTCGGCTACACCAGCCTTCCCGTGAGCGAGGACGTGGCTCCACCGGACATGGCGGTGCGCGCGGCCCGGACGGCGCTCGACCGCGCCGGCCGTTCGGCCGACGACGTCTCCCTGCTGGCCCACGCCAGCGTCCACCACCAGGGCCACGACGCGTGGTCCGCCCCCCACTACATCGCCAACGAACTGGGCGCCCGCGCGGCCGTGCCCGTCGGGCTGCTCCAACAGTGCAACGGAGGCGCGATCGGGATCGAACTGGCCGCGGACCGGCTGGCCCGGGACCCCTCCGGCGCGGTCCTGGTGACCACGGCCGACCGGTTCCTGATGCCCAGCTGGCACCGTTGGCTGACCGACTACGGGATGGCCGCGGGCGACGCGGGCACGGCGGTCCTCGTCGAGCGCGGCGACGGAGCCGCAGCCGACCTGCTGCTGCACGCGATCACCACCCGCGCCGCCCCCGAACTGGAGGTCATGCACCGCGGGGACGACGGACTCAACGGCGGCCCCCTGGAACACAGCCCGATGATCGACGTGCGCCGCCCCAAGCGCGCCTTCATCCGGAGCCACGGCGCGGAGACCTTCACCAAGATCGCGCACGAGCGCATCGAGGACGTGGTCGCGGCGTGCCAGGCGGAGGCCGGGCTCGCCCGGGGCGACCGGCGCCTGCGCTTCGCGGTCCTGCCGCGCCTGGGCCGCAAGGCGATGGACGAGGCCTACCGGCCGCCCCTGGAGAGGGCCGCGGACACGGAGATCGTCGACCTCGGCCGGGCCAGCGGACACGTCGGGGCGGGTGACCTCAACGCGTCCCTCGCCGAGATCGCCGCCGACGGACTCCTGGCGCCCGGCGAGTACGCCCTCGTCCTCAACGGGGGCGGGGGGTTCACCTTCACGGCCGTGGTCGTCAGCCGAACCGAACGCTGACCCCGTCCCCGCCGTCCGACCCGGTTCTTCGAGAACCACCCCACACCATCCACCGACCCGCAAGCGATCAAGGGAGCATCCCATGTCCAAGACCCAGGACCTCTTCTTCGACATCTTCAGCACCACCGCCGGAATCCCCCTGGAGGAGCTGACGCCCGACGCGACCCTGGAGTCGCTCGAGGTCGACTCCCTCCTCCTCATCGAGCTGACGGTCGCCGTGCAGAAGCGCGTCGGTGTGGTGATCGAGGAGGCCGACCTGGCCCCCGAGGCGACCCTCGGCGAGATCGTCACCCTGCTGGACAAGCAGCTCCAGGAGGCATGATGACCGTGGATCACTTCGACGCGGTCGTCACGGGCGTCGGCCTGGTCACACCCGCGGGGATCGGCGTGGCGGACAACATCGACCGGGTCTGGTCCGGTGTGTCGACCGCCGCGCGCACCCCGGCCCTGGCCGGTCTGCCCGTCGACTTCTCCTGCGCGGTGACGGACTTCGACCCCCTCCGGGACCTCGGACGGCGTAGGGCGGCCAGGGTCGACCGGGTGAGTCAGCTGGGCATGGCCGCGGCGCGCGGCGCCGTCGCCGACGCCGGGCTGGACCACCGGACGTGGGACGGCGCACGGGTGGCCGTCGTGGTCGGCACCTCCTTCGGCGGGGTCGCCAGCCTGGAGCGCGAACACGACACCTACCGCGAGCACGGCCACGACCTGGTGTCACCCCTTCTGATGGTGACGGCACCGGTCAACATGACGGCGGGCTACATCGCCATGGACCTGGGTGCGCTCGGCCCCAACCAGGTCGTCTCCACGGCCTGCGCCTCCGGTGCGACGGCGATCGGCTACGCCCGCCTCCTCCTGCGCACCGGGGCGTGTGACATCGCGATCGCCGGCGGCAGCGAGGCGGCGCTCACCCCGACCGGGGCCGCCAGCCTGGCGAAGATGGGCGCGCTCTCGGGCCGCCGGGACGACCCGGCCCGCGCCTCCCGCCCCTTCGACGCCGACCGCGACGGCTTCGTGGCCGGTGAGGGTGCGGGGATGCTGGTCCTGGAGCGTGTCGAGGACGCGCGCAGCCGTGGCGCGCGCGTGCGCGCGCGGATCAGCGGGTTCGGCGCCTCCGCCGACGGCCACCACCCCTCCGCCCCCGATCCCACGGGCTCCGGAGCCGAGCGCGCCATCCGCGCGGCGCTGGACGACGGGGGCGTGTCTCCGGCCGAGGTGGACCACGTGAACGCGCACGGAACCTCCACCCCCCTGAACGACGTGACCGAGGCGGGACTCATCAACCGGGTCTACGGCGACCGCCCGGCGGTCACGTCCACCAAGGGCGTCATCGGCCACCTCATCGGGGCCGCGGGAGCGGTGGAGACGGCCTACACCGTCCTGGCCGTCGAGACGGGCCTGGTGCCGCCCACGGCCAACCTGGAGAACGTCGACCCCGAGGTCGACGTCGACGTGGTGGCCAAGGAGCAGCGGAAGGTCCGGATCGAGGCGGCCGTCTCCCACTCCTTCGGGTTCGGGGGCCAGAACGCCGCGGTGTTGGTGACGTCCCCATGAGCCGTTCCACACTGGTCACGGGCGGCAACCGGGGGATCGGACTCGCCATCGCCCGGTCGCTCGCGGCGCGCGGTGACCGGGTCACCGTCACCCACCGTTCGGGGCCGCCGCCCGAGGGACTGGCCGGGGTGCGCTGCGACGTCACCGACCCGGACGCCGTCGCGGAGGCGTTCGCCGAGGTCTCCCGCGAACAGGGGGACGTGGAGGTCCTGGTGGCCAACGCCGGGATCACCCGCGACGGACTGCTGCTCGGCATGTCCGACGAGGACGTGGACGCGGTGCTCGACACCAACCTGCGAGCGGTCGTCCGGACGGTCCGGCACGCCGCGCGGGGGATGCTCGCCGCACGGTGGGGGCGGATCGTCCTGGTCTCGTCCTCGGTGGCCATGACCGGTTCCCCCGGCCAGGCCAACTACGCCGCGGCCAAGTCCGGGCTCATCGGCCTGGCCCGCTCCCTCGCCTGGGAGGTGGGGTACCGCGGCGTCACCGTGAACGTGGTCTCCCCCGGCCTCGTGGACACCGACATGACCCGGAACCTGCGTCCCGCCCGCCGTGAGGAGTACCTGCGGGGAACTCCGCTGCGGCGGTCCGGGACCCCCGAGGAGATCGCCGCCGCCGTCGACTTCCTCACCAGTGATCACGCCTCGTACATCACCGGTGCCGTCCTCCCCGTCAGCGGCGGGCTCGGCATGGGGCACTGACCCGACCACGGAAAGGCGCGCTACACATGCCCACGGGAATCCTGTCGATCGGGGGACACGTCCCCGAGCGGGTGGTGGACAACCCGACGGTCGCCGACTGGTCCGGCACCACTCCGGAGTGGATCGCCGAGCGGACGGGCGTCATGGAACGCCGTTACGCCGAACCGGGCACGGCCACGTCGGACATGGCCCTGCCCGCGGCGCGCGAGGCCCTGGCGGGGGCGCCCGACGGGCGTACGCCCACGACACTGGTCGTGGCCACCTGCACCCCCGACGTCCCCCAGCCGTCCACCGCCGCCATCCTCCAGGCCAAACTGGGCCTGCCCACCCTCGCCGCCTTCGACGTCAACGCGGTGTGCAGCGGCTTCCTGTACGGCCTCACCGTCGCCGACGCCCTGCTCCGCGAACGCCCCGACGAGCGGGCCCTCGTCGTCGGGGCCGACATGTTCTCCAGGATCATGAACCGCTCCGACCGGCGCACGGTGAGCCTCTTCGGGGACGGCGCCGGCGCGGTGGTCCTCGGGCACGTCCCCGAGGGCTACGGCATCCAGGGCGGCCACCTCGTGGCGGACGGCGAGTACCACCGCTACGTGGGGGTCGACGCCGGCGGCACCGCGCTGCCCCTCGACGAGGCGGCGCGGGAGTCGGACGCCCACCTGTTCCACATGGACGGCCGCAGCGTCCGGGAGTACGCGTTGTCCACCCTGGACAAGCTGGTGCACCAGACCCTGGACGACGCCGGGCTCGGCCTCGGCGACATCGACCGGTTCGTCTTCCACCAGGCCAACACCCGCCTGCTCACGGGCTTCGCGGACGAGGCCGGGATCGATCCGGCGCGGATGACGCTCACGGCGCCCCGCCTCGGCAACACGGCGGCGGCCTCGGTTCCGCTCACCCTGGCCGCCGCCCACGCCGAACGCCCCCTCCAGCGGGGCGAACGGCTGCTGTTCGCGGCGGTCGGCGGCGGGATGACCGCCGCGACGACCCTCATGACCTGGTACTGACACCCCACCCGACCACGCTAGGAGCGTATCCATGCTCATGGAGGGGACGACGGCCGTCGTCACCGGTGGCACACGCGGCCTCGGCCGCGCCATCGCGGAGAGTTTCCTCGCGGAGGGCGCGTCCGTGGTGTGCGCGGCGCGCAACCCCTACGACATCAAGGAAGTGGCCGACCGCCACCCCGGGCGGCTGCGCTACCAGGAGACGGACGTCACCGACGAGGAGTCGGTCCACGCCCTGATGGAGTCCACCGTGGCGGAGTTCGGCGGTGTGGACGTGCTCGTCAACAACGCCGGGGTCAGCCGGGACGGGAAGATCACCCGACTGACCCTGGACGAGTGGAACACCACCCTGAACACGAACCTGACGGGTGTGTTCCTCGGAACGCGGGCCGCCGCCAGGGTGATGGCCGAGCACGGGGGCGGGCGGATCGTCAACGTCTCCTCCTGCGTCGCGACCCGACCCGCGCCCGGTACCTCCGCCTACAGCGCGAGCAAGGCGGCGGTGGAGATGTTCACCCGCTCCAGCGCCGTCGAGCTGGCCCCCAAGGGGATCGTCGTCAACGCGCTCGCCCCCGGATACATCGACGAGGGCATGGGCCGCCAGGTCGCGGCCAACGCGAGGATCTGGGAGGTCTACCGGTCCCGGATGCTCAGCGGACGGCTGGGCCGCCCGGAGGAGGTCGGCGCGGCCGCGGTGTTCCTCGCCAGCGCGGAGGGGTCCTACGTCAACGGGCACGTCCTGGAGGTCAACGGGGGGCTGATGTGGACGTCCTGATCGTCGGAGGCGGTCCCGTCGGCCTGCTCCTCGCCTGCGAGCTGCGTCAGCGGGGACTCTCCGTGCGGGTCGTCGACGCGGGTCGCGACGCCGGCCCCCACTCGCGGGCCAACGTCGTCTGGCCGCGCAACCTGGAACTCCTCAACCGCGTCGGCGTGACGGACCGGCTGGTGGAACGCGGACACCGGCTGTCGGGGACCGCCTTCTACTCGTCCGGCCGCCGGATCGGAACCGCCTACATGAGCGCCTTGGGGGACACGCCCCACCCGCACGCGGTGATGATCTCGCAGAACGAGACCGAGCGCGTCCTCAGCGAGCGGTTGGGCGAGCTCGGCACCGCCGTCGAGTCCGGCGTACGCCTGGTCGGCCTCGACTCCCCGGGCTCCGACACCCCGGGGGACCACCCGAGGGCGCGCCTGGAGCACCCGGACGGCCGGGTCGAGGAGGTCGAACCGGCGTGGCTGGTCGGCGCGGACGGTGCGCACAGCACGGTCCGCTCCCTCCTCCGGATCGGCTACACCGGAAGCCAGCTGGACCTGACGTTCGCGATCACCGACGCCGAGCTGACCACCGGCCTGTCCGGGGATCTCTCGCACTACTGCTACTCACCCCGGGGGGCGGTCGTCCTCGGGCCCATGGGCGGCGGGGTGTTCCGGCTGGCGGTCAACGTCCCGCACGACGCCCATCCGGAGCCGCCCGGCCCCGAGGTCTTCCAGCGGGTGCTGGACGAACGGGCGGGCGGCGGCTCCACCGTGGAGGGGCTGCGCTGGAGCGCGACCTTCCGCGTGCGGTGCCGGTTGGCGGAGAGGTTCCGCGTCGGGCGCTGCTTCCTCGTCGGGGACGCGGCCCACATCGTCAGCCCGGCCGGAGGCCAGGGCATGAACACCGGAATGCAGGACGCGGTCAACCTGGCCTGGAAACTCGGCGGGGTGCTCAGGGAGGAGCTCGACGGCGCGGTCCTGGACAGCTACGACACCGAACGTCGCGCCGTCTCCCACCGGGTGGCCCGCTCCACCGCCTTCATGACCAGGTTCGGTGTGGTCACCACACCGGTCAGGACGGCCGTTCGCGACACCGCCTTCAGGATCGCCGACCGGACCGGTGTCCTCCAGAGGTACATGGCGCCCCAGCTCAGCCAGACCGACATCGGCTACGAGGAGGAGGCGGCCGGTCCGCTGGCGGCCGTGCGGGCGTTCACCCGCCGGACGGCGCCGGTCGGCGCGCGGCTCCCGGTGGCCCTGGGCGGAGGGGACGGCCGCGTGGTCCGAGGACGGTGGCCGGTCGTCGACCGGGACGGGTACACGCTCCTGCTGTGGCGCGGCACGGGTGCGGCGCCGACGGCCCGCGCGCTCCGCGGTGACCGTGTCCGGAGTCTGGTCGCCGGCCGGGCCGCGGTGCTCGAACTCGACCGGAGCGTCCACCCGTCCCTGGCGCGGGCGTTGGGGAACGAGCCCGTCGCGGCCGTCGTCCGTCCGGACGGCCACCTCCAGGCGCGTGTCACCCCGCCGGACCCGGACCGGCTCCGCGGGGTACTGGACGGACTGCCGCTGAGCACCGTGGGGAGTGGCCGATGACGGCGGAGCGACACGACGGAGCACCCGTCGGAGGGGGCCGGGTCATCGCCTTCTTCGACGTGGACGAGACCCTGGTGGCGATGAAGAACCCGTTCGAGCTGGTGCGCTACCGCCTGCGTCGCCGGGGTGACGACGGCGCGGCCTACGAGGACTTCGTCCGGCCGCTCCGTGAGCTGGCGCTCTCGGGGGTGGAGCCGGTGGAGGTGAGCCGGGAGTTCTACCGGGCGCTCGCCGGAGTCTCATGGTTCGAACTGTGCGACCTGGGGCGTCAGTGGTACGCGGACCTCAGTGAGCGGGGGGTGCCCTTCGTCGCCTCGGCCGTCGCCGCGCTCCGCGAGCACCAGGTGAGGGGCCACGTGACGGTCGCGGTCTCCGGCGCCTGGTCGGCGAGCCTGCGTCCGATCACCGACGACCTCGGCATCGACCTGGTGCTGTGCACCGAGCCGGAGCTGGACCAGGCGGGCAGGCTGACCGGCGGCGTCGACCGGGCCATGTTCGGCCCGGCGAAGGCGAGGGCCGTCCGGTCGGCCCTGGAGCGGTACGGAGCCGACCCGCGGGACTGCCACGCCTACGCGGACGACTCCACCGACGAGGACATGCTCCGCCTGGTGGGGTATCCGACGGTGGTCGGGGACAACCGGGCGCTGACGCGCATCGCGGCCGACGAGGGCTGGCGCGTGCTCCCCGGCGGGACCGTTCCGGGGACCGAGCGCCTGCGGGTGTGAGCGCTTCCGCCGGCCCCCGGCGGGGCGGAGGCGGGACACACACGGACGGGGTGGTCCGGGAGGAGACTCCCGGACCACCCCGTCCGTCGTTCGCGGACCCCGGCCGGTCACCCCGGAAGGTCCGGGCAGCCGGGGTTCTCCGCCGGGACGGCCGATGAACCGCCCTCCGGGAGCGTGTCCACGACGTACAGCACCAGGGGCTCGTCACCGAGGTTGGCCCCCATGTGGACGTCCTCGGGGTCGGCCGGTTCGACGAGGGCGTCCCCGGCCTCGTACACCCGCGGTTCGCAGTCGGCGTCGAAGCGGGTCAGGGTTCCGGAGACGATGACGGCCAGTTCCTCACCGTCGTGGGTGTGCCAGCCACCGGCGGCTCCCGGCTGGACGGTGATCTTGCGGTAGACGAAGGTCCGGTCCTCGTCGGAGGTGATGGTGTAGGGCATGTCCGTCTCACCCTCGGCGAGGGTGACGACGCTGACGGGCTCCGGCTCGGGCTCCGCGGTCGGGTGCGGCTTGTGCGGGGGGCCGTGGCGGTCGGGGTCTGAGGTGCTGGCGTCGGCCGCGGTGCACGCGGTGGCCGCCAGGAGCGCGACGGCGGACAGGGCCAGGGCGGCGGGGCGCGGGGTCATCCGGGGTCCTTCCGTGGGGCGGGGGTGGAGTGGGGAACGGGGCGCGGGGAACCGGTCGGTCCTCCCCCGCGCCCCTGGGTGTGCGGTTCCGTCTCGGCGGCCGGTCAACGGGCGGCGGCCGGGGCCTCCGTCTCGGACGGCGCCTGACGGGCGGGGCGCAGCAGCACCATCGCCAGGAGGGCTCCCACGAGGAGCACCCCACCGGCGACCAGGACTCCGAGGTGGGCGCCGCTGAGTGTGGCCACGTCCTGCGCGACCCCCTCGCCCAGGGAGCTCATCCGGGCGGCGGCGATGGTGCCGAGGATCGGGGTGCCGACGGTCAGGCCCAGCTGCTGGGCCGTGTAGGCCAGGCCGGTGGCGAGGCCCTGCTGGTCGTCGCGGATGCCCGAGGTCGCCGTGATCATGTAACCGACGACGGCGAGCAGGTGGCCGAAGCCGCCCACGGCGGTCGCGGTCAGCAGCAGGACCAGACCGGAATCCTGGGAGAGGAGCACCAGGGAGGCGGTGCTCACCGCCTGGAGGAGCAGACCGAGGACGAGGACCTTGTGGACGCCCAGCGCGCCGACGATCCGGGCGGAGACGGCTCCGCCGACCACGGCCGCGACCCCCAGCGCGGAGAAGGTGAAGCCGGTGGCCAGTGGGGTCATGTCGCGCACGTGCTGCATGTACAGCGTGAGCAGGAAGACCATGCCGGTCATCATGGAGAAAGTGATGAGGCCCATGGTGTTGGCCCAGCTCACAGTCCGTTTGCGCAGCACGCCGAGGTCGACGAGGGGGTTCTTGACCCGCGACTCGGCGAGGAAGAAGGCGGTCAGCAGGACCACGCCCAGGGCGAGGGAGCCCAGGGTGACCGGACTCGACCAGCCGTTGCGCTCGGCCGAGGTGATGCCGAAGATCACCGAGAGCAGACCACCCGTGACGGTGAAGGCCCCGATGAGGTCGAGCCTGGGCGTGTCGGCGTTACGGCTCTCCCGGATGAGGATCGGCGCGGCGATCACGGCCAGGACGCCGATGGGGACGTTGATCAGCAGGGTGACCCGCCAACTGGTGAGGTCGGTGATCACACCGCCGAACACCACACCGGTGAGGAAGCCCAGCGAGAGCAGCGTGCCGTTGATCCCGAGCGCCTTCTCCCGGAGGCCGCCCTCGTCGAACGAGGTGGTCAGGAGGGACATCGCGGCGGGGGTCAGCATCGCGGCGGCCAGACCCTGCCCGGCGCGTGCGGCGATCAGGACGGCGGGGGACCAGGCCAGTCCGCCCAACAGGGACGCGGCCGTGAACAGGCCCATGCCCACGAGGAACCAGGTCCTCCGGCCGTAGAGGTCGGCCGCTCGGCCGAACAACAGCAGAAGTCCGCCCGACGGTAGGGCGAAGGCCGTCACGATCCACTGGAGATCGTTGAAAGCAAATCCGAGATCAGCACCGATGACAGGTAGTGAAACACTCAGGATGGAGAAGTCGAGCGCCAACATGAACTGTGCTCCGCACAGTAGGACGACGATGACCCACTGCCGTCCCGAGAAACGAGGCGAGGCCACCTCGTTGGAAGTGTCAGTCGTCATGGAGACGACCGTTCCATACTCATCGACAGCCCGGGAGACTCCATTTATCCTGACACTGTGAACATCACCCAAGAATCCACAGACGGACGGAATTGGCGACGGACGGAACTGAAAGATTTCCTGCGGACCCGGCGTGCCCGCCTCACCCCCGAGGACGTGGGTCTCCCCCCGGGGGGACGACGCCGGACCCCCGGACTGCGCCGTGAGGAGGTGGCCGTACTCGCCGGGGTCGGGACCTCCTGGTACATCCAGTTGGAGCAGGGGCGGGACATCACGGTGTCCCCCGCGGTGCTGGACGCGGTGAGCGGGGCGCTGCGGCTGACGGTGGTCGAACGGGACCACCTGTACCGGTTGGCCGGGGTGAACCCGCCGCAGGTGAGGGGATCCGAGCCGGACCAGGCCGAGTTGGCCCGCGTCGTCGACAACTGGATGCCGGCGCCCGCGCACGCGATCGACCACTACTGGAACGTCGTCGTGATGAACCGGGCGGCGGAGACGGTCTTCGGGTACTCCAGGACCGAGGGCGAGCCGTTGAACTGCCTGGTCGCGTTCTTCACCGACCCCGCCTACCGGGGGCGCCACCGCCACTGGTCGCAGATGGCTCCGGATCTGGTGGCCGAGTTCCGGCGGGACATGGCGCGCCACCCGGACGACCCGGGGTTCGGGCGGATCGTCGACCGGTTGTGCCGGATCAGCCCCGAGTTCGCCGAGCTGTGGGCGCTCCACGACGTGGCCTCCCGGCCGTCGCGGCTCAAGGCGCTCGACCACCCGTGGCTGGGTTCGCTGGAGTTCGAGCACTCCGTGCTGCACATGCCGGACTGCCCCGGGGTGCGGCTGATCCTGAACACGCCCGCACCGGGCACGGCCACGGCGGAGGCGTTGGAGCGGATCGCCGCGGACGGGTTCGAGCGTCTGCCCGTCGGCGCGCCGTGACCGTGTCCGGCGGGGTCAGGACACGTGTGAGGAGACGGGGTCGGGGCGGAGGAAGGGGTGCAGCCTCCGCTCGGCCCGCAGGGTGGTGGACTCCCCGTGCCCGGGGTGGATCGCGGTGGTGTCGGGGAGGGCGCGGCAGTGCTCGGCCAGCGCCGTGCGGAGCCGCCCCTCGTCGCCACCGGGGCCGTCGGTGCGGCCCAGCGCGCCGGTGAGCAGGGCGTCCCCGGTGAACAGCGCCGACCCCTCGCCCCGGACGTGCAGGATCATCGACCCCGGTGTGTGCCCGCCGGTGTGCAGGGCCTCGATGTCCAGGCCCGCCGCGCGAACGGTGGTCCGGTCCCGGCGGATCTCGCGCAGGTCGGTCGGGTCGGTGTTCGGGTGCCCCTCCAGCAGGTGCGCCGGGAAGTCACGCGGGAGGCCGCGGGCCGGGGCGCCGACCATGAACCGGTCGTCGGCGTGCACGTACACCGGCACGTCGTACCGCTCGCTGACGGGCACGGCGTCCCAGGTGTGGTCCATGTGGCCGTGCGTGAGGAGCACCGCCTCCGGCTCCAGCCGGTGGCGCGCGACGAGCTCCCCCAGCCCCTCCAGTGACCGTTGGCCGGGGTCGATGATGACGCAGCCCGCCCCTGGCCGTTCGGCCAGCACGTAGGTGTTGGTACCGAACACGCCCGCCGGGAATCCGAGGATCAGCACGGTGACTCCTAGTAGCGGGTGCCGATGGCTTCGGGCACGGCGTCGAGCAGCGCGAGCTGTTCGGCGGACAGGACCACCTCGGCGGCGCCGGCGTTCTCCTCCAGATAGCGGGGGTTCTTGGTGCCGGGGATGGTGACGACGCGCTCGCCCTGGGCCAGCACCCATGCCAGGGAGACCTGCGGGACCGTCGCCCCGAGCTGACCGGCGACCTCACGGACACGGTCGATGATCGGCTGGTTGGCCGCGATCGCCTCCGGCTGGAAGCGGGGCGTGCGGTGGCGCCCGTCCACCTTCGGCAGGTCGTCGGGGGAGGCGATGCTCCCGGAGAGGAAGCCCCGGCCCAGGGGGGAGTAGGAGATGAACGTGATCCCGTTCTCCTCGCAGTGCTTCAGGACCCCGTCGGCCAGCGGCTCCCGGCTCCACAGGGACAGCTCGCTCTGGACGCTGGCGACGGGGTGGATCGCGTGAGCGGTGCGGATCTGGTCGACACTCGCCTCCGAGAGCCCGAGGGCGCCGACCTTGCCCTCCTTCACCAGCTCGGACAGCGCTCCCCAGCTCTCCTCCAGCGGAACCTCGGGGTCGACCCGGTGCAGCTGGTAGAGGTCGATGTGGTCCACGCCGAGGCGCCTCAGGCTGGCCTCGCAGGCGGCGCGCAGGTGCTCGGGTCGGCCGTCCCGGTGGCTGGCGAAGGTCTGGGGGTCGTCGACGACGAGCCCGCCCTTGGTGGCGAGGTAGGCCCGCTCCCGGTGGCCCCGTAGCGCCTGGCCCACGAGTTCCTCGTTGGTGAAGGGCCCGTACTGGTCGGAGGTGTCGACCAGGTTCATCCCGAGCTCCAGGGCCCGCCGGATGACCTGGACGGACACGTCGTCGTCCCGGCCCATCTGGTCGTACCCCCACGACATCCCCATGCAGCCGAGTCCGACCACGCCGACTCGGCGCGTGGTCTGGCCCATCTCCCTGGTCTTCATGGTGCTGCTCCCCTCGTCGCACCCGGTGTCCCCCGGGGTGTGCTCGGTACAGGTGCTCTCGCCGCCGAAGAATAGCAGGAGTCTGTCACAAGACAGGGTCTTGGGTAGTATGAGGGTCGTGGGTAAGCTCCCAGGGCGGAGAGACCCACGTTCACGGAGGTGCGAGATGCAGCAGGCCACGCTCGGTCCGGTCGAGGTCGTGCCCGGCTACGAGCGGGAGCAGTTGGTCGAGAAGATGGGGATCACCATCACGGAGTGCGGCCCTGACCTGGTGGTCGGCCGGATGCCGGTGGCCGGCAACCGGCAGCCGGTGGGGCTGATGCACGGCGGCGCCAACGCGGTGCTGGCGGAGACGCTGGGGTCCCTGGCGGCCTGGATCTGGGCGGGGACCGACCGGATCATCGTCGGTCAGGAACTGTCCTGCACCCATCACCGGGCGGTCCGGTCGGGCGAGGTGGTGGGCGAGTGCCGCCCCCTCCACCGGGGCACGGACAGCGCCACCTATGAGATCGCCATCCGTGACCAGCGCGGTCAGCTAACCTGTACGGCTAGGCTGACCTGCGCTCTCCCTCGCTCGCGTGCCCGTGGGGGCGGCCGTGCGGTGGGACGGGGCGCGGGTTCTGGCGTGACATGATCACTGACGGCGGCGGTCCGGATCGCAGGATGGGGGCACGGTGGAGCGTGGGGCGGCCGAAGGGCCCAGGACGGAGTACGCGGGTGTGGGGGCCGATCGGCTCGGCCGCACGATCAAGCGTGCCGAGCAGGCGCTCATCAGCCGCAAGTCCCGTGCCCTGAGGGAGTTCGGGCTCACGGTGCCCCAGTACGCCGTTCTCCTCCTCCTGTCGGTGTCGGAGGGGATGTCCGCGGCGCAGTTGGCCCGCGAGTGCATGGTCACCCCGCAGACGATGGCCACGGTCCTGACCAACCTCGACCGCTCCGGCCTCATCGAGCGTTCCACGTCACCGCTGCACCAGAAGGTGAAGGTGAACAGGATCTCCGACGAGGGCCGCGCCCTGGTGGCCCGGGCGGACAAGGCCGCCCTCGAGGTGGAGGGCAGGCTCGCGGCGGAGTTCACCGAAGAGGAACTGGGTACCCTCAACGCCCTCCTCGAACGCGCGATCTCGGCCCTTGACGCGCTGGAATAATTTCGTCGCTTTGCGTCGCCGTCTCATGTTTGAGAATCAGCCTCTGGCCACAAGTGGCCATCCTTATTCGCTGCTGCGCTCTGCCAGTATGTTCTTTATTTCCCGAAATGGTTCTCGCCTTTTCGTGTGACGTTGATCATACCAAGTCCGGGATCACCCTCATATCCTGCGTCAGTCTTGTGGTTTCAGTGGCTGTCCGGTCGTGTTTCGCGGTTATATACCGCCCGTTTCCCGGGTGGTTCGTTGAAATTTTGACATTTCATTCCGGTGGACGCTCTCGGGGGGCGGGCGTCGTGGCGTGCAGGGGGAGTCTTTGATGGAGTGCTCGGGGCTGTTGAAGGTCGGGGTCCTGGGGCCCCTGATCATGGCGAACGCGGAGGGCGAGGTGTCACACCTGCCGCCCAAGCCGCGGACGGTGTTCGCGCTCGTCGCCGCCGATCCCGACCAGGTCGTCTCCGCCGAGAACATGGTGGACGAGCTGTGGCGGGAGCGGCCGCCGCGCACGGCGACGACGACCGTCCAGACCTACGTGGGGCAGGTGCGCCGACTCATGGGCGCCCTCACCGGCCTGGGCACGGACCAGGTCGCCGAACGGGTGCTCATCACCGAGGGGGGCGGGTACCGTCTCTCCACCGAGATGGTCGACATCGACACCGTCGAGTACACCAGACTGACGCGCGCCGGTTGCGCGGCCGCGAGCGCCGGCGACCACGAGAGGGCGGCGGCGCTGTTCCGCGACGCCCTGGCGCTGTGGCGCGGTCCCGCTCTGGTCAACGTCGACGCCGGGACCCGTCTCCTCGCCCAGGCCACCCGCCTGAGCGAGGCCCGCCTCTCGACGCTCGAACACCGCATCCGCGCCGAGATGAGCGCGGGCGGTCACGCCGACCTCATCGGCGAACTCGCTGAGCTGGTGGCCCTGTACCCGCTGCACGAGGTCTTCCACGAGTACTTCATCCTCGCCCTGTACCGCAGTGCGCGCCGGGCCGAGGCACTGGGGGTCCTCGCGGCCCTCCAGAACAGGCTGCGGGACGAGCTCGGCCTCGACCTCTCCCCCCGCCTCCGCGCTCTCCAGGCGAGGGTCCTGCGTGACGACCAGGAGCTGCTGTCCGGTGGCGTCTGGGGCCCCGGGGTCAGCGGCTCACGAGTAGGCACGACCAGGTGAACCCGGCGCCCGCGCTGATCACGAGCCCGTACTCCCCCGGCTCCAGGACGGCGGAGAGTTCGGCCAACCCGGCCACGGCGTCCCCCGCTCCCAGATGACCGGTGGACTCACCCAGGAGCAGCGGGGGAGCCGACGTCACCTCCGCCAGCGGCTTCACGTACGCCTCCTCCAGGGTCGTGCGACCCAGGCGGGGCAGGGCGACGTGGCGCAGGCGGGGGTCGGCCCCGTCGACGCCGCCCGCGGCCAGGCAGCGCCGTACGACCTCGTGCAGGCAGGAGCGGCTGTCGGCCATGAACGCCTCCTTGCCGCCCTCCTCGAAGTAGGCCCTCTTGGTGCGTCGGACGTCGATGCGCGCGGACACCGAACGGGGCACGGCGCCGAACGGGTCCCGCCCGCGGTGCATGCCCTCCAACCGCGGCGCCGCCGTGCTCTCCACGGCGTGCAGGAACAGGTCGGGGCGGCGCGTGTCGGCGCGGTGCAGCAGGACCGCCGTGGCCCCATCGCCGTAGGCCATGCCGTAGTCGCCGCTCCAGCGGTCGAAGGCGCCGTCGGGGAAGCGGTCGCCGGTGGTCACCAGCGCCAGCTCCAGGTCGGGGTCGGCCACGAGCCGGGCGATCGCCGTCTCGACGGCCGCCGCGCCGCCGTTGCAGATCTGCTGGATCCCGATGGGGAGGCCGTCGCGGGCGCCGACCTGGTCGGCGACGTAGTGCGCCGGGGACCACAGGTCGTGGCCCTGGTAGTGGATCCACGCGTGGAGGACCAGCCCCACCCGCGCGGGGTCCTCCCCGGTCCGGTCCAGGCAGTCGAGGGCGGCCAGGACGGCCATCCGCGGCGGGGACTCCCTCGGCTCGACGGGGAGTTCGGAGTACCCCAACTCGGCGGCGGTGTCCGGGTCGACCAGGCCCTCGGCGACGGCCCGGTCGACGGTCTGGGTGGTGCGGGGGATCCACGTCGTCATCCCGGACAGGCCGACGGGTTCGGTGAGCCGCATGCGTCCTCCTGAAGATCTATGACAGTGCTCTGTTATATATTAGTACCCTCATCAAGTCATGACCCACACCGGGACGGGCTCCACGAGCCGCCCAGGACCGAAGGGACCACGCCATGAGCGACCAGGAACGGGGTGTGCGGACCACCACCTCCGGGGGCGTCCGCACGATCACCTTCGCCCGGCCCGAACGTCGCAACGGGATGGACCTGGGCATGTTCCGGGCCTACTACGACGCCCTGGCGGAGGCGGACGCCTCCTCCGAGGTACGGGCGGTCGTCGTCACCGGCCAGGGCGGAAGCTTCTGTTCCGGGGCCACCCCCGACCTCCTGGACCGCCTGGCCGAGGGGACCGAGGGGCGGGACCTGGTCCGGGAACTGGGGCACCCGCCCGACCTGCCGGCCCGGCTGGGCACGCCGGTGGTCGCGGCCGTCAACGGTGGAGCGGCCGGACTCGGCCTGGTCCACGCCCTGTACGCGGACGTGCGCTTCATGTCGAGCCGGGCACGTCTGGCCACGTCCTTCAGCCGGTTCGGCCTCGCCGCGGAGTACGGGTCGGCGTGGCTGCTGCCCCGCCTCGTCGGCACCGCCAACGCCGCGGACCTGCTGCTGTCGGGGCGCGCGGTGGACGCCGACGAGGCTCTCCGGATGGGACTGGTCCAACACGTCCGGCCCCCCGAGGAGGTGCTCCCGGCCGCGCGGGCCTACGCGGAGGAACTCGCCGAACGCTCCTCCCCCGCGGCGATGGCGGTGATCCGCCGGCAGCTCTGGTCGGGCCTGGAGGCACCCCTGGAGGAGGCCGTCGCCCAGTCCGTGGAGCTCATGACCCGGGCCTTCACCACACCCGACTTCCAGGAGGCGGTCCGGGCCGTACGCGAACGGCGTGCCCCCCGCTTCGAGCCGCGTCCCCGGTGAGCGCCGCCGACCGGCGCCCCGGCCGTCCCCCGTCCACACACACCAAGGAGTCAAGGATGCGAGCAGTCCACGTCAACGCCTACGGTCCGCCCGAGGTCCTGGAGCCGGGGGAGGCGGACGTCCCGGTGGCCGGTGCCGGGGAGGTCGTCATCGACGTCGAGTACGCGGGGGTCAACTTCGCGGAGGTCATGTTCCGCCGGGGCCAGTTCGAGATCGGGGTTCCGCACGTCCCGGGGCTGGAGGCGTCCGGAACCGTTCGCGAGGTCGGACCCGACGTGGCCGGGCTGGTCCCCGGGCAGCGGGTGGCCGCCCTGACCCTCGCCGGAGGAGGGTACGCCGAGCGCGTGGTGGCCCCGGCAGCGCTGACGGTGGCCCTCGACGACGGGGTTCCGGGCGACCTGGGGGCGGCGTTCCCGTGCAACGTCACGGTGGCGCTCGGCCTGCTGCGCGACGCGGCTCGGCTGCGCGAGGGCGAGAGCGTCCTGGTGACGGGGGCCGCCGGGGGCGTGGGGACGGCCGCCGCGCAGATCGCCAGGCGCATGGGCGCCTCGGCCGTGTACGGTGTCGCCTCGACCCCGGACAAGGCGGCCTACGCGGCGGACTTCGGCTACGACCACGTCTTCACGTACGAGGACCTCGTCGGCCGGGTGCGGGAGCGGACCGGCGGCACGGGGGTCGACGTCCTCCTGGACGCCGTCGGAGGCCCCGTGCGGAAGGAGGCGATGGACCTCCTGGCGTTCTTCGGCCGCCACGTCGTCTTCGGTGACGCGGCCCAGGAGGACGCGGAGTTCACGGGGGTCGGCCTGTGGTCGTCGTCCCGGTCGGTCGGGGGCTACAACCTCGGCGGGATGGTGGCGGCCCGGCCCGACCTCGCCCGTGACCGGCTGGAGGAGGCGGCCCGGCTGGTGGCGGACGGCGCGGTGCGCATCGACGTGACCACGTTCCGGCTCGACGAGGCGGCCAAGGCCCACGAACTGCTGGAGTCCCGCCGGAGCACGGGCAAGTACGTGCTCTCGACACGCTGACGACGGCTCGCGTCGACCCGCGTGCGGGGAACGCGTGAGGGGGCGGCGCGGCCGACGGCCGCCCCGCCCCCTCGGGCCCGGACGCGATCTAGAACGCGGACTCGGGCATGTCCATGAGCTCCAGGTTCACGTTCTCGGCGACACGGCGCTCGGCGGCGATGCGCGGCAGGAACTGCTCGGCGAAGAAGCGCGCGGCGGCGATCTTGCCGGTGTAGAAGTCCTTGTCCGCGTCCTCGGCGCCGTCGATGCTGTTCAGGGCCACCTCGGCCTGGCGCAGCAGCAGCCAGGACAGGACGACGTCACCGAAGGCCATGAGCAGGCGGGTGGAGTTCAGGCCCACCTTGTACAGCTCACGGGGCTCCTCGGCCGAACCCATCGCGTGGCCGATCATGATCTCGACGATCTTCTCGACGTGCTCGACCGCCTCCAGGAGCAGCGCGCGCTCCTCCTTCAGCTGGCCGTTGCCCGCCTCGCTCTGGGCGAAGCCCTTGATCTCGGCGGCGAGCTTGCCGATGGCGGCGCCGCCGTTCTTCACGATCTTGCGGAAGAAGAAGTCCTGTGCCTGGATCGCGGTGGTGCCCTCGTAGAGGGTGTCGATCTTGGCGTCGCGGATGTACTGCTCGATCGGGTACTCCTGGAGGTACCCGGAGCCGCCCAGGGTCTGGAGGGACTCGGCGAGCAGCGCGTAGGAGCGCTCGGAGCCCACGCCCTTGACGATCGGCAGCAGGAGGTCGTTCATCGCCTCCAGCTCCTTGACGTCCTCACCGGCCGCCTGCGCGATCTGGATCGCGTCCTGCTGGGTGGCGGTGAACAGGACGAGCGCGCGCATGGCCTCGACGTAGGACTTCTGCGTCATGAGGCTGCGGCGCACGTCGGGGTGGTGCGTGATGGTGACCTTGGGGGCGTTCTTGTCGCCGCCGGCGGTCAGGTCGGAGCCCTGCTTGCGCTCCTTGGCGTACTCCAGGGCGTTGAGGTAGCCGGTGGAGAGGGTGGCGATCGCCTTCGTCCCGACCATCATGCGCGCGTACTCGATGATGAGGAACATCTGGCGGATGCCGTCGTGCTTGTCACCGACGAGGTAGCCGATGGCGGGGTGCTTGTCGCCGAAGGTCAGCTCGCAGGTGGTGGAGGCCTTGAGGCCCATCTTGTGCTCGACGTTGGTCACGTAGGCGCCGTTGCGCTCACCGAGGGAGCCGTCCTCGTTGACCAGGTACTTGGGGACCAGGAAGAGCGAGAGACCCTTGGTGCCGGGGCCCGCGCCCTCGGGGCGCGCGAGCACCAGGTGGAAGATGTTCTCGGTCATGTCCTGCTCGGCCGAGGTGATGAAGCGCTTGACACCCTCGATGTGCCAGGTGCCGTCGCCCTGGTCGATCGCCTTGGTGCGCCCGGCGCCGACGTCGGAGCCGGCGTCCGGCTCGGTCAGCACCATGGTGGCGCCCCAGCCGCGCTCGATCGCGAGCTTGGCGAACTCCTTCTGCTTCTCGTTGCCCTCGGAGTGGAGGATGCTCGCGAAGCCCGGACCCGCCGAGTACATGTGGATGGAGGGGTTGGCGCCGAGGATGAGCTCGGCCGCGGACCAGACCAGGGAGCGGGGGGCGCCGAGGCCGCCGAGCTCGGGGGGGAGGTCGAGGTTGTACCAGCCGGCGTCCATGTAGGCCTGGTAGGACTTCTTCAGGCTCTCGGGGATGGCGACCGTGTTCGTCTTCGGGTCGAAGACCGGCGGGTTGCGGTCGGCGTCCTCGAAGGACTCGGCGACGACGCCGGTGGCGAGCCGGTTGACCTCGTCGAGGATGGTGCGGGCGGTGTCCTCGTCGAGTTCCTCGAAGGGGCCCTTGCCCAGTACCTCCTGGCGCTTGAACACCTCGAACAGGTTGAACTCGATGTCGCGCAGGTTGCTCTTGTAATGCGTCATGGACAGCTCCGCTGTGTCCCGGCCGCGGTGTCTGTACACGCGGATCTACCGACTAGTAACAAGTCAATGTTACTACTCAGTAGCACCGCACGCCAGTGGGGGAAGGCACATCTGGCGCACGGGCGAGTGATGTGTGGCGACGCCGCAGGTCAGGGGGTGGAGAAGCAGGTGTCGCGGAGGGTGATGGAACCGCTCCCGAACGGGGTCCGCCGGGGCGTCGGGGCAACGGTAGCGGGCGCCGCCGCCGGGGCTCGGCACCGCCTCCCCGGGGTCACCAGGCGCGGCCGTGCGGCAGGTCGTTCAGGTGCGGGGCGGACAGGTGGAGGACCTCGTATCGCTCCGCGGCGTCGTCCGGCTCCCCCGCCGCGTCCCGCCACAGGACGAACCGCACGAGCCTCCAGCGCTCGGGGTCGACGGCGAGCGCAGCGGTGTGCACGCCGTCGTGCCGGGCCAGCTCGCACACGGCGTCGATCTCCCGGCGGACGGCCTCCGCGGTGCCCGTGCCGGTGGTGTCGGAGCCGGTCGGCACCTCGGTGAGGCGTCGGGTGGCCCACCGGGGAGTCGAACCGCGCGCGGGGCCGCCCTCGCAGGCCACGCCGGTCCAGTGATGGACGGCGGGACGGCCGAAGTCGCGGATGATGTTCTGGAACCCTCCCCCGCCGACGGTGAACTCGGCCATCGCGCCCACGTCGGTCCACAGGTAGAACGGCGCGTACTGGTTCACGGGCGAGCCCCACACCCCGCGCTCCCGGATGAGATAGGCCTTGAGCCCCAGCCCGGCGCGGTCGTCGAGGGCGTGTCCGTTCGAGGCCACCCGTCGCCGAACGGCGTCCATGTCGTGGTCGGCGGGCAGGGTGATCTCGTACTGCTCGGCGTACACGGGGGAGGTCTCCTTCGGGAGTCAGCCGGAGCCGGTCGTGGAGCGGTCGGCCAGGAGGGTGAGCACACCCGTCACAGCCTGGTGGAACGGTTCCGCCGAGTCCGCCGCGCGCGCGAGGACGTAGCCGCCCTGCACGGCGGCGACCAGCGCGGCGGCGGTCAGGTCCGGGTCCGTCGACGGGTCCAGTTCGCCTCGGTCGCGCCCCTCCGCCACGACCTCGGCCAGGCGGCCGCGCAGCCATCGGAGGGTGTCGTCCACCGGGGCCCGCAGCTCGGCGTCGGCCATCACGTCCGGGTCCTGGGTCAGTCGACCGATCGGGCAGCCCCTGAGGACGTCGCGTTCGCGCCGTGCGTACGCGGTGATCCGGTCCAGGGCGGCGCCCGGAGCCCCGAGCTCCTGTCCCGCGCGGTCGCGCAGCTCCTCGGCGGTGCGGCGGATCGCGGCCAGCGCCAGCTCCCGCTTGCTCCGGAAGTGGTGGTACATGCTGCCCTGTCCGACTCCCGCCCGTTCGAGGACGGCCCGGGGGCTGGTGCCGACGTATCCGCGCTCCCACAGGAGTTCTCGGGTGCTCTCGACGAGTCGTTCCGCTGTGCTCACACCCGCGATTGTACATACCAGTAGGTACAGAACGTTGCGCCCGTCGTGCTCCTATGCTCGGACGTGCACGAACACCTGATGTGGGGAGCCACGACACCATGCTGGAGATGCTGCCCGGGCTCACCCGGATCTACGAGGAGTGGGCGGAGCGCCACCCCGACGTCCAGCCGCTCACCATCCAGTTCGCCGCGGACGGCCAGGGCGGGGAGGGGCTGGACGGCGTCCTCGCCTACCCGCTGGAGGGGCACTGGCTCCTGGTGACCTTCGGTCTGACGGAGCTGGGCGAGAAGACCAGCGAGGAGCCCCGGATCTCCGGCGCGGGCTTCGAGTTCACCTGCCGGATCCCCCGCGACCCCGACGACCGCTCCGTGCCCGCCTGGGTCCTGCGCGTCCTGCACGCGCTGGCCGACCGCTTCCTCGCCGGGAGCGACCTGGACGTCGGCCACTGGATCGTCACGCCGTCGCCGCTCGGCGGCGAGCCCTCGAACAGCGACATGACCTCGCTGGTCATCGTTCCCGACGTCGAGGTCCGCGCCATGCGGACGGAGAACGGGCTGGTCATGTTCTTCCAGCTCGTGGGGCTGACCGCCGACGAGGGCGCGGACGTGCAGGAGGCGGGGACGGCCGCCCCGCTCGTCGCCCTCCTGCGCGACCGCGACCCGCGGCTGCTCACCGAGCCGGGGCGCGCGCCGGTCCGCCTCTGACCGGCGCGGGAACGGGCCGCCACCCCTCCCGGTGAATTCCGGGGTGACGGCCCGCGTGCGCGGCAGACGCGCTACCGCTCCGCCGCGCGCTCGATGGCCGTGCCGATCGCCCCCACCCGGTCGGCGAGCAGCCCCATCGCCCCGATCGCCCGCGTCATCGGGTCGTCCTCGGCCCCGCCCAGCGCCCGACTCCGGCGGAACGCCTCCCTGACCTCGGTCCACCGGGTCTCCTGCTCCGGCGTCAGCACACCGCGCAGCTCCGCGAGCTTGAGCAGGTTGGCCTCGGCACCCGAGGTCAGGGTCTGCGCCTCGCCCAGGTAGTGGTCGTCGATCGCGGCCTCCACCTCGGCGTCGTTCATCACCGGCACGATCCGCTCCGCCAGCCGGTTCATGTTCCGGTACGACCCCTGGAGCTGGAACGGCGGCTCGGTCCGCGCGTCCTCCGACTGCCCCGCCGAGGCGATGTAGGCCCGGTTGACGGCCAGCACCACCTCGCGCACGCGCAGCATCCTGCGCAGCACCGACACGATCCGGTCCACCTCAGCCGCCGAGTACGGGTGGCGCAGCCGGTCCGCGCCCGCCGACTCGTCGCCCTCGGCCATCCGCACGAACGTGTACACGTCCTCCCGGTCCCGGGTGGACAGCGGCGCCAGCGTCGCGTTGGAGGTGAGCGCGTTCTCGATGTAGCTGAGCGCGAACATCTCCTCCTTGCCGGACAGCACGTCGCCCAGGTTGTACACGTCCGCCCGGTTGGCCAGCATGTCCGGGATCCGGAACCGCCTGCCCTGCTCCGTGTACGGGTTGCCGGCCATGCAGACCGCGAACCGCTTCCCCCGCAGGTCGTAGGTGCGCGTCCGGCCGTTCCACACCCCCTCCATCCGGCGCTGGCCGTCACAGAGCGAGATGAACTTCTGGAGCAGCTCCGGGTTGGTGTGCTGGATGTCGTCCAGGTACAGCAGCGCGTTGTTGCCCATCTCCAGCGCGAAGGAGATCTTCTCGACCTCCTGCCGAGACGTGGCGTCGGGCGCCTCCTCCGGGTCGAGCGAGGTCACGCCGTGCCCCAGCGCGGGCCCGTTGACCTTCACGAACACCAGTCCCAGGCGGCTCGCCACGTACTCCATCAGCGTGGTCTTGCCGTATCCCGGCGGGGAGATGAGCAGCAGCAGACCGCTCTGGTCGGTCCGCTTGTCGTCCCCCGCCGCGCCCACCTGCTTGGCCAGGTTGTCGCCGATCAGCGGCAGGTAGGCCTCGTCCAGCAGGCGGTTGCGGACGAACCCGCTCATCACCTTGGGCCGGTACTCCTCCAACCGCAGGCGCTCGCGTTCGGCGGCCACCAGCTCGTTGCGGCGCCGCTGGAAGTCCCGGTAGGCGGGTACGTCGCGGGCGCGGAACGCCCGGGTGCGCGGCAGGATCTCGTCCAGCCGCACCTCCAGGGAGCGGTCCCGCACGCGCGGGTGGGCGCCGAGCAGCCCCGTCACGGTCTCACCGACCGCCGCCGACGACTCGTACCGCTCCACGGCCGACCCGGTGAGCTCGATCGCCGCCGCCTCGGGCAGGTCGCCCGGGTCCACCTCGTCGAGTGTGGCCGCGAACGCCTCCAGCCACGCGGTCACCAGCTGGTGCCGCGCCGCCAGGTCGCCCTCCAACGCGCGCAGGTCGTCCTCGAACGCCTTGCGCGTGGTCTCCCTCGTGCTGCCCAACGCCCGGTGGAACCGGTCCAGGAGCAGCCGCGCGCCCGCCCCGGACACGAAGCCCGACGACGCCCGCGACCCCTCGGCCAGCTCCTCGAACAGGTACTCGCCCACCAGCTCCAGGTCTGTGTCCGGGTGCAGCCCGGTCTCGGTGAGGAACGCGTCCACGCCCTCGGCCAGCTCCGTGCGCAGCGCGTCGATCGCCGCCGACCGGCGCGCGCCGAAGACCGCGCGGGCGCGTGCCAGCGACCTGGCGCGCGTGCGCCACGCGGTCCGCTCCTCCTTGCCCGCTCCGTGGGCCCAGAACAGCTGCGCCACCGCGCGCGCGGCGCCCGGGTACCGCAGCAGACCCGCCCCGGTGCGCAGCCTGAGCAGCGCGGACAGGATGAGGGCGGCGTCGTGGTCGTGCACGCCGCGCTCGTAGCCCTCGTCGTAGCGGCTCTCGGCGACCCCGCGCACCAGCTCCAGCAGGGACCCGTTCTCCGCGTGGACGCCCGCCTCGACCAGGGCGTCGAGGGTGAGACCCGCCCGTCGCTCTCCACCACCCCTCGATCGACGGCCCTCGGCCGCCGTCGTTTCCAGAGAGCCCTCCTCCGCGGCGGCCAGGATCGACGTCGCCAGGTACTCCGACCGGTACACCCGGTCGCTCTCGGAGACCAGCAGCCGGTCCCACAGGTGGCGGGTCCGGCCGAAGGCGGCGTCGGTGACCGGCTCGCGGTAGTCGGTGCCCGTGATCGCGACCGTCATTTCCCCGTCGTGCGGGGTGAGGGTGAGGTCGATGGGCTGTGTGTTGACCGCGAACCGGTGCCGTCCCAGCCGGACGGTCTCGCCGCCGGGTCCGCCCTCGAACAGGTCGGCCCGGTCCCGCAGCGCCCGTCCGGCCTCCTGCCGGGCGGACAGGATCTGCCCCTCCAGCTCCTCGGCGCGCACGGAGTCGCCGAGTTCGCGCATCTCCTCGACCGTGCGCCGCAGCCGGGTCACCATCGCGTCGGAGGCGAAGTAGGTGTTGACGTCCTCCAGGGTGGAGAGCGCGGCGACCCGGCGGTGCACGCCCTCCAGGACCCGGGCGGCGGACGCGGCCAGCCGGTCGGCCCGGCGCGACCGCTCGTCCACGAGCGACTGCCTGCGGGTGGAGAACGCCTCGTACACGTCCTCGCGCTTGTCCGACAGCTCCGCGAGGAAGTCGTCGAACTCGGCGAACCGCGACTCCAGGTTCTCCACCTGGAGCATGATCCGGCCGAGCTGCTCGTCGCAGCGCTCGGGGGTGTCGGCGGCGGCCAGCGCGCCGGTGATCGCCTGCCCCAGCAGCGCGAACTCCGCGGCGAACTCGGCCCGCCCCTCCCGGGCCAGCAGCTCCCTGCGGCGTGACTCCAGCGTGGCCCGGGCCCGGTTGATCCCGGCCAAGACCTCGCCGATCCGCTCCAGGATCCGTGTGCGGACCCGGGCGTCCCCGATGTCGAGGGACCCCACGACCTCGGTGACCACCTGGAGGCCCTCGGTGCGCTCCTCGATGCGCTCGCCGACGGCCGTCGCGGCGCTGACCGCGTCGATCCCCTCGGCCTCCTCGACCAGCCGCGCCACGTCCGCGTGGTAGCCGTCGAACGCGTCGTCCTGTTCGAGGAAGCCCACCGTGCGCCGACCGACCGCGTCGATCTCCTCGGCCAGCCGACGGTCCAGCTCGGCCAGCCGACCGGTGTCCACGTAGCGCGTCTCGGAGAGCGTGGCCGTCCGCCCCTGCGCGCGGCGCAGCTCGGTCAGCCGGGTCACCCAGCCCTCCGCCGAACGCGGGGTCCGGCCCCGCGACGCGCGGATGAGCGAGGTCACCTCCGCCTCGGCCTCGGCGAGGGTCTCGGCGGCCTGCCGGGTCAGGGTCTGGACGGTCTCGAACTCCTCCAGCACCCGCTCGGCGGTGGCCCGCACCTGGGCCAACGGTGCGGCCAGGTCCCCCAGCTCCTCGTCGCCCAGCCAGTGGAACCGGTCGGCCACCCGGCGGCAGGAGGCGATGATCGCCTCGAAGACCTCGGTGGACGGGCTCATGTCGTCGGCGATCCGGGCCACCGACAGGCACTCGGACACGCCCCGGACCAGCTCGGCGTTGCCGACGCGCTCCAGCGGTCCCGTGCCCACCGGCTGGGCCGCCGCGTACACGTCCGACACGTACGGCGTCCGCCACACCTGCATCGGGTGCACGCGGGTCGGCTCGTCCGAGGTCTCCCGGAAGACGGTCATCGTGCCGTCGTCGAACAGCGAGTACCCGTGGCAGACGATCGGGGTGGCGACCTCCTTGCGGATGGTGTTGTACGACAGCAGCAGGCTGCGGCCGTCCGCGGGCGAGTGGAAGACGTACAGCACGTCCTCGCCGTTGGGCGAGCGGACGACCCGCTCGAACTCCAGGTCGGTGACGTCGGTGTCGAAGGTGCGGACGTCGCCGGTGGTCAGGTGGTACCCGCCGGGGAAGATCAGGCCCTGGTCGTCGGGCAGGCGCTGGCACGCCTGTCCGATCCCGTCGAGCCGTTCCACCGTCTTGGTGCGGGTGTTGAAGACCAGGTGGCGCCACTCGGTCTCGTTGTAGGGCAGGACGCGCAGCAGGATGAGCGCGCCCACCCGCGCGTAGTGGATCGAGGCGTCGGCCAGGCTCTGGAGCGGCTCGTCGACCGGTTCGCTGTAGATCCCCTCGCCGACCTCGGTGTTGTTCTCCACCTTGATGGTGAGGTCGCCGTTCACCGTCTCCACGAACAGCTCGTCGAGGATCGAGACGTGCGGGTGGCGGCCGGACACGTGGTCCTCGCGGGTGGTCTCCACCCACGTGAAGTCGTGCGCGGGCGGGCGGACGTGGTCGCGCTCGCCGCGGTCGTCCAGGTAGGACAGTTCGCCCGTCGGCGAGACCGACCACCGCAGCACGCGCACGTCCTCGGTGTTCGGTCCCGTCTGGAACACCGCCAGCAGGCGGTCCTCCACCCGGCGCAGCTGCAGCAGCCGGGTGTCCCGGTAGTAGCGGTACAGCCGCGCGAAGTCCTGCCGGAACCCCTCGTCCGACAGGAGCCCGGGCACGGCGTCCTCGGGCACGTCGACGAACGTGAAGGAGTCGCCGTCGCGGTCGTAGCGGTGCGTGGAGAACACGTCGGAGACGCGGGTCTCCCGTCGCAGCCCGATGAAGACGTTGTAGCCGAACAGGATCATGTCCCCGTCGGCGCCGTCGCCGACGGAACGTCCGACGCTGATGATGTCCCGGGGCACGCAGTTGTGCTCGGTGCGGACGCGTTCGGTCCCCAGCAGGGTCATCTCCGACCCGCCGAACACCTCCAGGCGGCGGGCGTTGAGCGCCTCGGTTCGCCGGGCCAGCTCGCCGGTCTGTTCGCGGAGCCGGGCGCGGAGCACCTCGTAGGTGCCCGCGTCCAGCGCCCGCGCGTCCTCGGCGTCCGGTCCGGGGCTTGCGGTCTCCTGGGACTGGGCCTCGGTCACGGAGGACTACCTCACTGCTTCACGGGGGCGAGCGCGGTCACGGGGAGCGTGTCCACGCCGAGTTCACGGGCCTTGTCGAGCAGTTGGTCGAGCTTGTCGGCCTGCGGGCCGCCCGCGCCGATGAGCTTGAGCAGCAGGGCCGAGACGGTGAGGTTCCTGACGTCCTCGGTGCCGACGGAGGACAGGAACCGGCCCAGCTCGGCGCCGAGGTCGGTCTCGCCGTTGAGGAGGCCGCCGCCCAGCGCCTGGACGGTGTCGGAGCTGCCGACGAAGCCGTCCACGGCCTTGCCCAGCCCGATGGAGTTGACCATCCGGTCGAAGAAGGCGCCGTCGCCGCCGACGATGTTGATGTCGGCGCTCTCCAGCCCGGAAGCCAGGACGGTGGCCTGGGCCTCGGCGACCTGGCGGTGCACGTCGATCCCGGCCAGGCGGACCTCCTTCTCGGCCTCCAGGCGCAGGCGGTACTCCTCGTGCTCGCGGCTGACCTGGTCCAGGGCGGCCATGGCCCCGGCCTTGTCGTTGAGGCCGGCGGCCTCGGCGCGCAGCTTCCGCTCGATGGCCTCGGCCTCGGCCTCGGCCTTCTCCCGGGCGACGACGGCCTCGGCGCGGCCGACCTTCTCGATCGCCTCGGCGTCCTGCTCGCGGACCTGGACCTCGGCCAGCCCGGCCGCGGCGGCCTCGGCCTGGAGGCCCTCGGCGAGCCGGATCTTGGCCCGGGTGTCCAGTTCGGCGGCCTGCTGGCGGGCCTCGGCGAGGGTCAGCTCCTCGGCGGCGCGGTGCTTGGCCGCGGCCTCGGCGGCCTCGGCGGCCTTGATGTCCTTGACCAGGTTCTCCTGGGCCTCGGCCTCGGCCTGGATGATGATCGCCTGGCGCGTGCGCTCGGCCTCCTCGACCGCGCGCAGCCGCTTGATGGCCTCCTCCTGCTCGGCCACGGTGCGGTCGACGGCGACCCGCTCACGGACGACGTCGGCGACCTCGCGCTTTTCGGCCTCGACCTCCTTGTCCTTGGCGATGCGGGTCAGCTCGGTCTCGCGCTCGCGGCCGATGACCTCCAGCATCCGGTCCTTCTCGATCCGCTCGGACTCGATGGCGATGACGCGTTCGCGGTTCTTCTCGGCGACCGCGATCTCACGCTGCTGGTTCTGGTGCTGGACGCCCAGCGCCTCGCTGGTGCGGATGTTGGCGGTCTCGGCCTTGAGCCGCTCCTCGGCCTGGACGCGCGCGGTCTCGGCCTCCTCGCGGGCGCGGATGATCTCGATCTCGCGCTTGGCCTTGGCGGCGGACTCCTCACGGCGCTTCTCCAGCTCGGCGAGGGTCTCGGCGGTCTCGGTGTTCTGCCGGTCGATCTCCTTCCTGCGGTCGTTCTCGAACTCGTTGGTGCGCTTGTGCTCGATCGCCGTGCGCTCGGTGATCTTGCTGATGCCCTGAGCGTCGAGGATGTTGTCGGCGTCGTGCTGGTGCAGCGGGGTCTGCTCCAGCTCGTCGATGGCCACGTCCTCCAGGCTGTAGCCGTTGAGGTCGGTGCCGATGAGCGAGACGATCGCGTGGCGGAACTGCTCGCGCTGGGTGAACAGCTCCTCGAAGTCGAACTGCTTGCCGACGGTCTTGAGCGCCTCGGAGAACTTGGAGTTGAACAGCTCCTGGAGGGTGTCCTGGTCGCTGGCGTGCTCGGTGCCGATGGACTTGGCGACCTTGCGGACGTCCTCGGCGGTCTCGTTCACGCGGACGTAGAAGTAGACCCTGATGTCGGCGCGAATGTTGTCCTTACAGGTCAGGCCCTCGCGTCCGCGCCGGTCCAGGGTCAGCGTCTTGAGCGAGATGTCCATGACCTCGGCCTTGTGCAGGACCGGGAGGACGATCGCGCCGGTGAAGGTGACGTGGACGTCGCGGATCTTGGAGATGATCAGGGCCTTGCCCTGCTCGACCTTGCGGAACAGTCGCGTGACCATGAGGACCAGGGCCAGGAGGACGACGATTCCGATGGCCAGGGCGACACCGACGGTCAGGAAGGCCGCGTTGGTCGCCTCCTGTCCCGTGGTGGCTGCGCTCAACAACACGTGGGGGTCTCCTTGCTACACGTGGCGTGCGGTGGGGGCTGCGAGCACCGGGGGAGGCGTGCGCGGCGGGGGCCGTGTCCGGGACGCTCGCGAGGATGGGACGTGGGAGGCGGCGGAACGGTTCCGTTCCCGCCCGGGAGTCAGTCCCGGCCGGGATCGAGGGCCGGGTCGAAGCGGGTGACCAGGAAGACGTCGCCCTCCCGGTCGTGCTCGAAGATCAGGGCGGTGCTGCCGGGCGGCAGGACCTCCCCGGCGGTGGTGCGGACGTCGATGGAGATCTCGGCGCCGGCGTCGGTGGTGATCTCGGCGCGGCCGAAGTCCTCGGACGCCTCGCCGATGCGGATCACGCAGGTACGGCCGACCAGGTCGTGTTTGGAGTCGCTCCGCCGGCCGGGCAGCAGCCGGGCGACGGCCATCGCCAGTCCGCTGGTGACCGCCCAGGCGGCGATCAGCGCGATCAGCAGGACCACGGCTCCGAGGGCGAACAGCAGGGGGGTGGAGGCGGTGTCGAGGAGACTGGTCATGATGCCGCCCATCATGCTCACGAACCAGGCGACGCACACCATGAGGGTGAGCGAGACCGTGACGGGGACACGCGCCCGGTGTCGGCCGCCCCCGCCCTCGGCGGACGTGCGGCCGGAACCGCCGAGCAGGCCCGCCCGGGTCATCAGCGCGCTCA
Source organism: Nocardiopsis sp. FIRDI 009 (assembly GCF_003386285.1). Taxonomy (GTDB): domain Bacteria; phylum Actinomycetota; class Actinomycetes; order Streptosporangiales; family Streptosporangiaceae; genus Nocardiopsis. The sequence continues at coordinate 113,035 of NZ_QPNC01000016.1, forward strand.
GGCCGACGGCCTCACCGTCGGCGTCCACCCCGTCGAGGAGTTCGGTGTCGGTCGCGCCGACCACGACGAGGATCCAGTAGACGGCCGCGACGGTCAGCAGCGGGGTGAACAGCACGGTGGGAAAGGCGAAGGCGGTGCCGAGGAAGAGCCCCACTGGTCACCCACTCCCGCCGTGATGGACGATGCCGAGGTCCGCGCCGGTCGCCCCCGCGGGGCGCCCGCGGTCACCCGGCCGGGGTGCCCGTCGACGTCGGACCGCCCCGGACTCTACCGAACCCCCCAGTTCAGAACGGCACTGAGGGTCTGGTTTGACCGGTTGTGGCCATATATGGAGGTTTTTTGGGCATTGGAGGTCGGAGGGGCGTCAGACTGATGAACAGCCGTTCGATCTGCGGAGAAGGGTTTCTACGGGTCGTGACGGTCAGTCGACGGAATGGAATCTGCGCCAGGACAGAAGGAGGCCGTGTTCGGTGATCGTGAAGACGTCGACGAAATCCGTCTGAAGGGTGGGGTCACTCTTGTCCTCGGGCGCTGCGTGGCGTCCCGTCACCGCCAATCCGTCCCCTTGGGCGATGACGCGGTGCAGTCGGTGGGACCGCTCTCCCCCGAACCGGACGCAGACCATGCGGGCGGCCTCCTCGGGTCCGCGCGCGACGCGTCCCCCGGGAAGCGTGAAGCGGGCGTCGGTGTCCACCAATGAGGCGCATCCGTCCTGGTCATTGGTGTCCAGGTAGTGGTAGAAGAGCCGGGCGTGTTCCTGGCCGGTCGCCTGGACCCTCGCTCCGGGGGCGAGTTCGGGCTTCCTGGTCTGGTGCGACGTCACTCCGAGTCCTTCCTCCCGACGGTCGTGGAGCCACCGTGGGCCGGGCCGGAATTCCCTGGTTATCCTGCCGCTATCATCCCCCATCTGGTACCGAGTACCAGTCGATTGGCTCTCACCGCGCCGAAACGAGGTGTCACGATCAGTCCTGCTCACGACGTGGATCAGGAGTTCCGACGGGTCGTCTTCCGACTTCTGGGGACGCTTGAGGTTCTGGGTCCCGACGGCCCCGTACGGGTGCCTCCGGGGCGCCAGCAGACCGTGCTCTCGGCGCTTCTGCTCGAACTCGACCGGGTGGTCTCCACCGACCACCTGGTCGACGTGCTCTGGGAACACGATCCGCCCGAGACGGCTCGTACCCAGGTGCAGATCTGCGTCTCCCGGCTGCGGAGACTGCTCGGGCCCACCGGAGCGGTCATCGACACCCAGCCCCCCGGATACCGCCTCCGAGCCGACGAGACGACGGTGGACGCCCATCTGTTCCGTGTCTGGGTACGGGACGCGGAAGTGCTGTCCCGGGAGGGCCGGGACGACGACGCGGTGGACCGGCTGCGCGACGCGGTCGGTCTGTGGCGGGGCCCGGCCCTGACCGGGGTCGAGGCCGAGTGGCTGCGCGCCCGGGCGGTCCGACTGAACGAGGAGCGTTTGGACGCCGTCGAGGCCTACCTGGACGTCGAGCTGCGGCTGGGGCGACACACCCGCCTGGTGGGTGAGATTCCCGCCCTTCTGGAGGAGCATCCGCTGCGTGAGCGGCTGCGGGCCCAGCTCATGCTGGCGCTGTACCGGTCGGGCCGTCAGGCCGAGGCGCTCCAGGTCTACCGGGCCGGCAGGGAGCTGCTCGTGGAGGAGTTGGGTCTGGAGCCGAGCGCCGAACTGCGCGCACTGGAGGCGGCCATCCTCAACGGCGACCCGGAGCTGGACGTCCACGACGCGGCGGTGGAACCGGCACCGCCTCCGGAGCCGGATCGGGAACCGGAGCCGTCCGCCGAACGGGTGCCGCCACCCGTGTCCGCCGAGGTCGCGCTCTTCCAGCTGCCCACCGCGGCGGCGGACTTCGTCGGCCGAGCCGACGCGGAGAAGGCCATCACCGACGTCCTCCTCGCGGACCCCGAGTCGGTGGGCATCGCGATCCTGCTGGGCCGTCCCGGTGTGGGGAAGAGCGCCACCGCCGTCCACACCGCGCACCGACTGGCCGGGGAGCACTTCCCCGACGCGCAGCTCTACTGCGACCTGCGGGGCACGCGGGAGACACCGGTGTCCCCGTCGAACGTCCTGGGACGGTTCCTGCGCGCACTCGGGGTGCCGGGACCGGGAATCCCCGATGACCTGGACGAACGCGCGGCGATGTACCGCGCCCTGTTGGCGTCGCGGCGGGTCCTGGTGGTCCTGGACGACGCCGCCTCCGAGGCGCAGGTGGCGCCGCTGATCCCCGGCGGCGGCGGAAGCGGGGTCGTGGTCACTTCGAGGGCACGGCTGACCGGTGTGCCCGGCGCGCACCACATCGACCTGGACATCCTGTCCGAGGAACACGCCCTGGCACTGCTGGCCCGGGTGGCGGGAGCCGACCGGGTGGAGCGCGAACCCGAGGCCGCCAGCGCCCTGGTGCGGGCGGTGGGGCGCCTCCCGCTGGCACTGCGGATCGTGGCGGCCCGCCTGGCCGCCCGACCGCACTGGACCCTGGCCGCGATGGTGACGCGGCTGTCCGACGAGCGGCGCCGACTGGACGAGCTCGCGCACGGGGACATGACCGTCCGGGCGAGCCTGTCGCTGACCTATGACGGACTGGACGAGCACACGGCGCGCGTGTTCGGGTTGCTCGGGGCGGTGGACGGCCCCACCATCCCGGCCTGGTCGGCGGGCGCGTTGCTGGACGACGACCACCCGTTCCCGGCGGATCTGGCCGAGCCGCTGGTGGACACGCACATGCTCGACGTCACGGGCGTCGACTCCGCCGGTGAGCCGGTCTACCGCTTTCACGACCTGGTCCGCGAGTACGCGCGGGAGAAGGGCCGCGCCGGGGCCGACGGGAACGGCTCGGACGCGGAGGTCCGGCGGCTGGTGGGCGGCTGGCTGTTCCTGATGGAGGAGGCGAACCGGAGGGTCTTCGGCGAGAACCAGCTGTACCTGCGAGGGGACGGCCTGCGCTGGAGCCCGCCCCGGGAGTACGTCGGGAGGCTGCTCGCCGACCCGCACCGGTGGATCGCCGACGAGCGGGCCAATCTGTTGGCGACCATCTCCCGGGCGGCCGAGGCCGGTCTGGACGAGCAGTGCTGGGAGCTGGTCACGCAGTTCGGTGCCTACGCTGAGCGTCGCGGCCACCTGGACGAGTTCGAGGAGGCGCTCCGGCACGCGGTGCGGGCGGTGCGTGCTGCGGACAACCGTCGGGGGATGGCGGTCATGGACCTGTCGACCGGTGTGCTGCTGGCCAACCGCCGTCGGATAGATGAGGCACGTTCGGTGATCTCTCGCGCCTTCTCCGGGTTCGTCGACTTGGGCGACCGGTTCGGCCAGGGACTGTGCCGCAACTACCTGGCGCAGTTCGCCTACTACGAGGAGGACGGGGCCACGACCCGCCGACTGTGTGAGGAGGCGCTGTCCGACTTCACCGTTGCGGGCAATCCCCGAGGGATGTGGCGTCCGCTGCTCCTTCTGGGACGGACGTGCCTGGACGAGGGTGACGACGAACGGAGCACCGACTACCTGGACCGGGCGTTGAAGTGCGCGACGGAGACGGGGGATCCCCGGGCCCGGGCACAGGTCCTGCATCGGATCGCCTATCACGAGATGGACCGGGGCCAGTACACCAGCGCACGGGAGCGGCTACGCGACGCCCTGGAACTCATCGCGCATCCGGGAGACCAGATCGGAGAGGCACTGCTCAGGCTGGCGCTCGGCCGGGCCCATCTAGGGCTGGGCGAGGTGGGCCCGGCACGTGAACTGCTGGAACAGGCGGTGGAGCTGCGACGGGGGTTCGGTGATGACAAGGGGGTCGCTGAGATCCGGACGCTACTGGACGCCATCGCGCTCCGGGGTGGAGTCACAGTGGGCGCGACCTTCTGATCGCGTCTCCGCGGTGTCAGCCGATCTCCCAGGTCTCGCTCTGGAGCGGCAGCGGGAGGAAGCCCGCCTTGTCGGAGACGATCTCGCGCACCTGCTCGATCGGGGTGATCTCCAGGGGGCCCTTCCCGGGTGTCCCGTCCGTGTCGGCCGCCGCGGGGGAGGCGGCCAGGGAGGCGACGGCGGCGCCGGCGGCGAGGGTGAGGGCGAGCTTGGTGATCCGCATCGGAACTCCTGTGAGTGGGCTTGTCCGCGTTGACGTGAACAAACCTAGGAACCCGAGTTTGCCCGGCCTTATCTCCGTGCTATCGGGTCCTCCGGGATGCAGGTCAGGCGCCGGACGTCGGCGCCGGGACCTTCCCGTTCGGGGTCGCCCCCCGCACGTTTTCCCGGGTGGCCCCCGGTCGTGCGGCCGCATCGCGGCTTGTGTACATCCGATAGCCCGTTGATAGGACCCATGACGGCGCCGCTCACCGGGGAGAACCTCCCGCCCTGTGGCGGGGCACCGGGCGGGAGGACGGCCGGGCCGACGGTCCGGTGGTTCACGGAAGCGGGTGGGGACGGCCGGACGGCGTCCCCGAGTGCCGGGCCTCGCACCCGGTGCGCTCGACCGCCGAGTCCAGGCGCACCCGGTTCCAACTCCACGAGGGTCGCTCGTCCATCCGCAGATGCTGGTAGCCCACGGGGATCACCTTCACCGCGCACCAGCCCATCCGCCTGAGCGGTTCGGGCAGCCGCGGGGTCAGATCCACCGCGACGGGGTCGCCGCCGTCGGCGAGAATGCCCTGGAGCAGGCGGTCACAGTCCACGGGACCGGGCGGCTCCGGACGCTCCCCGGGGACGAAGCCGCCGACCCAGTCGCGGACGCTGGCGTACCCCTCCTCCGTCAGCAGGTACTGGATCCGCTCGTCCTCGTTGGTGATGGGTCCGTCCAGTCCGTTCGCCCCGAACGCGCTCCGGCTCAGGTCGAGCGCCGTGCGCACCTGCCAGGCCTCCTGGAAGGCGCCCAGCAGGGCCTCCCAGGGGCGGTCCGAGACCTTCAGCCCCACCGTGGCCAGGGCGCCCGGGCGCGCCGAGCCGACCAGGGCCGCCACGAAGCACCACACCTCGGGAACCGCGGTCGGCAGTCTGGCCAGTGCCGGGGCCAGACCCTCGCCCCGTGCCAGCGTCCACAGCGACATCAGCGCGGAGCGCGTGCCCCCGGACCGCGCGTCGGCGGGCGCGATCTCGTCGGGGTCGGTGAAGGAGGGCAACCGCAGCCCTCGCTCCCACGCCACGGTGATCGCGTCGCGCTCCAGAACCTCCAGCAGCGCCGACCGCAGCGCCATCTCCGGCGTGCTGCCCGCGGCGGCGCCCGACGGTCCCGGATCGAAGTGGACGGACTCGACCGGGTCGGCGGGCCAGTCCACCAGAGGAGCGGGAACCATCACGGGCGCCGAGTCCCGGAGCCTGCGCCCCTCGTACCAGGTCAGATCGGCGTCAGCGGCCGCGGGATCCCCCAGACCGATCCCGTCGCCGTGGAAGTGCAGGGCCGGGTGGGGGAGGTCGGCCGCCCGGCCCCGCACCGGGACCAGGCCCGGTACGGGGTGCAGCGCGAAGCGCTCGACCGCCTCGCCGCTGCCGCGCAGGAGCGCGTCCGAGCGCGAGTGGCCGTGCGCGCCGACCATGCGGGCGGACAGGGGCGTGTCCTCCGCGGTCATGCCGGGCGGCGGGTGCAGCTCGACACCCGCACCCCACAGCGGGTTGTCCGGCAACCGGGGAGGGGTGAGGGCGAGCAGCCGGGTGATCTCACCGGCGGGACCCAGGGTCCGGGTCACGTCGATCACGGGCGCGCCCCCCGTCGGGTGAGGGCCGGCACACGGAACGGATCGTGCGCCGGGCGTCCCTCCGGGGACCGCGCACCGGGTCCGGAGCGGAGGAAGGGCAACGGGTTCAGCCGGCCGCGGGCCGTGGCGTCCAGCGCCAGCAGGACGCCGGCCGAGCCGGTGGCCAGGTCGGTGGACAGCCGGTGGTTGTGGTCGCCCAGGAAGTCCAGACGCCCCTCCTCGACCGAGATCGCCTCCCACCCGAAGGCGTTCAGATGGTCGCGGAGGCGAGCCACCGTGTTCTCGCCCGGGTTCAGGTGGTTGAGCGCGACGACCGCGCCCGACCTGCCGTTGAACATGCCGTTCGAGACGACCAGCTGGGACTCGGTGCTGGTCCGCAGCTTCCTGAGAGCCGACGCCAGCCGGGGGTCGGCGCGGTGCCGGAGGAGTTCGTGGGCCACGATCGCCATCCCGGCGCCGCCCGCGAGGCCGTTGGGGAAGGTGACCCGTGGGCCGCTGTCCCGGTTGGCCGCGACGAGCGCGTCGTAGTCGGCGCGGAACTCGTGCTCGGCCGCGTCCAGCAGCGCCGTGTCGCCCGTGCGCTCGTACAGGCGCAGGAGGAACAGCGCGTGTCCCGTGCGGCCGTGCAGGAGTCCCGAGCGCTTGACCCCGGCGCCGTCCCGCTCGGTGATGGTGTCCGCGATGTCCAGGGCGCGGGCGAGATAGCCGTTGGTCTCGGTGATGTCGGCGAAGTGAGTCAGTGTCAGACCCAGGCCCGCCAACCCCTCCAGGAGGTTGCCGCTCACGTCGTCGTGCGGGCCGAGGAGCGCCGACTCCAGGAACGCCTCGCCCTCGGGGCGCAGACCGATCCTCTCCAGGGTGTAGGCGACCCCGCTCAGCCCCGTGTAGAAGCCCGGGCCCACCTCCTCCAGCTGGTGGGCGTGGTCGGTCAGCCAGGTGACGTGCTCCACGGGGACGGACTGACCCGTCTCGTGCAGCGCCCACAGCACTCCGGCGGCACCGTAGGCGAACGTCACCCCGCCGCCCTGGTTGAGGAACTGGAAGGCGTCGCCGGGGTAGAGGCGGTCGTCGCGCTCGGGTGTGGCGGCGTCGACGATGCTGGCGGCGATCCGTGACCGCAGCGAGGGCTCGAAGGGGTCCTGGGGCCACACGGGGGTGTGCTCACCGGGCGGAAGGACCTCCTCGCCCATACCCCGCTCGATGCTCTCCACGAAGCCGTCGGGCAGGGGGAAGTGCGTGGTCGCCAGCTCGATGAGTTCGCGGATCTTCCCGGGGCCCCACGGAATGATGTGCGGGGCGGGCGCGAAGAGGGCCAGGCGCAGGCACGCCAGCCCGAACAGGTCCACCTCCGTGCCCGACAGGTGGTCGGGCGCGTAGAAGCCGAGCGCGCCCATCGACTGGCGGTAGCCCGCGTCCACGCGGGTGGCGGTCTCCATGTCGATGAAGGCGATGCTCCCGTCGTCCTTCACCAGGACGTTGCCGGGGTGGACGTCCCCGAAGACGACACCGCGCTCGTGCATCGCCTCGACCCCCCGGACGATCTGGTCCAGGATCTCCAGGGCCCACTCGGTGTAGGCGGCACGCTCCTCCGCAGTGTTGTCGCCTCCCATGAAGGGGTGCCGGGCGAACACCGCCTGGTTGAGCGGCACCCCCTCGACGAACTCACGGGCGAGGAAGTGGTGCTCGTGGCCGATGCGGTGGTCGTACAGCCGCGGGACGCTGGGCAGGTCCGCGAGCCGTTCCAGGGCCCAGCGCTCCTGCTCCATCCGCTGGGTGGCGTCGGCGCCGGAGGTGTCCAGCCCGGCGAGCGGACGGGCCTCCTTGAGCAGTACCTCCTCCCCGGTTCGCGTGTCGCGGGCCAGGTAGACACCGCCCCCGTTGGAGAAGTGCAGCGCCTTGTGGGCACGGAACGGGAAGTCCTTCAAGGTGCCGGAGTTGCGCTCGGCGAGCGCGTCGGCGATGAAGTCGGGCAGCTTCACCCAGGAGGGGGTGCGGAACCCGGGCCTGCGCTCGTCGGGGACCAGGCGGCCCTCGGGGTCCTCGATGCCGGGCACCAGGGCACCGTGTTCGTTGCGGGCCAGGCGCAGTGTGAAGCCGCCATAGCGTACGTACAGCGGCCCGGAGCGCCACCGCAGGTCACTGAGGATGTAGGGACCCTCTTTCCCGCCGATCCGCTCGTCGAGGTCGAGCAGGGTACGGTGCAGCTCCTCCTCGTTCGCGGGGTAGATGGTGACGAACTTGCCGCTGGCGGTCCGGTCCCCGTACTTGCTGCTGCGTCGCGAGAGCACCGAGGGGCTGTTGAGGTGCTTGAACGGCAGTCCGTGCTCGACGCAGTAGGGCAGGACGGCGTCCAGCAGCTCGGCGGCGTTCTCCGGGGTGGCGGAGACGTGGATCTTCCACCCCTGGAGGGGCATGTCCGCCTCGGGCGGGGTGCACACCGTCCACTCGCGGCCGCGCTCGGAGGACCAGTCCGGTCCCGGTGGCGTACCGGGTGGGCGGAAGTCGTCGGTGACGTCCTCGGGGGCGGGCTTGTCGTAGAAGAGAGTGCCCTCGGGGCAGAAGTTCAGGTAGCGGAAATCCTGCACGGTGGTGTGTTCCTTCCTGCTCGGGAGAGGGGACGGGCGTGTTCCGCCGGGAGACCGTGCCCGGATCGGCGGGCCGCGCGGTGGTCTGTCAGGGAATGAAGGGGGCGATGTGGTGGCGGTGGACGTACTCCCACAGGGGGATGCGGCCAGCCGACACGACGGCCGCCCCGGTGGGTTCCTCGGGCGGCGCCTCGACGTCGAGGCGGTAGCCCTCGGCGGCGAACTCGGGGTCGTCGCCGAGGATGACGGGGATGAACGCGGACAGGGGGGCTCGGACCCGCTCGGAGACGGTGGTGTCGACGGTCGCCGTCCCGTTGTCGCGCTGGAGCACGAACCCGCCGCGCATGAGGTCCACCTTCTGGCCCTCCGCGATGGCGGAGGTGTCGGTCCCGTCGAGGAAGACCAGGTGGACCTGGTCGTCGTGCGCCACGTAGGCGCCGGACAGACTGTGGGAAACCGGTGTGAAGAGGGCGGCTCCGCAGGCGCCCGCGAGGAGTACGGTCGTCGCCGCGATCCGCCACCGGGGAGCCCCGGAGGAGCGGACCTCGCGCGCCAGTCCGAGCAGGCCCCGGCCCACGAGGTAGAGCGCGTAGGCGACGCCGAGCACCATCGCGGTGAGCCCGACCAGGCCGCTGCGCTGGAGCAGGTCCGTCCACAGGGCCAGCGCCGTCACGATGAGGTATACGGGGAAACCCATGCAGGCCAGCCCGAACGGAACCGACCACGGGCGCCGGATCTCCCGCTCGTACCGGCCGCCGAACAGCAGCCGGGCGAACCAGCGCCGGGCGTCGGTCATCGCGCGGTCGCGGAGGAACGGCAGATCCAGATGGCTCATCAGGGCGATGTAGCCGTCCAGTTTGACGAAGGGCAGGAAATTGAGGATCCCCGCGATGTAGCTGACCAGTGCGAAGACGAGGACGCCGTTCTGGGCTCCGGGTGATGACACGAACAGGGCGCCGAGGGACGCGGCACCGGCGATGACCGTCTGGGTCGCCACGCCCGACATGGCCACGCGGACCCGCTGGTACCGGTGGGGGAGCCGCCAGCCGTCGGACACGTCGCAGAAGAACGCGGGTGTCAGGTAGAAGAGCATGACACCCATCCGGCTCGGCCGTCCGCCGTAGTAGCTCAGGGTGGCGGCGTGACCCATCTCGTGAAGGGACGTCGACACCAGGAACGCCACCAGGACGCTCACGTACACCGCCAACGGCAGCGGGCTGCTCAGAGCGCGGCCCAGGTCGGCGTGCTGCACGGCCAGCGCCAGGAGGCCGCCGACCGAAAGCAGGATCGCCAGGGCCGCGGTGCCGCGGTTGGCCGACGCACGGATCAACGGGTCCAGGCGATCCATCAGCGCCCCCGGCCGGACCAGGGTGAACTGGACGGTGAAAGGAGGGACGAAGTGGATCAGCGGCGTGGCGGGCGGGGCGGTCGCGGTCCCGTCGTCGATCAGTTTCAGGGAGTCGAACTTCGCGACGGCCCTGGACACCGAGTCCTCGGTCCACCCGAGGTGGTGGGCGAGGTCGGTCCTGTCCCGCCGACCGTCGAGGGCACGGGCGAGCCTGGCGGCGTCCGCCCCCACCCGGTAGTAGCGTTTGCCCCTCTGGATCACCCAGGTGCCGTCATCCTCGGCGGGGGCGTGGACGGTGACCCCGGGAGAGGTGCGCGGCCGCTCCAGGTGCGGTGCGGATGTCGGTTCGGGGGCGGTGGTGGTCATGCCACGTCCCGGGAGGTCAGGAGGCGGTTGCCCGCCAGACCGGTGACGGCCAGCCAGCCGCCGATCACGGCCAGGGCGGCCGGCACGGAGAGCAGTTCGGGCTTGCCGTCGAGGTAGACCGAGCTCATCGCGATCGACATCAGGTACTTGGCGACCTCGGGCACGGCGCGCAGCAGATAGGGCTCCAGCCCCACGGTGACCAGGGCCAGGACCAGGACGGTCGCGACCTGGTTGCGGATCAGCCAGCCGAGGAAGACGCCGAAGGGCGCGGCGAGCGCGGTCACGGCGAACACGCCCAGGGCGGTCTGGTAGGCGGTGGTGGTCATCTCCGGGTCCATACCGTTCATCGGCATGAACACGTACGGGGAGGCCAGGGCCACGCCCGCGGTGGCGGCGCCGAGCAGGACACCCGCTCCGGTGCCGACGACCGTCTTGGCGGCGAAGAGGCGGTCACGCCCGCCGCTGAGGAGGACCGAGCGGCTGACCGTTCCGCTGTTGTACTCCCGGGTGACCATGACTGCGCCGAGGATGGACGCGAACAGGTGCATCATCATCCACGCACGGATCACCGACTCCGTGACCGTGGCGGTCGCCTCCGGAGTCAGGGCCGACGCGTCCTCCACCTCGGCGGCAAAGCCGTAACTGGCGCTCAGACCGAGCGCCACGCCGCCCAGGGCGACATACAGCCAGGTGCGCGTGCCGGCGAGCTTGCGCGCCTCGGCGGCGATCACGTTAGGCACTGACCTTCTCCTTCTCGTTCTCGGAGCCGACCAGGGAGAAGAACCGCTCCTCCAGTCGCTCGTCGGGGCCGCTGACGAGGCCGCTCAGCGGCCCGGAGTAGCGGAGGGACTTCTGGATGACCACGACGTCGTCCACCGTCTGCTCGACCTCGGCCAGCAGGTGGCTGGAGATCAGCACGGTGCGGCCCTCGTCGGCCAGACGGCGCAGGAAGCCGCGCAGCCAGCGGATGCCGTCGGGGTCCAGGCCGTTGACCGGTTCGTCCAGGACGAGGAACTCGGGATCGGCGAGCAGGGCGCCCGCGATGGTGTGGCGCTGGCGCATACCGGTGGAGTAGTCCTTCACCCGGCGCTCGGCCCGGTCGCCCAGACCGACCAGCTCCAGGACCTCGTCCACGCGCCGGTCGGGGAGCCCGAGCATCCGTGACCAGACCCGGAGTTCCCTGCGTCCGCGCATGTCGGGGATGGAGTTCACGCCGTCCATACCGACGCCGACGCGGTGCGCCGCGTCGGGGAGTGAGGCGTAGGGGCGACCGAAGACGGTGGTGGTGCCCTCGGTGGGCCGCGCCAGGCCGAGCAGCATCTTCAGCGAGGTCGTCTTCCCGGCTCCGTTGCGTCCCAGGAGGCCGGTGATCCGTCCGGGGCGGACGTCGAAGGTGATGTCGTCGACCGCCGTGGTCGAGCCGAACCGCTTGCTCACGGAACGGAAGCTGGCCGCGTACTCGCCGCTCATCGTGTCACCGTCCTGTCGTGGTCGGCTGCGGCGGCCCGTCCGGTCCCGCCGCCGTGGTTGTCGGCGCGGCAGCCGCGCCGGTCGTGGTTGCTCATGGGGTGCTCCGGTTGTCAGCGAGGGCCGGGCCGGCCCCTCGGTCTCCCCGAGGGGAGGGCCGAGGGGGCCGGCCTTGGCGGATGACACACGTGGTGTCGGAGTGGCGGCCCGGGCACGCGTGCCCGGGGGCGCGTTCGACCGTCGAGATCAGGTGACGGCGACGGAGGTGGCGACGGAGGCGCTGATGGTGGTGCCGATCGACACCCCGGTCCAGAAGCCCGGGGCCTCCAGGGGCTCCAGCTCCTGCATCTCCAGTTCCACGTTGGTGTTCTCGGCCGGGTTCGCGGCGGCCGTCTTCTCGTCGGACATGGGGTCTACCTCTCGTGTATCCGTGGGGTGATGGCCCGTTCGGACCGGTTCCGGTGGGTCGGTGAGGGGATCAGGTGACGGCGACGGAGGTGGCGACGGAGGCGCTGATCACGGTGCCGACACCGACTCCGGTCCAGAAGCCCGGGGCCTCCAGGGGCTCCAGCTCCTGCATCTCCAGTTCCACGTTGGTGTTCTCGGCCGGGTTCGCGGCGGCCGTCTTCTCGTCGGACATGGGGTCTACCTCTCGTGTATCCGTGGGGTGATGGCCCGTCCCGGCCATCGGGTCGGGGGAGGCGTGGGGGCCTGGGCGGCCCCCACCACCGGAGGAGGAGCCGGGGATCAGGTGACGCTCCAGGCGACGGAGACGATGCTGACGCCGACGGACACGCCGCTGACGGTCGCCCAGCCCGGGGCCTCCATGGCCTCCAGCTCCTGCATCTCCAGTTCGAGGTTCACGTCGGTGGCGGGCGTGTCCTGCTGCTTGCGGGAGTCACTCATGGGGTGCTTCCTCATTCCTTCGGGTGTCGTGTGTTTCTTCCGACCGCTTCCCGGGGCCGTCAGGCCACGGGAGCGGAAGTCTCATCGGGTACGCCCCGGTCCTCGCGGACCGCTCGGGCGAACAGGTCGCGTACCTCGTGGGTGCGCAGGCCGCCGAGCATCGGCAGCCCGGCTCCCCAGGAGCGCATGACCCGGCTGGTCGCGGCGTCGAGCCGCTCGGGGGTCGTGACGATGTCCCGGTCCACCAGCCATGCGTCGGTCAGTGCCGCGATCCCGGCCGCGGGGTCGGTCGGCAGGTACGGGTCCGTGGCGAGGATCCGGTCCCAGATCCGGGCCAGGCGGCGCGCACTGCCCAGGCGGGTGTCGCCCTGCGCGATCCGCTCCCAGAGGACCGGCCACAGCGCGGCGATCGCGTGCACCTTGGACAGGCCCAGCTCCGAGGAGAGCTCGTTGCCGAGCAGCCATCCCTTGACCGCGTACGGATCGCGTCCGAGGTTGGTGTCGCCGATCTGGCTCTGCCCGCTCAGCTCGGCGATCCGCAGCCGCGTCGCGCCGTCCACCGGTTCGCCCGCCGACCTCAGCCGCCGGACTCGGTCGCCCACCCGGACCAGGCGGACGGCCAGGTCCTCGGTGAGCGCGTCGGGCTCCGGCAGGTCGGCGTGGTCCCCCACGTAGGGGCTCACGGTGCGGAAGAGCGCTTCCAGTACGCCCTCCGAGACCAGGCGGACCGGGAGCGTCCCGGTGGCCTCGGTGGTCAGGACGGAGGCGGCTGGCCGCAGGCACGGGCCGGTGACGAGGCGTTTGCCTCCCGCGTGGGTCACGCAGGCGACCGTGCTCAGCTCCGTCCCCGTACCGAGGGTGGTCGGGACCGCGACGACGCGGACCGAGGTCCCCAGGTGCGGGGGCAGGGCCACCATGCCGCTGCGCTGCGGGGCCCGGACCCTGTCGTGGGCCTCGGGCGAGCGGCGGAACAGGACGGCGAGCTTGGCCTGGTCGACGACGGTTCCGCCGCCGACCGCGATGACGAGCTCGTTCTCGCCGAGGCTCTCGGCCAGGGACTCCACCGTGCCGAGGTCGCTGTCGGAGGTCGCCGTGAGCACGCGCGGGGTGACTCCGGCGCGTCCCACCCGCTCCGTCACGGTCGTGGCGACCGGCTGTCCGGCGATCGCGGGGTCGAACAGGACCGTGATCGCACGGGATCCGTCGCGGCGGATCCAGTCGGCCAGGCGCTCGACTGCCATCGGGGCCGGGGGCACCGGGTAGGCGGTGGTCATGCCGTCACCCCCGTGGCCGGGCGGGTCGAGAGGGCCGCGTGGTGGGAGAGGACGCCCTCACGCACCGCGCCGAGCAGTTCCTCCAGTTCCTCCTCGCCGTAGGTCAGCGCGGGGATGAGCTGGACGCCGCCGGGTCCGGGATGGACGAGTGCGCCCGCGTCCCTGACCGCCGCGACGAGCGCGGCGACCTCCTCCCCGGACAGTGGTGACCCGTCGGGGCCGACCACCCCGAGGGTGCGGAAGCACCCCATCCCGGTGGCCTCGGTGACCTGCGGCAGCTCGGCGACCAGCGCGTCCATCCCAGCGGCCAGGCGCTCACCGAGGGATCGCGCCCTGGCCACCGCGTTCAGCCGCCGCATCTCGGCGATGGTCGCCGAGATCGCCGCGCAGGGAACCGGACTGCCGCCCTGGGTCTCGGCGTGTGTGAGGACCGCGTCGTGTTCGGCGAACCGTTCGGCCACCCGCCGGGAGGCGATCACCGCCGAGGCCGGGCAGGTGCCGTTGGTCAGACCCTTGGAGGTGATGAGCAGGTCCGGTTGCCCGGGCCATCGGTGCGTGGCGAAGAAGGCGCCGGTACGGCCGAAACCGGTGGCAACCTCGTCGGCGATCAGGAGGAACCCGTGTTCGTCGCGCAGCCTCAGGAGTTCACAGACGTACTCCTCGCTCAGCGGGACGGTTCCCGTCCCCTGTACCGGTTCGACCACGACGGCCGCGATCCGTTCCGCGCCGCGGGAGAAGAGGGTCTCCAGGTCGGTGACGGAGTCGGGTTCCACGTGGCGTACCAACCTCTGGTCCACGCCGTAGACCCGCTGGCCGAGCTCCTCGCCGGTCAGGGCGAAGCCACCGAAGGTCAGACCGTGGAAACTGCCGCGCATGCTCACCACGAGGTCGCGCCGGGACTGGCCGGCCAGGGCGTGGAAGTGCCGGGCCACCTTCATGGCCATGTCGTTGGCGGCGCCCCCTGAGGAGGAGAAGAGGACCTTGGCGTAGTGGTCCGGCCCGGCGACCTGGACCAGGTCGTCGGCGGCCCGGCGGGCGTAGACGTTCTCGTAGCGGAAGGCGCTCAGGTAGGAGGCCTCGCGCATGGCGTCGGCGACCGCGTCGGCGATGGCGTCGTTGCCGTAGCCGAGGTTGACGTTCCACAGGCCGCTCGAACCGTCGAGGAGCTCGCGGCCGTCCGCGTACCGGATACGGTGCCCCCGCGCGGAGACCCCGCACAGGGAGTCGTCGCCGTGGGCGCTGGCCGGTGTCAGGTAGGGCCAGAGCGTGGAGTCGGTGGTGTTCATCGTGCGAGCTCCGCTTCGAGCAGGGTGCCCCGGTGCCGGGCATCGGGATCGGACAGGGCGTGGTTCTCCACGACCCGGAATCCGGCGTCGGTGAGTTCGGACCGCAGGAGGCCGCTCGGGACCACCCCCACCCGGCCCGTGTAGACCGGCACGGCTTCCTCGGGGAGCGGTTCGGGCAGGACCGTCACGGTGCGGTGGTCGGCTCCGTCGACCCAGTGGTCGTACAGGCGGTAGGCCGCGCCGCTCGCCCCGGTCACCGTCGAGACCACCTCGTCGGGGCTGCCCGGTCCGTCCCCGCGGTCCAGGCAGGAGACCAGCAACCGGCCGCCGGGGGCCAGGTGCGCGGCGACGCTCCGGTAGAGGCCCCGCCGGCCCTCGGGGGACAGGAGGGTGATCGACGTCGTCCCGAGCACGACCGAGCCGAAGGCGGTGCCGAGGTGGAAGTCGCCCATGTCGCCACGGACGACGCGGCACCGTTCGCGCAGTCGCCCGGGGGCTTTGGCGAGCCGCTCGGCGAGCAGGTCGAGCATGTCCTGGGACAGGTCCAGGGCGGTGACCTCGGTACCCGTCGCGAGGATCGGGAGGGTGATGCGCCCCGACCCGGCGGCCAGGTCCAGTACGGGTCCGGGGCGGCCCCGGATCAGTCGGACCAGGGCACGGACCTCCAGGAGGTCGTCGGCGGACAGGTCGTGGTAGACATGCGCGCCCTCGGGGCCGTACATGTCCTCCAGCCGGGCGCGTTCACCCAGAGAGGCGACCAGTCGCCCGGCGGTTCCGGGAGGGGCGAGCGGGGTCGGGGCGGCGGTCATCGTCCTCACACCCCCGCGAGCGCGGCGGTCGGCGCGGCACCGGAACGGGAGAGGAAGTCCTCCACCCGCGCCAGCGGCCCGAGGGGCGCGTACTGGGCGGCACGGTCGCGAGAACCGGTCGAGACCAGGAGTTCGGCGGCCGAGGCCGCGACGTGCTCCAGGACGAAGACCTTGCGGGTACCCGGGTCGTAGACGTATCCGCTTTCGCTGTTCCACATCACCACCGGGGCGCGGTCGTCCCTCAGGTCGGTGTCGTGGCCCTCGCCGGCCAACCCCTCGGTGATGCGGCCTCCGAACCCGGAGACGCGCAGGTCGGCGATGTTGTTGAGGTTCATCGTCCGCAGGGCCTCGACGACGGTCAGGTAGCGCCCGAGCCAAGGCCGTTCGCGCAGTGCCGCGGCGCGTTCGGCCTCCGGGACGGCCTCCCCGAGGCAGACCGCGCAGGGGGCGGTGCTGTCCCCGTTGGCCCGCCCCCAGGCCGCCCGCAGGGCCGAGAGCGAGTCACCGACCCGGCCGATGCCGGAGCCGCCGGGCGCGGTGGAGATCCGGCCCTCGGGGGACACGTGGAGGCGCAGTCCGGGACCGTCGATGCCGGGGCCGTGTCCGAGCCCGGGGACATCGGCGAAGCGGAGGGCCGGGGCGATGGCGAAGTCGGGGAAGACGCCCTCTTCGAGCGCCCGGTCGGCGTCGGCCAGGAAGAGCCGGAAATCCTCCGTGTTTCCCACCCGGACCAGCGTCGGCCCGAGGATCGACATGAACTCGCTGGTCGCGTAGTCCTGTGTCTGGAGGAAGAACTCGTCACCGAGGGACGCCTCGCCGCCGGGCTCGTCCAGGCTTCCGTCGAACCCCACGACACCCGGGGTGTCGTACGTTCCGGGGGCCAGAACCACCGTTCCGGTGCCCACCAGGTCGCTCCCGATCACCTCCGGGAGGTGTCCCGGGTCGGAGACCACGATGGTCGCCGCTCCGTCGGTCACCGCCGTGGCGGGAGGCTCCTGGCCGGTGCCCCACGACATGAGGTGCTGTTTGATCCGCCTCAGTTCGCTTCTGTCCATCGTCCCGTTCCCTGTCGCTGTCTGTGGGTCCGCCCGCCGGTCTCCGGTCACCGCGTCACCGCCGCGAGGATGGTTCGCAGGTCGGACACGGCCTCGTTCTGACCGTGCGTCTTGTGCACTCCGGTCGTGTTGAGGACGATCTCGTCCACGCCCGCTTCCTCGTACTCCCTGAGGAGTGCCGTGACGCGGTCGGCGTCGCCGCTCACGAAGGCGTTGCCTTCGACCAGGGCCCGTGCGGCGTCCTCGGGGGAGCCGCCGTCCACGCGGACCCCGGCGCGCCGGAGCATGTCGATGTAGTGGGGGGCCTGGAGGTGTGCCGCGTTGCTGGCCAGGGCCAGTTCCTCCGGGGGCGACCCCGGCCTGGCCAGGGCCACCGGCACCATCGCGGTGATCCTGGGCGCCGACCGTCCCGCCCGGTCGGCCCCCTCACGGATCGCGGGGGCGAGGACGTCCCGGATGTAGGCGGCGGGGGTCAGCCAGCTGATCGCCACGTCGGCGACTTCTCCGGCCAGCCGCGCCATGCCCGGTCGCAACACCCCCAGCCCGACGTCGACCCGAGGGGCCGCGCAGGGGGGCAGTTGCGCCCTCACCGTGAAGTAGGTGCCGTCCTGGTCGACGACGTCGCCGTCGAGGAGTCCGCGGACCGCGGTGAGGTACTCCCGTGCCGCGGTCAGCGGGCTGCGGTAGGGGCTTCCCATGACGCTGGCCTGGAAGGGCCGTGCACCGGGTCCGTATCCCGCGACCACGGAGCGCCCCGTCGCCATCGCCACCGAACGGGCCTGGAGGGCCGCCTCGTAGGGATGGCGGAGCGGCATGAGGGTGACCCCGAATCCTGTCGGCACCCGGAAACCCGCTCCGGCGGCGCTCACGAAACCCTGGTGGGGCTCCATCATCAGGGCCTGCCCCTGCCACAGCCGCTCGGCGTTCGTCCAGTTCACCAGTGCGGCCAGCGGCAGGATCTGCTCGGTCCGGCGCGGGAGAAAGGGGACGAGCACCGAGTAGGCGGTCATTCTTCTTCTCCTTGCGGGTGTGCGGTCCGCGGCGCTCTCCGTGCCGCGTTCTTGCTGACGGGTATGAATCTGCCAGGTCGGCTTCGCGTGGATTTCGCACCCGCCTCGCATGGCTGACTTTTTCGAGATTTCTTTGTTTGCCCAGTTCAGGATGGTTGAGTTGGTGGGATCCGGCTGTGGCATCGGTCTTTTTCGCATGGCTTTCACGTGTGTGAGGGCGTGGGGAAAAGGGCCGGTGATCAGGGAAATAGGTTCTGGATAGTGCGCGGATGCCGCCGGGAGTGAGGGTGTGAGCGTGGACGATGCCCCCGTTCCCCGAGGCGTCCTCCGTCCCACGTTCCGTAGAAGGAGTGACCATGAACCCTGAGCCCCTGGTCCAGACACTGGGCTGCTGCCGGGTGGACGGTGCACCGGTCAAGCACGGTCGAGCCCTCGAACTCGTCGCCGTCCTGGCGCTGTCGAACGGTTCGGCGCCGCGGGACTGGCTCCTGACCAGTCTCTTCGAGGGTGACCCGGCCCCCTCCAGCCTGCCGACGCTCGCCCTGCGCGCGCGCAAGATGGGCATCGACGTCCGGTACGACCGCGACCGCGCCGTCTACCACCTGGAAGGAACCGTCCGTTGCGACGTCGCGGAGGTCCTCGGACTGTTGGAGGAGGGGAGACTGGCAGAGGCGCTCACCCTCTACGGGGGGCCCTTCCTGAGCAGGAGTTACAGCCCTTTCGCTGTCCAGACTCGCGATCACGTGGAGCAGCGCATCGTGCGTGTGGCCATCGACAGCGGCGACATCCAGCTGATCGAGGCGGCGGACAGGCTCGTCAAGCATCCCGAGCTGGGCGAGGAACTGGTGCGTCGGGGCGGCGACAAGGTGTCCGCCGCTCTGAGCCGCTCCTGGCTGTCGGGCCTGGAAGCGGTCGTGTGAACACACGTGTGGGGCTGGCGGAGATCTCCGCCAGCCCCACACGTGTGCCCGGGTCCCCATCGCTCCCGTGCCGGGATGAGGATGAGGGCCCGGGGCCGGTTATCCGGCGCTTCGGGCGGTGCGCTGGACCTGGCCGAGGCGCCCGACGGACAGGACGATGCCGACGACCGCCACACCCATCAGGGCGAAGCGGAGCGGCCCGTCGAGGGCGAAGACGGAGAAGCCCCCGATGACGGCCATTGTCGCGAGGATGCTGCCGAGAACCGGGGTGGAGCGGTGCCATGTGTTGTCCGACACGTGTCTCATCCTTTCCGTGGTTGTGCGCGCCCAGTGCGGGCGATCCGCGCGCACCGGTCTGGTGCGGGCACGTGCGCGGGGGTCGTGCCCGGCCCGGAGCAGTGCGCTCCGCTGGCGCGGTGGTTGCGTTCGGGCAGTGTGCCAAGGGTGCTTCACACGGCCTTCACGCCCCGGGACACCGGAAGGATCCGCGGGAAAAATCTCGGGCGGGGTGTCGATCCTCGCCGGTCCCGTTCGACGTGTGGGTGAGAGCGGGGGATGCGGCCCCCGCGCACCACGGAGAGGGTGAACACCATGCGCTACCTGATGGCGATCATGTCGGACGAGAACGCCGAGGCCGGGAAGGTGCCGCCGCCGGAGGTCTTCGAGGCGATGGCGGCCTACAACGACGAGCTGGTCAAGGCCGGGGTCCTGCTCGCGGGCGAGGGGCTGGCACCGAGCTCCGAGGGGGCGATCGTCAGCTTCCGCGACGGCCGGGCGACCGTGACCGACGGCCCGTTCACCGAGGCCAAGGAGGTCATCGCCGGATACTGGATCCTCCAGGTCTCCTCCCGCGAGGAGGCGATCGAGTGGGCCAAGCGCTGCCCGCACCCGCCGGAGGGCGACGACACCGTCCTCAACCTGCGGCTGCGGCGCATCGCCGAACTGGAGGACTTCGGCGACGAGGTCCCCGAACACGTCAAGGAGCGCGAGCGGGAGCTGCGCGCCCAGGGGTACGAGAACGGCTGACCGCCTTCGCGCGGGAGCCCCGAGGCGGTTGCGGCGGTGTGGCTCACCCTGCTGGGATGGGGGTGTGAGCCACACTGACGCGACCCGCGCCGTGGAGGCGGTCTGGCGGATCGAGTCGGCCCGCCTCGTCGCCGCGCTCACCCGCATGGTCGGTGACGTCGGCCTCGCCGAGGAGTTCGCCCAGGACGCCCTGGTCAGCGCCTTGGAGAAGTGGCCGGAGGAGGGGGTGCCCGACGCCCCGGGCGCGTGGCTGACGACGGTCGCCAAGCGCCGGATCCTCGACCGCTGGCGCCGCGACGAGCGGTTCCGACTGCGCATGGCCGACCTCGGCCGGGAGACCGGGGAGAACGACGGACAGGCGGAGTTCGACGCGGTCCTGGAGGAGGACTACGGCGACGACCTGCTCCGGCTCATGTTCGTGTGCTGCCATCCGGTGCTGTCCACCGAGGCCCGGGTCGCCCTGACCCTGCGCCTGCTCGGCGGGCTCACCACCGACGAGATCGCCCGGGCCTTCCTCGTCTCCGAACCGACCGTCGCCCAGCGCGTCGTCCGGGCCAAGCGGACCCTCGCCAGGAGGAGGGTGCCCTTCCAGGTGCCGTCCGGGCAGGACCGCGACGCCCGGGTCTCCTCCGTCCTGGAGGTCCTCTACCTGATCTTCAACGAGGGGTACACGGCCACGTCCGGGCCGAACTGGATGCGCACGGACCTGTGCGAGGAGGCCATGCGCCTGGGCCGGGTGCTCGCCGGGCTGCTGCCCGAGGAGCGCGAGGTCCACGGGCTGGTCGCGCTGATGGAGCTCCAGGCGTCCCGGTTCCGCGCCAGGGTGGGGCCCGACGGCGTGCCCGTCCCGCTGCTGGAGCAGGACCGCTCCCGCTGGGACCGGCTGCTCGTCAACCGGGGCCTGGCGGCCCTGGAGCGGTCGCTGCCCGAGCGTCCCGGCGACGCCAGGGGACCGTACTCGCTCCAGGCGGGGATCGCCGCCGAGCACGCGCGGGCGGTCACGGCCGAGGACACCGACTGGACGGCGATCGCCGTGCTGTACGCCGCCCTGCTCAGGATGACCGGTTCCCCGGTGGTGGCGCTCAACCACGCGGTGGCGGTGTCGATGGCGGTGGGGCCGGGTCCGGCCCTCACCCTCGTCGACCGCCTCCGTGACGAACCCGCCCTGAGGGGCTACCACCTGTGGTCCTCGGTCCGCGGTGACCTGCTCTCGCGGTTGGGACGGGGGGAGGAGGCGCGCGCGGAGTTCGAACGCGCCGCCGCCCTCACCCGCAACGAACGCGAACGGGACCTGCTGCTGGAGCGCGCACGCTCGGTGTGAGACGCGCCCGACCGGAGCGGGCGCCGCTCAGAAGGCGGGCGGGCCGGGCTGCTCCACCAGGGCCGGGTCGATCCGCCCGGTGAGGTGGTCGACGGCGACGTTGGCGTGCAGGCGCGTCCCCGTGGCCAGGATCGAGTCGTCGGCGTAGAAACCGGGGTTGTGGTTGGCCGCGGCGCCCCGCTGGCCGGGGATCGCGCGCAGGACGCCGTCGACGTACTCGGTGTCCTGACAGCCGAGCATGACGTACACGCCGCCGAACGCGTTGACGAACTCGGACACGTCGTCGTAGCCGAGGGTGGCGTCCGTACGCTTGACCCTCTCTTCCCCGACCACCCTGCGCAGCGTGGGCAGTGTCGCCGCCGTCCACGCCGGGGTGTTGTCCACCGGCGGCACGTCCTGGAGGAAGTCTACCTTCGCCGTGCAGCCGTGGGCCCGTGCCATGTGCTCCGCCGTGCGGGCCAGGTGGTCGCGCACGGTGTCCATGTCACGGGGGTCCAGGCACCGGACGGTGCCCCACAGCGTCACCGAGTCGCCGATGACGTTGAACCGGCCCACGTCCTCCACGTGGCCGATGGACACGGTGATCGGGGAGGCCGCCGGGACCTGCCGGTAGATCTGTCCGCAGGCGGAGACGATGTCGGCCGCCGGGGGCATCGGGTCCACACCCAGCCACGGCGTCGATCCGTGCGTCTGCTGGCCGCGGACGGTGATCCGCACCAGGCACGACGCGGCGTACTGATGGCCGACCCGATAACCGACGATGCCCGTGGGCAGCGGGACCACGTGCAGGCCGAACACCATGGTGGGGGCGGGGTCGAGCAGCGCCGGGGAGGCGACCATCGCGCGGGCCCCGCCGTCCTCGTCCACCGGAGGACCCTCCTCGGCGGGCTGGAAGACGAACAGGACCGTGCCCGGAAGCTCCGAGCGCAGGTCGGACAGGACCTCGGCGGCGCCCATGAGCATCGCGGTGTGGCAGTCGTGGCCGCACACGTGCGCCACCGGGAACGGCCCGCCGGGGTAGTCCTCGTCGATGACGGTGGAGGCGAAGTCGACACCGCTGTCCTCCCTGACGGGGAGGGCGTCGACGTCGGCGCGCAGCGCGACGACCCGGTCGCCGGGCAGGCCTCCCCGGAGGACGCCGACGACGCCGTACCCGGCCACACCGGTCCTGACCTCGTCCAGGTTCAGCGAGCACAGGTGCCGGGCGATGAGGGCGGCGGTGTCCCGCTCCCGGTTGGGCAGTTCGGGGTGCGCGTGCAGGTGGTGGCGCCAGCCGACGAGCTTCGACCCGATCGCCGCCGTGTGCCGGTCGACGGCCTCCCACAAGGACTCCACGTCCGCGACGGTCCGACTCATCATGGCTCCTCCCGGCGGCGTTGTGGCCACGGTAGACCGGGCTTCCTCCCGGTTGGTGTAAGCGCGGGCAAACGCTGTCCCCCGGGTGGTCCGCCGCCGGGATTCTGCCCAGAGCAGGGAACCCTGGCGCGCCCCGGCGGCGAGCCGCCAGACTGCCGCGCATGAGACTTCTGATCCTCGGTGGTACCGAGTTCGTGGGCAGGGCCGTGGCCGAGGACGCCCTGAGCAGGGGCTGGGACGTCACCGTCTTCCACCGCGGCCGCCACGCCGCGCCCGAGGGAGCCGCGGCCCTGCACGGGGACCGCACCGAGCCGGGCGGGCTCGCGGCCCTGGAGACGGGGGAGTGGGACGCCGTCGTCGACACGTGGTCGGGCGCGCCCTCCGCCGTCGCGGCGGCGGCGCGGCTGCTCGACGGCCGGGTCGGCCACCACACCTACGTCTCCAGCCGGTCCGTGTACGTCCACCCGGCCCCCGCCGGGCTGGACGAGGGCGGGCCGGTGGTGGCCGCCTCGCCGGAGGACGACGGCGCGGCCGACTACGCGCGCGCCAAGCGGGGCGGCGAACTCGCGGCCCAGGCGGTCTTCGCCGACCGGGCGCTGTCCGCCCGTGCCGGGCTCATCCTCGGCCCGTACGAGAACGTCGGACGCCTGCCCTGGTGGCTCACCCGGATCTCCCGGGGCGGCCCGTTCCTGGCCCCGGGGCCGCGTGAGCTGCCGATCCAGTACATCGACGTCCGCGACCTGGCCGCGTGGACCCTCGACGCCGCCGTGTCCGGCCTGGGCGGGCCGTACAACCTGGTCGGCCCACCCGGCCACGCCAGCATGGGCGACCTGCTGGACGCCTGCGTGGCGGTGACGGGCGCCGACGCCGAGCCGCGCTGGACCGACCCCCGGACCATCCTCGACGCGGGTGTCGAGCCCTGGTCCGACCTGCCGGTCTGGCTGCCGCCCGGCGAGCTGTACGACACCCTGCACCGGGGCGACGTGTCGCGCGCCCTGGCCACGGGTCTGCGCTGCCGCCCGGTGGCCGACACCGTCGCCGACACCTGGGCGTGGCTGTGCGCCCTGGGCGGTCAGGCGCCGCGCCGCCCGGACCGGCCCGCGCTCGGCCTGGACCCGGAGGTGGAGGCCAAGCTGCTCGGACTCTGAGCCCCCGGAACGCGGCTCGGCCCGGCAGCCGCGGCCTCACGCCGCCCGGTCGGCGGGCCGCCGGGAGGTCACCGGCGGGTCCGCGGCGACGGACGCCTCCAGCTCCGCCAGCCGCCGACGGGTGCGGTCGTCCACGGGGGTGATCGTGGCGAGCTGCACGGTCCGGGACCGGTCCAGCCACA
Organism: Nocardiopsis sp. FIRDI 009; assembly: GCF_003386285.1. Classification (GTDB taxonomy): domain Bacteria; phylum Actinomycetota; class Actinomycetes; order Streptosporangiales; family Streptosporangiaceae; genus Nocardiopsis. The sequence goes on from NZ_QPNC01000016.1 coordinate 136,797, forward strand.
GGCGCGTGAACCGCCCCCGCAGGAGCCCGACCCGCGGGTTGCGAAAGCCCCTGATCCGGGTGTCCGTGCGCTGGACGTCGCGGCGGTTCCACAGCTCCTCGAAGAGCGCGGACTCGCGGCACAGCCGGTCCACGAGGCCGGTCCACGCCGGGTCGTCGAAGTGGCCGGCCATCGAGGAGCGCAGCCGGGCGACGATGCTCGCCGACACCTGGTCGTGGTCCTCGTACACCTCGGCCCACGACGGGTCGAGGAAGTTCAGCACCGCGCAGTTGCGGTCACGGGTCGGCCACTCCTCGATGTCGCTGATCAGGTGGCGGTAGGTGCGGTTGTGGGCCAGCACGTCGAACCGCGTGGTCTGCACGCACGCGGGCAGCGGGAGGAGCTGTTCGAGCACCGCCAGGTGGTCCTCGGTGACCGTGTGCAGGCTGGTGTCGTCGAGGGTGGCGTCGTCCCCGGCCAGGTTCAGCAGGTGGGCGTGCTCGTCGGGGTCGAGCCGCAGCGCGCGGGCCACCGCGTTGAGGACCTGGGAGGACGCGTTGATCGGCCGTCCCTGCTCCAGCCACGTGTACCAGGTGACCCCCACGCCGGAGAGCTGGGCCACCTCCTCCCGCCGCAGACCGGGGGTGCGCCTCCGCCCGAGGGAGGGCAGTCCGACGTCGGCCGGGGTGACGCGCTCGCGGCGGCTGCGGAGGAAGGCGGCGAGTTCCCGCCTGCTCTGGCCGTCCATGGCGAGGTGGCTCCCTCCGTCGGGCACCGGGTGGTGCTGGTACCAGGATAAGTGGACTCCTGGTACCAGGATGACAGTCGCCCGACAGTGGACCGGTGACTACGAGAACCATCCGGGTCCGCCCGGCGGGGGAGGAACCCTGCCCCGCCGGTGCGCGCCGGGAACCATCAGAACTGCGCGGGCCGGGGCTGCTGTCCCTGCTCGTCGGCGGCTTCGTCGCCACCTACACCTTCTCCAGCGTGAACGTGGCGGTCCCTCACATCGCGTTCGACCTCGACGCCTCCCCGGCGCAGCTCGGGCTGGTGATGGGGGTCTACGCCACCTGCTTCGCGCTCCTGCTGATCATCGGGGGCAGGCTCGGCGACGCGTTCGGCCGGCGGCGGCTCTTCGTCGTCGGCCTGACCGCCTACGTGCTGACCTCCCTGGTCGCCGGGCTGGTCGGGGGCGTCGAGTGGCTCATCGGCGTCCGCGGCGCACAGGGCCTCGCGGCGGCGCTGATGGTGCCGCAGATCCTGGCCACCATCCAGGCCACCACCCGCGGGTCCGCCCGGCTTCGGGCGGTCGCGCTGTTCAGCGCGGCCAGCGGGCTGGGGACCGCCGCGGGCCAGGTGGTCGGCGGGGTGCTGCTCAGCGCCGACATCGCCGGGACCGGCTGGCGCTCCGTCTTCTGGTTCGGCGCCCTGCTGGCCCTCGTGGCGCTGCCGGGCGCCCGCTCCCTGCCGAGGACGGGGGCCGCCGGACGCGGTGAGGCCGACGCGGTCGGGACGGCCGTGCTCGCCGTCGCCCTGCTGGCGTTCCTCCTCCCCGTGACGATCGGCCCCGAGGACGGGTGGCCGCCGTGGACGATCGCGTCGCTGGTGCTCTCCGCCGCCGCGTTCCCGGTGTTCTGGTGGTGGGAGCGCCGCCGCGAGCTCGGCGGCGGACTGCCGCTGGTGCCGCCGAGCGTGCTCGGGCACCGCTCGCTGCGACTCGGGCTGGTGATGGCGTGCGTGCTCTTCGCCGGATACGGCGCGTTCATGTACGTGTTCGCGCTGACCGTCCAGAGCGGGCTGCGGCAGAGCCCCCTGGTCTCCGGTCTGACGCTGCTGTCGTTCGCGGCGGCCTTCGCCGTCGTGTCGATGAACCTGGGCGTGTTCCGGCGGCGGTTCGGCTCCGCGGTCATGACGGTCGGGGCGTCGGCGCACGTCGTCGCGCTGCTGGGGGTCGCGGCCGTCGTCGTCCTCGGTTGGCCGCACCCGTCACAGTGGCTGCTCCAGCCGCTGCTCGCCGTGCTCGGCGCCGCCCAGGCGCTGATGTTCACCCCGCTGCTCAGCGCGGTGATGGCCGGGGTCCCGAGATCGGTCGCGGGGCTGAGCGGCGGACTCTTCTCGACCGTGCAGCAGGCCGCCCTGGCGCTGGGGGTCGCCGTCTACGGCGGCGCCTACACCGGGGCCCTGCCGGAGCTGTCGCACGCGGGCGCCTTCGGGACGTGCCTCGCCGTGCAGGCGGCGACGTCGGTCGCCTTCGGGCTGATGGCGCGGCGCCTCGGGTCAGCGGGGCACCGTGATCACGGATGAGGATGTGCGCGCCCTCGAAGATGAGGACGGGCGCGTGTCAGACCGTCCCGGCGGGGACGATCCATGAGGTGGGCTGGCCGGTGATGGCCGCGATGAGGTCGTAGTCCTTGTCGTAGTGGATCACCGTCGCACCGTGGATTTCCGCGGTCGCGGCGATGATGAGGTCGGGTAGGGGGCGGCGGTGCTGACCCTTGCGGGCCAGTTCGTGCTGTACCTCGATGGCGCGGCGCATCGCCCGGTGGTCCGTCTCCAGCCAGGGCAGCTGTTCGTATCCGGCGCGGAGACGCTCATAGTCGGTCGTGTTCCTGGCCGAGTACAACAGCTCCAACGCGATCATCTCGCACATGGCGATCGCGTTGCCGGGTGAGACGAGAGCCCGGAGGGCGTCCCTGGCCTCCGGGCTCCGCTTCACCAGCTCGTAGGCCGACTTGTCCACGAGGTAGAGGGTCAACGCCAGGCTTCCTTCATCGTCTGCTCGTCGAGGTCGAGGTCCATGCCCTCGATGAGATCGAGGAACTCGTGTGACCTTCTCCGCGCGGCGACCTCGCGAAGGGCCTTGTTCACGGTCTCCACCTTGCTCTTGGTGCCGAGTTCCTCGGCGGCAGCGGCCAGGGCCTTGTCGTCGATATCGATGACGGTTCTTGACATCTCATGAATCCATTCTTTGATATCAGATCTATCCACCAAAGGATATCATTCGAGTGTGCCCAGTGACTGGTACACGACGCGGGGCCGTCCTCCCTGGAGGGGGAGGACGGCCCCGCGTGCCCTGGCGCGGCTCCGGTCAGACGGCGGGCTCCTCCGCCCGCTTCGGGGTCACGATCAGTCCGTCGTTGGCGCCGTCCACGTCCACCACGACCGTGTCCCCCTCGGCCAGCTCACCCGACAGCAGCTCCCGGGCCAGCGGGTCGCCGATCGAGGACTGCACCAGGCGGCGCAGCGGTCGCGCGCCGTAGTTCGGGTCGTAACCGGCCAGCGCCAGCCACTCGCGGGCCCCCGGCGTCACGTCCAGCTCCAGCCTCCGGTCGGCCAGCCGCCGCCGCAGCCTCTCCACCTGGAGGTCGACGATGCGCGTCAGATCCTCCGTGGACAGCGCGTCGAACATGATCACGTCGTCCAGCCGGTTGAGGAACTCCGGCTTGAAGGTCGACCGCACCACGTCCATCACGCGCTCCCGGCGCTGCTCCTCCGGCAGCGCCTGGTCGACCAGGAACTGCGACCCCAGGTTCGAGGTGAGGATGAGGATGGTGTTGCGGAAGTCGACGTGGCGGCCCTGGCCGTCGGTCAGACGGCCGTCGTCCAGCACCTGGAGCAGCGTGTCGAACACCTCCAGGTGCGCCTTCTCCACCTCGTCCAGCAGCACCACGGTGTACGGCCGGCGCCGTACCGCCTCGGTGAGCTGGCCGCCCTCCTCGTACCCCACGTAGCCGGGGGGCGCGCCGACCAGGCGCGACACGGAGTGCTTCTCCGAGTACTCGCTCATGTCGATGCGCACGATCGCGCGCTCGTCGTCGAACAGGAACTCCGCCAGCGCCTTGGCAAGCTCGGTCTTGCCGACACCGGTCGGCCCCAGGAACAGGAACGAACCCGTGGGCCGGTCCGGGTCGGAGATCCCGGCGCGGGCGCGCCGCACCGCGTCCGACACCGCGGTCACGGCGGCCTTCTGGCCGATCAGCCGCTCCCCCAGCTCCTCCTCCATGCGCAGCAGCTTGGAGGTCTCCCCCTCCATGAGCCGCCCCACCGGGATGCCGGTCCACGAGGAGACGACGTCCGCGACCTCGTCGGCGCCGACCTCGTCCTTGACCATCGTGTCGCCGCCGGAGCTGGCCGCCGCCTCCTCCGCGTTGGCGGCCTCCTCGATCTGCTTCTCCAACGCCGGGATGTCCCCGTACATCAGCCGGGACGCCTCGGCGAAGTCGCCCTCGCGCTGGGCCAGCTCGGCGCGGGTGCGCAGGTCGTCCAACTGGCCCTTGAGCTCACCGACCCGGTTGAGCCCCGCCTTCTCCTGCTCCCAGCGGGCGATGAGCGCGTTGAGCTGCTCCTGCCGGTCGGCGAGGTCGGCGCGCAGCCGTTCCAGGCGCTGGACGCTGGCCTGGTCCGACTCCTTGGCCAGCGCCATCTCCTCCATCTTCAGCCGGTCGACGGTGCGCTGGAGCTCGTCGATCTCCACCGGGCTGGAGTCGATCTCCATCCGCAGCCGGGACGCGGCCTCGTCGATGAGGTCGATCGCCTTGTCCGGCAGGAAGCGCGCGGTGATGTACCGGTCGGACAGGGTCGCGGCGGCCACCAGGGCGGCGTCGGAGATCTGCACCTTGTGGTGCGCCTCGTAGCGGCCCTTGAGCCCGCGCAGGATCGCGATCGTGTCGGCGGCCGACGGCTCGCCCACCATGACCTGCTGGAACCGGCGCTCCAGGGCGGGGTCCTTCTCGATCTTCTCCCGGTACTCGTCCAGCGTGGTGGCGCCCACCATGCGCAGCTCGCCGCGCGCCAGCATGGGCTTGAGCATGTTGCCCGCGTCCATCGCGCCCTCGGCCGCCCCGGCGCCGACCATGGTGTGCAGCTCGTCGATGAACGTGATGATCTGGCCCTCGGACTCCTTGATCTCCGAGAGCACCGCCTTGAGCCGCTCCTCGAACTCGCCGCGGTACTTGGCGCCCGCCACCATCGCCGACAGGTCCAGGCTCACCAGCCGCTTGCCCACGAGCGACTGCGGCACGTCACCGGCCACGATCCGCTGGGCCAGCCCCTCCACGACGGCGGTCTTGCCCACGCCCGGCTCGCCGATGAGGACCGGGTTGTTCTTGGTCCGGCGGCTGAGCACCTGGATGACCCGCCGGATCTCGCTGTCGCGGCCGATCACCGGGTCCACCTTGCCCTCGCGGGCCCGCTCGGTCAGGTCGACGCCGAACTTCTCCAGCGCCTGGTAGGTGTCCTCGGGGTTCTCCGAGGTGACCTTCGCCGACCCGCGCACCCGCTCGAACGCGTCCAGGAGCGCGTCCGGGGTGGCGCCGACCTCGTTGAGCAGCCGCTTGGCCTCGCCGCCGTCCGTCGCCAGCCCCACGAGCAGGTGTTCGGTGGAGACGTACTCGTCCTCCAGCTGCTCGGCGCGCTTGGCCGCGGTGTTGATCGACATGATCAGCTGGCGGGAGGAGTTCGGTGAACTGACCGTCGCCCCGGCCGCCTTCGGCAGGGCGCCGATCGCCGCGTCCACCCGGTCCTTGAGCGTGTCGGGGTTGGCCCCCACCTCCTTGAGCAGCGGGCGGGTCACCCCCTCCGCCTGGTCCAGCAGCGCGGCCAACAGGTGGAGCGGGTCCACCTCCGGACTACCGTCGGCGGTCGCGCTCCGGACGGCCACCGACAGGGCCTCCTGGCTCTTCTTCGTGAGCTTGTAGTTCATCTCCGGTGACTCCTTCCACCAGGGTTGTCACCCTGGGTGACATTCGATGGCCGACCGTGCCCCCGTGCAGCCGTACCGGAGCCCTGTCAGTCCCGTTCGTCGTCGCGGCCCGCCCCCGGACCGCCCTGCCCGGGACCGGTGTCCCGGGCGCTGTCGTCCTCCGGCCGCTCGGCCGTGTTGAAGATCGTCACACGCGTGCGGCGCACCAGCTCGCCGCGTGCGCCACCGCTGTCGGAGGGGGCGGGACGGCCGCGCCGGGCCACCGCCCGCCGCGCCGCCTCCAGCTCGTTGGCCAGGTGGAACACCTGTTCCCGCAGCTGCTCCACCTCGTGCTCCAACTCCAGGATCCGCTTGATCCCGGCGAGGTTGATGCCCTCCTCCTGCGACAGGCGCTGGACCTGGCGCAGCATCTGCACGTCACGCATGGAGTAGCGACGCCCCCGGCCGGAGGTCCGTCCCGGCGACACGATGCCCAGCCGGTCGTACTGCCGCAGGGTCTGCGGATGCATCCCGGCCAGCTCCGCGGCCACCGAGATCACGTAGACCGGAGCGTCAGCGCCGAAGGAGTCGTTCACGTGGATCACGCACCCTTCGCCCGCGCCTCGAGTCCCTCGCGCGGGTCATGGTCGGTCGTCGCGGCCCGGAACTTCTCCAGCGCCTCGCGCGCCTCGCCGCTGACGTTCGTCGGGACGGTGACCTCGATGGTCACGAGCAGGTCGCCGGTGGTGCCGTCCTTGCGCTTGGCGCCCTTGCCGCGGACCCGCAGCGTGCGCCCGTTCGGGGTGCCCGGCGGGACCTTCACGGTCACCGGGAAGCCGTTGAGCGTCGGGACGCGCACGTCCGCGCCGAGTACGGCCTCGGGGAAGGTCACCGGCACGGTGATGGTGATGTTGTCGCCGCTCCTGCCGAACACCGCGTGCTCCTTCACGTGGACGACGACGTACAGGTCGCCCGGCGGGCCGCCGTGCTCGCCCGGTGCGCCCTTGCCCTTGATCCGGATCCGCTGGCCGTCGGTCACGCCGCCGGGGATCCTGGTCTGGATGGTACGGGTGCTCCTGCCGCGCCCGCTGCCGTGGCACTCGGTGCAGGGGTCGTCCACGACCAGGCCCCGCCCCCGGCACTCGGCGCACGGCTCGGACAGCGAGAAGCCGCCGAGGTTGGTGTTCTCGTGCCCGGTGCCGGAGCACCTCGGGCACATCCGCGGGGCGGAGCCCGCCCTGGCCCCGGTGCCGCGGCAGGTGGGGCAGGGGGCGTCGCTGGACAGGCGGAAGGAGCGGGTGACGCCCTCCGCCGCCTCGCGGAAGCTCAGTGTGGTCTCGGTCTCGATGTCGGAGCCGCGCCTGCTGCGGGTGGTCCCGCCACCGCGGCCCCGGCCGCCGAACAGGCCGCCGAACAGGTCGCTCAGCCGTTCGCCGCCGGACGCTCCGCCACCGGCGGGCCCCTGACCGAACAGGTCGCCCATGTCGAACCCGCCGGGACCGGCGCCGCCGCCGGGCCGGTAGGCCCCGCCGAACAGCGAACGCGCCTCGTCGTACTCCTTGCGCCGCTTGTCGTCCGACAGGACGTTGTAGGCCTCGGAGATCTCCTTGAACCGCTCCTCGGCCTTGGGGTCGTGGGTGTTCGCGTCGGGGTGGCTCTCCCGGGCGAGCTTGCGGTAGGACTGCTTGATCTCGTCCTTCGAGGCGGTCTTTGAGACTCCGAGGACCTTGTAGTAGTCCTTCTCCAGGTAGTCCTTGGTGCTCATCGACTGGTGCCTTCTCCCGCTGGTGCCGGTTGCGTCCGATGCTTACACGTGCCCCGGTTCCGCGCGGAACCGGGGCCGGGGCGCGGTCCCCGGGCACGTGCCTGAGCAGCGCCCGCGGAACCCGCCCCGGTCCCTCCGGTCGTACCCGCCTTCGAGGCGGCGGGCACGACCGGAGCTGACCGACGGGCGAACCCGTTACTTGCCGTCCGTCTCCTCGCCCCCGTCGGAGGAGGTGTCGGCCTCGCCGTCGGCGGAACCGGTGTCCTCGCCGGACCCGGCGGCGGCCTCGGCCCCCTCGACGGGGTCGCCGACGACCACGCGGGCCGGGCGGAGGATCCTCTCACCGATGCGGTACCCCGGTTGGAACACCTCGATCACCGTCTGGACGGAGACGTCGGGCGCCGGGACCAGGGTGAGCGCCTCGTGCAGGTTCGGGTCGAACTCGTCGCCCGCCTCGGCGTACCGCTCCAGGCCCAGCTTGGTCGCCACCGCCTCCAGGGACTCGCCGACCGCCTTGAACCCCCCGGTGAGCTCGTCGTGCTCACGGGCGCGGCCGATGTCGTCCAGGATCGGCAGGAGTTCGCTGACGACCTGGGCGGTGGCGACCTCGCGGACGGCCACGCGGTCGCGCTCGACCCGCTTGCGGTAGTTGGCGTACTCCGCCTGGATCCGCTTGATGTCGTTGGTGAGCTCGACGACCCGTTCGTCCGCGTTGATCGCCTCGGTCACCACGGACTCCGGGGTGTCCGGGACCTCGACGGCCTCCTCGGCTCCGGCGGCCTCATCGGCCTCCGCCTCGGCGGCCCGCGGTTCGCGGACCTCGCCCGTCTCCGGGTCGATCCGGCGGTTGTCGCGGATCACCGGTCCCTGGTGCTCCTCGCCCTCGCCGGAGCCGTTGGTCTTGTCCGACTGCGCCATCTGGGACGCGCCCTCCTTCCTCGACTCGTCACTCGGCCCCGGCGTCAGGACTGGGTGCCCTTGCCGTTGTCCTCGTCGACGATCTCGGCGTCCACGACGTCGGCGTCGTCGGCGGAGTCCGAGGAGGTCTGCTCGGCGCCGGCGGCGGCGCCCTCCTGGCCCTGGCTGTAGATGGCGGAGCCGATCTTCTGGCTGGCCAGCGCGACCTTCTCGCTCGCGGTACGGATCGCCTCGACGTCCGTGCCCTCCAGAGCGGTCTTCAGCTCGGCGACGGCCGACTCGGTCTCGGAGCGCACGTCCGCCGGGATCTTGTCCTCGTTGTCCTTGATGACCTTCTCGGTCTGGTAGACGAGGGACTCGGCGTTGTTGCGGACCTCGGCCTCCTCGCGGCGCTTGCGGTCCTCCTCCGCGTACTGCTCGGCCTCGCGGACCATCTTGTCGATGTCTTCCTTGGACATCGCCGAACCGCCGGAGATGGTGACCGACTGCTCCTTGCCGGTGCCCAGGTCCTTGGCGGTGACGCTGACGATGCCGTTGGCGTCGATGTCGAAGGTGACCTCGATCTGCGGGACGCCGCGCGGCGCCGGGGGCAGACCGGTCAGGTCGAAGACGCCCAGCTTCTTGTTGTACTGGGCGATGTCGCGCTCACCCTGGTAGACCTGGATCTGCACGGACGGCTGGTTGTCGTCGGCCGTGGTGAAGATCTCCGAGCGCTTGGTCGGGATGGTCGTGTTGCGCTCGATGAGCTTGGTGAACACGCCGCCCTTGGTCTCGATGCCCAGCGACAGCGGGGTGACGTCCAGCAGCAGGACGTCCTTGACCTCGCCCTTGAGCACACCGGCCTGGAGCGCGGCGCCGACCGCCACGACCTCGTCCGGGTTGACGCCCTTGTTGGGCTCCTTGCCGCCGGTCATCTCCTTGACCAGGTCCGCGATGGCGGGCATACGGGTGGAGCCGCCGACCAGGACCACGTGGTCGATGCTGCTGAGCTGGATCCCGGCGTCCTTCATGACCTGCTGGAACGGCGTCTTGGTCCGCTCGACCAGGTCGGCGGTCAGGCGCTGGAACTCGGCGCGGGTGAGCTTCTCGTCCAGGTGCAGCGGGCCCTCCGCCGAGGCGGTGATGTAGGGCAGGTTGATGACCGTCTCGCTGGAGCTGGACAGCTCGATCTTGGCCTTCTCCGCGGACTCGCGCAGACGCTGGAGGGCCATCTTGTCCTTGGACAGGTCCACGCCGTTGGCGTTCTTGAACCGCTCGACCAGCCAGTCGACGATCGCCTGGTCCCAGTCGTCACCACCGAGGTGGTTGTCGCCGTTGGTCGCCTTGACCTCCACGACGCCGTCGCCGACCTCCAGGAGGGAGACGTCGAAGGTGCCGCCACCGAGGTCGTAGACGAGGATCGTCGCCTCGTCCTCCTTCTCCAGGTGGTAGGCGAGGGCGGCCGAGGTCGGCTCGTTGATGATGCGCAGGACGTTCAGGCCCGCGATCGTGCCGGCCTCCTTGGTGGCCTGGCGCTGGGCGTCGCTGAAGTAGGCGGGCACGGTGATGACCGCGTCGGTGACGTCCTCGCCGAGGTAGGCCTCGGCGTCGCGCTTGAGCTTCTGGAGGATGAAGGCGCTGATCTGCTGCGGGTTGAAGGTCTTGTCGTCGATCTTCACCGTCCAGTCGGTGCCGATGTGGCGCTTGACCGAGCGGATGGTGCGGTCGACGTTGGTGACCGCCTGGCGCTTGGCCACCTCACCGACGAGGACCTCACCGTTCTTGGCGAAGGCGACGACGGAGGGGGTGGTGCGGGAGCCCTCGGCGTTGGCGATGACCGTGGGTTCGCCGCCCTCCAGGACAGCGACGCACGAGTTCGTCGTACCGAGGTCGATTCCGACCGCACGAGCCATGGTTGCTACCTCCGTCAAGATTGAGTCGTTCAGACGTAAGTTTGCTTCGTCTAACGATTGCTGTCAAATCAGTTGAGTCAACCAGACTCAAGTTAGTTCCTACGCAGAGACAACGGCCGGCCCAGGCGTGGTGTTCCCGTTGCGGGTGGTTTCAGGGGGGAAATGGCGCAAACCCGGGTCAACTCGGGGAGAACCTTGACTCGCGGGCCAGGGGGATCCCGGGGGCGCGGGCGGTGGGGAGGGCCGCGCCGGGGGTGTCCGCCGGGCGAGGGAAGAGGTGCGCCGGGGATGTCCGCCGGGCGGCGGGGCGCGGTGGCGCGGGGACAGACCGGTGGTATTACGGGTGCCCCGCCGCGCCCACGGGTGTCCGATGTCAGCTACACATAATGTGTGGATTGTGGATCATGTGGCCGGTGTCATGACCGGCGCACTTCCGTGACTCCTCGGTGTCGTCACCCGCGGGCGACGACGCGCCGGGGCGGATCCCGTAGTCCGGCCCCGAACCCGGGGTGGTGGCGCGGGCGCCGCCGGCGGGCCCTCGTGGCGGGGGCGGGCCGGTGGCGGCCGGGCTATTACTCGCTAGTAACATATATCTCGACCGCCGGTGTGTGGCGCACCGGACGACACAGCAGGATGGGAGGCCACGGGCGATGCTGTACCTGACACTGGGCATCATCACCTCGGTCTTCGCCGTGGTCGCGTTCACCGTGTTCGCTCTGGCCATCCGCCAGATCGTGCGAACCGTGGGCATCGGCCGTCCGGTGGAGCCGGAGCGCAAGGGGCCGTTCGGACAGCGGCTCACGATGACGCTGATCGAGATCGTCGGACACACGAGGATGCTCAAGCGGCCGTGGGTCGGTGTGGCCCACTGGTTCGTGATGGTGTCCTTCCCGCTGTTGGTCTTCACCGTCATCGAGGCCCAGGGCGAGGTCTTCGACCCGCACTTCCACCTGCCGATCATCCACGACTGGACGATCTACGGTCTGGCCATCGAGATCATCGCGGGAGCCAGCCTCGTCGGCATCCTCGGCCTGACCGCCTACCGCCTGATCAACAGCCCGAAGCGGATCGGCCGCCGGTCCCGCTTCATGCACTCCAAGCACTGGACGGCGTACTACGTCGAGGCCTACATCATCGGCCTGCTGCTGGCGATCTTCGCGATCCGCGGCTTCAAGGTCGCCTCGGGGGAGTTCCCGTTCCCCGTCTGGGCCACCCCGATCTCCCACGCGGTCGGCGCCGTCCTGCCCGGTGACGCCGCGGTCGCCGAGCCCGCCATCGCCCTCGTGGCCGCGTTCAAGCTGATCATCAGCTACGCGTTCTTCGTCGTGCTGGCGGTCAACCTCACCATGGGTGTGGGCTGGCACCGCTTCCTCGCCCCGGTCAACATCTACTTCAAGCGCAAGGCCGACGGCTCCCCGTCGCACGGCGCCGCCAAGCAGATGATGGACAAGAGCGGCACCAAGCCCCTCGACTTCGAGGAGGCCGACCCCGACGAGGACCCCTTCGGCGCGGGCAAGATCGAGGACTTCACCTGGAAGGGCCTGCTCGACTTCACCAGCTGCACCGAGTGCGGTCGCTGCCAGTCCCAGTGCCCCGCCTGGAACACCGGCAAGCCGCTGTCGCCGAAGAAGGTCATCCTCGACCTCCAGCAGCACGCCTACGAGAAGGCCCCGTACCTGCTCCAGGGCATCACCGCCGAGACCCTCGCCGAGAAGCCCGACGAGAGCCACGCGGGCGTCGACGTCCTCGCCCTCCTCAACAAGCCGCTCGTCGGCACCGAGGAGGAGGGTGGCGTCATCCACCCGGACGAGCTGTGGTCCTGCACCAACTGCGGCGCCTGCGTCGAGCAGTGCCCGGTCGACATCGAGCACATCGACCACATCCTCGACATGCGCCGCTACCAGGTCATGGTCGAGTCGAACTTCCCGTCCGAGGCCAACACCCTCCTGAAGAACCTGGAGAACAAGGCCAACCCCTGGGGCATGGCCGAGGACCGGAGGATGGACTGGATCGCCGAGCTCGCCGAGCAGGAGAACCCGGTCGAGGTCGAGGTCGTCGACGACAAGCTGTCGCCGGACACCGAGTACCTGTTCTGGGTCGGCTGCGCGGGCGCCCTGGAGGACCGCGCGAAGAAGACCACCAAGGCCATCGCCGAGCTGCTGGACATCGCGGGCGTCAAGTTCGCCGTCCTCGGCGGCATGGAGGCGTGCACCGGTGACCCCGCGCGCCGCCTGGGCATGGAGTACGTCTTCCAGATGCTCGCCCAGCAGAACGTGGAGACGCTGAACGAGGCGGGCGTGACCAAGATCGTGGCCAGCTGCCCGCACTGCTTCAACACGCTCGCCAACGAGTACCCGCAGCTCGGCGGCGCGTACGAGGTCGTCCACCACAGCCAGCTCCTGGCCAAGCTCGTGGACGAGGGGAAGCTGACCCCGGTGCAGAACGTGGACGAGAACATCACGTACCACGACCCCTGCTTCCTGGGGCGCCACAACAAGGTGTACACGCCGCCGCGCGACATCATGGCCAAGGTCCCGGGCGTGAAGACCCAGGAGATGCACCGCCACAAGGAGCGGGGCTTCTGCTGCGGCGCCGGCGGCGCCCGCATGTGGATGGAGGAGCGGATCGGCAAGCGCATCAACACCGAGCGGGTGGACGAGGCGCTGACCACCAACCCCGACACCGTCTCCACCGCGTGCCCGTTCTGCCAGGTCATGCTCGGTGACGCGATCAACGAGAAGAAGTCGCAGGGCGAGGCCAAGGAGTCGCTGGAGGTCGTGGACGTCTCCCAGCTCCTGCTGCGCTCGATCCGGGGCGAGAGCCCGGCCGGGGGCGAGAAGGAGACCGCGGAGGCCTGACCGCTCCACGGACCCCGCGCGGGGCCGGTCCCGACCTCCGGGTCGGGACCGGCCCCGCCGTCGTCCGCGGGACGGGCGGCATGACATTTGTCAGCGACCGCGCCGGGTGGTTCCGCACGGGGAGCCGGTGACAACGGTGTCTGTTCCGTGTGACGCGGTTCCGCGAGCATGGTGGACATGACGACGACAGCGCACTCCGCAGCCACCGACGCCCCCGGGCGGACCACCGCAGACGGCCCCGCCGTGGTCGTCGACGACCTCCGGCAGCACTACGGCGACTTCGAGGCGGTCCGGGGCGTCTCCTTCGAGATCCGCCCGGGCGAGCTGTTCGCCCTCCTGGGCACCAACGGCGCCGGGAAGACCACGACCATCGAGACGCTGGAGGGCTTCCACCGACCGACGTCCGGGACCGTCCGGGTCTTCGGCGAGGACCCCTACGGCCAGCCCGCCGCGATCCGCGAGCGCACCAACGCCGTCCTCCAGGGGAGCGGCCTGCTGGAGGACCTGACCGTCCGCGAGACCGTCGACCTCGCCCGCGACCTGGCCGCCCGGCCGCGCGGCACCGAGGAGGTCCTGGACACGGTGGGCCTGACCGACAAGCGCGGGATCGCGGTCCGTCAGCTGTCCGGCGGGCAGAAGCGCCGTCTGGACCTGGCGCTGGCCCTGGTGACCACCCCCGAGGTGCTCTACCTCGACGAGCCGACGACGGGCATGGACCCCGAGGCGCGGATCGACACCTGGCGGATCGTCTCCGAACTGAAGCGGGACGGTGTGGCGATCCTGCTCACCACGCACTACCTGGAGGAGGCCGAGCGTCTCGCCGACCGCCTGGCGATCATGCACCGCGGCCGGGTGCGCGTCGAGGGCACCCTGACGAGCGTGCTGGAGGGCTGGGGCGACCGGGTGGCGTTCGCCGTGCCGGAGGACGTGCGCACCGCCGACCTGCCCGGACTGGAGGGTGCCGACCTGAGCGTGGAGACCCGCGACCAGACGCTGTGGGCCACCTACACGGTCCGGGACGGCGACGTGGCGGAGCGGGCCCACCGCGCGGTCGCGGCCCTGCTGTCCTGGGCGGGGGAGCGCGGGACCACCCTGCGCCACCTCCAGGTCCGCGGCGCCTCCCTGGAGGACGTCTTCCTCAGCGTCGCCGACGGCGCCGCCGACCTGGTCTGACCCCGTCACCACCCCCTTCCGTCCCACCGCGCCCGGCACCGTCCCGGCGCGTCCCGTCCGAGGAGTCACAGTGAGCCCCACCACCGCGACCACCACGTCGGCGCCGACCACCCGCCCCTCGCCCAGCCGGTTCCGGCGGACCCTGCGGCTGACCCGCACCGAGTTCACCCTCTTCGTGCGGTACAAGACGGCGTGGTGGATCCTGTCGATGCCGTTGCTGATGCTGTTCCTCACCTTCCAGATCCCCTCGTACGAGCTCATGGACGGCGTCAGCTCGGTCGACATGGCGTTGGCCGGGGTGATGGGCACCATCGGCGTGTTCGTCGGCGTCGGTCACGCCTCCAACGTCTTCACGGCGCGTCGCGAGTCCCTCGTCCTCAAGCGGCTGCGGGTCAGCGGGGTGCCCCCACTGGTGATCTTCGGTGCGACGACCGCGATCATCGTGTTCTTCTCCCTGCTCGCCGCGGTCGCGATGGTGGCTCTGATCGCGCTGATGACCGGCCAGACCCCGCGGGACCCGCTCATGCTGGCGGTGGCCGTGACGTTGAACGCGGCCGTGATGACCATGGTCGGCCTGCTCATCACGCCGTACGTGCGCAACTCCGAGAGCGCCCAGATGGTGTCGGTCCTGCCGATGATGGGCCTGTTCTTCCTGGGCGGCGTCTACGTCCCGCTGGACTTCCTCCCGGACGGCGCGCAGCGCGTGGTCGAGCTGCTGCCGGTGGCCCCGACCGCCCAGCTCGCCCAGGCCGCCTACAGCGGCTACGACGTGTTCGACGGGTTCGCGGGCGCCGAGTCCGCTAGCTACCTCGGGCTGTGGGCGGCGGCGCTGCCCTCGGTGGCCGTGATGCTGGTGTGGATCACCGCGCTGGCCCTGCTCGTCGGGCGCGTGTTCCGCTGGGACCCCCGCCAGCCGTGACGGCGGGCCGCGAGGCGCGGCGGAGGTCCCCCTCCGTCGCGCCCTCCCGTGTCCGTGGGGGGATCCCCGCGTGCCGGGGAGCGGGCGCGGGCCCGATACTCGTAGGGGCTCCGGGAGTGCCGGGCCGCCGGGGACGGGAGGAGGCCGGGTGGACCGGGACGTGACGGGGGTCGACGGCGTCGACGGGCGCTACGCGTTCAGACTGCGCGTCGCGCGGATCGTCATCATGGCGAGCATGATGTTCGGCGCCGCCATGACGCTGGTCTGGCCGGTCGTCGCCCTCGTGGTGTCCACCGGCATGGCGGGCGAGCCGCTCTGGGCGGCGGTGCTGTCCGTGGTCACCGCCGTCGCCGCCACCGCCACGCTCTGCGTCATGATCCGCGACAGGGTGGACACCCGGCGGACGGCGGACCCCCGGATCCTGTGGACCTCCCTCGCGCTGGCGGTGCTGACGTACGCCCTCACGGCCACCCCGGTGTTCGCCCTCCTCTCTCTCGCCACCTGGTGGGGGATGGCCGTCTTCGCCGTACAGCGCCGGCGTGTGGTCTGGGTGTCCGCGGTGCTGCTGGTCCTGCCCTGGCTGCGGCTCCTCCCGCCGGGCGCCGACATCCACCCGGCGCTGTTCGCGGTGCTCTGGCTCGTGGCGGTCGGGCAGGCCCTCGTGGCGACGGGCGCCTGCCTCGCCTCCCTGTGGCTGTGGGACGTCACCAACGAGGCGGTGGCCGGTCAGCGGGCGCGGGCCCGGTTGGCGGTGACCGAGGAGCGGTTGCGGTTCTCGCGGGACATGCACGACCTGTTGGGGCACAGCCTCTCCGCGCTCGCGGTCAAGTCCGAGCTGGCCGGGCGCCTGTTGGAGCCCGCCCCCGAACGGGCGGCCGCGGAGATGGCGCAGGTGCACGCGCTGGCGCGGACGTCGCTGGCGCAGGTGCGGTCGGCGGTCAGCGGGTACCGGGAGGTGGACCTGGCCGAGGAGGTGGAGTCGGTGACCGCGGTCCTGCGCGCCAACCGGACCGAGGTCGCGGTCACCGGCCTGGACGGGCCGTCCCTGCCCCCGCGCACGGGGACGCTGGCCGCGTGGGTGGTGCGTGAGGGGGCGACCAACGTGCTCCGGCACAGCGACGCCACCCGGTGCGAGATCTCCTTCAGCCGGACGCGGGAGCCCGGTGCGGGGACGGAGTCGCTGGTGGTGGAGGTGGCCAACGACCGGGCCCGCGGCGGACCCGGTCGGGACACGGCCTTCGGCAACGGTCTGTCGGGGCTGTCGGAGCGCGTCGTGGCGGGCGGGGGCGTCCTGTCGGCGTCGCGAACCGGGGACGGCGGCTTCCTGCTGCGGGCGGTCCTGCCCCTGGACCGGCGGGCGCGGGCGGAGGAGGGCGCGGTGTCCGCGGGGAGGCGGGACCGGTGAGCGGCGGCGTCGGCGCGGACGCGCACGGTGACGCGGTGAGGGAGGTGGACGGCGGTCCGGCGGCGGACGCGGGCGGGGACCGCAGGATCCGGATCGCCCGGCGCGCGCTCGTGGCGTCCATGACGCTCCTCGACCTGATGTTCGTCGGCTTCCCGCTCCTGGACGTGACGTCGGTGGCGGCGAGAGGCGGTCTCGTGTGGCCCTCCGTCGCCGCCGTGCCCCTCGGGATCGGCTGCGGGGTCCTGCTCCACCTCCTCTTCACGGGCAGGATGGCCGGTCGGCGCGACCCCGCGCCCTGGCCGTACTGGGGATCACTGGCCCTGCTCGTCCTGTGCTGCGCGGGGCTCCAGGACCCCTTCAACGGCATGACGCTGGTCGCGGCGTGGTGGTGCGTCGGGGCGTTCTCCGCCTCCCGGCGGCGGACGGTGTGGGTCAGCGCGCTGCTCCTGGCCCTGCCCTGGCTGCTCGTCCCGACCACACAGGCGGACGTCCGTCTCGTCCCGTTCCTCGGGGTGTGGCTCTTCGCCGTCGTGTACGCGCTGGTCCTGGGCGCCGGGATGCTGACCTGCCTCTGGCTCTGGGAGATCGTGAACGACGCGGTGGCCGGTCAGCGGGCGCGGGCCCGGTTGGCGGTGACCGAGGAGCGGTTGCGGTTCTCGCGGGACATGCACGATCTGCTGGGGCACAGCCTCTCCGCGCTCGCGGTCAAGTCCGAGCTGGCGGCCCGGCTGGCCGAACGGGACCCCGAGCGGGCGGCCGTGGAGATCGCCGAGGTGCGGTCGCTGGCGCGGACGTCGCTGGCGCAGGTGCGGTCGGCGGTCAGCGGGTACCGGGAGGTGGACCTGGCCGAGGAGGTGGGGGCGGTCGGCGCGGTCCTGCGCGCCAACCGGACCGAGGTCGCGGTCACCGGCCTGGACGGACTGGAGGCGTCCCCGGGGGCGGCGGCGCTGGCCGCGTGGGTGGTGCGCGAGGGGGCGACCAACGTGCTCCGGCACAGCGACGCCACCCGGTGCGAGATCTCCTTCACCCGGACGCGGGATCCCGGTGCGGGGGCGGAGTCGCTGGCGGTGGAGGTGGCCAACAACCGGGCGCGGTCGGGAGGGGACCGGGAGGCGACGTCCTCGGGCAACGGTCTGTCGGGGCTGTCGGAGCGCGTCGCGGCGGGCGGGGGCGTCCTGTCGGCGTCGCGGACGGAGGACGGCGGCTTCCTGCTGCGGGCGGTCCTGCCGCTGTAGCCCCCGCCCCGGACGCCCATCCGGTCGGCGTCGCCCCGGACGCTCGCCCCGGCTCGGCGGGACCGGACGCCGGGCCGACGTCCTCGGCCCCGTCCTCGCCTACGGACCGGCCCACATGACCGACCGGCGACGCACGGCGGCGCTGACCGCGGTCGAGAGGTCGGTCGTGCCCAACGCGGCGGACCCGCGGGCCAGCGTCCGCTGGTCGGGCAGCGGTCTCGGTTCCGGCAGGCGTGGCTGCTCGGCGCCCGGCGGCGGTCCGGCGGGCTCGTTCCCGGCGGCGGACCGGCCCCCGGTGTCGCGGACCACCCCGAGGACGCGGTCGATCTCGGCGGGGCTGAGCGGCCCGTCCGCGTCGGCCACTGCGATGAGCACCTCGGCGTACAGGTCGATCTCGTCCAGTGCGACGCGGTCGTGGAGGTGGCGCGCGTCGCGCGGGCGGGCGCCGGAGTCGTGGTCCACGTGTGCTCACCTCCCGAAGGGCTGCGGTGCCGCGGGGTGGGTGACGGGACACTCGGTCCGGTCCGGCGTGATGCGGGCGCGACGGACCCGGACCACGGGGCGTGGGACCCCCCAGGCTACGCCGAGTGCGGTCGGTCGCGCATGACCCGTGCGGACCAGTGCCCGGCTCACCCGGTCTAGCCAGGAGGAGAACGCCACCCGCCCATCGGTCCTACCAACCGGTGGTCACCCCCGGAGCCGGGCCGGGAGGTCACCCTCGCCAGGTGACCTCCCGGTGCTGGACGGCGTAGCCCGCGTACGCGGTCGGGGTGTGCTCCAGGACGGCGCGGTCGTCGTCGTTCAGTTCCCGGACCACGCGCCCCGGAACCCCCGCCCAGAGCGTGTCCGGCGGCACCGTCTTGCCGGGGGGCACCAGCGAACCCGCGGCGACGAGCGCCCCCTTCCCCACACGGGCCCCGCCGAGGACGATCGCGCCGATCCCGATGAGGGCCCCCTCCTCGACGACCGCGCCGTGCACCATCGCCTTGTGGCCCAGACTGACGTCGTCGTGCAGGATCGCGGGCTGTCCGGGGTCGGAGTGCATCCCGCACTGGTCCTGGATGTTCACCCTCCGGCCGACCACGATGTCCTCGGTGTCGGCGCGCAGGACCGATCCGTACCAGACACTGCTCTGGGCCCCGAGCCGGACACGGCCGACGACGACCGCGCCGGGCGCGATCCACGCGCTGGGGTCGATCTCCGGTTCCCCGAACGGAGCCCCGCCGATCATCGGCCGGGCCGAGGCGCCGCTCGGGCGGCCGTGGGTCGTGTCGTCCATCTCGGGTCCTCCATACGTTTTTCGCTGTGCGTGCTTCCGATACCGGCCCGAAAGCGTCGCGCCGGGGGAATCGGTCGGGGGCGCGGCGGAACGGAGTTGACCGCCCAGCCCCGCACGGGGATGATCGCGCATACCTTAGAGAGGAACGTGACCAGGGTCCATACGGTGATGTACCCGTCAGGGATATTGACGGGGCGGTGTCATCCGGGTCTACCGTGGTCGCTTGGACGGTGTCCATGACGTGACGCTCCGCGTGTGGCCGGTGCCCCCATCCGGTCGACGCGGCGAGGCGGGACCACCCGCGGGCGCGACCCGGTTCACGGGTCCGACGGGTGCTCCGCCAACAACTGGGTACGGGGCAACTCCCACCTTCCGCGACGCGCAGTCGGACGGTGTTAAGGACATGAAAGGCACTTGAGCGAGATGTTGCCGGGCGGCGGACTGCAACAGGACAGGTTTCCGACGGTGCGCAAGGGCGGCTACGACAAGGCGCACGTCGACGACTACTTCGTACGGATGGACAACCAGTTCAAGGACCTCCGCGAGCGTTTGCAGCGGCAGGACGACGAGCTGGAGCAGTACAAGCGCGACCTCGCGATCGAACGTGAGAAGAACCAGGTCAAGCCTGAGCACGAGCAGATCAGCGAGCGCATGGCCGAGATCCTGAGGATCACCGAGGAGGAGGCCGCGGAGCGGCGCGCCAAGGTCGACGCCGAGGTCAAGGAGGCGCGCAAGAAGGCCGAGGAGGAGATCGCCAAGCAGCGCAAGGACGCCGAGCAGCACGCCGAGCGGATCGTCGCCTCCGCGCGCGAGGAGGCCAACGAGATGGTCTCCAGCGCGAAGAAGGAGTCCGACCAGCTGCGTGAGCAGGCCAAGGCCGAGGGCGAGCGCCGTCTGAACGAGGCCGAGGCGCGGGCCAAGAAGATCCACGACACCGCCGACCGCAGGCTCGCGACCCTGACGGCCACGCACGCCGAGGCGCTGCGCCGCCTCAAGGACATGCACTCCACGCTGGCCGACCTGGTGGCGGCCGAGGACGAGGCGGGTGCGCTGGAGTCGGGCCTGACCCGCGAGGAGGCCACTCCCGCCCCCGACGCGTCGGGGCCGCAGCGGGCCGCCAAGCCCGCCGCGGACAGGGCGAAGGGGGCTCCGGCCGAGGACGCCTCCGCCAAGGCCGCTCCGGGCAAGGACACCGCGGCCGAGGAGACCCCGAAGGACGCGCCGGCCAAGTCCGCCAAGCCGGCGGAGGCGCCCAAGGCCGCCGACGCGTCCGCGCCGACCGCCGCCAAGCCCGCCCCGGGCGCGAAGCCGCGGGAGACGGAGGAGCCGACCGTGAAGCTGCCTCCCGTCCAGCCGGAGGCGGACGAGGCGACCGTGCGCATCACCCCGGTGACCCAGCAGGGGCAGGCGCCGCGTTCGGGCGGCGGCACGCCTCCGGGGGCGCCGCAGGCCGCGGCGCCGCCCACGGGGGCTCCCGTCCCCGGCGTCCCCGCTCCCGGCGTCGGCGGGCCGAGCGGGCCCCAGCGGCCGGTGACCCCTCCCGGCGGCGCCGACACCGACATCACCGGTGTCCACGGTCGTCCGCGGGCCGCCCAGCCGCGGCCTCCGGCCCCGGGCGAGGAGGGTGTGCGGATCATCCGCAACCAGTAGCGGCCCACGTCGCACCCGGCCCGAGGGCCGGGCAGCAGGGGGCGGGACCGGCGGTCCCGCCCTTTGGTGTTTTGTGGTCAGTTGTAGGGTGAAGTCCGCCTTGTCGCAGGCTGTCGGCTACGATGCCGACAGCCATGATGATACGCGCGGCCATCCGGTCCGACCTCGGTGCGATCCTGCGTCTGCTCAGGGAAATCGGCGGCACCGCCGACACGCGGAGCGCGCACGTTCGCATGTCCTCCGCCGCGGTGCGCGCCTGGACTCGGATGGAGAACGACCCGGACCGCACGGTCCTGGTCGCCGAGGAGCGCGGGCAGATCATCGGCACCCTGGACCTGCTCGTCGTCGCCAACCTGACGCACGACGCCCAGCCCTGGGCCGTGGTGGACAACCTGGTGGTCGACCCGCAGCGGCGCGGAGGCGGTGTCGGCCGGGCCCTGATGGAGGACGCCCTGGACCGCGCGGCCCGTGCCGGGTGCTACAAGGTGGAGCTGCTCGCGCACGAGAGCCGCGACCGCGCCTCCGGCTTCTCCGCCGCCCTCGGCTTCGACGCCTCCACCGAGGGCTTCCGCCGCTACCTCTGAGGAGCGCGCTCGGGGGCGTTCCCGCCGCGCAGTGGCACGCCCCTCATGCACACCACCGCGACCAGGCCGACCACGGCGACGGGCAGGCCCGCGACGAACACGCCCTGCATGGCGTGGTCGAACGCCCCCACGACGACGTCGCGGACGGGTCCGGGCAGCGAGTGGACCAGCTCCGGGGAGCCCTGCGCAGCCTCCGCGACACGCGCCCAGTCCGGGGCCGTCTCGTCCGGGGGCGCGGCGGCCGCCGCCGCGCCCAGCTCCGCGTTGAGCCTGGCCACCATCACCGCGCCCAACGCGGCCACACCCGTCGATCCGCCGAGGTTGCGGAAGAAGGTGAGGGTGGCCGTGCCCGACGCGAGGTCGCCGTTGGGCAGGGCGCTCTGCGTGGCGAGCAGCAGGAGTTGGAGGTTGAGGCCGATCCCGAGACCGACCAGCGCCTGTCCGGCGACGACCGTGGCCAGGCCGGGCAGCGCCTGGCTCAGCCCGAGGACGGCGAAGCCCGTGACGGCCAGCGCCATCCCCACGACCGTGTACCCCTTCCAGCGGCCGTTCCCGCTCACGGCGAAGCCGGATCCGATCGACGTGACCAGGAACGACACGACCAGCGGCAGGGTCATCAGACCGGAGACCGTCGGGGACGTGCCGTGCACCATCTGGAGGTACTGCGGCAGGTAGATGATGAGGCCGAACATCATCACGCCGACGCAGACCGAGCCCGTCGAGGCGAGGACGAACGTGCGGTCGCGGAACAGGCGGGTGGGGATGATCGGGTCGGCGGCGCGCCGTTCGACGAGGACGGCGGTCGCGGTCAGGAGCACCGCCGCGACCCCCAGGGCGACGGCGGTCGGCGAGGTCCAGGGGATCTGGGAGCCGCCCAGGCTCAGCAGCACGATCAGCGTGCTGGCGGCGCTGAAGACCAGCCCGGCGCCCAGCCAGTCGACGGGGGCCCGGCGGCGCGGCCGTGCGGGCAGGGTGAGCATGACCTGAATGACGACGAAGGCGACGACGGCCAGGGGGACGGTGATGAGGAAGCACCATCGCCAGCCCAGCGGGCTGTCCACGAGGAAACCGCCCACCAGCGGTCCGAGGACGGTGGACACACCGAAGACCATGCCGATCAGTCCGCTGTAGCGACCGCGTTCACGCGGCGGGACGACGTCGCCGAGGATGATGTTGGGCAGCGTGGCCAGTCCGCCGACACCGAGTCCCTGGAGGGCGCGGGCCGCGATCAGCGAGTTGACGTCCTGGGCCAGCCCGGCGGCGAGTGAGGCGGCGATGAAGACGCCGAGCGCGATCTGGAAGAGGAGCTTGCGCCCCCACACGTCCGAGAGCTTGCCCCACACGGGGGTGGACGCGGTCATGGTGAGGAGGGCGGCGGTGGCGACCCAGGCCAGACGGTCCTGTCCGCCGAGTTCGCCCATGATCGTCGGCAGCGCGGTACCGATGATCGAGTTGGTGAGCATCGAGGTGAGCATGGCCAGGACCAGCCCGACCATGATCCGGCGCAGGGCGGCCCGGGACGTGGTCGCGGGGGCCTCCGGGGCGTCGGCGGTCGGGACGGGGGCCTCGGGGGGTGTGGCGGGGGGCAGCCCGCCGGGTTCGCACTCGTCTCGTACCGACTGTTCCATGGGTCCCCCGAATCCGGACGCACGAAAGCCCCGCGGCTGAGTGCCGGGGGCGGACGTCCGTGATCCGGTATATGTAAACGCTGTTGACCTGTCAAATCGATATCTGTCCGACGAATCGGTGTGCGCTGCGGCGTCACAGGTGTCAACCTGGATATCCGACAGTCAGTTCGCGGCCGCCGAAGGGTGTGCACATGGTCCGTCCGGAGGAAACCGGAGGCGGCTCCGCGCCAGCGCGCGGGCGCGAGGCGACGCGTGCCCGCATCCTGGAGAGCGCGCGGGAGCTGTTCACCAACGAGGGGTACGGCGCGGTCTCCTCGCGGATGATCGCCGCGCACGCCGGGGTCAACGTCGCGCTGATCAACCGCTACTTCGGCGCCAAACGCGGTCTCCTCAGCGAGATCCTGCGCGAGGACGGCGTCTTCCCGGGGCTCATCGAGGGCGATCCCGACACCCTCACCCGCCGCCTGGCCGAGCACGCGGTCGGCCGCCTGTACGGCGAGGGGACGGCGTTGCAGCGCGCGCTCGACCACTCCTCCGGGGACCCCGACCTCCAGGCCGTGTACGAGGGGCGGCTCAAGTCCGCCATGCTGGACCCCCTCTCCGCCTACCTCGGGGGCGACGACGCGCCGGTGCACGCCTCGCTGGTCGCCGCCGTGCTGCTGGGACTGACCCGGGTGCGGCTGATCGAGGGGGCGACGGCGCTGCGCGCCTACGACCGGGCGCGGCTCACCGGCCGGGTCCAGGCGCTGTTGGACCTGTGCCTGGCGGACCTTGAGGCCGACGACGGGTGAGACCCACGCGGCGGCGGACGGGGCTCCGAGGCCGCGTACCGTGTGCCGTGTGCCGGACGTGACCGCTCGCCACCCTGAACAGCACGTGCATCCGCTCGTGACGGAGCTTGTGCCGACTCACGTGCCGCCGCACCGCCCAAAAACAGGAAACAAACTTATCCATTATTGGCGGCGGGGCGTATCTTAGGTCACACCGGAACACTGGCGGAGGCTCACCGAACGGGTGCGGCGCGCACCCCGAACGGAGGAACAGTGCGATCCGAGCAGCCCGAGACCGTACTCACCGGCGGACGCGTGGTCGACGGGACCGGCTCCCCCGCCCGCGCGGCCGACGTCGTCCTGGCGGGCGGCCGCGTCAGCCACATCCTTCCGCCCGGGGCCGCCAGGAGCACGGGGGAGTACGTCGACGTCGGCGGGCTCGTCGTCGCCCCGGGCTTCATCGACATGCACGCCCACTCCGACCTCGCCGTGCTGGCCGACCCCGCCCACGAGGCCAAGGTCCTCCAGGGCGTCACCCTGGAGGTCGTCGGGCAGGACGGACTCGGCTACGCGCCCGTCACCGAGGCCACCGCCGACGAGATCGGGACCCGGATCGCCGCCTGGAACGGCACCCCGGACCCCGACCGCTCCTGGCGCGGCGTCGGCGAGTACCTGGACCTGGTCGACCGGGGCGCCCCGGTCAACGTGGCCTGCCTCGTCCCGCACGGCAACGTCCGCATGGCCGTCATCGGGGACGAGGACCGGCCGCCCACGCCCGCCGAGACCGAGCGGATGCGCGCGATCGTCGCCCGGGGCATGGCGGAGGGCGCCCACGGCCTCTCCACCGGACTGACCTACGCCCCCGCCATGTACGCGACCGACGACGAGATCGTGGACCTGCTCGAACCCGTCCGCGTGGCGCGCGGCTACTACTGCCCCCACCACCGCAACTACGGCTCCCGTGTCGTGGAGTCCTACCAGGAGTGCCTGGACGTCGCCCGCCGCGCCCACGTCCCGCTCCACCTCGCGCACTGCCACGTCAACTACCCGTGCAACCGCGGCCGCGCCCCCGAGGTCCTCGACGCCGTCGACGAGGCCACGGTCCGCTACGGCCTCGACGTCACCCTGGACAGCTACCCGTACACGGCCAGCGCCACGTACCTGGCCGCCCCGCTGCCCGGCTGGGTCCAGGAGGGCGGCGCCGCGGCGACCCTGGGCCGGCTGCGCGACCCCGGGATCCGCGCCCGGGTCCGGCACGAGGTCGAGGTCGAGGGGACGGACGGGAACCACGGCGTTCCGGTGGACTGGGCCACCGTCGTGGTCACCGGTGTCGGCGACCCCGCGCTGTCGTGGGCGGTCGGCTCGTCGGTCGCCGCGCTCGCCGAGTCGCGCGGCGTGCGGCCCGGCGAGCTCTTCCTCGACCTCCTCGTCGCGGACGAGCTGCGGTCCGGGTGCCTGATGGAGGTCGGCAACGAGGAGAACGTCCGTACCGTCATGCGGCACAGCTCGCACACCGGCGGCAGCGACGGCATCCTGGTCGGGGACCGCCCCCACCCGCGCGGCTGGGGCACCTTCCCCCGCTACCTCGGCCACTACGTCCGCGAGCTCGGCGTCCTCAGCCTGGAGGAGTGCGTCCGCCACCTCACCTCGCGCGCGGCCCGCAGGCTGGGCCTCACCGACCGGGGCGTCGTCCACGTCGGGGCGGTGGCGGACCTGGTGGTCTTCGATCCCGACACCGTCGCGGCCGGGGCCACGTACGACCAACCCCGCCGGGCTCCGGTGGGCGTCGAACACGTCCTCGTGGGCGGTGAGTTCACCGTCCGCGACGGGCGGCGCACCGACCGGCTGCCGGGCCGGTCGGTGCGCCGCCGCGTCGGGTAGCGGACGGGGCCGGTCGGGGACGGCTCCGGAGGTCAGCCGATGACGATCGCGCCCGCCAGGACCGGGTGTCCGAACCGCACGTTCCCGTGGCCCGAGGCGAGCGCGCGGCTGCCCTGGCAGCTGGTCCCGGAGAAGAGCGCGAACCGGACGTTGGCCTCGGAGTCGATCTCCACGACACCGCCCTGGCCGGTCTTGAGCGTGCGGCAGCCGCCGTTGCGGACCGTCTGCTCGAAGCCCGACTCGAAGGTGACCCGCACCGTGGCGGAGTCGTCCTCCCCGTTCGACAACCCGGAGACCGCTCCGGCGATGGTGGCGGACATGGTGGCGAGGTTGGCTGGGCGGATCGGCACGGGGTTCCCCTCTTCGGCCGTGCCCGTGCACGCGCGCGGGCACGGAGATGGTTACTCTGTGTCATTTAGCTACAGGTTCAGGCGAAAGGGCGGGAGCCCTCACGGAGTGTCGGGCGATTCGTGCGATACGCGAAAGCGGCGCCGGTGCGGCGGGCGCCGGACGGGTAGGATCGACGGGGTTCCGGGGCGCCGCCCGGGCGAGGCACGACGACAGGCGCCGACCGACTGGAGGAGGTGACCACGGTGACCCTTCTCATCACCGTGTTCGAGCTCCTCCTCCTGGGGCCGTTCCCCACCGAACTCGTGCCCCCGCCCGGCTCCCTGGCGCTGCTCGCCGCCGTCGGCGCGGCCCTGGCCCTCTACGTCCTGCACGGCCTGCGCCCCCGGCCGGTCCGCGACGCCGCGACCACGGCGGCGCGGGCGATGCGCCGCAGGTCCGACCGGCTGCCCGTACCCACACTGCGTGACCCGGACGCGGCGGGCAGGCCCCGGCCCAGAGCACCGGGTGCGGCCGCTCCGGCCGCTCGCTGACCGGTCCCGCACGCCTCCGACGCGCTCTCCCCCACGCCCGGACCCTCCCGGCGCGTGCGCCGTCGGCGCGCCCGCGCGCCCTTCCGAGCGGCCAGACGTTCGACTCCACCCCACTCGGACGAAGGGCCACACCCTTGTACGGACTCGGGCCGATCGCGGCCGCCGTCTCCCTGATCTCGGCGGTGCTCGCCGCCCTGACCTCGTTCCTCACCCCACTCGCCGGAGGGCTCGCCGCCGGATCCGCCGTCATCTGCCTGACCCTCCTGGTCCGCCTGCTCCTGTCGCCGCTGGGCGTGGCCCAGGTGCGGGCGGAGAAGGCCCGGGCGCGCGTCGCGCCCGAACTGGCCGAGCTCACGGCCAAGCACCGCGACGACCCGGCCCGGCTGCTCGCCGAACAGCGGCGGGTGTTCGCCGAGGCGGGGACCTCCCCGCTGGCGGGGTGCCTGCCGGCCCTCGCGCAGGCGCCGCTGCTCATCGCCGTCTACGGGGTCTTCACCGGGGCCGCCTCGGCGGACGAACCCCTGCTGGCGCACACCTTCGGCGGCGTCGAGCTGGGCGCGACGATGGCCGCGAGCGCGGACGGGGCGGTGGTCGCCCCGGTGTTCGCCGTGCTGCTGCTCCTCCTGGCCCTGGTGGCGTGGGCCAGCCGCCGCTACCTGGTGCTCCCCGCCATGAGCCGGGCGTCGGGCCGGTCACCCGTGGCGTCGGCGGTGTCCTGGCTCGGGTTCGTGCCCGTGGTGGTCGCGGCGTTCGTTCCCCTGGCCGCGGGACTGTACCTGGTGACCACGTCGGCGTGGACGCTCGGTGAGCGGTACCTGCTGCGACGGCTGCTCCCCGACTAGCGGGAGCCGTCGTCCCGCGGGGTCCCCGTCCGGGACGGGGACCCCGGCCGGGCCGCGTGGGCGACCGGGAGCAGGAACAGACCGCAGGCGGCGACCAGGATCCAGCCCGGACGGGACGCATGTGCCAGTTCCGCCGGGCCGGCCCCGGCGACCAGGCCCCCCGCGAGGGCGATGCCGAGCGCGGAGCCGAACTGCCGCGCGGTGGACGTGATCGCTCCGGCCACGCCCGCCCGGTCGGTGGGAAGCCCGCTGACCGCGGTGGTGGTGATCGGGGCGTTGGCGAAGCCGAACCCGACGCCGATGAGCGCGTGGGCGGTCAGCAGGAGCGGGACCCCCGTGTCCCCGTCGAGGCCGACGAGGCAGAGCCCGCCCGCAGCGATGAAGCCGCCGGCCAGGACGAGCGGGGGCCGAGGCCCGAGGCGGCCGACCAGGTATCCGGACAGCGGGGCGCAGACGGTCGCCCCGGCGGCCAGGGGCAGGACCGTCAGTCCGGCGTCCAGCGCCGTCCACCCCCGGTCCTGTTGCAGGTGGAGGGTGTTGAGCAGCAGGGTCGCGTTCAGGGCGACGAAGACGGCGGCGGCGCCGAGGACCGCGCCGCCGAACACCGGACGCCGGAGCAGGCGCGGGTCGATGAGCGGTTCGCGCCGGCGGGACTCGACCCACACGAAGCCGACCGTCACCGCCGCGGTGCAGGCGTACGCCGCCAGCATCGGGGGAGCCGTCCAGCCGACGTGCGGCCCCTCGATGAGGACTCCGACCGCGAGCGCGATGACCGCGATCAGCAGGAGCTGGCCGGGGACGTCGAGGCGCCGTGCCCGCCGTGCGCGGGACTCCGGGACGAACACCGCGCTGAGCGCGAGGGCGGCGACCACGACGGGACCGTTGATCCAGAACAGCGACCGCCAGCCGAGCCCCTCCACCAGCGCGCCGCCCACGACCGGCCCGGCAGCCATGCTGAGTCCGAAGACCGACGCCCAGACACCGATCGCCCGCGCCCGCTCCCCGGGGTCGGGCATCGCGTTCACCACGATCGCCAGGGCCACCGGGCTGAGCATCGAGGCGCCGACCCCCTGCGCGGCACGGGCCGCGACGAGCGCGCCCAGTGACGGGGCGAGGGCACAGGCGAGCGAGGACACGCCGAAGACGGCCAGTCCGACCTGGAACACCCTTCGGCGTCCGAAGCGGTCCGCCAGAGCTCCGGAGGAGATCAGGAGGCCGGCCAGGACGAGGGTGTAGGCGTCCACGACCCATTGGAGGCCGCGGGTCCCGACATCCAGACCGAGCCCGATCGCGGGCAGGCCCACGTTGACGACGGTGGTGTCCAGCCCCACCAGGAACATGCTCAGGCAGCAGACGGCCAGGACCGTCCACCGTCGTCGTGTGCTCAGGGAGGGCTGGGCCGGGTGGGTGGTCGCGGTCACGGTGTGCCTCGCAGGTCCGGGAGCGGGTCGGTCCGGACATGGTCGGCGTGGACCGCGCCCCGTGGCCAGCGAACGTGCCGAGACGGCACCGCCGGGGTCAGAACTCCACGGTCACGCAGGCGAGGCGGTCGCCGGCGGTACCCGCCTCGCCCGGTTCGGTGTTCGTGTGGTGCTCGTGGAGCACGACCGAGTTGGCCTCGCCCTCACGGAACTCCCAGGGGACGGTGGTGGCCGCGAACCCGTTGCCGGTGTCGTCGGTGGTGAAGTCGAGCCACACCTCGTTCTCGGGGTTGGCGTAGGCGGGGTCGGTCGACGGCTCGTCCTCGCCCGCGGCCGGGTCCACCTCGTTCTGGTAGTGCGGGCCCGCCGCCGCGGGGTCGTCACCGCAGGGCCGGGTGTGCACGTGCGCGCCGAAGTCCCGGTCGGGTTCCAGGTCGGTGCCGGTGAACTGCACGTAGGTCTCACCGTTCTCGACGCGGACCTGGACGTCGGAGGTCGCGCCCTCGGGGACGGCGGTCTCGTCGTAGGTGATGGCGGCCTCGCTCTCACCGGGCGGCAGGAAGATCGACGCGGTGACACTGGGGGAGGCCGTGGGCTGGAGGGTCGGCGCGTCGGTGGCGGCGGTGTCGCCGCCACCGTTCTCCCCGGTGT
This sequence comes from Nocardiopsis sp. FIRDI 009, assembly GCF_003386285.1. Taxonomy (GTDB): domain Bacteria; phylum Actinomycetota; class Actinomycetes; order Streptosporangiales; family Streptosporangiaceae; genus Nocardiopsis. Next base: position 166,208 of record NZ_QPNC01000016.1, read on the forward strand.
CGGAGCCCTCGTCGGCGCATCCGGTGGCGATGAGGGCGGTCAGTGCCAGTCCGACGGTGAGCGAGATCGTGCGCATGACGGGACTCCCGGTGTGATCGCTGCGGTCGATCGCAACGTTACCCAAGGTGTCCCTTGGATAACTAGGCGTGCTGATCGTGGTGCGTCGGGGCGGGGAACGGGGTCCTGAGGTCGAACGCCTCGGGGGTGGGGCCGTTCGCACGCAGCAGGTCGAGCCGCCGCTTGGCCTCCTCGACGGTGGGGATCGTACCGCTCGGGATCCACCACAGCACCATGTAGGCCTCGCGCATGTGCTCGAACCACTCGCGCCGCCGTCGCAGGAAGTCCAGGTGCTCCGTGCGGTAGGCGAAGTTCCACAGCGCGTCGACGCCCTCCCACACGGAGAAGTTGAGCAGGAGGTCCTCGCCGAACGGGCGCAGGTTGGTGGCGTCCTTCTCCCCGTCCTCGATGAACCGCCAGACGAAGCCGGGGGAGGCGTCGGCGAGGGCGTTGATCGGGTCGAGCGCGTCGGTGAAGTCCTTCATCGAGGGGTCGTCGAGAGGCGCGCGGAGGGTGGCGATGTTCAGTTGGGCGAGGTGGTGCGCGGGGGCGGGGGCGGAGGTGTTCATGGGAGGTAGGACACCACGGCCGCGACTTCTATGTCAATCTTCATTGTTTTTGGAAACGACCACACAGCACCGGCCCGGGGCCGGAGCCATCCGGGCGCGCTCGCCGTCCTCGCCGCGCGCCTCCAGCGCCCCGCGCAGCAGTTCCAGGTTGAGCCCGCAGGCCAGCGGCGGGAACTCCCGGGCCAGGCTGTGGAACGGGCAGTTCCGCAGTCGGAGGCCGTCCTCGGCGTCCTCGGGCTCGTAGCCGCGATCGCGCAGGAACTCGGGGAGCGGGATGTCCCCGCTCCCCGCGCCGACCCGCTCCCCCTCCGCCCTGGCCGCCGCGTGCAGGGCGTCCTCCGCCCCGTACCGGTCCACCGCCTCCGCCAGCACGCGCGCGGCGAGTTCGTAGTCGCGGGGCGGCAGGTGCAGGGACAGCTCCCGTCCCGACCGGCGGTAGAGCTTGGCGGGGCGCCCCGAACCGGGTCCCTCGCGCCCGCTCACCTTGCGGCGGGTCACCTCCAGCAGCCCCGCGTCGACCAGCCGGTCCAGGTGGTGGGCGGCCAGCGTGCGCTGGAGTCCCAGCGCGTCGGCGGCCTCTCCCCGGCCGACGTCGCCCTCGGCGGCGGCGACGTACTCGTACAGCCGACGGCGGACGGGGTCGGCGAGGGCGCGGGCGGCGTCGATCGAGGCGTGGTCCATGCGTCCATTGTGCGACCGGCGCCCGACCGGCGTCCGGGCCGCGGGTGGTGGCAGACTGGAGGGGACCCCACGACCCCTGCTGAACAGGCGACATGCGAACGATCAGACGCGGCGGCGAGCACGAGACCGAGATCCGCAAGTCCCGGTTCATCTGCGCCCTGGCCAGGGTGGACAGCGAGGACGCCGCCCGTGACTTCATCGCCGAGCGGCGCAGGGAGCACTGGAACGCCAACCACAACTGCACCGCCTACGTCCTCGGCGAGGACGGGGGGATCCAGCGGTCCAGCGACGACGGGGAGCCCGGGGGGACCGCCGGGGTGCCCATGCTGGAGGTCCTGCGCCACCGCCGCCTCACCGACACGGTCGCCGTGGTCACCCGCTACTTCGGCGGGGTGAAGCTCGGCGCGGGCGGCCTCATCCGCGCCTACGGCAATGCCGTGTCCGCCGCCGTGGACGAGTTCGGGGTGCTGGAGCGGCGCAGGCTGCTGGTCGTGGACGTGTTCGCCGACTACGTGCTCGGCGGACGCCTGGAGAGCGACCTGCGCGACTCGTCGCTGGTGGTGCGCGACGTGGCCTACGAGGACCGGGTGCGGATCGAGGTGGCCCTGCCCGAGGCCGAGCTGCCCGACTTCGGGCTCCGCCTCGCCGAACTGACGGGCGGCCGGGCGGAGTACGAGGTCAGGGGCGCCACGGTTGTCGAGGTGGACCCCTGACCCGGCGGCGGGCCACGTTCACACCTCCGTAACGAGTCGCCGCCCGACCGTGTCGGCGCGACCGGGCGCGGCTTAGGATTTTGCCGTATACGTCATCGTTCGTGGGGAGTCACCGTCCATGCGCAGCACACGTGTGCCCTCGGTGCTGTCCTGGGGTCTCGTCGTGCTGCTGGTCGCGGGCTGCACCACCGACGCCGAAGAACCCGAGGAGCCGCCCGCTCCCGCGCCCACGGGTGAGCCCACGCCGCTGCCGACCGAGTTCGGCGGCGCGGCCCCGCCGGGGATCGACGGTGAGGTCCTGCGCTTCCTCCACGGGGAGGAGGCCGACGTCCACGACATCCTCGACGACCCCCTCGGGGTGCGGATCAGCCCCGTCGGGGCGGCCTTCCTCATCAGCTCGGGCGGCGCGGACCGGCACCTGCTGCACGACGCGGCCACCGGGGACACCCTCTGGGAGGGCGAGGCGAGGTTCCGCGGCTTCGACACCGACCTGTCGGGCGCCCCCGTCATGCGGATGACCGACGACGACGGCCCCTACGTCCTCGACGCGCACGGGGAACGGGTGTGGGAACCGGCCGAGGAGGGCGACACCTACCTCGACGGCGTCGCCGTGCGCTACCCGGACGAGTGGAGCTTCGACGACCCCGGGGGCGAGTACGCGATCCTGGACGTCGACGGCGCGACGCTGTGGGAGTACACCTTCGACGCCCCGACGCCGGCTCCGACGCCGACGGACGGGGAACCCTCGGCGGAGCCGGACGGGGAGGACGCCGACGAACCGGACGCGGACACCGGGGACGACGGCGACCGCGCGGACGAGGGCGTGCCCGTGGCGGGCGTCCCCGTGACCGCGTGGGACGGCGGGGTGCTGGTGGCCCCCGGCGGCTCCGTCCTGCGCGCCGCCTCGCTGGACGAGGACTCGCCCGGCGAGGAGCTGTGGTCGGTCAGCGGGGTCGACGAGGACCTGGGGCGGTCCGCCTCCGCGCCGGTCCCCGTCCCCAGCGTGCTCGGCCGGTACACGCTGCCCGGGGAACCGGACGAGGGCGCCGAGGACGGTGAGCCGGGCGGAGACGTCCTGGTCGTGCGCTGGGCGGGCCGTGAGGAGCCGTCCACGCTCGCCGCCTACGACCGCGAGGACGGCGGGCTCCTGTGGGCCCTGGAGGAGCCCGGCCCCAACCCGGTCGGTGAGCCCTTCGAACCCGCGGAGCGGGCGGGCGGCCTCTACGACGAGGCCACGGGCACCCTGCTGCTGCCCCAGGCGAGCGGCGAGGCCACCCTGGTCGCCGTCGACCTCGCCCGGGGCGAGGTCCGGTGGGGCCTGGAGGAGGACGACGTGGCGATCTCCCCCGCCTTCACCCACGACGGACTCGTCTACGCCGACGCCCGCGCCAACGACGGCACGGACGAGCAGGTGGTCCTCGAAGCCGACACGATGGACGTGGTCGCCGAGGACCCGCCCGCCTACGTCGAGGCGGTGAACGGGAGCGGCCACGCCGTCCTGGTGTGGGACCGGCAGCGGTTCGTCTTCGGCCCGCCGCCGGAGGAGGAGCCCTCGCGGGGGCCGACGGACGAGCCCTCCCCGACGGACGATCCCAGCTGACACCGCGCTTCCGCGCGACCCGCCCGTCCCGCCGCACCCGCCCCGCCGCGGGTCAGGCGCGCCGCTCGGGCAACCGGACGACGACCCTGAGCCCGAGCGCCCCGGTGTCCACCGTGCCGTCCTCGTGCGCCTCCCACTGCCAGCGGGCGGTGCGCGAGGTGCCGGGGGCGACCACGATCATGTGCGGCGGCAGGTTGGTCAGGACGTGCTCGTCGGCGGGGCCGAGCGGACGCGGCACGAACACCACCTCCGGCCGCTCGGGGCCGGGGTCCACCCCCTGGACGGGGTCGGGCGCCACCACGGTCGGGATGGTGTCCGGGACCAGCGCGTGCAGCGGGCGGCCGGGCTTGAGCACCCGGACGGTCAGTCCGGCGGCGTGCAGCTGGTCCGCGACCACGCGCACCGTGTCCGCCGCCAGGTGCTCGTCGCCGCCGACCGCCAGCAGGCCGCGCAGACGGGTGAAGTCCAGGTGGACGAGCATGTCCGTGCCCTCCTGCCTGCCCAGGCACACCAGCACGCCCCGGACCGCGGTCCCCACGGAGGTCAGTGCGGCCGTGCCGAAGTGGACGGGCGCGGCCGGACCCCGACCGCCGCCCTGACGCCAGGTCGTGGCGTCCACGACCCGCCAGGACACCGACGGCGGCGTCGACCCGGCGGGTACGACGGCGGTGGTCTCCGTGGCCGAGGTCAGCAGGGCCACGGGGCGCACGGGACCGTCCGTCGCGGCGGCGAGCAGGTCGGCGTGGGCCGCTCCCGCGCGGCTGGCGGCGCCGGGGTCGGCGGCGATCATCTCGGTCGCGGCGCGGCGCTCCCTGGCGGCGGAGGCGGCCCGCGCGGCGCGGGGCTTCCTCGGTCTGCGCCACGGCAGCGCGGCGAGCCTGCGGAACGGCCAGGCGAGGGCGGCCAGGACCGGCTGCCAGAAGAGCGTGAGCAGGGTCAGCAGGACCAGACCGGCCGCGCCCGCGCCGAGGAGCCTGGGGTCGACCCTCGACTCGTCCTCCCGGGGGGTGAGGTCGGTGACCTCCTCCGTGGGCTCCTCGGAGGGCGGCGGGGTGTAGGCGGGCGGCGCCGGGGGCGGGCTCGGCGGGGCCAGGCCCAGGGCGTTGGCCTGGTCGACGGCGACGACGCACAGGGGGTCGCGGCCCTCGTAGACGCCGTCGCCGCCGGAGTCGAAGGGGACCACGAGCCGCCATCCGGGGCGGACGACGCGGTCCTCGCCGAGAGCGCCGCCGTCGGCCTGGGCGCGCCCGGCGTTGAGCTCGTAGATCTCGTCGGCGCGTTCGGGGTCGCCCAGGATCAGGTCGGCGATGGCCTCCAGACCGGGGGAGCCCTCCGGGACGACGTAGTAGTACACCTCCGGGCAGATGTCGTAGGTCGCCGCCCCGGTGCCGGTCGTGGCGTCGGTTCCCGTGGCGCCTCCGGTCGTGGTGTCCGCGTGCGCGGGTCCCGCGGCCGTCATGAGGAGGGCCGCGGCGAGGGCGGTGCCGGTGACGAGGGCCGACGCGGCACGCAGTGCCCGCCTGGTGGCCGACGGAGGCGCCGGGGGTCGTGCCGCCGCGATCAGGGTCACTGCTCTCTCCTGTGGGTGACGTCGCTGGTCAGGGGGTTTCGAGGAGGCCGCACCAGAAGATTTTGCCGAGTTCGCGCAACTCCGCTCCCTGTGGAGGCGTCTGTTCACTCTGGGGCGTGCGAGTCTATGATGTCGAATTCGCACCCCTCCCGAGGCATCGGCCCTCGCGAGCCCCTCGGCGCGTCACACCCGGTCCCGTGTGTCCACCACCGATTCGCGCCGTTCTCGGACCCGGAAAGCGAGTATCACGGAACGTGGCGACGTACCACCGCGACCATCTCCGCTGGAATCTCCTCGACCAGCCCGGGGACCCGGTGCCGTGGACCGGCTACGAGGCGCGCTCCCTCAAACGGTTCTACGAGCGGTTGGCCGACGCCGCCGACCAGGCCGCCGCCGACCTGCGCAGGCTCGACAAGGACCAGCTGGGCGAGGGCAGGACCGTCGAGGCCCTCCAGGAGCTCGTCAAGGAGCTCCCCTCGCACCTGGACAAGGCGCACACCGCCTACGAGAAGGGCTACAAGGCCCTGGAGGCGTGGGCGGAGGCCCTGGACACCGCCAGGAGCGACAGCGAGACCGTCGCCCGCCTCGCGGCGAGCGCCTACGACGGTCTGGCGGCCGACGAGCGGGGCGCGTGGGCGGACGGCGAGGGCGGGGACGACCCGCTGCGCGACGAGTACGTCCGATGGCTCAAGCGGGTCACCGACGAGCTCGACGAGGCCGCCGAGACCGCCAAGAACGCGCTGGAGGACGCCAAGCAGGGCGACCCGAACAAGCTGTGGGGCTGGCTGGACGCGATCGTCACGTGGGTGGAGGAGAACCCCCTCATCTACGCCGCGATCATGGTGGTCGCCGGTATCGCCGCGATCTTCGTCCCCGGGCTCGGCATCGCGCTCGCCTTCGCGGTTCTCGCCATCAGCGCCGCCACGCTCCATCGCGAGGGCAAGCTCGGCTTCAACATGGAGACCGTCCTCACCCTCGGCCTCGACGCCATGTCGCTGATCCCGGGCGGTGTGCTCCTGCGCGGCGGCCGGGCCGTCTCCCGGGTCGCGGGCGCCGCGGGCCGGGCGTCCGGTCCGGTCGGGCGGGGGGTGTCGAGAACCGCCGCCGCGGTCCGCGACAGCAGGGCGGTGCAGACGGTGTCGACCAAGGTCGGCAAGGTCACGTCCAAGGTGTCGGACGCCCGGAGCAGCAACCTGGCGGCGGACATCGCGATCACCGGGACGAAGGACACCGCCGTCGGCATGGGCTCCTCGATCGCGGTCCAGATGGCCGGTGGCACGAGCTGGGAGGACATCAGCCTCAGGAACGAGCTCATCGGCGCCGCCGCGACCAACCTCCCCGCCGCCGCCGCGAGCGGCCTCAAGACGCACGGACTGCCCTTCGTCGGTTCGGGCGGCGACGGCGTCGACGCACCGGACGTCGATCTCCCGACCGGGAACGACGGCGGCGGGGCTCCCGCCTCCACCGGTCCGGCCGGTGACAGCGGCTCCCCTCCGGGCGGTGGGCGCGACGGTTCCGACGGCGGGGGCGGGAACGGCCCGGCGGCCGCGGGCGAGACCGGTACGCCGCGTTCCGGGGACGACCCGGCCACGCCGGGCTCCGGGGACGGTTCGACTCCGCCAGCGGACGCCGGTGGCACGACCCCGACCCAGGCGGGCGGCGACCCGCAGACCTTCCAGGCCGCGAACCTCGGCTCCTCCGGGGACCCGACCCCGGCCCAGACCGGTGGTGACACGCAGACCGCCGACCCCACTCCGGCCCAGACCGCCGGGGACACCGGACCGACCCCCGCCGACGGCGGCGACACGGGTTCCACCCAGGCGGGCGGCGACACCCCGTCCATCCGGTCCGGCGGTGACGGCTCCTCCTCCCGGACGGACGGTGACCCGGGTTCCGGCGCCGGTGACACGCCCCGGTCCCACGCGGCCGACGCCCCCGACCCCGACCGGTACGACGGCCTGGGCGAGGACGGCGTGGCCGCCACGCGGAGCGGGCCGGGCGGAAACGGTGGAAACCTTCCCACGCGGTCCCGGAGCCAGATCGAGGACCCGGACCCGGACTCGTCCGGTCAGCGTGGCGTCGACGGCCCCGAGGGCACGGCTCCCACGCACCACCGGAACCCGGCCGACGGACGGACCGGCACCGACGGCCCGGCGCCCACCCCCGAGCGGGACCGATCCACCCCGAACCCGGACACCGCCGACGCCTCGGACGCGACCACGCCGAACGACGCTCCGACCCCGACCGGCGACCGCGTCGACGTCCGCGGCGCTCGCGGCGAGTACCGCACCGTCGCGGGTCCCGACGGGCAGCCGAACGTCACCTACCGCTACCCCGCGGACGGCGGCGACTACACGATGAACGTCAGCCCCGACGGCGTGACCGTCAACGGCACCTCGGTCCAGCGTCAGGACAACGGCTTCCAGGTCACGAACGCGGACGGCGCCTCGGTCGCCGTCGACAACGGCGGGCGCGGCCGGCCCGGCACCATCGACCTGACCGGCCCCGGCGGCGACCCCGGCCCCTCCTACAGCTCCGGCGGCTCCGACCGCCCCGGACACGCCGACCACCCGGGCGAGGTGCGCGTCCCGACCCGGGACGGCGACGTCTTCGCCTACCGCGGCCGGGACGGCGCCACCATCCGCACGGACGACGGCCTCACGGTCAACCAGTCCCGGGACGGCGCCGCCCAGATCATCCACAGCGGCGACGGAGCCGTCGACCTGCGCTTCAACGACGGCCCGCACGTCAGCCGCCCCGAGGGCGAGCCCGGCGCCACACCGCGTACGACCGTGACCGACCCCCGGTCCGGACGGACCACGGAGGTCGGCGGCGACGGCTACCGGGTCGACAGCGGGGACGGCGCCGCACAGGGCTACGACCGGGGAACCGACACCGCCACCCTGGACGCGCACGGAAGCCGCGTCGAGGCGGGTCCGGACTCGGTCCGGGTCACCGACGAGTCCCGGGGCGTCGACCTGCGGCAGAGCCGCGACGGCCAGGGCACGGCGATCGGCGCGGGCTCCGGGGCTCAGATCCGCGGGGACGGCAGTGCCGACGTCATCACCGACAACCCGACGACCACCCCGCACGCGACCCTGGGCGCTGACGGGCACGTACGGGTCGGCGGCACCCAGACCTGGCCGGGGCAGGTCGTGAACCAGGACGGTTCCGGCGTCTGGCTCGGCCGGAGCGGCGGCCAGGACACGATCGAGGTCCGCGGTCCGGACGGCTCGGCGCGCTCCTACACGATGGACGGGCGCCCCCGCGGCCCCTACCCACCGCTGCGCCCGGACCCCGGGACGGGTGGTTCGCCCGCGCACGCGGACGACACACCGTTCTCGTTCACCCTGGACATGGGCGGGAACCGGATCACGGTCACGTCGGACTCCGACCCGACGGTGCGCGTGGACATCCCGTCGGGACACCCGGACCACCCGCGGGGCTGGTCCGTCACCACCTCGCGCGACGGCGAGGTCTCGGTCAGCGCGCCCCCGGACGCCCGCGGGGACCGGCTCCAGGTCACCACCCGGCAGCCCGACGAGCCCGGCGGCAGGGTCTCCACCGAGATGTCCACCGATCTGCACCGGATCGGTTCCGACCCCGACGGGGTGACCGCCAACGCCCCCGGCGGCGTCCACGCGGGCAGCACCGAGCGGGGCTCCCACGTCGGCGACGGCTCGCTGCGCACGGAGGTCACCTCCGACGGATTCGGGAGCGCGGAGACGAGGACCACGTCGGGCGGTCCCGTCGCCAGGCACTCGGGCGCGGAGGGCCACGTCTCCACGGACTCCGGTGTCACCGTCCGCACGAGGGGCGACGAGGTCACCGCGGACGTCCCGTCCGGGTCGAACCAGACCGTCCGGGACGGCGGCGGCCGTACGATCGACGTGCGCCCCGACGGCACCACCATGCGCGGACCGAGCCCGGACACCCCCGAGTCCGTCCCGCTCCGCATGGGCGAGACCGCGGGCGACGCGGGCCGCGTCCCGCCGGGCTGGCGCGTGGAGACCACCCCCGACGGGAGCATGGGCGCGTCCACCCACCCGGACAACGAGATCATCGTCCGTTCGCCCGACGACATGTCGCGCACGCCGCACGTCACGCGCAACCCGGACGACGTCGAGTACCGGAACGGCGACGTCCGGGGCAGTCAGACGCGGTCCGGTCGCAACGAGGTGGACGACGGGAACGGTACGACGGTCCGCGACGGTCGGCGCGGTGTGCGCGTGGACGGCGGCGACGGCCGCCCCGACCTTCGCATCACCGACAGGGAGGTCCGGGTCACCACCCCGGACGGCGATCAGCAGCGTGTGGACATCCCCACGACCCGCCCCGACCCCGACACGGGTGCGCCCGCGACACGTCAGGACGGCGACGCCCCTTCCGGCGGTGACCGACGGGGCGGGGGCGACCCGGGGGGCGGCGACGCGCCGGTGCGTCCGATGCCCGACTCCCTCCGCGCCTCGTTCAACGCGATGCTCGACACCCTCTTCAAGAACGCCCTCAACGTCACCGGCGGTCTGATCGCCGAGCACTTCTGGATCGGGGAGGACGCCGCGGGCATCCAGACCGCCGACTTCGTCCAGGCGGTCGCGCAGTTGGGGACGGCGGCGCCCAAGGGGCTGTCCGAAGGTCGGCTCGGCGACACCTCGGACCTGCCGTCCGGCGCCGTGGCCTTCACCAACGAGATGAGCCACCAGGCGGCGCGCAACATGTGGCGCGACGACTACATGAACGAGTACTACGAGGACGAGGTCGACGGCACCGACGCGGTGGCCGACCGCACCGCCAGGATCGACTTCCTCAAGGAGGAACTGATCCCGGAGATCGAGGACGCGATGGACGACGCCAGGAAGGCGGGGGACCGTCCGGAGGAGCTGGCGCGGTTGGAGGCCCTCCACGCCGCGGCCCTGGACCAGAAGAAGTCCCTGCAAGGGGAACACGACGAGCTGCACGACGAGGTGACGCACGACGCGGGCGAGATCCGGGACGGACTGACCGACATCACCGGCCGGGCCTGGGACGGAGTCACCCACGTCTCAGGCGAGGTCTGGGACGGACTGACCGACCGGGACTAGCACCGGTCCCCGACCGAGGAGGGAGTACCCATGGCCAGGATCGTCAAGATCGACATCGACGCGCTGCGCGAGATGGAGCGGTCCCTCATCCGCATCCGGAACGCCTTCGCCGACGAGGACGTGGAGAGCCCGCAGGACAGGGCCGAGGACATCGGTCCCGACACGGTGGTCGACAAGGCCAAGGAGTACGGCGAGGACTGCAAGAAGAACTACGAGCGCCAGGCCGAGGACCTGGGCGCCCTGCTCCAGGCCCTCACCCCGGTCATCGACACCTTCGAGCAGGCCGACGAGGAGCTGGGCAGGAGCCTGTCGGAGAACAAGGACGACACGCCGCCCCCGCCCCCGGGGCCCGGCCCGGTCGCCGTCTGACGGCGCGGCAGCGACGAGGAGACACACCGCCATGCCCTACCTCTTCGAGGAGGACGCCCCGGAGTACGTGATCGGGTTCGACCTCGACATCCCCGGTCACTGGCAGCAGTACGACCTCTCCGGCGACGCGCTCGCCCGGATGCGCGCCCGGGCCGTGGAGCAGTACGGCAACCGGCCCGAGGAGATGAGCGCCCTCAACGAGCTGTTCAGCGACATCGCCCGGGTCACCAACGACGCCGTCGGGGCCGGTCTGCTGTCCGCCGCGGGGGTCTTCGAGGAGTACGACGACGGCTTCTTCATGGCCACGGTGTGCGTCTTCGTCTTCCCCTCCGGAAGCGGCGACCAGACCCTGGAGCCCGTCCGCATGGTCGAGAACGTCCACCCCGCCTCGGCGACCGCCCGCGAGGGCACCTGGCTGCGCAAGGTCGCCGCCGACCTGACCCACACCGGGCTCGGGCTGTGCGGTCGCGTGTTCGGCGTCACCGACCACGACACGGACGACGCCATCGTCCGGTCGGTGGTGATGCACACCGCGTTCGAGGTCCCCGGCCTGGACAAACGCCTCATGGTCAGCTGCACCAGCCCCAACTCCCGGGAGGCCGAGGAGGTCCTGGACCTCTTCGACGCCATCACCGGTACCGCCCGTTTCTGGGAGGAACCGGCGCCGAAGTCCTGACCTGGGAGGACCCGGTGGTGATCGGGTCCGTCGACCACGTTCACCCCCGCATCCACGACAATGGACCGGCGCGGGAGCGCCCGCGGTCCACGCCGGGGACCCGGCCGGTCCGACGACCCCCGTCCGGAACGGGATCCGACACACGAGGAGAGACACATGCCCGCGTACAACGTCGACAGCGACAAGACCGAAGAGGCCTCGGGCTCCCTCACCCAGGACTTCAACGAGTTCCAGGAGCGGCTGGAGGGCATCAAGAGCCGCATCGACGGCCTCATCGCCGACGGGTACAGCACCCCCGCAGCGGAGAAGCACTTCCGTCCGTTCTTCGAGGAGTTCCAGTCCGGGTTCGAGAGCGTGAACCAGGGCCTGGAGGGCATCGCCAAGTACGTCAAGCAGGTCGGCACCACCTTCAGCGAGACCGACGACAAGCTCGGTGAGGGCCTCCGCAACGGCTGACCCCGCGACGGCTGACCCCCGCGACACGTGGCCGGGGGCGGTCGCCGACCGCCCCCACCCCATCCCCCGACGACGAACGACCGGGAGCAGTACCCACCGTGCGCCTCCTCTTCACCGCGACACCCGCCACCGGCCCGTCCGGGCACGGGCCGGACGGCTCGGCCCCCGTGGCCTCCTCCGCGCTGCGGTTGGACGTCCTCGTCGACGCCGACCCGGGCGCCACGGTGCACCAGCTGGCCGAGGTGATCGACCCCGTCGTGCGCACCGTCCCCCGCGCCCCGGGGCAGGAGGTGCCGCTCTTCGTCGGGGACCGGCCGCTCGCGCCGGACACGACCCTGGCCGACGCCGGTGTCCTGGACGGGTCGGTCATCGGGGTGGGCGCCCCGGCCGAGGTCAAGGGGGAGCCGCCCGGCGTGGTGGAGGTCCGGGTGGTCTCCGGGCCCGACGCCGGGCGCGTCGTGCGGCTGGACCCGGGCGACTACGTCGTCGGGGACGACGAGGTCGCCGTCCTGGCCGTGGACGCCGACGGGTACTGGGCGCGGATCCGGGTCACGCCCGACGGCACCGTCACCGTCCTGTCCACGAGCGGTGGCGCGGGGTGCGCGCTGGAGGGCGACCCCGTCGACCCCGGCACCGAGTGGCCCCAGGGCGAGCAGCTCACCCTCGGCGGGACCCTGTTCGAGGTGTGGCCCAACCACCGCGCGGACGCCTCCGTGGTGCCCTCCGAGGACGGGACCGGTCTGGACTACAACCGGCCGCCCCGGCTGCACCCCGCCCCGACCAAGACGAAGTTCAAACTGCCCAGCCCGCCCGAGCCGCCGGAACGGCCGATCGCGCAGCTGCTCCTGATGATCCTCATCCCGATCACCATGGCGGTCGGCGGCGCGCTCATCATGGACCGCCCGCAGATGCTGCTCTTCGGTCTGCTCGCGCCGATCTCGGTGGCCTTCACGCAGATCATGCAGCGCCGGACCAGCAAGGCGCGCTACGACAAGCAGCTCGCGGAGTTCGAGGAGAAGACCGAGCGGGTCACCAGGGACGCCCGCGACGCCCTCGTCGCCGAGCAGCGCCGCTTCCGCGACACCTGCCCCGACCCGGCCGCCGTCCTCCTGCTGGCGACCGGCCCGCGTTCGCGCCTGTGGGAGCGGCGCCGGACCGACGACGACTTCACCCAGCTGCGCGTGGGCACCGGGAGCATCCCCTCCCAGGTGGTGCTCACCGACCCGACCAAGGACGAGCACCGCAGGGACGTCACGTGGGACATGCGCGACGTGCCCGTGAGCGTGTCGGTGCGGGACAACGGCGTCGTGGGCGTGGCCGGGAGCGGCGAGGGCGCACACGCCCTGGAGCGCTGGCTCGTCGCCCAGCTCACCGCCCTGCACAGCCCGGCCGAACTGCACCTGTACCTGCTGTCGATGGAGGGCGACCACGACCGCTGGCGGTGGACCCGCTACCTGCCGCACCTGCGCTCGGAGACGCCGCAGCTCTCCCTGAGCCGGATGGGCATCGACGCCACCACCTGCGCCCGCCGCATCTCCGAGCTCCTCGTCATCCTGGAGGCGCGCACCAAGGCGCGCCGCGACGGCGCGGGGGACGACCCCGCGATCGTGGTGGTGCTCGACGGAGCCCGCCGCATCCGCTCCCTGCCCGGCGTGGTGCAGCTGCTGCGCGAGGGGCCCGAGGCCGGGATCTACGTCCTGTGCCTGGACGCCGACGAGCGCCTGCTGCCCGAGGAGTGCCAGGCGGTCGTCAGCATCACCCCGCACGGCATGCGGCTGCGCCGGACCTCCTACGACAACGTCGAGGACGTGCGCCCCGACGTCCCCTCCGCCGCGTGGGCCGACCGCCTGGGCCGCGCGCTGGCCCCCCTGCGCGACAGCAGCGTCGGCGAGAGCGGCGGCTCCCTGCCGCGCAGCGCCCGGCTGCTCGACGTCATCGGCCTGGAGCCGCCGACCGGCGAGGCCATCGCCGCGCACTGGGCGGGCGGCGGCCGCAGCACCGTCGCCACCCTCGGCCTGGGCCTGGACGGCCCCTTCGCCGTGGACATCCGCCGCGACGGACCGCACGCGCTCATCGCCGGTACCACCGGTTCCGGCAAGTCCGAGCTGCTCCAGACCCTCGTGGCCTCGCTGGCGGCGGTCAACCGCCCCGAGTCGATGTCCTTCGTGCTCGTCGACTACAAGGGCGGCAGCGCGTTCAAGGACTGCGTCGACCTGCCGCACACCGTCGGCATGGTCACCGACCTGGACACCCACCTGGTCGGCCGGGCGCTGGTCTCCCTCGGCGCCGAGCTGCACCGGCGTGAGCGCATCCTGGCCAAGGCCGGGGCCAAGGACATCGAGGACTACCTCGAACTGCTCGACCGCGACCCGCGCATGCCGCAGATGCCCCGCCTGATGCTGGTCATCGACGAGTTCGCGTCCATGGCGCGCGAACTGCCCGACTTCGTCAAGGGCCTGGTCAACATCGCCCAGCGGGGCCGCTCGCTCGGCATCCACCTGGTGCTGGCCACCCAGCGCCCCGGCGGCGTGGTCACCAACGACATCCGCGCCAACACCAACCTGCGCATCGCCCTGCGGATGACCGACGAGAGCGAGAGCCGCGACGTCATCGACGCCCAGGACGCCGCGCACATCGGCATCGACACGCCCGGCCGCGCCTACGCCCGGCTCGGCCACGCCTCCCTGCTGCCGTTCCAGTCCGGGCGGGTCGGCGGTCGCCGCGTCGTGGCCGCCGCCGACGCCTCCGACCCGGTCGTGCACCCGGTCAAGTGGTCGGACCTGGCCCTGCCCGCGCCGACCGTCGCCGAGGACCGGTCCGAAACCGGGGACGTCGAGGTCACCGACCTGACTGTCCTGGTCTCCGCGGTGCAGGAGGCCGCCGAGCGGATGGGGGCGCGCCGCCAGCCCAGCCCCTGGCTGCCCGCCCTGCCCACCACGCTCACCCTGTCCGACCTGCTGCGCGGCCGTCCGCCCGCCGCCGAGCCCGGCCGGATCCGGCCCGCGCCGGTCGGCCTGGTCGACGTCCCCTCCCAGCAGCGCCAGTTCCCGTACACGCTCGACCTGGCCAGGACCGGGCACCTGCACGTCATGGGCTCCGGGCGCTCCGGGCGCTCCCAGACCCTGCGGACGATCGCCGCCTCCCTCGCCCTGGCCCACCACCCCACCGACGTGCACATGTACGGGCTGGACTGCGGCAACGGCGCCCTGCTGCCGCTGGAGCGGCTGCCGCACTGCGGGGCGGTCGCCCAGCGCACCCAGGGCGAGCGGGTCGTGCGCCTGCTCGGCCTGATCGGGGAGGAGCTCGACCGCAGGCAGAAGCTGCTGGCCGCGCACGGGGCCGCCGACCTGGAGGAGCTGCGCGCGGCCCTGCCCGCCGCCGAGCGACCGGCCCACGTCGTGCTGTTCATCGACCGCCTGGACGCCTTCGAGCAGACCTTCGGCGAGTACAACTACGGCGCCCTCGTGGAGGACGTCACCACCCTGATGCGCGACGGCGCGGGCGTGGGCCTGCACGTCATCGCCACCGGCGACCGGGTCCTCACCCGGACCAAGTACTCCTCCACCACCGAGGAGCTGCTGGTCCTGCGCTGCAACGACCGCGGCGACTACGGCGCGGCGGGGATCAACCACCGGGACCTGCCCGAGGAGGTCCCGGACGGCCGGGCCTTCCGCGCGGGCGACGCCCTGGAGGTGCAGATCGCGCTCCTGACCAGGAACCTCCAGGGCGCCGCGCAGGCGACCGAGGTGGGGCGCGTCGCCGACTACGTGGCCCGCCGCCCCCAGGCCGGGGCCGGGCCGCGGCCCTTCCGCGTCGACGTCCTGCCCGACCGGATCGGCTACGCGGACATGGCCCGGTACCGCACCGAGCCCGCCCGGCCGCTCTCCATGCTGCTGGGGGTGGGCGGCAACGAGCTGTCCGCGGTCAGCGCCGACCTGTCGCGTGTGCCGACCTTCCTGGTCAGCGGGCCGCCGCAGTCGGGCCGCTCCAGCATGCTCACCACCATGGGCATGTCCCTGCTGGAGGCCGGGACCGAGCTGCTGCTCGTCACCCCGCGCGGGTCGCGCCTGAGGGACCTGCGCACCCACCCGGGCGTGCGGGCCGTGGTCGACGCGGCCGAGCCGAAGTTGTCGCAGCTGCACGAGGCGCTGGGCAGGTTCGAGGGGGACACGGCGGCGGTGCTGGTCGACGACGCGGAGCTGCTGCTCAACAGCGACCTGGGCAAGGAGTTCACGCGTATCGCCCGCGGCATGGTCGGCCCCGGCTGGGGGATCGTCGCGGCGGGCACCAACGAGGCGCTCCAGGGCGGGTTCAACGGCTGGCACGTGCACCTCAAGCGCAACCGCGTGGGGGCGCTGCTGTCGCCGCAGAGCCAGGCCGACGGCGAGGTGCTGGGGCTGCGGCTGCCCAAGGGCGTGCCCAGTCCCCGGCTGACCCCGGGCACCGCCTACCTGCACCTCGGCGACGGCCGCATCCAGCAGGTCAAGGTGCCCCACCCGTGAGCGCCGCCGGACCCGTGGGCGTCCCGGCCCCGAGCCGTGACCGGCCGCCCCCTCCCGGCCCGGCCCCGGTTCGGGACGCTCTAATATCCCTGATACCGGCACGACCCTCCCGGCCCGCCCCTGCCCCGGGCGCCGCTTCCCTCTCCACCCGCCCCATCCGAACCAGGACCCGTCCCCAGTGAGCGCAACCCCCTCGTCCGTCAACCTGCCCACGACGGCCAGTGACCTGACGCCCTCCGACCCGGCCAGGATCGGCCCCTACCGGCCGATCGCCCGCCTGGGGGCGGGCGGTATGGGTGTCGTGTACGCCGCGCGGGACCAGCTCGGTGAGCTGGTCGCCGTCAAGCTCATCCACGCCGAGTACGCCGCCGACTCCGAGTTCCGCGCCCGCTTCGCACGCGAGGTCGACCTGCTGCGCCAGGTCGGCGGCGCCTGCGCCGTGCCGCTGCTCGCGGCCGACACCGACGCCGAACGCCCCTGGCTGGTCACCCCGCTCGTGCGGGGGCTCACCCTCAGCGCCTACATGCGCAAGCACGGCGCCCTGGACGAGCGGCTCCTGCTCGGGCTGGCCGCCGGTGTCGCCGAGGCCCTCGCGCAGATCCACGCGGCCGGGGTCATCCACCGCGACCTCAAACCCGCCAACATCGTCCTCTCGTCCGAGGGGCCCCGGGTCCTGGACTTCGGCGTGGCCCGCGCGGTCGACCAGACCGCGCTCACCCGCACCGGCGCCGTCATGGGGTCGCCCGGATGGATCAGCCCCGACCACTACCAGGGCAGGCCCGCCAGCACCGCCGACGACGTCTTCGCCTGGGGCGCGCTCGTCTCCTACGCCGCGACCGGCCGCCCCCCGTTCGGTTCGGGCGACCCCGCCGCCGTGGCGCACCGGGTGATCAGCGGCGAGCCCGACACCGCCGGGTTCACCGGCCCCCTCGCCGACCTGGCCGCACGCGCCCTGAGCAAGCGGGCGGAGGACCGCCCGACCTCGATGGAGCTGGTCAACGGCGTGATCGCGGTCGGCAACCCCGGGCGGTCGATCGCCCCCCTGCCCGACGCCGCGTCGGCGGGCGGAGCCGTGGCCGCCCTGGTCGAGGACCACTGGACCGGGGTGCAGACCGCCCCCGAACGCCCGTTCACCGTGGCCCCGGAGAAAGGGTCGGGGTCCGGGCGCCGCGTCCTCACCCTCGTCGGCGCCGGGGCGGCGGTGCTGGTGGTCCTCGCCGCTCTGGGACTGGGCGGTGCGGCGGTCGCGCGGAACTGGGACGCGCTGCCCGTCGCGGCCTGGTTCGAGGACGGGCCCGACCAGCCCTCCGACGAGGACGGAGCCGAGGAGGAGGACGACGCGCGCCGTCCCGGGCCGGTGAGCCGGGAGCCCACCGAGGACGCCTCACCCTCCGAGGAGCCGTCCGCCTCCCCGTCCGCGGAGCCCTCCGAGGGGGAGGAGGACGAGGACGTGGCCGACGACTCCGACGGCGGTGGGGAGACGACCACCGCGATGGCCACGGTCGGCTCCGGGGTGAGCGTCGGCGGCGAGCGCCCCTCCGGCGCCCACGTGGTGGCCTTCCGGCCGGAGGGCGGTCCCGCCCGGTACGCGCTGCTCGACGGGGCCGAGGTGACGTGCGCCTGGAGCTTCTGTCAGAGCCGGGGCGGAGGGATCGCCAACGGGGCCTCCGGGACGGTCGCGTCCAGCCCCCAGGCGCTGACCGGCTACGTCAACAGCGGTGGCCGCACCATCGAGGCGCAGGTCACCTACACCACGGCCGAGGACGGCACGGTCACCATCACCCGGCTGATCGAGCAGCACCGCACCAGCGGCAGCGGGACGCCGCCGTGGTAGGCGGGGAGCGCGCGGACGGTACCGACAGGACGGACAGGAGAGCAATGCACAGGACCCTCGTACGCGGGGCCGCCGCCGCGCTGGCCCTCGCCGCGACCGCGGCGGTCGCCGCCCCGGCCCCCGCCACCGCCGCCGGCTACGGCGGCCAGTGCGGGGACGGGTACGGCGTGCTCGGCAGCGCCGACCTCCCCGGCGGCACGGTGTTCATCACCTACAACTCCTCGCAGGGGAAGAACTGCGTGGTCACCGTCCGGGACCGCACGGGCAGCGCGATCAGTATGGACGCCGCGCTCAAGCTCAGCTCGGGCACGTCGTGGCAGACCGACCCGGGGCAGTGGCAGACCTACGCCGGGCCGGTGTACCTGTCGGCGGCCGGTCAGTGCGTGGACTGGGGCGGTTCCATCCAGGACCGGTGGGTCGTGCGCAACGGCACCTTCTGCAGCTAGGGTCCGGGGCGCGGTCAGCGGTGGGAGCGCAGGCCGTGCCGTCCGAGGCTCCGGAACCTGCCCTTCTGCTCCTCGGCGGCGCGGGGACGCGGGGCGGTGGGCTTCTCCCCCTCCTCCGCCTCCGGTCCGGTCTCCGCCTCGGCCTCCGGCCCGGTCTCCGGTTCCTCGGCCTCCACCTCGGCCTCCACCTCGGTCTGCGCGACCACTCCGGTCCGCACGGTCGTCCAGGCCAGCGGCCAGAAGGCCACCAGCGCGGCGACGCCGATCACGTAGAGGGCGGCGAGGAACGGGGTCACCGCGGCCAGGCCCATCACGGCCAGGGCGGCCGCCACCACGACCGTCATCGTCCGATCCATGATCTGGGTCCGCAGGACGCCCGCCGCGAACGCCAGCGACCCGAGCAGGAAGGCGAGGGAGCCGCCCGCCAGCAGCGTCAGGAACCACGGCTGCACGGCCTGCATCAGCGCCAGGGCGCTGGCGCCGGTCGGGAGCGCCGCCGCGACGGCCACCTCCATCCCCGCCAGCGCGGCGGCGAGCACACCGGCCA
Source organism: Nocardiopsis sp. FIRDI 009 (assembly GCF_003386285.1). Classification (GTDB taxonomy): domain Bacteria; phylum Actinomycetota; class Actinomycetes; order Streptosporangiales; family Streptosporangiaceae; genus Nocardiopsis. Next base: position 185,309 of record NZ_QPNC01000016.1, read on the forward strand.
CGATGACCAGCGGGAACGCGAAGAAGCTCCACTGCTGCTCGCCCGCGTCCCGCAGCAGACCGCGGAGCCCCTGGAAGGCCAGGACGAACAGGGCGAGGGCCCCGACCGTCAGCAGGTGCGCCAGGGCCCACCGCGTCGCGTCGGCCGCCGCCGTCTGCGCCACGACGTCCGAGGACAGCGTGGCGCCCGCCAGGAACGGGTGGTAGAGGATCACGGCCAGCAGCACCACCGGGGCGACGGCCAGGGCGGCCGCCCGGAACCAGTTGCGCGTGCGAGTGGACATCGTGCCCACCTCCGGTCCGAGAACCGGCCCGGGCGCCCGCGCGGCCCGGGCACAGACGGTTTTCCTCCACCCTACGACGGAGGTCCGCCCCGGTACAGGCGGACGGCCCCGCCCCGGGCGGCGCCCGGCCCCCGCCCGTCAGACCTGCGGGAAGGAGAGGGTACCCACTCCGCCGACGTTGAGGTCGTACTCGAGGACCTCGCCGAGGTCCTCGTTGAGGGCCCGGCAGCGGGCCACGCCCTCCGAGTCGGGGGCCACGCTGACGACCTCCTCCATGTCGCACGCGACCTGCTCCGACTCGGTCTGTACACGCAGCGTGTCCTCGACGACCTCACGCACCACCGGACCCTCGTGCAGCGTCGGGGTGTAGGAGATGAGGACGCCGCCGCTCTCGACGTCGATGGTGTACTCGAACTCCTCGCCCAGGAAGGTGACCGTGCAGGTGGCCGACTCGCCCTCCTCCCCGGCGATGTCCGGGCACGTGGAGGCGGCGTCGGGGTCGGTGGTGTTGGCGAAGCTCGACACCCGCTCCAGCGCCTCCCAGGCGATCCGCTCGCTCAGCGGGGCCGACCCCTCGGGCTCGGGCGGGAGGTCGGCCTCGTCCATGTCCGGTGCCGCGTCGGGGATCGGGCCCCGGTGGAGGTCGCTCGTGTCGGGTGCGGGGGTGTCGGCCGCCTCCTCGGTGGTGTCCGCCGAGTCGGCGCCGGGTTCCGGCGAGCCGCTCTCGGCGCCGCCGCACGCGGTGAGCGCGAGCACCAGCGCGGCGCCCAGCGGGAGGAGGGGGAGACGGGTGTGGGTGAACGTCATGGATTCCCTTCGTTCTTCGGGACTCGTGGGTCCGGGGCGGCCGGGACGCCCCGAAGAGTCCGACACACCGCGCACCGGGGCGGTTCCGCCCCCGGCCCGCGATGTGACACCCCTCTCACTCCTGGCGGTCGCCCACGACTTCGCGACTCACTGTGTCCACAAGATTGCCCACGGTTCTCGCCGTGGTTAGTGTCGGGCAGGCGCGTGCGATGCGGGCGGGGCGCCTCGGCGCCGGGGCGGAGGCCCCGTCACCGCCCCGTGACGGGAACGGCCCGGCGGAGGTGCGGGACATGGCGGACACGGTCGACGGGGCGCCGGGGGGAACCCCGCGCGGCGGCACCCGCTGGCGCAGGTTCGCGGTGATCGCGCTCCCCGCCTTCGCGACGTCGGGGCTGCTCACCGTGCTGGGCTACCAGGGCCTGCTCGCTGCCGCCTTCGCGGTGTCGGGGGACACGATCAAGGTCTCCGCCGACGTCCTGGACGCCCAGGGCTTCACCCAGTTCGGCTCCTTCGACCAGACCGTCGACGGCACCAGCATCCCCGTCGCCGTCACCACCATGGAGTCGATGGAGCTCCACGGTCTGTGCCAGTCCACCCTGCTCGACACCCCGCTCGGCCCGGTCACGGTCCGCATCACCGCGGGCCACGAGGAGCCGGTGACGGGCAGTTCGGTGGTGTTCGACGCCCGGGAGTTCACCGCCGACGTGGAGTTCACCAACGTCGAGATCGGCCGGGACGCCAGCACCCTGGACAGGGCGGTCGGCGGACAGGGGCCGCCCGGCGGGTTCGGCCAGCAGGCCGACACCCTCCGCCTCGTCGACCTGCGGTCGAAGCTCGCGGCTATCACCGCCGCGCGCCTGCGACTTCCCGACACCCACTTCGCCGTCGGATTCGACCAACCGGAGTGCTTCTGACCATGCGCCACCCCCTGGCCGTCCCGAAGGCCGCCTCGCGCGGACTCCGCCGCTGCCGGAGGGCGGCCGTGCGCGGATTCCGCCACTGGCGGTGGAGCCGTCCCTTCTGGGGCGGCCTGTTCCTCGTCGCCGCGGGAGCCGAGATCCTGGCCGCCCCCACCGCGCAGACGCTGGCGCTCCCCGACGACCTGCTCCTCCTGGCGGCGCTCGCCGGTTCCTCGCACTACCTCATCGGCGCTCTGTCGGTCGTCAACGGGCTGCTGAGCTGGGCGCGGCCCGACCACCACGCCTTCCACGGCGCCGTCGGGGTCCTGCTCGCCCTGGCCTCGTTCACGACCTCGAACTTCGGCGGTTTCCTCGTCGGGATGCTGCTCGGCGTCGTCGGCGGATCACTGGTCTTCGCCTGGTCGGCCGACACGGGACGCGGCGGCGCCGAGACGGGCACGGCGCGCCGCCGCTCACCCCGACGGTCGCCTCGCCCGTCGCCCCCCGCCGGCGGGTTGGCGCAGTGGTTCCCCGAAACCGGCGGCGGGTCCGCCGGGTCGTAGGGCGACCGCGCCCGGCGCCATCCGGGGTTCGGTGTGGCCTGTGTCATACAGTGGGGAGCCGGGGGAGGGGAAGGACCGTGACGCGGCCCGAGTGCGACGTACCACACCCCGGCGCGGTCGGGCTGAACGTCGTTCTCTAACATTTTCTATTATGGACGTTGCTGAGAGAGGGAGCGGCGAACCCGCCCCCAACCTGGCCGAGGGGTTTCCCGAAGCCACCCGCGAGCGGTGGCGTGAACTCGTCGCGGGAGTGCTGCGCAAGAGCGGTGTCGCCGAGGAACGCCTGGCCGACACCCCGGAGGGGGTGCTCGCCACCCCCACCTACGACGGGTTCGACATCGACCCGCTCTACACCCAGGACCCGGTCCCCGCCGGTCAGGGCTACCCGGGGCAGCCGCCCTTCACCCGCGGGTACCGCCCCGAGGGGACGGTCACGGACGGCTGGGACATCCGCGCCCGCCACACCGACGCCGACCCCAAGACCCTCGCGCGACGCCTGCACGCCGACCTGATGAACGGCGCCGCCTCCCTGTGGATCAGCGTCGGCGGCGATGCGCTGCCGACCGCGTCCCTCGGCGAGGCCCTCACCGACGTCTACCTCGACCTGGCCCCCGTCGTCCTGGACCCCGGAGCCGACTACGCCGACGCCTCCCGGGCCCTGCTGGAGGCGCACTCCGACGCCGGGGTCCCCGACGGCGGGATCATCTCCCACCTGGGCATCGACCCGCTGACCACCGCCGCCCGCGCGGGGGAGCGGCCCGACCTCACCGACCCCGCCCGGTTCGCGGTCGAGTGCGCGCGCGATCGCCCCGGACTGGGTCTGCTGATCGCCGACGGCACCCTCGTGCACGAGGCGGGCGGCTCCGAGGCCCAGGAGCTCGGCAGCGCGATCGCCGCGGGCACCGCCTACCTGCGCGCCCTGGACGAGGCCGGGATGGGCCCGGCCGACGCCGCGCGCCGGATCGAGTTCCGCCTGGCCGCCAACGCCGACCAGTTCGCGGTCATCGCCAAACTCCGTGCCGTGCGCGCCATGTGGAACCAGGTCCTGGCCGCCTGCGGCCTGGCCGCCGACCAGCGCGCCATGCGCCTGCACGCCACCACGTCCGAGGCGATGACCACCCGCCGCGACCCGCACGTCAACATGCTGCGCACCACCGTCGCGTGCTTCGCCGCCGGGGTCGGGGGCGCCGACGCGGTCACCGTGGCCCCCTTCGACTCGGCCGTGGGCCTGCCCGACGACTTCGCACGCCGGATCGCCCGCAACACGCAGTCGCTGCTCATCGAGGAGTCCCACCTGGCCCAGGTCATCGACCCGGCGGGCGGCTCCTTCTACGTCGAGGCGCTCACCCGCGACCTCTACCGCGCCGGTTGGGCGTTCTTCCAGGAGCTGGAGGCCGCGGGCGGCGCCGCCGACGCCCTCGCCGGAGGACTGCTGCGCGAGCGCGTCGACCAGGTGTGGGAGCGCCGCCGGATCGACATCGCGCACCGGCGCGCGCCGCTGACCGGTGTCAGCGAGTTCCCCGACCTCGACGAGGCCCCGCTGGTCCGGCCCGCCGACCCGGTGCGCCTGCCCGTCGGCCCGCACCGGCGGCGGGGTTTCCCCGTCCGGCGCTACGCCCAGGAGTTCGAGGCCCTGCGCGACCGCAGCGACGCCCAGACCGGCGACACCGGCCACCGGCCCACCGCCTTCCTGGCCACACTCGGCCCGGTCGCCGCGCACACCGCCCGCGCCTCGTTCGCCGCGAACCTGCTGGCGGCGGGCGGAATCGCGGTCGAGCAGCCCGGTCCGCTCGACGACGCCGACACGGCGGCGCGCGCCTTCGCCGCCTCCGGGTGCCGGGTCGCCGTCATCTGCTCGTCGGACGAGGTCTACGCCGAGCACGCCGAGGCGACCGCCCGCGCGCTGAAGGGGGTGGGCGCCCGTCGGATCCTGCTCGCCGGTTCGCCGCGCGACACCTACCGGGAGGCCGGGGTGGACGTCTTCGCCCACCGGGGCTGCGACGCGGTCGCCCTGCTCACCGACCTGCTGGACGTCCTGATCACCGACCCGCCCCCGCGTCCTTCCTCGCCGCCCCCGACGGACGCCCCCGGCGCGGAGCCCGCCGATCGACCCGCGACCTCCGAGGGGGAGAGCGCATGATCCCCGACTTCTCCCGGGTGGCCCCCGAGCCGCCCGAGTTCACCGGCGACGGCGCCGCCGCCTGGCGCGCGGCCGTCCAGGAGCGCAGCGGCAAGGCGGTCGACGCCCTGGAGTGGGAGACCCCCGAGGGCATCGCGGTCAAGCCGCTGTACACCCCCGCCGACCGGGCGGGGCTGGACTTCGTCAACGGCCTGCCGGGCATCCCCCCGTACCTGCGCGGGCCGTACCCGACCATGTACGTCAACCAGCCCTGGACCATCCGCCAGTACGCGGGCTTCTCCACCGCGGAGGCGTCCAACGCCTTCTACCGGCGCAACCTGGCCGCCGGTCAGAAGGGCCTGTCCGTCGCCTTCGACCTGGCCACCCACCGCGGCTACGACTCCGACCACCCCCGCGTGGCGGGCGACGTCGGCATGGCCGGGGTGGCGATCGACTCCATCTACGACATGCGCCAGCTGTTCGACGGCATCCCGTTGGACCGGATGAGCGTGTCCATGACCATGAACGGCGCGGTGCTGCCCGTCCTGGCGCTGTACATCGTCGCCGCCGAGGAGCAGGGGGTGTCCCCCGAGCAGCTCTCGGGGACCATCCAGAACGACATCCTCAAGGAGTTCATGGTCCGCAACACCTACATCTACCCGCCGCAGCCGTCGATGCGGATCATCTCCGACATCTTCGCCTACACCTCGCAGCGGATGCCGCGGTTCAACTCCATCTCGATCTCCGGCTACCACATGCAGGAGGCCGGGGCCACGGCCGACCTGGAGCTGGCCTACACGCTCGCCGACGGTGTGGAGTACATCCGCGCCGGCCAGCGCTCCGGGCTGGACGTCGACCGGTTCGCGCCGCGGCTGTCGTTCTTCTGGGCGATCGGCATGAACTTCTTCATGGAGGTCGCCAAGCTGCGCGCCGCCCGCCTGCTGTGGGCGCGCCTGGTCCGGGACCTGGGGGCGGTCAAGGACAAGTCGCTGAGCCTGCGCACCCACTCCCAGACCTCGGGGTGGTCGCTCACCGCGCAGGACGTGTTCAACAACGTCGCCCGCACCTGTGTGGAGGCGATGGCCGCGACCCAGGGGCACACCCAGTCGCTGCACACCAACGCCCTCGACGAGGCGCTGGCCCTGCCCACCGACTTCTCCGCGCGCATCGCCCGCAACACGCAGCTGCTGCTGCAACAGGAGTCCGGCACCACGCGCGTGGTCGACCCGTGGGGCGGCAGCTACTACGTCGAACGGCTCACCCAGGAGCTCGCCGCCAAGGCGTGGGCGCACATCCAGGAGGTCGAGAAGGCGGGCGGCATGGCCGCGGCCATCGACGCCGGTCTGCCCAAGATGCGCATCGAGGAGGCCGCCGCGCGCACCCAGGCGCGGATCGACTCGGGGCGCCAGCCGGTCATCGGCGTCAACAAGTACCGGCCCGACACCCACGACGAGATCGAGGTGCTCAAGGTCGACAACGCCGAGGTGCGCGCCCAACAGATCGACAAGCTCCGCCGCCTGCGCCGGGAGCGCGACGAGGACGCCGTGCGCGCCGCCCTGGACGCGCTGACCGAGGCGGCCGGGCGCGAGTCCGTGGCCGACGAGTCGCTCACCAACAACCTCCTGGCCGCCGCCGTGGACGCGGCCCGCGCCAAGGCCACCGTGGGGGAGATCTCCGACGCGATGGAGAAGGTGTTCAGCCGCCACTCCGGCCAGATCCGTACCATCCAGGGTGTGTACCGACAAGAGGCGGCCGGAAGCGACGACACGGCGGGACTGATGGAGCGGGTGAGCGCCCGCGTCGAGGAGTTCGCCGAGGCCGAGGGGCGCCGTCCCCGCATCCTGGTCGCCAAGATGGGCCAGGACGGGCACGACCGGGGGCAGAAGGTCATCGCGACCGCCTTCGCCGACCTGGGCTTCGACGTCGACGTCGGCCCGCTGTTCCAGACCCCCGCCGAGGTGGCGGTCCAGGCCGTGGAGGCCGACGTCCACGTGGTCGGGGTGTCCTCGCTCGCGGCCGGGCACCTCACGCTGGTCCCGGCGCTGCGGGAGGAGCTGGCCAAGCTCGACCGCGAGGACATCATGATCGTCGTCGGCGGCGTGATCCCCCCGGCGGACTTCGAGCCGCTGCGGAAGGCGGGCGCGTCCGCGATCTTCCCGCCCGGGACGGTGATCGCGGAGGCCGCGATCGACCTGCTCGACCAACTGGAGGAGCGGCTCGACCAGCGGGAAGGGGAGTGAGCGTGGCCGACGACGGCGCCCCCGCCAGGACCCGCGCCCGTGGCCGCCGACCGGTGGACGTGGCCGCCCTCGCCGAGGGGGTGCTGGCCGGGCACCGGCCGACCCTGGCGAGGGCGATCACCCTCGTGGAGTCCCGACGCCCCGACCACGCGCGTGCCGCCCAGGAGCTGCTGGTCCGGCTGCTCCCGCACACGGGCAAGGCGCGGCGGGTCGGGATCACCGGGGTGCCCGGGGTCGGGAAGTCGACCTTCATCGACGCGCTGGGCGGGCGGCTCACCGCGGCCGGGCACCGGGTGGCGGTGCTGGCGGTCGACCCCTCCTCCACCCGGACCGGCGGCAGCATCCTGGGCGACAAGACGCGGATGGCCCGCCTGTCGGTGGACCCCAACGCCTTCATCCGCCCCTCGCCGACGGCGGGCACGCTGGGCGGGGTCGCCCGGGCCACCCGGGAGACCATGCTCCTGATGGAGGCGGCCGGGTTCGACGTGGTGCTGGTGGAGACGGTCGGCGTCGGCCAGTCCGAGGTCACCGTGGCGGCGATGGTCGACTGCTTCGTCTTCCTCACCCTCGCGCGCACGGGCGACCAGTTGCAGGGCATCAAGAAGGGGGTCCTGGAGCTGGTCGACGTGGTCGCGGTGAACAAGGCCGACGGTCCGCACGCCGACGACGCGCGCCGGGCCGCCCGGGAGCTGTCCCGCGCGATGCGCCTGCTCCAGCCGGTGCACCCTGACTGGCGTCCGCCCGTGCTGACGTGCAGCGCCCTGACCGGGGACGGGCTGGACGAGGTGTGGGAGACCGTGCTCGAACACCGCGCCGTACTGGAGCGCGGCGGCGGGCTGGACGAGCGCCGCAGCCGCCAGCGGGTCAGTTGGATGTGGGACCAGGTCCGCGACCAGGTGATGGACACGTTCCTGCGCGACCCCGAGGTGAGCGCGCTCATCCCGCGGTTGGAGGAGGAGGTACGCTCCGGGGAGACCACGGCGACCCTCGCGGCGCGTGGACTCGTCGAGTCCTTCACGCGAACGATCACACGGAGTGAGCGTTCCCCGGACGAGTGAACCGAAAGTGACGTTGGGTAGTGTGACGCCGGACACGGGCTTTCCGTGGACGGAAAAACCGGCTCCCATGTCGTGAAATAACACGGTGTCAACGGGTGAAAACGGGCACGTCGATCCGGGTTCGTGCCCAAGAGGCGAAAATTTCTTCCGCGATGGCATTCCCGAACGGCCCGTTCGCCTATACCGTGTGTGTCCAACGACTTACCAGACCCGCGGGCGCGCCAGCTTGGTCCCCTCGGTGGGTCGGTTCTGTGGGAGTGGGACCGACCGCCGACGGCGCGGTCCGCCGATCTGCGTATGGTGAGAAGAAGGGACCCCCGCCATCTCAACGTGGGGCCGGGAGGAGTGATCGTGCACAGGCTCGGACTGAGCACGCGAGTAGACAGCCGCAGTGTCATCGTCGCGATCGAGGGTGAGCTCGACATCGCGACCGCCGCCGACCTCCAACAGCACATCGAGTCCGCGGTCAACGACCACGGGTCGTTCCTGATCCTGGACCTGTCGGGTCTGGACTTCATGGACTCCAGCGGGCTCAACGTCATCATCAACGCCTACCGAACCGTCCGCGAGCAGGGCGGTTCCCTCGCGCTCGCGGCGCTGAACGAGCGTGTCACCAAGGTCGTCCGCCTGGTCGGCCTGCATCGCCAGGTCCCGGTCCACCAGACCGTGGCCACCGCCATCGCCGCGATGGACGCCCTGGAGGCCAAGCGGCAGGCCGGGTAGCCTCCGGGGCCATGCCCCGACCGCCGCCCCCGAGTCCCGTCGACCTGTCGTGGGACCACAACAGCCACTATCACGGTCATCTCCTCCGCCAGGTGCCCTCTGGCCGGAGCCGCGCCCTCGACGTCGGGTGCGGTGACGGACGGTTCGCCCGGGCGCTGGCCCAGCGCGGCCTGACCGTCGACGCCGTGGACGCGTCGGCGGACATGGTTGACCTCGCCCGTGCGCGGACGCCGTCCCGGCTGCCCGTGCGCTACCAGCGCGCCCGTCTGGAGGAGGCCGAGCTCGCCCCCGAGGGGTACGGGTTCGTCAGCGCCATCGCCAGCGTGCACCACATGCCCCTCGGCCCGACCCTCGAACGCCTGGCCGCCGCCCTCGAACCCGGCGGGACCCTGGCCGTCCTCGGCCTCTACCGCGAGGAGGGATGGGCGGACCTCGCGTCCGGTCTGGTCGCGCTCGGTCCGCAGTGGGCGATCGGGCTGGGTCTGCGCGCGGCCCGTCTGGTGACGGGCACGCCCGACCCGGCGCGGGTCTCCGACGGCGCCGCGAGGACACCGACGCGCGACCCGGAGACGAGCCTGCGGGAGATCGGCGTCGCCGCCGCACGCCACCTTCCCGGCGCCCGCCTGCGCCGTCTGCTCATGTGGCGGTACTCGTTGGTGTACACCCGCCCGGAGTGAGGGAACGCGGCGCCGGGCGGAGCGTCGGTCCCCCTGCCCAGGCTGGTCGCGACCGGCCACCCCTGCCGAGAGGACGACGCCCGTGCTCATCATCGCCGGAAGCATCAGTGTGGACCCGTCGGACCGGGACGCCTGCCTGCGGGGCTGCTCCGCGATCGTGGAACGGGCCCGTTCCGCGCCGGGGTGTCTGGACTTCGCGCTCTCTCCGGACCCGCCCGACCCCGCGAGGATCAACATCCACGAACGGTGGGAGTCCGAGGCGGGCCCGGAGCGCTTCCGGGGCTCCGGCCCCGCCGAGGACCAGGAGGGGGAGATCGTGTCGGTCTCGGTGGCCCGGTACGTCGTCTCCTCCGTCGCCTCCCCCTGAAGTCGGGTCGCCGCTCAGTCGGAGCGGTCGGCCGGTTCGGTGAGCCGTGCCGCCACCGGTTCGGCGTCCTGACCGTTCCCGCCCCCGGCCGCCTGCCCGTTCCCGCGCTCGGCCCGGCTGTGGGCGAGTTCGGCCCGCAGCTCCCTGACCAGGTCCCGGAGTTCGCGCACCTCGTCGCCGCTGAGCGAGTCCCGCGCCCTCTCCCGTTCCCGGGTCTCCCTCTCCTGCTCCTGTTCGCCCTCGATGGTCTTGACGAACCAGGAGGCCAGGACGCCGGTGATGACACCGAGCAGGGCGATGCCCACGATGAACAGGCAGATCGCGATCAGCCGACCCACGTCCGTCACCGGGTAGTGGTCCCCGTAACCCACCGTGGAGATCGTGACCAGCGTCCACCAGGAGGCGTCGCCGATGGTGGTGATGTTGGCGCCCGGGGCGTCGCGCTCGGCCTTCAGGACGGCGAGCGAGGCCACGAGCAGGATGATCACGGTGAGCGTGGCGGTGTAGAGCACCACGTTCCCGCGCGCGGACACCGACAGCTTCCGGTGCAGGATCGACACCACGCTGAGCAGCCGCACCAGGCGTAGCGGGCGCAGCATCGGCAGCAGGCAGATGGCCAGGTCGAGGAGGTTGGCGCGGACGAACGCCCACCGGTCCGGGGCCAGGTACAGACGGACCAGGTAGTCCGCGGTGAACGCGAACCAGACCACCCACGCGGCGGCGGCGCAGACCTCCACCCACTGCTCGGACAGGTCGGGGTCGAGGATCGGCCAGGCGTAGGCGACCAGGAAGCCCACGGCCAGGGCGAGCAGGGGCCACTCGGTGGCGTTCTGCCACTGCTGGAGGCGTTCGGGGCCGCGCTTGTCGGGGCGTGTCTGGGGTGCGTCCACGGTCATGATTCGATCAGCCTCGGATGGACTCTGAGAAACGTGCTGGTCGCGATGGGGTTGCTCTTACCGCTGGTCCGGCTGGGGTCCCTGCGGTTGCTGGGGGCCGGTCGGTGCCTGCGGCGGCTGGGGTTGCTGGGGGCCTGAGGGTGCCTGCGGTGGTTGGGGCCGTTGGGGGCCTGAGGGTGCTTGAGGCTGACCGGGTTGCTGGGGGCCTGTCGGTGTCTGCGGCGGCTGGGGCTGCTGGGGTGCCTGGAACTGCTGCTGGGGAGCGCCAGGGGCCTGGTGGCCGTATGGCTGACCGGGATAGCCCGGGTGACCGTACGGCTGACCGGGGTGGCCGGGGTGGCCCGGCTGACCGGGGTGACCGAAGTGGCCCGGGTGGCCGGGGTGGTGCTGTGGGACGTGGTGGCCCTGGGCGGGCTGGTGCTGCGGGAATCCGTGCGGTGCCGGGGCTGTGGACTGACCCTTGTCGCGCGCGCTGAGCACGGCGAACAGCAGCAGGGCGATCGCGGCGGTCACCAGCACGGGGAAACCGATGTTGAAGGCGTCGATCAGCTCCCCGTACGGCAACGGACCCCCGGCGACCATGTCCCCGAACGGAGCCAGGACGGCGAAGTGGTACCACAACCGCCACCCGATGCCGATCAGACCGCACAGGACGAGCAGTCCGCCTCCGGCGAAGACCAGCCCCCTACCACTGGGCGACCCGGCGGCGCGGATGAGCGCGATGACGCCGGGCGCGAGGTAGAACACGAGGGAGATCAGGATGCTGAGAACGAGATGGATCATGGTCGGCTCCGTTGTCGTCGGGGGTCAGCGCTGGGCCGCGGGACCGGGCTGGTAGGGGCCCTGGGGCGGCCGGGGAACGCCCGGTGCCGGACCGACGACGGGTTGGGGAAGTCGGCGCGTGGCGGCGAACACCAGGAGGATGACGCCCACGCCGAACAGGGCGCCGGCCAGGTAGAAAACGACGTCGAGCACGGTTCTCGACGCGTCGTAACCGACGAGTCCCCCGATGAACATGTGGACCTCGATGTACGCGAAGCCCGTGATCAGGTCCATGACCCCGCTGACCAGGAGCAGCGCGCCGCCGGTCAGGGTGAGGCCCTTGCGGCCGACGGGGGCGAGCAGGCCGCAGACGACGGCGCCGACGCCCAGGAGCAGGTACAGGATCGGACCGACCAGCACTGGGAGGCTGATGAGGGGGAACACGGGGCTCCTCGGGAGACGGTGACGCGGACGGCACGAGGTCGTGGTGCGCACCCGAGGGTAGCCGCCCGCCCCGACCAGGGTCGATAGTCAGGCCGGATGCGGACGGGCTGGGAAGCCCGAGCCGGAGCGGAATTTTCACACGATCGGTATTTCCTGTTCGCCGTAAAGTTT
>NZ_QPNC01000017.1 GCF_003386285.1 Nocardiopsis sp. FIRDI 009
AGACTGTCCCACGTGAGCTCAGTGGCGTCAGCGAGTTCCTCTTCGATGATCTCGTTGCACAGACCGACGCACTCATCGCAGATACACAACTCGCCCGGGCCCGCGACGAGTCTGCGGGCCGCCCGCTGATCCCTGCCGCAGAACGAGCACGTCGGCAGCGGTTGGCCGGCGTCGGCGCGTGTCACTCGGACCCTCTCCTCACACGGGCGTCCGGGCGGTCGACAACGGTGCCCGAATCCCAGATGATGTGATCATCTGGACTGCACGGTATCCCGGGTCGGGGCGGGCCGCAAAGCACGCTTTCCGGGCCGGTCAGCGGTGGTCTGCGGGAACGCGGGTCGCCACGGCGTGACCCGCGCCCCGGCCGACCGCCCCGGCCGTGATCCGTCCCGCCTCGACCCGGACGGCGGCCTCGGTGGTGTCCCCGACCGGTGCCACCCCCGCTGCGGCGGCGACACGGCCGTCGCCGTCCAGGACCAGACGCAGGCGCGGCCGGGCGGGCTCGGGTAAGGCCGCGCGCAGTGCGCCGCACACCCGCGCGACCGCCAGCCGGGCCAGCGGCGCCCCTTCGCCGGGGGCTCCGGTGACCACGACCGCCGTCACGTCGGCGCCGGCGGGTGCGGAGCGCACGGCCTCCTCCACCCCTCCAGGCGCCGATCACCCCGAAGGGATCGGCGAAACCCGGTGCCGTGCCGGTGAGCCGCACCGCCCCGCAGAGCATGGTCAGCACCGTCTCGGCGGCGCGGACCCGGCGTCCGCCCCCCGGTTCGGCCAGGGCCTCCAGGGACAGGCCGAGCAGGATCGCGCCGAGCCGCATCAACTGCGTGTACGCCAGCCGCAGCGGTGCGTCCGCGAGGGTCTCGGGGGACGGTTCGGCCCACACCGACGGGAGGTCGGGGCCGTCGGGCGGCGTCCCGGCCCCGGCCAGGGTCGCGCGGGCGAAGGCGCCCAGGGCCCGCCGTGGCGTGGCACCGGCGACGGTCGGCGGAGCCGCCCCGACCGCGCGGCGGTCCGGGAGGCGACCGGGACCCCGGAGCGGCCCCGGGTGGTCAACCGGTGGTGCGCCTGTGGTGCTTTCCGGTCATCGGTCTGGCACGCGGGGCGGGCGCGCGGCGCGCGTGCGAGCGGCCCGACTCGAAGATCCGGCGGTCACGCGCCAGCCGCAGCAGCCCGCCGGCCAGGACCAGGGCGGCGGCCCCCAGCAGGACGTGGAACACGAGGTCGACCCACAGCGCGGCGGTGCCCTGCGCACCGGCCAACGTGCGCAGCGCGGTGTACGGCCACGGGGAGCCGAGCAGGACGACCAGGCTCGCCAGGACGGCGGCGGCCACCCCCCTGGACTCGGGGAACACGCCTCGGGCGTACCGCCAGCCGAAGACCGCGACGGCGGCCGCGGCCCCCAGCATGAGCGCGTCCCACGCGGTGAGCACCATCAGCGGCCACGGCCGGTCCGCCGCGGGTTCAAACACGAACAGCATCGAGGTGAGAAGGTAGGACAGGAGCGCCACGACGGCGACGACGGCCGTGACGGCTCCGACCCTGAGCAAACGCGGCACGGAGAACGCCTCCTCGGGCAGGGCGCGATCGGGTGGGAACGGCCTGACCCAACACTCGACTCATACCCGTTGACCTGGCCCGCCATCCGTGTTGGGCTCCCATCATGGACAGCTTCGCCCCCATCGAGACGGACGCCTGGGCCGTCGGTACCCCCGGGCCGATCGGGACCCGCCCGCTGCACCGCGTGCGGCGGACGGTCGGACCGCCGACCGGACGCCGGGTCGTGGTGCGGGTGCGGGTGTGCGCCGTGTGCCGGACCGACCTGCACCTGGCCGAGGGCGACCTGCCGCCCCGTGCGCCCGGCACGGTACCGGGCCACGAGGTCGTCGGAGACGTCGTGGCCGTCGGGGAGTCGGCGACGCGGCTGGCACCGGGCAGCCGCGTCGGTGTGGCCTGGCTCGCCTCCACCTGCGGGGAATGCCGCTACTGCCGACGCGGGAACGAGAACCTGTGCCCCGACTCCGCCTACACGGGTTGGGACGCCGACGGCGGGTACGCGCGCTACCTGACCGCCGACGAACGCTACGTCCACCCCCTGCCCGAGGGCCTGGCGGACCGGACCGCCGCGCCGCTGCTGTGCGCGGGCATCATCGGGTACCGCGCGCTCACCCGCGCGGAGCTGCCCGAGGGCGGGGTCCTCGGGATCTACGGGTTCGGCGCCTCGGCCCACCTCACGGCACAGGTCGCGCTCGCCACGGGGGCCCGCGTCCACGTCATGACCCGCTCCGAGCGGGCGCGGGAGCTCGCGCTGCGGCTGGGCTGCCACTCGGCGACCGGCGCACGCGGGACCCCGCCGGAACCGCTGGACTCGGCGATCCTGTTCGCCCCCGTCGGCGACCTGGTCCCCACCGCCCTGTCGGCGCTGGACCGGGGCGGAACCCTGTCGATCGCGGGGATCCACCTCACCGACGTCCCACCGCTGAACTATCAGCGGCACCTCTTCCAGGAACGCACGGTCCGCAGCGTCACCGCCAACACCCGCGCCGACGCACGTGAGTTCCTCGCCCTGGCCGCGGAGCACCCGCTGTCGGTCCAGACCACGCCCTACCCCTTCGAGCGGGCCGACCAGGCACTGGCGGACCTGGCCGCCGACCGGGTCAACGGCGCCGCCGTCCTGACCGTCGGGGAGGGCTGAGAGCGGCCCCGGCGGCGTGCTCAGGTGCGGTGGGCGACCAGAACCGGGCACGGCGCGTGGTGCAGCAGCGCGTGCGCGACCCCGCCCAGCGCCAGCCGGGCGAACCCCCGGGTGCCCCGGGCCCCGACCGCGATCATGCGCGCGCCCGCCGCCGCGTCGATCAGCGCGGTCGCGGGCTGTCCCCGCACGACCCGCCGGACCACCTCCACGTCCGGGAAGTCGGGCAGGTGGCGCGCCAGGACCGCCTCCAGGGCCGCTCCCTGGGTCCGGGTCATCTCCTCGTCCACACTCGCCCAGGGACCGAGTCCGGCGGAGGAGAACACCGGAGGCGACCACGCCCAGACCGCGCACACCCGGTCACCGTGGTGGGACGCCGTGCGCAACGCCGCCACCACCGCGCAGTCCGCGTGCCGGGAACCGTCCACGCCCACCACGATCTCCCTGGCCCCCGGGTCGACCCCCGCCTCTCCCACGACCAGCACGTATCCGGGGGCGTGCGCCGCCACCTGGTAGGCCACCGAGCCGATCCGCATACCCGGGAAGCCGCCCCGGCCCCGCCTGCCGACCACGAGGACGTCGAACTCCCGGGCGTGCCTGAGCAGCTCCTCCGCCGGTGACCCGGTGACCACGCGCACGTCGACGTCCAGGTCGGGCCAGCGCTCGTGCACGTGGGCCCCGGCGGTCTCGGCCGCCGCCACCGCCTCCCGCTCCAACAGGTCGGAGGGCCAGCGCGACGCCGACTCGGCCAGGCCGGTCTCGTAGACGGTCATCAGCGTCAGTCCGCCCTCCCGGTACACCGCCTCCCGCGCGGCGCACTCGACGGCCCGCAGGCCGGTTTCCGAGCCGTCCACCCCCACCAGGATCGATCCCACGAGCGTCCCTTCCGTCGTCCTCGGTTCCCATCGTCCCCCGGACACCGCGCCCCCGCGCGGCGACACGACGGCGCCCCGGACGTCGCGGCCCTCCCCGCCCACGGCACACGTGGTCCTCCCTTTACCTACACCACCGCCACCGACGCGTATCGTCGAACGTGGGGCCGTGCCACTCGAGGTGACATGGGAGGGACCATGTCCGACACGACCGCGCGGCGTGAGGAGACCTCCGACCGCGCACCGGGGCTCGGGGACCTGGGTGAGGAGCTGCGCCGGGCGATCCGGGCGGTGGGCGCCCACGCCGGAGCCCTCTACCTCCGTGAGCCCGGTGACTCCACGCTCGTGATGTCCGTGCTGTCGGGGGTGGCGCGCGACATCGTGCGCTCCTGGTTCCGGGTCGCCCTCACCACCGGCCTGCCGGTGGCCGAGGCGGCCCGCGAGCGGCACCTGGTGTGGCTGCCGAGCGGCGAGGAACTGGCCCAGCGCTTCCCGCGCGCGGCGATCACCGTCCCCTACGACTTCGCCACGGTCGCCTACCCGCTGGCGAGGGACAAGGAGGTGCTCGGCGGGTTCTTCACCATCGGACGGTCCGACCGGCCGGGGCTGTCGAGCGCGGAACGCCAGGCCCTGGCCGAGCACGCGCGGGCGATGGTCGACATCCTGGAGCGCGCCCGGTCGATGGGGCAGCCGATCAACCCGACGCCCTCGCCCTACATGCTGCGGCCCCCTCCCCAGTCCGCGGACCCCGGCGAGGCGCTGGCCACCCTGGTCGGCCGGCTGCCCGAGGGGTTGTGCTCCCTGGACGTCAACGGCCGCGTCACCCTGGTCACCGACGCCGCGGCCGAACTCCTGGGCAGGTCCGGTGAGGATCTCGTCGGCCACCGGCCCTGGACCGCGCTGCCGTGGCTCGACAACCCCGTCTACGAGGACCGGTACCGGGCGGCGGTGCTCAGTCACCGATCGACGGAGTTCGTGGCGCTGTGCCCGCCGGACCGGTGGCTGTCGTTCCGGCTCCACCCGGGCGAGACGGGGGTCAGCGTGCTGATCTCCCCGACGGAGGTCGAGTGGGAGGGCGAGGAGCCGCACACCCGGCAGGCGCCGACCCGGGCCAGTGTGCTGTACCACATCCTCCACCTGGCCTCCGCGCTGACCGAGGCCGCCAGTGTCAACGACGTGATCGACCTGGTCGCCGACGAGATCGTCCCGGCGGTGGGCGCGAGCGCGCTGGCCCTGTTCACCCACGTCCCCGAGCGGCGGCGGCTGCGCCTCATCGGCCAGCGGGGGTTCGACCCCGCGTTCGTGGCGGGCATCGACGGTGAGTCGGCCGACGCCAGCGCCCCCGCGGCCCGGGCGGCGACCACCGGCGTGCCCGGGTTCTTCCGTTCCCTCAGGGAGCTGGAGATGGTCTATCCGTCACCCGACGTGTACGTCCAGAAGGACATGGAGGGGTGGGCGTTTCTGCCGCTGGTGGCGTCGGGGCGCCCGATCGGCGCGTGCATGCTCGGCTTCACCCGGCCGCACAACTTCACGGTGCAGGAGCGGGCGGTGCTCAACTCCCTCGGCGGACTCATCGCCCAGGCCCTGGAGCGGGCCCGGTTGTACGACCTCAAACTCGACCTGGCGCGGGGGCTCCAGGCCGGGATGCTCCCGCGCTGGCTACCCCGGGTCGACGGGCTGTCCAGTGCCGCCCGCTACCTTCCGGGGAGCGAGGGCATGGACATCGGCGGTGACTTCTACGACCTGATCCCGCTGGGGCCGGGGCGCGTCGCCGCGGTGATCGGCGACGTGCAGGGGCACAACGTGTCCGCGGCCGCCCTGATGGGACAGTTGCGCACGGCGGTCCTGGCCTACGCCACCGCCCGCGACGGCCGCCCGGGAGAGGTGCTCACCCAGACCAACCGCCTGCTGTGCATGATGGAGTCCGAACTGTTCGCCAGTTGCGTCCTCCTCCGGCTGGACACGGTGTCGGGACAGGTGCGCATGGCGCGGGCGGGACACCCCGAGCCGCTGTTGAGCGGGCCCGACGGCGGCCGTGTCCTGGAGTCGCCGGACGGGCTGCTGCTGGGGATCGACCCGGACGCCGAGTACCCGGAGACGGAGTTCGAACTCCCCACCGGGGCGACCCTGGCGCTGTACACGGACGGGCTGGTCGAGGCTCCGGGCACCGACCTGGACGAGGCCAAGGCGGAGATGGCCGAGCGGCTCGCGACGCTCCACCGTCTTCCGGTCGACCGGGCCGCCGACGAGCTGACGTCCGACGTGGACGCCGTCCCCCACCGCAGGGACGACATCGCGCTGCTGCTCCTGCGCGCCATGCCGTGAGCGCGTGCTCCGGAGCCCCGGGCGGTGCCGGTCAGCCCGCGCCGCCGCCGATCCGGCGCCGCAGCCAGTCCGGGGTGTGCTCGGCGTCGCGGGGGAAGTGGAGGGCGTCGACGGCGTAGTGGACGTCCCCGGGGTCGAGTCCGAAGGCGGGTTCGTCATCGTAGGAGTAGTCGACGCGGTAGCGACCCGGGCGCGTGACGACGTACTCCAGGCCGAACCAGGTGCCCTCTCCCCGGGTGTACATGCCCTCCCGCAGCCGGGACAGGGCACGGTGCACCCCCTGCGGCTTCCGCAGCGGCGTGACCTCGCCGGACGGGTCGACCGCGCGGTACTCCACGCCCTCGTACCCCAGCAGGGTCCGGTAGGAGAGGCGGAGTTCGCGCCAGTCCTCGAGGGCCTGCTCGACGAGTTCCAGGCCGACCTCGACCAGGATCTCCCGCTGCTCGTCCGGGGACAGGGGCCGGAGGGGGACGCTGGGCGATCCGCCCGGCTCCACCGTGAGGGCGGGAGGGGACCAGCGGGTCTCCTCCGTGGCCAGGTGCACCCACTCCGGGCGCCATCGCGGCGCGCGTCCGCGTACCTCCTCGACGACCGTGCCGGGCCAGACCCGACCGCCCGACGGATCACGCGGCGGGTGCCAGCGCGGCCAGTGGTCGTAGGCGCGGTCGACCTCCGCGGTCCGCTCCGTGACGACCATCCGGACGAAGAACCACCGCCCGTGCTCGGGGTGGGCCTCGGCGTCGCGTAGGGCCCGCAGGAGCGGGTGCAGCTCGAAGCCCGTGATCCGCTCACCGGACTCCTTGGTGATCCACCACCCGGCCAGCGGTGAGTAGGTCACCGTGGTGCTGGCACCCGGGTCGAGCGCCTCGGCCCGGATCCAGTCCACGACCCGGTCCAGTTCCGGGCTCGGTGCGGGGGCCGGGCGCTCCGCCTCCCCGGCCTGGCGCATCGCGTCACCGATGAGCAGTCCCCACGCGACGTCACCGATGGCCGCGGGCGCGGGGCGCTCCGGCCTGGCATGCCCGGCGGGTAGGGCGGGACGCTCCGTTCCCGGCATCAGCCCGGTCCGCCGGGCGATGTCCATGGCGGCGTCCACGCCGTAGGCGTGGGGTGCGACGAGGCCGCGGACCGCCGTCACGTCAGCCCGGTCGACCGCGCCGGACTCGGCGCCCAGCAGCACGCGCCGGACCGCCGCTCGTACGGCGCCGGGGGTGGCCTCCGACGACCGCCCCCCTCTCAGGTGTCTGGTCAGAGCGTTCACGGCCTCGTCGGTGGAGGCCAGGTCCTTCAGGAGGATGGCCAGCCCGTCGTCCTCCAGGTCGTCCGGGTAGGGCGTGCGCCCCCAGGCGCCGTCCCACCAGTAGACGAAGGCGGCCTGTTCGGCGGCCTCCAACCCGCCGACCCACTCCCAGGGCAGCCAGTCCGGGGCGCCCCGGAGCAGGTCGAGGGAGTCCGGCAGGAGTTCGAGTGTGTCGCTGCACTCGTGGTCGTAGCCGACCAGGACGGCGCGGTTCCCCTCGACCCAGGTCAGGCGCCAGGTGTTGCCGCCTCCGTCGTCGTAGAACAGGATCCGTCCGTCGAGCGCCAAGGGGGTCCGGCAGCCGAGCGCGGCCAGGGCGGCCATCGTCGCGGCGCGCGCCCACAGCAGGTGGGGAGGGGGGAGGTCGTCGGGGCGTCCGGGGTGGTGGAACGGCACGGGGTCTCTTCCTGTCGGCGGGGTCCGGGGGAAGAGTAGGGGCACGGGCGGACAGGCCGTGCGGGCCCCGGGCGGAACGGGGTGGTCAGTCCGCGCGGGTGAACTCGAACCTGGCTCCGTCGGCGCTGTGGGAGACGTACTCGACCGAGTAGGTCATCAGCTCCGCGGACTCCCCGGGGCGCAGGGTGGCCGACTCCTCCTCGTCCCGGCGGGTGCGCTCCTCCTCCCGCTCCACGGTGACCTCGGCGCTCTGGTCGTCGGCGACCTCGATCTCGAACTCGAAGTCCACGCGCTTGGTGTCCTGGAGGTCGCCGGAGTACCTCGTGCCGTTGACCACCACGGTGCAGTCACCGCCACGGCACCGGGTGTTGTTCATACCCGAGCAGGAGGTCGAGGCGAGCGCCACGAGGAGGGTCACAGCGCAGACGGCGAGTGCGCGAGGTTTCATGTTCGCCCTTCTGATCCGGCGCCGGGGGGATTCCCGGTCGACGAGCAGGCGTCAGGCTAGCAGTGCGGAGAAGCTCCTCCCCTGTCCCCTCAGGGGCACCGCTGGTCGGGCCGCCCCGGTTGGTCGGGCTCGGCGGGGTTGTGCGCGGCGCACCGGGGGTCCGGGGGGCGCCCCCCGGAAGAAACGACGAGACGACCCGGTGAGCGCGGTCACGCGCGAACAGGGCCGTCTCGGAGGCGAGTGGGCGCGAAGGGACTCGAACCCCTGACCTATTGCTTGTAAGGCAATTGCTCTAACCAACTGAGCTACGCGCCCGGCATCGCAGGCGATCATACCGCCTCACAGGGGGCGCCGCTCCTTCCGGTTTCCGGCGAGCGAACGCAGCTCCCGGAGATAGGCGTCCACGTCACGGGGTTCGGAGATCGGGGTGGTGACCGTCCAGCGGACGATCCCCTCGGCGTCGAGGAGGAAGGTTCCTCGCCGCGCGGTCCCCCGGGCGGTGTCGAAGACCCCGTAGGCGTCGGCGACGGCGCCGTGCGGCCAGAAGTCCGACAGCAGCGCGAACGGGAAGGACTCCCGGTCCGACCAGGTGCGCAGGGCGAACACCGAGTCCACGGACACGGCCAGGACCGTGGCTCCGAGCGCGTCGAACTCCGCGTGGCGCGCGCTCAACTCGGCGAGCTCGCCCGAGCAGACCCCGGAGAAGGCCAGGGGATAGAAGACGATCAGCACGGGGCGGCCCCGCAACCCGCTCAGGGTCGTGTCCTGCCCGTACTGGTCGTGCAGCGTGAAGTCGGGCGCGCGGGCGCCCTCGGTGATGATGTCGTTCATGTTCGTCGGCGGGCGCCCCTCAGCGCCGCGCGCCCTCCTTCGGGACGCGCGGCACCGGATGCCCCCACCCCGTCGGGGTGGAGTCCGTCACCGCTTGGGAACGACCATACGGGTGCAGGACCAGTCAGCGCCGACGCTGATCGCACTGGTCTGCGACAGGCCGGACGTGGCGGCCGCTTCGGAGACGTCACCCGGGGACACGTGCAGTTCGCGCCCCGCCTTCGGCGTCAGTACCAGGATGATGCCGCCGTCGGCGATCAGGGGCACCGTGTCCATCAGGGCGTCGGTGAGATCCCCCTCCTCGTCGGACCGCCACCACAGCAGTGCCGCGTCGACGTCACCGTCGAAGTCCTCGTCGACCAGCGCCTCGCCCGTGAGTTCGGCGATGGATGCGCGCAGTCCCTCGTCGACGTCGTCGTCGAAACCGAATTCCTGCACCACCTGACCCGGCTTGAATCCGAGTCGGTCAGCCAAGCCGCGTTCGCTCTGTGCCTGGCCCGCGGTCGCGCTCACGAAAGTTCTCCTCCACAGATGATTTTTCTCAATCTTGCCTGCACGAAGCAGTTGTCACAACGATGTCGGGCCATGCCAAGCGCCTGTCCTGTGGGTCCGTAACCATCGTTGATCGCCTAGTTCACACGCTAGTGGCATCTCCCGTCAACGCACCGTCCAACCCGGATCCTTCCTGGTTCCCGTCCTCACGCCGACGTCAGGAACGACAGGCGCACCTGCCGGTCCGGGTTGTCGATGTTGAGGTCGACCACCGCGATGGACTGCCACGTGCCCAGTTCGAGCCGTCCGGACAGCACCGGGACGGTGGTCTGCGGTGCGACGTAGGCCGGCATGACGTGGGATCGCCCGTGGCCCCGGGAACCGTGCTTGTGCCGCCACCGGTCGTCGGCGGGGAGCAGGTCGTCGAGCGAGGCCAGCAGGTCGTCGTCGGACCCGGCCCCGAGCTCGATGATGGCCACACCGGCGGTCGCGTGCGGGACGAACACGTTCAGGAGCCCGTCGCCGCCGTCGGCGACAAAGTCCGCGCACTCACGGGTGATGTCCGTGACGCTCTCCGAACCTCCTGTGTGCAGCTCAAGGATCTGTGTCCGCATAGCGCCACCTTCGCGCAGCCGGGGCGCTCGTGCAACCATCTTCGGCCGAGCTGTGGATGACGGGGGGTCTACGAAACGCCATACTCGTCCACGACGTGTGAGAACCTGGGACAAAAGAGGGGGAACGGTGACTGTCTCGTTACGTCTGGGGCCCCTGTTGCGGCACGTGGCCCCGACCAGCGCGACGGTGTGGGTGGAGACCGACGCCCCGTGCCGTGCGCGGATCCTCGTCGACGGCCGCGAGGCCGCCTCGGCGCGCACCTTCACCGTGCACGGTCACCACTACGCCGTGTGCGAACTCACCGACCTCCGGCCGGGGGCACGCCTGCCGTACGAGGTCCTGCTCGACGACACGCCCGTCTGGCCCGAGCCGGACAGCCCCCTTCCGCCCAGCGTCGTGCGCACACCCGCCCCGGACGCCCCCACCCGCCTGCTGTACGGCTCCTGCCACACCGCCACGGGCGACAGCCCGGAGGGGCTCGTCCGCCACGGGCCCGACATGCTCCGCGCCACCGCGCGGCGCCTGGCCCGCGAACCCGTCGAGGGCAACCTCCTCCTGCTGCTCATCGGCGACCAGGTCTACGCCGACGAGGTCCAGGAACCCGTGCGCGAACTCCTGCGCCGGGCGCGCGAGGACGATCCCGCCGACGGCGCCCCCGACGACGAGGTCGTCCGGTACGGCGAGTACGCCGAGTTGTACCGGCAGGCGTGGAGCGACCCCCAGGTGCGCTGGCTGCTGTCGACCGTCCCCACCCTCATGGTCTTCGACGACCACGACATCCGCGACGACTGGAACACCTCCGCCGCCTGGCGCCGCGCCATGGACGCCCGCCCCTGGTGGCACGCGCGGATCACCAGCGGGCTGGGCGCCTACTGGGTGTACCAGCACCTGGGCAACCTGTCCCCCGCCGACCGCGACGCCGACCCGGTGTGGAACCGGATCCGCGACCACGGCTCCGACGCGGGCGAAGTCCTGGACGCGTTCGCCTGGCGGGCGCACGACGAGCCCTCGTCCTACCGCTGGAGCCACCGTTTCGACGCGGGGGCCGTCCGCGTCCTGGTCACCGACACCCGGTGCGGCCGCGCCCTGGGCGGGGACGGGGAGCCGGAGCGGTCCATCCTCGGTCCCGACGGACACGCGTGGCTGGACGAGCACCTGACCGGCGGCCACGAGCACGTCGTGGTCGCCTCCACCGTCCCGGTCCTCCTCCCCCCGGCGGTACAGCACCTGGAGGCGTGGAACGAGGCGGTGTGCGAGGGCGCGTGGGGCGGCTGGGCCCGGGGGCCGGCGGAACGACTGCGCCAGGCCCTGGACCTGGAGCACTGGGGCGCCTTCCAGCGCTCCTTCCGCCGCCTGGGCGAGGGGGTTCGCGCCCTGTGCCGGGGTGAGCGGGGCCGGGCGCCGGCCACGGTCCTGTTCCTGAGCGGCGACGTCCACTTCTCCTACCTCGCCCGGACGGACGTGGCGGAGGACGCCCCTCCGACCGGGCTCCGGGACGGGACCGGGCCGGAGGGGCGCCGCACGCGCGTCGCCCAGCTCGTCTCCTCGCCCCTGTGCAACCAGCTGCCGCTCTCGCTGCGCCGGAGCGCCCGGCTGTCCGCCAGCTGGCCGTTGGCCGCCGCGGGGCGGGTGCTGACGTGGTTGGCGCGGGTTCCCCGCCCCTGGCTCCGCTGGCGCCTGGACGGCCCCCTGTACTTCGGCAACACGATCGGCGAGGTGGTCTTCGACGGCCCCGACGCCGAGGCGGTCTGGTACCACTGCCCGGAGGCGGGGCAGGACGCCCCGCCGCGTGTGCACCGGCGCGTGAACCTGTGACGAGGGTCCGTCCGTGCCGACGGCGCGGACGGACCGCGGCGGACGCCGTCAGTGCTTGGGCGCGCTCGGACGCCGCGTCGACCGCGTGCCGTGGCGCTGCCGCCCGACGGTCCGCAGGGCGCCGCCGCCCTCGATGACGCGCCGCGCCGCGCGGTGCACGGTGGCCCGCGTCCCCCCGACGGTGATCCGTCGTCCCACGGCTCCGGCGCCGGAATCGGAGCCGGTGTCCCCGGCGGTCTCCGGTGTGGTCTCCGGTCCGGTCGGGGCGGCGTCCGTCCCGCTCACGGACGCGTCGGCCCTACGCTCCCCCTCCTGCGCCGCGCTCCGCGCGCGGTCACGCTCCTCGCGCCACCGCCGCCAGGCGACCGCCAGCGGCGTGGCCACCGGCCAGGTGACCTTCGCCGGCCGTGACAGGGCGTGCCACAGGTAGGCGGTGGTGCCCCACGCCTCCATCGCGCGGCGCGCCCGCGTGATGGTGAAGAAGGTGGGCATGGCCATCAGCAGCTGCGGCCAGGACAGCGCCAGGGCGGCGAGGAGCGGGTACAGGCCGCCGCCGACGAGCGACGCGGTCGCGCCGAGCGCCACCGGGACGAGCGCGAGGCAGATCCGCAGGTTGGTGAACTGCCGGAAGCGGTGCAGGGACCGGCGGGCGGAGACCTGGGGCGAGAGCCCCTCGGGCAGCGGCGTGGGCTGGACGACCAGCGCCAGGAGGAGGGTGCCCACACCCATCGAGGTGGCCAGGAGGATCGTCCACCCGGGCGCGGAGAGGTCGCCTCCGACGGCGAGGGCGACCAGCGCGAGCACCGGGACCGGTGCCGGAACCCAGAACAGGACGCGTCTGCGCAGCTCACCCTCCTGCGTGGGTTGGAGGGCGGCCTCGGTCGCCGCCTCGATCAGCCGGAACCTCGTCGTCGGTCGCTCGACCACAGCCTTGACCCCCCAAGAACGTCGTGTCGGAGCGGCGCGGGGACCTCGCCCGAGGCATGCCCTTCCTCGCGGTCCCACAGGCGTCCCGCCCACCACAAAGCTATCCCTTTTGGTACGGTCCCCGGGCGCACACGGGCAGTTACAGACATACCCGACCGGAGTGAAACATCCATAAGTAGCCAGGTACGACGCACAACGATCAGGTTACGGATGGGTTCGTGCCGCTGATCACAGCGTCCCCCGCCGTCGACGGCGGTCGCGCGAAGGCCCCTACTCCGCGCCGGCCAGGCGTCCCAGGGCCACCGCCACCCTCAGCACGAACGACCCGCGCCCGTCCGAGGGCGTGTGCCCGGTCAGCTCGGCGATCCGGCTGAGCCGGTACCGGACCGTGTTGGGGTGGACGAACAGCATCCGGGCCGTCGCCTCCAACGACGACGCGTGCTCCAGGTACACCGACAGCGTGTCCAGGAGCGGCGACCCCGCCCCGGCCAGGGGGACGTACACCTGCTCGACCAGCTCCCGCCGCGCGTCGGCGTCCCCGTGCAGCGCGCGTTCGGGCAGCAGGTCGTCGGCGCGTACCGGACGCGGCGCGTCGGGCCAGGCCACCGCGGCCCGCAGACCGTTGACCGCCGCGCGCGCCGAGGCCCCCGCCGCCCTGAGGTCGGGCACCGCCGGACCGACGACGACCGGCCCCGGCCCGAACAGCCCGGCCAGCGGCTCGGCGGCGGCCAGGGGCAGCTCCTCCTCCGGGTAGCGGTCTCCGACCCCGACCACCACGACCACCCGGGAGCCCTGACGGCCGGCGAGGACGTCGTGCCCGAGTCGGCGGGCGGCCGCGCGCAGGTCGTCCAGGACCTTGGCGCCGCCCTCCCCCTCGCTCTCACCCGCGACGGCGATCACCGGCGTGTGCGACCATCCCAGGGCCGAGCCCCAGGTCTCCAGCCCCTCCTCCCGGTCGCCGTGCAGCAGAGCGTCGACGATGAGGGCCTCCAGACGGGCGTCCCACGCCCCCCGGGCCTCGGCCGCGCGCGCGTAGACCTTCGCCGAGCTGAACGCGACCTCCCGCGTGTACCGCAGCACCGCCTCACGCAGCTGCTGGGCGCCGCCCGGCGCGGCCAGTTCGTCGACCTGGGCCTCGACCACCTCGATGACCACGCGGATCATGTCGACGGTCTGCTGCAGCGACACCGACCGCGTGAGTTCGCGCGGGGCCGTGCCGAAGACCTCCACCGTGATGGCGGGGCGGCCGCGCACGGGGTTGCGGAACCAGTCGACGAAGGCCGCCACCCCCGACTGCGCCACCAGGCCGATCCACGACCGGTCCTCCGCCGACATCCGGCGGAACCAGGCGAGCCGATCCTCCATGCGCGCCACGGCCGCCGTGCCGAGCGCGCCCATGGAGCGCTCCAGGCGACGCACGGTCTCCGCGCGCACGCGGTCCTGCTCGGTCTGGCCCGTGTCCTCGCCGTCGGGCTCTCGGGCATCCTGGTGTCGGGTGTTCACACCCCCAGGTTCTCATCCCGTGTCCCCCGGGAGGCGGCCCGCTCCGCGTCGGCGGTCGGCGGGAAGGCGCGGTCACCCTCCTCCGCCCCTGCTGGCGCGCCCCCGCGGCCCGGGAGGGTGATCTCCCCCACCCGGGGACGAGGGCGCGAACCCACCCTCGACACCGCCTTTGTGGAGGGCCTACAAACGACCTCAAGGTAAGTTCGTGTGCCTCCCCCTCTGACTGGTGATCCTCTACAGGGCAAGGTTGATGCTGTGCTTGTAATCGTTGCTCCCGGCCAAGGTGCCCAGGTCCCCGGTTTCCTCTCCCCGTGGCTGGAACTGCCCGGTGTCCCCGAACAGTTCGCCGCGTGGTCCGAGGTGACCGGTCTCGACCTGGTCCGCTACGGCACCGAGGCTGACGCGGACGAGATCCGCGACACGGCCGTGGCCCAGCCCCTGCTGGTCAGCGCCGGGCTGGCCGCCGCCTCCGCCATCTTGGGCACGCTGTCCGCCCCCGGCGCCGGGTTGCCCGCCGACCGCACCCTCGTGGACGCCGTCGCCGGTCACAGCGTCGGTGAGTTCACCGCCGCGGCGGTGACCGGAGTCCTGTCCCCCGGCGACGCCCTCGCCCTGGTCGCCGAGCGCGGCCGGGGGATGGCCGACGCCGCCGCCCGCACCGAGACCGGCATGACCGCCGTCCTCGGCGGGGTGCGCGAGGAGGTGCTCAAGGCCATCGCGGACTCCGGTCTCACCCCCGCCAACGACAACGGGTCCGGGCAGATCGTGGCCGCCGGGACGACCGAGCAGCTCGCCGCGTTCGCGGAGAACCCGCCCGCCCGCGCCCGGCTGCGCTCCCTCTCGGTCGCCGGGGCGTTCCACACCGAGCACATGGCCCCGGCCGTGGAGCGCGTCCGGGCCGCCGCGGCCTCCCTGTCCCCGCAGGACCCCTCGACCCGACTGTTGTCCAACGCCGACGGCGCCGTCGTCGGGAGCGGGTCGGAGTACCTGGACCGCCTGGTCTCGCAGATCTCCTCCCCGGTCCGCTGGGACGCCTGCACCCAGACCCTCGCCGACCTGGGCGTGACCGCCCTGATCGAACTGACCCCCGCCGGGACCCTCACCGGGCTGGCCAAGCGGGCCCTGCGCGGCATCGACCTGCTCGCGGTGAAGACGCCGGACGACATCGACCGCGCCACCGCGCTCATCAAGGAGCACGCCGGCGTCAGCGCCCCGACCGGCGCCGACCAGGAAGGCTGACCATGTTCAAGACCCCGAACGCTCTCGCGGGCGCGGCCATCGTCGCTTTCGGCGAGTATCAGCCCTCCCGGGTCGTGACCAACGCCGACCTGGAGGCCCGTGTCGACACCAACGACGAGTGGATCCAGAGCCGGGTCGGCATCAGGGAGCGCCGTGTCGCCGGTCCCGAGGACACCGTGGAGAGCATGGGCGTGGCCGCCGGCGGCAAGGCCCTGGCCGCCAGCGGACTGTCCCCCGAGGACATCGACCTCGTGATCGTCGCCACGTGCACCGTGACCGACCAGATCCCCAACGCCGCCGCGACCGTCGCCGCCCGTCTGGGCATCACCGCCCCCGGCGCCTTCGACGTCAACGCCGCCTGCGCGGGCTTCTGCTACGCGCTGGGCGTCGCCTCGGACTCGGTGCGCGCCGGCAGCGCGCGCAACGTCCTGGTGATCGGCTCCGAGAAGCTCAGTGACTGGGTGGACTGGGACGACCGTTCCACGTGTGTGATCTTCGCCGACGGCGCCGGGGCGGCCGTGGTCTCCGCGACCGAGGAGCACGGCATCGGCCCCGTGGTCTGGGGTTCCGACGGCGGCCGTGCCGACAAGATCTACCTGCGCGACCACAAGTATCTTTACCAGGAGGGCCAGGCGGTGTTCCGCTGGACCACCACCGAGCTGTACAAGGTCGCGCTGGAGGCCCTGGAGCGGGCCGGGGTGGAGCCCGGTGAGCTGACGGCGTTCGTGCCGCACCAGGCCAACCTGCGGATCGTGGAGGCCATCGCACGGAGGCTGGGCGCGCCCCAGGCACTCGTGGCCCGCGATATCGTCACCGCTGGCAACACCTCCTCCGCGTCCATTCCCCTCGCGCTCTCGCGCATGGTCGGACGCGGAGAACTGCCCTCGGGGAGCACCGTGCTCACCCTGGGCTTCGGGGCGGGACTGGTCTACGCCGCTCAGGTGATCCGCATCCCCTGACCCCGTCCCTCGGCCCGCGGTCACACCCCACGAGCCGACCCCGTAACGCGGGGGGCACCCCCGCGACAGAAGCGTCAACCAAGGAGACACACGACATGGCTCACAGCGAGCAGGAGATCCTGACCGGCCTCGGCGAGATCATCGAGGAGATCGTCGGGACCGAGCCCTCCGAGGTCACCCCGGAGAAGAGCTTCGTCGACGACCTGGACATCGACTCGCTGTCCATGGTGGAGATCGCCGTCGCCGCCCAGGACAAGTTCGGCGTCGAGATCCCCGACGACCAGCTCAAGGACCTCAAGACGGTCCAGGACGTCATCACCTTCATCCAGAAGTAGCGTCCCCGGGTCGCCGGTGCCCCGCGCCCCGGCGACCCGAACCGCGTGCCGCGGCGGCCAGCCGCCGCCCGGCCCCGTCCAGACATCCGCCAACGCCTCCCGGCACCCCGCGGCCGGGTACGATCCACGAGAAGGGCGATCGGATCATGTCCAAGACCGATGTCGTCGTCACCGGCCTCGGTGCCACCACCCCCCTCGGGGGTGACGTCGCGACCACATGGTCCGCGCTCCTCGACGGCCGGTCCGGTGTCACCATGCTCGACCCCGACTGGCACGAGACGCTCCCGGTGCACTTCGCCGGGCGTATCGCTCAGGAGCCCTCCGAGAAGCTCCCCCGCCCGAGGCTGCGCAGGCTCGACCGCACCCAGCAGTTCGCCCTGATCGCCGCCGAGGAGGCGTGGGCCGACGCGGGCAGCCCCGAGGTCGACCCCCTCCGTCTCGGTGTCGTCGTCTCCAGCGGTATCGGTGGCATCCTCACCATCCTGGAGCAGTACGACACCTTCCGTGAGAAGGGCTGGAAGCGGGTCTCCCCGTTCACCGTGCCCATGCTCATGCCCAACAGCCCCGCCGCCGCGGTCTCCCTGGAGTACGGCGCCCGCGCCGGTGCGCACGCCCCGGTCAGCGCCTGCGCGTCCAGTGCCGAGGCCATCGCCAACGCCGTCGACATGATCCGTGACGGCCGCGCCGACGTCGTGATCGCCGGTGGCACCGAGGCCGCGCTCCACCCGCTCAACATCGCCTCGTTCGCGTCCATGCGCGCCCTGTCCACCCGCAACGACGACCCGCAGGGCGCCTCCCGCCCGTGGTGCACCACCCGTGACGGGTTCGTGATGGGCGAGGGCGCCGGGATCATCGTCCTGGAGTCGGCGGAGCACGCCGCCAGGCGCGGTGCCCGCGTGTACGCCCACGCCTCCGGGGTGGGCTACACCGCCGACTCCTACGACATCGTCCAGCCCGACCCCGAGGGCACGGGCCAGGCGCGGGCGATCGAGCTGGCCCTGGCCGACGGCGACCTCGCGCCGGGCGACATCGTGCACGTCAACGCGCACGCCACGTCCACGCCCGCCGGGGACGTCGGCGAGACCCGCGCGATCCGCGCGGCGCTGGGCGAGTCCGCCGCCGACCGGGTCGCCGTGTCCTCGACCAAGTCGATGACCGGCCACCTCCTGGGCGGTGCGGGCGCCGTGGAGTCGATCGCCACGATCCTGGCGCTGCACGACGGCCGTATCCCGCCGACGATCAACATCGAGCAGCTCGACCCGGACGTCGTCGTGGACATCGTCCGCGACAAGCCCCGGGACATGCCCGCCGGTGACGTGGCGGCCATCAACGAGTCCTTCGGCTTCGGCGGCCACAACGTCGCCCTGGCCTTCCGCCGCGCCTGACCCGGCCTCCCGCGGGCGCCGCGACGGCGCCCGTCACCGCCGCCCGGCCCGAAACCGCCTCCGGTGAACCGGACGCGGTTTCGGGCTGTTTCGGTGCGATGTGACGGTCCGTGTCTGGATCGGTCTTCGCACAGGTGAAGGTCTGCTGAACAGGAGCGCACAGACCTTTTTCCCGGGTTCGGGACCCGCCACCATGAGAATGTGTCTGTCCACTCGCCCCAGCGGCTCGCAGAGATCCCCCGTACCGACAAGAGCGCTCCGGCGCCCCGA
This sequence comes from Nocardiopsis sp. FIRDI 009, assembly GCF_003386285.1. Classification (GTDB taxonomy): domain Bacteria; phylum Actinomycetota; class Actinomycetes; order Streptosporangiales; family Streptosporangiaceae; genus Nocardiopsis. The sequence goes on from NZ_QPNC01000017.1 coordinate 18,402, forward strand.
CGTTCCTCCGGTGCCGTGACCTACCGACCCGTCGTGGACCTGGACTCCAGCGCCGTCGTGGCCGTCGAGGTCGTCACGTCCCTTCCGCCCACCGGCCGGGACAGCATGGCCGAGGTGACCCCCCGTGAGCAGATGATGGTCGCCGAGTGGCTGTTGACGCTGGTCAGGGAGGCCGCGAGCACGGAGAGCCTGCTCCCGCTCGTCCTGCCCCTGCCCGCGCGCACGCTGACCGCGGGAGACGAGTTCGTCTCGCTGGTCGACAGCCGACTGCGCCAGGCGGGTCGACGGCCGCGCGACATCACCTTCCTGCTCACCGCCGACCTGGCCGACCTGCCCCGCCAGACCGTCACCTCCGGGGTGGCCCGGCTGCGGACGGCCGGGTTCCGCTGCGGTTTCGGTACCGCGTTGGTCCGCCCGGACCTGATCCTGGAGACCACGCCGTTCCTCATCCGTCTCGACCCCACGATCGTGTCGGGGATCTCCTCCGACCAGCGCAGGACCACCGTCGTCGAGGGCCTGGCCCGGCTCGGCCGGGGCAGCGGCGTCTACGCGATGGCCTCGGGCGTGTCGAGCGCCGACGACGTCGTCCGACTGCGCCGCTGCGGCCTGCGGGTGGGAACGGGAACGTTCTTCGCCGACGACGACTGGCGGCCCGGCGACCGCGTCACGCAGGTGCCCGAACCGGTCACCACCGACCAGGACGCGAGCGACGCCGGCCCGCAGATCACCGAGTTCATGCTGCCGCCGGTGGGCTTCGACGCCGACTCCACGGCCGGGGAGATCCTGGACGCGTTCACCAAGGACCCCGCGCTCAACAGCGTCATCCTCATCGACCACCGCGACCGTCCGCTGGGCGTGATCGACCGCACCCGGTTCCTGCTGTCGGTGACCGGCCGGTACGGGCACGCGCTGCACGCCAAACGGCCCTCGATGCGGCTGGCCGAGTCACCGCGGACCGTGCCCGCGTGGATGTCGGCGCTCGCCGCGCTGCGGGTGGCCGGTCAGGACAACAGCCGCGTCTACGAGGACCTGATCGCGACCAACTCCTACGGGCAGGTCGTCGGCGTGGTCCACGTGTCCGACCTCATCCAGTCGCTGTCGCGTAGCTGACCGGCCCCGGCCGGACCCCCGCTAGTGGCTGGGGGTGGGTCCCTTGGTGCCCGAGGGACTGCTGGTCGGCGTGCCCCCGTCGGTCGGATCGAACCGGCCGGGCTCCATCCCCCGTGCGATGTCCCGCGCCATCCGCTCCCGCGTCGCCTCGTCGTGGAGGTAGTCCAGCGTGGGGCGCTTGGGCAGGCGGCCGTCCCCCGAGGAGCGGCCCAGGGCGCGGCGGCGCAGCCACGGCACCAGGTACTGACGGGCCCACCGGCGGTTCTCCCGACGGCGCAGGATACGCGGCAGCTGCCGGGGCGGGGTGCTCCAGGGATCGGTCCACGACTCCCGGGGACCCATGGGGAACCCGAGCAGGTCGGCGACCCGGGCGGCGACGATCTGGTGGCCGGTGCCGTTGAGGTGGAGCCGGTCGTCGCTCCAGGCACGGGAGTCGGTGAGCGCGTTGAGCGCCCACAGGTCGACGATCTCGGTCCCCGTGCGTTCGGCGACGGCGCGCATGTGCATGCTGAACACCGCGATGCGGCCGCGGTAGTAGCGCAGGACGGGGATCCATCCGGTGTCGTGGCCGGACAGGATCACGACGCGGATCCCGGCGTCGCCCAGTCGGCGGACGCCCTCCTCGAACTGCTCGGCGAGCTGGTCGAGGTCGCCGCCGGGCCGCAGGACGTCGTTGCCGCCCGCCAGGACGGTGACCAGATCCGGCTTCCACTCCAGGGTCTGGTCGAGCTGCTCGCCGAAGATGTGCCGCATCCGGCGACCGCGCACGGCCAGATTCGCGTAGCGGAAGTCGGGCGTGTACGAGCCGAGGTGCTCCGCGAGGCGGTCGGCGAAGCCGCGGTACTCACCGCCGGGGCCGCTGTCGTCCTCCATCCCCTCGGTGATGCTGTCGCCGATCGCGACGTAGGACCGGATGACGTCCGGTCTGGTGGCTCGCGCGGCCGCTGGGGGATTCGTCTCTACGTCTGTCACGTCAACCAATCGTCCGGCTCGACCGTCCCACGCTCGCGAGGCGCCGAGGGCGCGTGGGAACGGAAGTCTGGCAGGGGCCGCGATGCCGCCGCCCCGATCCGAACACCGTCGACCCAGGTCGGCCGCTGGGCGGCCACCCGACCGAAGGGCGTTCGGACGAGGACAGTGCCCGTCCAGCATACCCGCGCCCCGTCTCGGCGCGCGGGTACGGGAAGGGTTCGGGGCGCGCCGGACACACCCGCCGCGGCGTGCGAACACGTGTCGGGTCCCCCGCCCCGGCAAGGCCGTTCGCACCATCAGCACCATATGGGGTAGATCACATACACAGCGGGTGCTTCGTCTCCGATGGCCCTTGTCACCGTCGCCGCACGAGCAGATCACAGTCACATCAACCGAGCCCGGGACGCCTCGGGGGTACCCATGTGGCTCCCGGCCACGTACGATCTTGCGACAAGTACTCACGGCGCCCCTGTCCCCCGGCACGCCGTGCCCACTCACGGCACAACCGACCGGTACCCGCCGGTCCGGCCCCCACTGGGTGAAGGGCGCGTACTGTGGTGCATCGAACCGAAGGCCCGTGCGGTTCCTCCCCAATTCACGTGCAGTCACCAGGAGGTCGAGGTCCCCAGCGGATGAACGCCGTCTCCCCGATCTGCCTCGTCGACCTCGCCCCCGCCCTGCGGTGGTCGCGTTCGCCGGACGTGGCACCCCTGCTCCACCACGACCGGCTCATCGACGGCTGGTGGCACTCGTTGCCGGTGGCCCGGGTGCTGGACATCGCCGGCCCGCCCTGGCTCGCCCACAGCATCGCCCGGCTGGCCACCGAGCAGTGGAGCCACGTCCCGCTCGGCGAGTTTCTGCCCAGTCTGCGCACCCAGAGAGTGGACTGCTCCGACCTGGCCGAACCGGTGCGCGGTGCGGTCACCGCCACGGTCGGCGACTGGGACCACCTCATCTCCGCCACCCCCCAGGAGATCCGTGAGTGGCCGGTCCCCGGGTGCGGCGTCCTCGACATCGTCAGCACGGTCGCCTGGCGGGCCCTCCAGCCCTGCTGCGAACTGCCCGGCGGCCCCACCCCCTCCCCCGCGCTGATGCTGGAGGCCGTCCGCACCGTCTCCCACTGGCTGCCGGACTCGGCCCCCGAACACGTACGCAACGCGTTGGAGTACCTCACCGCCGCCACCGGCGTGGCCGACGGGTCGGAGGTCTCCGAGGGTGCCGGACTCGACCCGGCACCTCCGCAGACCCCGGCGACCCGCGCCATCCGCACCCTCAGGGCGCTGCGCGCCCAACGCGCCGAGGAACAGCCAGGGAGCGGCGAGGCCGGGACCGCCGCGGTCGGCCGCGGCACCGCGCCCACCGGCATGGTCAGCTCCGCCGCGATGATCCCCGGCGGCGCCCGGGGCGCCGAGGCCGCGGCCACCGAACCCGTGGTCGCGGAGGGGGTCGGGGACCTGCGGTCGCAGTTCCGCAGTTCCCTGCTGGGTCCCGGCCGTACCCTGCGCCGCCCCTCCTTCGGTCCGCCCAAGGCGATGCGCTCCGAACCCGCGGAGGAGCCCCCCGCCCCCGCCCTCGGCGAGCACCCGCTGGTGGACCTGGTCGACGGCATGTTCCGCTCCTGGCCCGACCTGGAACGCACGGTGGCCGCCGAGCGGCTCTTCGCCACCGACCCCATCAGCATCCGGGTGCTCTCGGAGCAGATCGCGGTGGACGTCACGGAGATCCGCGCGGCCCAGCGCAGGGTCGAGGAACGCCTGCTGCGGTGGCTCAACTCGTCCGAGGGCGCACCGATCACCAAACACCTGCGTGAGCTGTCCGAGCAGCTGGGGTCGGCGACCACCATCGATCGGCTGATCAACGCCCACCCCGACCACCCGGTGAACGTGCCCACGCTGCACACACCCCTGTGGCGGGTGGTCATCACCCTGTTCACCGACCGGCGGATGCACAACGGCTGGCTGATCGCCGACGACCCCAGCCGGCTGCGCTGGCAGACCCGCGAGCTGCTGGGCGACGGACCGAGCCTGACCGAGGCGGGGATCCGCCTGGGACGGATCGGCATCCGCCAGCAGGAACTGCGGGCCTGGCTGCTGAGCACACCGGGGGTGAGCCTCAAGGACGGGTACGTGTACGTCGACCCGTCGGTGCCGATGGAGGCGCCCGCCAACCCGACCGGCGTCCCGGGCGCCTCGGGGGCACGGACCGAGAACGGGCTGCCGATCCGGCGCCGCCCCGACGGCCCCGCGCACGAGGAGGCCCCGGCCGCCCCCGCCCCGGACCTGCCCCCGTACAGGCCGACGCACGACCGCCCCCCGGTGGCCGCGACCCCCGATCCCGCGCCCTCCGGTCCGGTCCCGACCGTCCCCCCTCCCGCGGCGGGCGACCACGCGGCCTCGGGCGACCCCGCCATGGCCGCACGCTGCTTCCGCGCCCCGGACGGGCGCTGGTGGCACCGGGTCGACATCACGGCCGACCACCTCAACGGCGCGCCCGTGGCCGTCCCGGCGGCCTACGCGACGCACCTGGGCCTCCAGCCGGGGCGGCTGCTGTGCCTGACCGCCCCCGGTGCGGACCTGCTCGTGTTGGTGTGGCGCGACCAGCCCGCGTTCGACTCGCTGCGGCCGCTGCTGCGCCGCCAGGCCGCCCAGCCGGGCGACCGGGTGTTCATCACCGTCTCCGGGGACCGGCTCGACGCGCGCAAGCTCCCGGCCGCCGACCTGAGCGGTTTCGCCCCCGCCGCGCGGGCCCTGCACCTGAGCGGCTACACGGCGCACGCCTCCACCGAGGACTCGCTGCGGATCCTGGCCCGCCGGATCAGCGACGACGACGCCTCCCTGGCGGACCCGCAGTCGCTCATCGACCGGTTGGAGCAGCGCGGGGACGCCGACATCGCCGGGGAACTGCGCTCCGGGCTCTTCGCCGCCCGCTGACCGTCCGCCGCGCGTGCGGCCGGTGGGCCGTCGTGAGCAGCCCGGCGGGGCACCCGACCGCAGACGTCCGGTGGGGTGCCCCGCACCGGCGCCGACCCGAAGATCGCTCCCGCCTTCGCCGCCCTGACGGACGCACCCGCCACGGCTCCGCCCGCGTCGACCGGGACTCCGGACCGCGACAGGTCGTGGGGGGCGGTGTCGCCCGCGTGTCCTTCCCGGGACCGCGGCACCGTCACGCCGTCGCTCGCCGGTTCGGCGGTCGGCGCCGAGGACGCGGCGTGCTTCCCGGCCGTTTCCTCGTGCCCTGAGCCGCGGGCGAGGGCGCCGCCCCGGAGTGAGCGCGCGTCCTCCGTCGACCGAGCGGCCTCGGATCCCGGGGTCGTCCGCGGCGCCCCTGCGGACGGGGTGTCGCGGCGACCGGCAGGACCCACGCGTGCCCCGGGACCCTCATGTGTTCGCGGCATCCGGGCTGGCCCAGGAAACGGAAAATCATGTAGGTTAGCCTTACCTAAGAGAGTTGAGGTGATCCTCGTGCGTGCACCCCACCGCGCCCTGGAGCCGTCCCCCGCCGAACGGGCGCGTTCGGTCCTGGCCCGGCCCAACCCCGCGACCGTGACGACCTCCGAACTGACGCTGGACCTGACCGCCCCCGTCTGCCACACCGGCCCCGGAGACGAGATCACGCTGCTGGTCCCCGACGACCATCCGATCCTGGACGAGGTCGGCGCGGACTCGCTGGAGGCGACCGTCGAGTTCGTCGACACCGCCCCGCTGGACCTGCGCGACCCCACGCGCTCGCTGCTGTGGATCAGCGGCGCCCTGAGCGTCCCGGAGCCCGACGAGGCGCGCGAGCGCGCGCTGGACGTGCTGACCAGGGACCCGGACGAGCGCCTCCTGGACCTGGGCCACGGACACGCCCTGGTCGTCCTGGTCCCGTATCTGGTGGTGTACTCCGCACAGGACGGCTGCCACCTGCTGCACCCCGGCGAGCTCGGCCGCGCCCACGCCGACCCGTTCGGCCGATGGGAGGGTCCGTGGCTGCGCCACCTGGAACGGGACCACCCCGACGTGCTGCACGCCCTGCTGGACCGCTGCGGCGTCCCGCTGCCGGCCGGCCGCCCCCGCCCGCTGGGCGTGGACCGCTTCGGACTGCTGCTGCGGTTGGAGTCCGCCGACGGCGACCACGACGTACGCATCCCGTTCCGCCGACCGGCGCGGACCCCGCACGACGTCGCCCACGAGGTCCATCTCCTGGCCGGGATCGACCACCGCCACTGAGGCGGCCCGGCGCAACCGGACACGCCGGGGCGCCGCTCGCTCAGCCCAGCACCCCGGCGAGCAGCCGCACCCCCTCGTCGATCTCCTGCGCGCCCGCCGTCGCCGCGAAGCTCAGCCGCAGGTGCGGGCCGGTCGGTTCGGCCGGGAAGTAGGCGCGTCCCGGAGCCACGGCCACCCCCGCCCGCAGCGCCTCCGTGACGGCCCCCGCCTCGTCCGTCCCCTCCGGCAGGGACAGCCACAGGTGGTAACCGCCCAAGCGGGAGACCGGCTGCTCCAGCCCCGGAAGCTCCCTCAGCAGGGCGGCGCTCATCGCGGTGCGGCGTTCGGTCAGGCCCGCCGCGAGCGCACGCAGGTGACGGCGCCAGGCGGGGGAACCGACCAGTTCCAGCGTCGCCTCCTGGAGGGGACGCGGCACGAAGAAGCTGTCGACCACCTGGATGGCGCGCAGACGGCCCAGCACCGGCCCACGGGCGGCCAGGGCGCCCACCCGCAGACTCGGCGAGACGGCCTTGGTCAGCGAACAGACGTGGACGACGGTGCCGTGTTCGTCATCGGCCGCCAGCGGCGGCGGCAGGGGCCCGGAGTCGGCGTGGGCCAGGCGCCGGGCGAAGTCGTCCTCGACGACGAAGGCGCCCGCCTCCCGCGCGATGCGCAGGACCTGCGACCTGCGTTCGGACGCGAGCACGGCCCCGGTGGGGTTCTGGAAGAGCGGCTGGCAGACCAGCACGCGCGCCCCGGTGGCGCGGAAGGCCCCCTCCAGCAGTTCGGTGCGCAGCCCGTCGGCGTCCACGGGCACGGGCACCGGGCGCATCCCGGAGGCGCGCGCCACGGCGAGGAGCCCCGGATAGGTGGGCGACTCCACCAGGACGGATCCGCCGGGCGGCGCGAGGGCGCGCAGCGCGGTGGTGAGCGCGCTCTGCCCTCCCGCCGTGATCAGCACGTGCGAGGCGTCCAGCGGTCCGGCGGGGCCGGTGATCTCGCGGGCGAACCACCCGCGCAGCTCCTCGATCCCCTCGACCGGCGGCTGCCCCCACGCACCCGGGCGGCGCGCGGCGCCCGCCAGGACGGAGGCCAGCGCCCGGTCGGGGCGCAGGGAGGGGTGCGGGTACCCGCCGTGGAAGGAGATCGCCCCCGGAGGCGGCGCGGAGAGCGTCGCCAGGACCCCGGTGTCGTCGACCGTACGGGGCACGGAGGCGCCGCTCTCCGCGCTGAGCGCGACCTCCTGCCACGAGGTGTCCCCTCCCCGGCGGACCGGGTCCGGGCGTCGCGCCCGGAAGGCTCCGGCGCCGGGGCGGGTGACGAGCAGCCCCTCGGCCGCGAGCCGGGCGACGGCGCGCGAGACGGTTCCGGGGCCCACGCCGTACCGCTCCATCAGGGCGCGGCTGGACGGCAGTTTCTCCCCGGTCTGGTAGCGCTCGAAGTCACGACGCAGCGATGCGGCGAGCGCCTCGACACTGCTACTCTCATTCATGAGAATACAGAATAGCGCTATCGCCACGAAACCGGTAGCGGTGCGCACCGGAACCTCGCTGGCCGCCCTGGGCGTACTGACGTTTTCCTTCACCTTTCCCGCCACAGTCTGGGCGATGGACGGTTTCGGCCCGTGGAGCGTGACGGCCCTTCGTGGCGCCCTGGCCGGGTTGGTGGCCGTCGTGGTGCTGCGCGTCGCCCGGGTACCGCTACCCGACCGCCGACAGTGGGCGCCGATCGCGATCGTGGCCCTGGGGTGCGCGGTACTCTTCCCTCTTCTGACCACGCTCGCCCTCCAGACCACCTCCACGGGGAACGCGGCGGTCATCGTCGGCGCCCTGCCCCTCGCCACCGCCGCCTACGCGACCGTACGCACGGGAGCGCGCCACTCCCCCGTGTTCTGGGGGGCCGCGGGGGTCGGGACCGCCGCGGTCGTCGTGTTCACGTTCCTGCGCAGCGGGGGCGTCCCCGGGGTCGGGGACCTGCTCGTGCTCGGCGCGCTCGTGGGCGGCGCCGCCGGCTACGCCGAGGGCGGACGGCTCGCCGCCGGGATCCCCGGCTGGCAGGTCATCTCCTGGGCGCTGGTGTTCTCACTGCCGATCGCCGTTCCCGCGTCGGCGCTCGCCCTGGCACTGGAGCCCGCACATCCCACGCCGACGGCGCTGACCGCCCTGCTCTTCCTCGCGACCGTGAGCCAGCTCGGCGGCTTCGTGCTCTGGTACGGCGGGATGGCGCGCATCGGGGTGGCCAGGGCCAGCCAGCTCCAGCTCGCCCAGCCCCTGCTCACCCTGGTGTGGGCGGCGCTGCTGATGGGTGAGCGGATCACCCCCGCCGCCCCGCTCACCGCCGCGGCGGTCCTGACCTGCATCCTGGTCACCCAGCGCGCACGGTAGGCGCGGGGGACGAAAGAAAGAGAAGCGGGCCGGAACCCCGAGGGATTCCGGCCCGCCCGTCGTCCACCACCGGCCGGGAACCGCTGCGCGGGAGCGGCGGCTCCCCCTCAACGGACACCTGCGGCGCGGTGTCTCACACGGAACGTCCCGGGACGTCCCTCAGACGTTGAAGCCCAGCATGCGCAGCTGGTCCCGGCCGTCGTCGGTGATCTTGTCCGGACCCCACGGCGGCATCCAGACCCAGTTGATGCGGACCTCGCGCTCGAACTCGTCCAGGGCGCTGGTGGCCTGGTCCTCGATCACGTCGGTCAGCGGGCAGGCCGCGCTGGTCAGGGTCATGTCCAGGGTGATGACGTCGTCGTCGGCGTTCACCCCGTACAGCAGACCGAGGTCCACGACGTTGACGCCCAGCTCGGGGTCGATCACGTCCTTGAGCGCCTCGCTGATCTCCTCGACCAGCTGCTCGGCCTCCGGGGACAGGGGGGCGGCCGACTCGGCGGCCCCGTCGGTCCCGGCCTTCGCCGTCTCGTTCTCGCTCATCGGGCGCCTTCCTTCTCCAGGGACTTCGCCACAGCGTCCTTCCAGGCCATCCACCCCAGCAGGGCACACTTGACCCGCGCGGGGTACTTCGACACGCCGGCGAACGCCACCGCGTCCTCCAGCACGTCCTCGTCGGGCTCACCCTGGCCCTTGGACTGCATCAGCTCCGTGAAGGCCTCCAGGGTACGCATACCCTCGGCGACCGTACGCCCGATCAGCAGGTCGGTCAGCACCGAGGTGCTGGCCTGGCTGATCGAGCAGCCCATTCCCTCGTAGGAGACGTCCTCGACGATCGCCTCCTCGTCGAGGGCCGCCCGGTCCGCCGGGGCCAGCGCCACCCGGAGCGTCACCTCGTCCCCGCACGTGGGGTTGATGTGGTGCGCCTCCGCGTTGTGCGGGTCCCGCAACCCCTTGTGGTGGGGGTTGCGGTAGTGGTCCAGGATGATCTCCTGGTACATCGCGTCCAACTGCATGGTCAGGCTGTTCCTCGCTCGCTTCAGGGCCGGGTTCCGAAGAACCGCTGCGCGTCCTGGATCGCCGACACGAGCGCGTCCACGTCCTCCAGGGTGTTGTAGAGGTAGAACGACGCGCGCGTGGTCGCGGGGATGCCGAGCTTGCGGTGCAGCGGCCAGGCGCAGTGGTGGCCCACCCGCACCTCCACACCCCGGTCGTCCAGGACCTGGCCCAGGTCGTGGGGGTGAATGCCGTCCACGACGAACGACACCGCGCCCCCGCGGTCCACGGCCTCGGTGGGGCCGACGATCCGCACGCCCTCGACGGCGCCCACCCGCTCCAGCGCGTACGCCGTGAGCCGGTGCTCGTGCTCGGCCACCCGATCCATGCCCACCTCGCTGAGGTAGTCACAGGCCGCGGCCAGACCGACCGCCTGCGGCGCCATGGGCACCCCGGCCTCGAACCGCTGCGGCGGCTCGGCCCAGGTGGAGTACTCCATGTGCACCACGCCGATCATGGAGCCGCCGGTGATGAACGGCGGCATGGCCTCCAACAGCTCCCTCCGGGCCCACAGGACGCCGATCCCGTTGGGGCCGAGCATCTTGTGCCCGGAGAAGGCCAGGAAGTCCACGTCCAGCTCGGCGACGTCCACCGGCATGTGCGGGACCGACTGGCAGGCGTCCAGCAGCACCAGCGCGCCGACCTCGCGGGCGCGGGCGACGATGGGCGCCACCGGGTTGACCGTCCCCAGCACGTTGGACTGGTGGGTGAAGGCCACCAGGCGGGTGCGCTCGTTGACCAGGTCGTCCAGATCGGACAGGTCGAGGCGCCCCTCCCCGGTGACCGGGAACCACCGCAGCGTCGCGCCGGTGCGCTGACACAGCTGCTGCCAGGGCACCAGGTTGGCGTGGTGCTCCATCTCGGTGACGACGATCTCGTCCCCGGGCCCCACCTGGAATCGGCGGAGCCCGTCGTCGGCCGTGGCGGCGTTGCTCATCGCGTAGGCGACGAGGTTGATCGCCTCGGTGGCGTTCTTGGTGAACACCACCTCGCCGGCGGACGCGCCGATGAACCGGGCGATGGTCTCCCGGGCGGCCTCGTAGGCGTCGGTCGCCTCCTCCGCGAGCTGGTGGGCGCCGCGGTGCACGGCCGCGTTGTGGCGCTCGTAGAACTCGCGTTCGGCGTCCAGTACCCGTCTCGGCTTCTGGGAGGTCGCCCCTGAGTCGAGGTACACCATGGGGCGCTCGTCGCGGACGGTCCGGGAGAGGATCTCGAAGTCCTTCCGGATCGCCTGGGTGTCGAGCGGGCCCGTCTCGGGCCGACCGAACTCGCGGAGGGTCACGGTTACGCGCCCGCCTTCACGAACCGCTCGTAGCCCTCGGCCTCGAGCGTGTCGGCCAGCTCCGGACCACCGGACTCGGCGACGCGGCCGTTGGCGAAGACGTGGACGAAGTCCGGCTTCACGTAGTTGAGGATGCGGGTGTAGTGCGTGATGAGCATGACGCCCATCTCGCCGCCGGCCTTGGCGCGGTTGACGCCCTCGGACACGACCTTGAGCGCGTCGACGTCGAGGCCGGAGTCGGTCTCGTCGAGGATGGCGACCTTCGGCTTGAGCAGCTCCAGCTGGAGGATCTCGTGACGCTTCTTCTCACCGCCGGAGAAGCCCTCGTTGACGCCGCGGGCGGCGAAGGTCGGGTCGATGGCCAGGTCCTTCATCGCGCCCTGGAGCTCCTTGGAGAACTGGCGGAGCTTGGGGGCCTCGCCGCGCACCGCGGTGACGGAGCTGCGCAGGAAGTTGGACATGGACACGCCCGGGACCTCGACCGGGTACTGCATGGCCAGGAACACACCGGCGCGGGCGCGCTCGTCGACGCTCATCTCCAGGATGTTCTCGCCGTCGACGAGGACCTCGCCCTCGGTGATCTCGTAGCGGGGGTGACCCGCGATCGCGTAGGCGAGGGTGGACTTGCCCGAGCCGTTGGGGCCCATGATGGCGTGCGTCTCACCGGAGTTGATCGTCAGGTCAACGCCCTTGAGGATCTCCTGCCGCTCGTCCTCTCCGATCAGGACGTCGGCGCGCAGACCGCGGATTTCGAACTTCGTCATATCAAGCCTCAGGAATTCTTCTCATCCAGCGACACGAACACGTCGTCGCCGTCGATCTTCACGTCGTAGGTGGGAACCGGCTGGGTGGCGGGCGGGTTGATCGGCGCCCCCGAGCGCAGGTCGAAGCAGGAACCGTGCAGCCAGCACTCGATGGCGCCGTCCTCGACCTCGCCCTCCGACAGGCGGACCTCGGCGTGCGAGCACACGTCCCGCACCGCGAAGACCTCACCCTCGGAACGGACCAGCGCCAGGGGGGTCTGGTCGTCGAACTCGATCCCCAGGGCCCCCTCATCGGGGATCTCGGAGAGCTCGGCGACCTTCACCCACTGCCTGGTCTCACTCATGGACCGCCAGCTTCCGCTCGACCTTGGCCATGATCTCGTCGCGCAGCTCCTCGACCGGGATCCGGTTGATGAGCTCCAGGAAGTAGCCGCGGATGACCAGGCGGCGTGCCTCGTCCTCCGGGATACCGCGCGAGCGCAGGTAGAACAGGTGGATGTCGTCGAGGCGGCCGCTGGCGGCGGCGTGCCCGGCGCCCTCCACCTCACCGGTGAAGATCTCCAGGTTGGGCACCGAGTCCACGCGGGTGTCGTCGGTGAGCTGGAGGTTGCGGTTGTGCTCGTAGGAGTCCGTGCCGGTGGTGCCCTCGCCGATGATCACGTCACCGATCCAGACACCGTGCGCGTCCTTGCCGCTGAGCGCGCCCTTGTACTCCACACGGGAGCGGGTGTAGGAGAGGTTGTGGTCGATCAGCGAGCGGTGCTCGTGGTGCTGGCCGTCGCCGGTGAAGTACAGGCCGTGCAGCTCGGCGTTGCCGCCGCGCCCGGTGTAGGCCACCTTCGGGGAGAGCCGGACCAGGTCACCGCCGAGCGTGACGACGATCGACTTGAACGTGGCGTCCTTGGCGACCTGGGCGTTGTGCTGCGTGACGTCGACCGCGTCGCCGTCCCAGTCCTGGAGGCTGACCAGCGTGAGGCGGGCGCCCTCGCCGACGTGGATGTCCACGCTGCCCGCGCGCACACCGGTACCGGTCTGGTTGAGGACGACGACCGCCTCGGCCAGCGGCTTGACGTCGATGACGTACTGGTTGAAGCGGGTCCCGCCCTGGGCCTCGCGGTTGATGGTCACGTGCCGCTCCAGGGCCCTGCCCTGGGCGACGGTGACGACCGTGGCCTCCTCGAAGGAGGTGTGGGCCTGGGCGACCACGCGGTCCGCGGGGCGGCCGGCCTTGCCGATGCGGGGGTCGTCACGGCCGACGCGCTCGACCGTGACGCCCTCGGGGGCGTCGACGTCGAGCTTGTCGGCGCCGTCGGCGACGGCGCTGCCGTCGTGCAGGCCCCTGAGGCGGCGGATCGGGGTGAAGCGCCACTCCTCCTCGCGGCCGCTGGGGACGGGGAAGTCGTTCACGTCGAAGGACCCGTGGGTGGCCAACTTGGAGAACGGGATGTCCCCGAGACCGTGACTGTGGGCCTTGGGTTCGATGCTCGGGCTGGTCAACTTAACCAACCGCTCCTTCCATCTGAAGCTCGATCAGCCGGTTCAGTTCCAGCGCGTACTCCATGGGCAGCTCGCGCGCGATGGGCTCGACGAACCCGCGCACGATCATGGCCATGGCCTCGTCCTCGTCCAACCCCCGGCTCATGAGGTAGAACAGCTGGTCCTCGCTGACCTTGGAGACGGTCGCCTCGTGCGCGAGCTCGGCGTCGTCCTCGCGCAGATCGTTGTAGGGGTAGGTGTCCGAGCGGCTGATGGTGTCGATCAGCAGCGCGTCGCACTTGACGGAGGACTTGGCGTGGTCGGCGCCCTCCTGTACCTGCACCAGGCCCCGGTAGGAGGCGCGGCCCCCGCCGCGTGCCACCGACTTGGAGATGATGGTGGAGGAGGTGTTGGGCGCGCAGTGCACCATCTTGGAACCGGTGTCCTGGTGCTGCCCCTCACCGGCGAAGGCGATCGACAGGGTCTCGCCCTTGGCGTGCTCGCCCATGAGGTAGACGGCCGGGTACTTCATGGTGACCTGGGAGCCGATGTTGCCGTCGATCCACTCCATGGTGGCGCCCTCTTCGGCGACGGCGCGCTTGGTGACCAGGTTGAAGACGTTGTTCGACCAGTTCTGGATGGTCGTGTAGCGGCAGCGCGCGTTCTTCTTGACGATGATCTCCACGACCGCGGAGTGCAGCGAGTCCGACTTGTAGATCGGCGCGGTGCAGCCCTCGACGTAGTGGACGTAGGCGCCCTCGTCGACGATGATCAGCGTCCGCTCGAACTGGCCCATGTTCTCGGTGTTGATCCGGAAGTAGGCCTGGAGCGGGATCTCCACGTGCACGTTCTTGGGCACGTAGATGAAGGACCCGCCGCTCCACACGGCGGTGTTGAGCGCGGCGAACTTGTTGTCGCCGGGCGGGATCACCGAGCCGAAGTACTCCTCGAAGATCTCCGGGTGCTCCCTGAGGGCGGTGTCGGTGTCCAGGAAGATGACACCCTGCTCCTCCAGGTCCTCACGGATCTGGTGGTAGACGACCTCGGACTCGTACTGCGCGGCGACGCCGGCGACGAGGCGCTGCTTCTCGGCCTCGGGGATGCCCAGCTTGTCGTAGGTGTTCTTGATGTCCTCGGGCAGGTCCTCCCAGGAGGCCGCCTGCTTCTCCGTGGACCGCACGAAGTACTTGATCTTGTCGAAGTCGATCCCGGACAGGTCCGCGCCCCAGTTGGGCATGGGCTTCTTGTCGAAGAGACGCAGGGACTTGAGGCGGAGCTTGGTCATCCACTCCGGCTCGTCCTTCTTGGCGGAGATGTCGCGAACGACCTCTTCGTTGAGACCGCGACGGGCCTTCGACCCGGCCTCGTCGGAGTCGGCCCAGCCGTACTCGTAGTTGCCGAGCCCTTCGAGCTCGGGGTGCGCGATAGACGTCATGCGCGGACTCCTCCTGGACTCAGACGTCCTTGTGGTGTTCCGAGCCGCCCGCCCCCTGGCGGACGGCGCTGGTCGCGGGGATGCCGTCGTCCCCGTACGCCACGTCCCCCCGGGGGGTGACGTGCGTGGTGCACACACCGTCGCCGTGGGCGATGGTGGCCAGCCGGCGCACCGGGGTGCCCAGAAGCCGCGAGAAGGCCTCGACCTCGGCCTCGCAGAGCTGCGGGAACTCGGCGGCGACGTGGGCGACGGGGCAGTGGTGCTGGCACAGTTGGTCGCCGCCCCCGGGTGCGGGCGCCCGGCCCGCGGTGGCGGCGTAACCGTCGTTGGACAGGGCCTCGGCCAGGAGCCGGACGCGTTGTTCGGGAGGAACCGCGTCGAGCTGCGGCTTGTAGCGCCTCTCCAGGTCGGCGACCTGACGCCGGGCGAACTCGCCGACGGCCTCGGGGCCGGCGGTCTCCGCCAGGAAGCGGAGCGCACTGGAGGCGAGGTCGTCGTAGGCGTGCACGAAGGCGTCCCGCCCGGCCTCGGTGATGGCGAAGACGCGTGCCGGGCGACCCCTGCGCCGACGTCCGCCGACGGGTCGTGCGTCACGGGCCTCGACCATGCCCTCGCTGGTCAGGTTGTCGAGGTGACGGCGGATGGCCGCCGGGGTGAGTCCGAGCCGTTCCCCCAGGGAGGAGGCGGTGATCGGACCCTGTTCGAGGATGAGCCGCGCCACCCGCGCGCGGGTGCCGTTCTCGCCCCCGCGGTCGGGACCGGACATCGGGCGGGGCAGACTGGACGCGTTGGGCACAGCGTTCCCCTCCCTTCTCCGGACGCCGCTCGTGTTTTAGACAACATCAGTGTGGCCTAAATAAGTCCGCGTAGGCAAACCCGCATTCATGCCCTTCGTCACGAAGGTCAGCCTTGCCTAACAGCGAATTCACGCGGCCGCCGTCGGCGCGTCACGACGCCGACCGGCGCCGCAGCACCCCCGCTTCCCACATCGTGAGACACCGAGCCGCGATGTGGACACCCTGGAGATCCGTCCCGCCGCGGCGCGCGGACCCGCCGTGCCGGGCCGGTGACCCACCCCGCCGGGCCGCACGTAGACTCATGGCCCATGGACACAGCCGCGGTCGAGGTCGTCGACCTGGTCAAGCGCTACGGCACCACCACCGCAGTCACCGACCTCACGTTCACCGCGCGCAGGGGCGCGGTCACGGCGCTGCTCGGCCCCAACGGCGCGGGCAAGACGAGCACCATCGAGATCTGCGAGGGGTTCCGCCGCGCCGACGGCGGGCGGGTGCGCGTACTGGGCATGGACCCGGTCGCCGACGCCGCCGCCCTCAAGCCCCGGGTCGGCGTGATGCCCCAGGCGGGGGGCGTTCCCACCGGCGCCCGCGCGGGCGAGTGGCTGCGGCTGATGGCCTCCTTCCACGCCCGGCCGATCGACCCCGGCCTCCTCCTGGAGCGCCTCGGGCTGACCTCGGCCGCCGCCACCCCGTTCCGCCGCCTCTCCGGAGGCCAGCAGCAGCGCCTCTCCCTGGCCTGCGCCGTGGTCGGCCGCCCCGAACTGGTCTTCCTCGACGAGCCGACCGCCGGGCTCGACCCGCAGGCGCGTATGGCCACCTGGGACCTCGTGGTCTCCCTGCGGACGGCCGGGGTCGCGGTGATCCTCACCACCCACCACATGGACGAGGCCGAGCGGTTGGCCGACCACGTGATCGTCGTCGACCGGGGCCGCGTGGTCGCCGAGGGAAGCCCCCGCGAACTGACCGGCGACCGGCGCGAGGTGCGTTTCCGCGCGGCCCGTCCGCTGGACGCCGAGGCGCTGCGGGCCGCCCTGCCCGAGGGCAGCCGGGTCGGTTCGGCGACCGCCGTGGGCGGCGGTCAGGAGTACGTGGTCACCACCGACGACCCGGACGCCCTGGGTCCGGAGTTCCTGGCCACGGTCACCGCCTGGTGCGCCTCGGCCGGGATCCTCGCCGAGGACCTGCGGGTTCGGCGGCGTACCCTCGAAGACGTCTTCCTCGAACTCACCGGCCGGGAACTGCGCGACTGATGACCGAGCACACCTCCAGCACCCCCACGGCCGACCCCGTCGGCCGCTCCGCCGACAGCGACGCCGACCTGTTCCGTCCCGATCCGGGGGCCGCCCCGGCCTGGCGGATGGTCGCCGCCCAGGCGGGGATGGAACTGCGGATCATGCTGCGCCACGGCGAGCAGTTCCTGCTGACCATGGTCATCCCGGTGCTGCTGCTCGTGGGGTTCAGCCTCACCTCCGTCCTGGACGTGGGCGGGGGGGAGCGCGTCGACGCGCTCACGCCCGGTGTGCTGGCGCTGGCGGTCATGTCGACGTCGTTCACCGGCCTGGCCATCGGAACGGGCTTCGAGCGGCGCTACGGGGTGCTCAAACGGCTGGGCGCGACCCCGCTGTCACGCTTCGGGCTGCTGGCCGCCAAGACCCTGGCCGTGCTCGGCGTGCAGGCGATCCAGGTCACGGTGTTGTGCGCGGTGGGCCTGCTGCTGGGCTGGTCGCCGTCGCTGGACCCGGTCGGCGCGGTGGCGGTGCTGGTCCTGCTGCTGCTGGCCACGGCCGCGTTCAGCTCGCTGGCGCTGCTGATGGCGGGCACCCTGCGCGCGGAGGCCACGCTGGCCGGGGCCAACCTGGTCTACGTGCTCATGCTGGGGCTGGGCGGCGTGCTCTTCCCGACCAGCAGCTTCCCCGGGCCGGTGGAGCAGGCGGTCTCGGTCCTGCCGATCACCGCCCTCACCTCCGGACTGCGGGCGGTGCTGGTCGGCGGCTCCCCGCCCGACGCCGCCGCCTTCACGGTGCTGGCCGTGTGGAGCGCGGTGGGCGCCCTGCTGGCGAGCCGCCTGTTCCGCTGGGAGTGAGGGGTTCACCCGAGGGGGAGCAGCCGCCACTGCTGATGGGCGTGGCCCCCGTCGGCGGCCTGGGTGACCAGCGTGCCGTTGTCCGGCGCCCCGCCCTGGCCCTCCAGGGCCTGCCCGGTCGCGCGGTTGACGATGCGGACCACCCCGGCCCCCACCTCGACCAGGGACCACTGCTGGTTGGGCTGCCCCGTCCGGGTGAGCAGGGACGCTCCGGGACCCGCGTCTGGCCCGGTGGGGATCTCCAGGAGCTTGTTGGCTCCGATCGCCTCGATCTCGTAGAACCCGCCCTCCACGGGAACGAAACGCCACTGCTGGTTGTCGCCGTCGTGACGGTCCCACAGGTGTACGGGGGCCCCGTTGCCGGTGGCCGCCTGGGCCACGTCCATGACACGGCCGCCGTGGACGTTCTGCAGCACGTAGACGGTCTCGGGGTCCAGGCCCGCCGGGTGGGTGGGTTCGGCGGAGGGCTCCTCGCTCGGTTCGGCGGAGGGCTCGGCCTCCGGGGCGCCCGGGGGCTCGACGAGGATGCCGGAGGCCACGGTCATCTCCGGTTCCTCCGTCGGCTCCCCTCCGGTGAACAGGAGACCGCCGGTGTATCCGGCGATGACGACGACCAGGACGAACGCCGCCGCGCCGACCGTGATCGGCCAGCGGGGGAGGTGTCGTTCGGGCGGGGTGTCGGTTCGAGGGGACATACGTGGGTGCTCCAAGGCGGCGGGTGGACGGGCCGTCTCGGCGACGACCCCGGACTATTTCACACCACATGCACCGGTTCACGCATGTTGGCCGTTCGGCGCACCCCTCGCGCGGTTCCCGATAGTGTCGGCCGCTATGGAGGTCATCGGAGTTCCCTGGTTCGTCGCCGTCCGCCACCTCGGGCCGCCCCTGTTCCTGCTCGTCGCGGGCGGAGCCCTCCTGCTGTGGCGGCGCCCGCCGCGGCGCGGCCTGGCCTGGGCCGCGCTGGCGACCAACCTGGCCGCGGCGGCGCTGCCGTACCTGTGGATCGGCGCGCAGACCCTCGCCGACCAGGCCGAGCGGACGGTGTACGGGCTGGTCATGACGCTCCTCCAGCCGGGCCTGGTGGTCGTGGCCTGGTCACTGCTGCTCGTCGCCCTGGCCGCGCCGGAACGCGGCCCGGGGGGCGGCGGGCCCGGGGACGGGAAGGGGTCGACCGTCGACCGGCGGGACCCCGAAAACATAGGATGACCGACCATGAGTTCCTCGTCGGGCCGTACGGGCCTCTCCCCACGTTCCGCGATGGCGTCCGTGCCGCCGGTCTGGTTGGTCCTGGTCAGCATCTCCTCCGTGCAGATCGGTGCGGGGGTGGCCAAGAACCTGTTCGAGGCGCTTCCCCCCGCGGCCGTGGTCTGGCTGCGGCTGCTCACCTCGGCGGTCCTCCTCGTCCTCGTGGCGCGGCCCGCCCTGCGCGGACGCGGCCGCACCGACTGGACGGTGGTCGTCGGCTACGGCGTGGCCCTGGCGATGATGAACTTCTTCATCTACCAGGCCTTCGCCCGGATCCCGCTGGGGATCGCGGTGACCATCGAGTACCTGGGGCCGCTGACCATCGCGATCCTCGGCTCCCGCCGCCGCATCGACCTGCTGTGGGCGGCGCTGGCCGGGCTGGGCGTGGTCGCGCTCGGCCTGGAGTCGGGGTCCATGGACCCGTGGGGCATCGTGTTCGCCGTGCTGGCCGCCACGGCGTGGGCGGGCTACATCCTGCTGAGCGCGGCGACGGGCCAGCGGTTCAGCGGCGCGTCGGGACTGGCGATCGCCAGTGTCGTCGGCGTCGTGCTCCTGGCGCCCGTGGGCGTGGCCCAGGGAGGCGCGGCCCTGCTGGACTGGCGCCTGCTCCTGTTCGGCCTGGCCGTCGGCGTCCTGTCGTCCGTGGTGCCCTACTCGCTGGAGCTCACCGCCCTGCGCAGGATGCCACCGCGCGTGTTCGGCGTCCTGATGAGCCTGCAACCGGCCGCCGCCGCGCTGGTGGGTCTCGTACTGCTGGGCGAGCTGCTCACCGTGTGGCAGTGGCTCGCGGTCGTCTGCGTCATCGTGGCCAGCGCCGGGGCGACCCGTACCTCGGCCCGGCGGGACGGGGGCGAACGGGAGGTCGACCCCTCCCCCACACCACCGCGCCGGAACGAGTGAGACCCGCCACGCGACACCTCGGGAGCACCGTCGGGGCCGGACGGCCCCGAACCTCGAACCGACCCGGGTGAGGGCCGTCGACGCAGGTCGCGTCCCTCGGCGGGGGCGGGCGTCGGAAGCCGGGGCCATGTACTACGCTCTGTCGTATGCTTGCGCTCCCGGCCACCGCGACCACGGCCCCGCCACCGCTCCCCACGCTCGCGACGGAGGCCATCGAGATCCTCGGCGCCCCACTGTGGGCCTGGCAGATCGCCTTCGCCGTCACCGGGGTCCTGGTGCTCGTCCTGCTGGCCCGCACCATCTGGACACCGACCCCGCGGTCGCTGCGCGCCTGGGCGCTGGGCAACGTCGTGGTCAACGCCGGGATCGCCGTCACCGGCGCCACCGTGCGCGTCACCTCCTCCGGGCTCGGCTGCTCGGAGTGGCCGCGGTGCACGCCCGACAGCTTCGTGCCGGTCGAGACCGAGCACGCGGCACTCAACGCGGCGATCGAGTTCGGCAACCGCACGCTCACGTTCCTCGTACTCGCGGTCGGCCTCATCACCCTGCTGGCCGTCCTGCGGTCCCGGCCCCGCCGCCGTGACCTGACCCGGTTGGCCGTGATCATCCCGTTCGGCGTACTCGGTCAGGGGGTCGTCGGCGGCATCACCGTCTGGACCGACCTGCACCCGGCCTCGGTCGCCACGCACTTCCTGCTGTCCATGGCGGTGACCTTCCTGGCCGTGGCACTGTACGTGCGCTGCCAGGAACCCGAGGGGACCCCCCGGGTGTCGGTCGGCCCGATGCTGCACGCGCTGAGCGTCGCCCTGGTGGTGATCGGGTTCCTGCTGCTGGTCGCCGGGACCGTCGTCACCGGCACCGGCCCGCACGGCGGCGACGCCCAGGCCCCGCGCTGGGACCTGGTCCTGAGCGCGGTCACCCGGGTGCACTCCGCCCTGGCCTGGCTGACCCTGGCCGCCGCGGTCCTGGCCGCCGTCGTCGCGGTCCGCGACGGTGCGCGGCGTCCGGTCAGGATCAGCGCCGTCACCCTGGTCGTGGTGGTGTTCCTCCAGGGGATCCTGGGCTACACGCAGTACGCGCTCGCCCTGCCCGAGGGCCTGGTGGTGCTGCACGTCCTCGGTTCGACCCTGACCTGGATCGCGATCTGCCGCCTGTACTTCTCCACCACGCGGCTCGTCCCGGCCGGCGAGGGGCTCACCGGCCCGGACGCTGACCGTGACGGGGAACGTAGTCCTGTTGAGCCCGCGCCTGGGCGATGACGTGCGCGAAGTCCGACCTGCGGAGGAAACCGGAGTCCGTCGGGTTCTCCGCCCAGCCGGGGGCCACCGGCTGGGGCAGCCGCCCCAGGAAGGTGTCGCGCGCCACGTGCATGAGCGCCAGGAACGAGTCCCTGCGGAGCTTCCAGTCGTCGCGTGACAGGCCGGCGTCCAGTTTCTTGTGCAGGAGCGCGAGCTCGGTCGCGGCCAGTTGGTACTCCTTCATCGCCGCGCGCCCGCGTCGGCCCGCGTTGCGCGCCGCCCACTCGCGGGCCTGACGCCGCCCGCCCATGCTGCTGAGCATGGTGATGTCGGCCGGCGTCACCAACCCGGTGGGGACGTACCG
The DNA here is from genome assembly GCF_003386285.1 of Nocardiopsis sp. FIRDI 009. Classification (GTDB taxonomy): domain Bacteria; phylum Actinomycetota; class Actinomycetes; order Streptosporangiales; family Streptosporangiaceae; genus Nocardiopsis. The sequence continues at coordinate 39,692 of NZ_QPNC01000017.1, forward strand.
GGGCAGGTGGTGGGCGATGGCGCTGATCTGGGCGTGCCGGTCGCGCACCGCCGTGGCCAGGAGGCAGAGCAGCACGAAGAAGAGCACGAGGTAGGCGGCGCCGAGTCCCAGCCAGCCGTAGCGGGTGGAGGCGTTCCACATACCGTGCAGGACGACCGCCAGCCCCCACCCGGCGACGGGCGCGAACAGGCGGACCAGGCCCGTGTTCATGGCCGCGTAGGCGACGCCGACACCGATCATCGCGGTGTAGATGGGGTGCCCGAAGGGGGCGACGAGCCCGCGGATGGCGAAGGTGGCCACGAGGGTGTCGTCGAAGAACGCGCTGAGGAAGTACAGGACGTTCTCGGTGAAGGCGAAGCCGGTGGCGACCATCGCGCCGTAGATCACGCCGTCGGTGAAGGTGTCGATCTCGTGGCGGCGGCGCCACAGGAGGATGAGCAGCACGGCGCCCTTGGCGCTCTCCTCGACCACGGGCGCCACCACCGAGGTGGCGAGGTAGTCGCCCAGGTCCCGACCGTACAGCGGGACGGTGAGGTTGTTCATGCCCCAGGTGTTGAGCAGGAGCGACACCACCACGGCGACGCCCGCGCCCCAGACGAAGGCGAAGAACATCACCCATCCGGGTTCGGGCTCGAACCGGTCCAGCATGAGGATGAGGGGCACCAGGACGGTGACCGGGATGACCGCGGCGACCAGGCTGACGACGAAGCCCACCGCGCCGTCGATGCCGGCGGCCGCGCCGCCCGCCATGGCCAGCAGCCACAGGTACACGAGCATGCCGATCAGGCACACCACACTGACCGTGATGCCCACGATGAGGGTGAGCGAGTGGCGGGAGCGTCGGCCCTGGAGGATGGCCTTGCTGTCGAGACGGGGCATGGGCACCGATCGTATCCGGATCCGGGGCCGGGCGCGTCGTCGTCCACAGACGTCGTCGCCGCTCTCCCGCGGGGCCGCGAAATGCGGGAAGATCGTGGTGTTCCGACTCCTCCCCTCGCAGAACCGTCCGTCCGCGCTCCGACTGGAAGGCCCGCGATGAACACGACCTCCGCTCCCCCTCCGACCGCCCTGTGGGCACTGCGGGCCGCGGTGCTCCTGCACCTGGCCGCCGTGCTGTGGGAGGGCGCCACCGCGGGTCAGCTGGTGACCTTCAACACCGACGCCCTGCCCCTGCACTACTACGGCGCCTTCGGGGTCCATGTGGCCGCGGGCGCCCAGGTCCTGGCCGCGTGGTGGGTGTGGTCGGGTACCGGCCGCGCCCCGCGGGCGCCCAGAACGGCGCTGGCGGTGAGCCTGGTCGCCTTCGTCCTGGGCTTCGTCCAGGCGGCCCTGGGCACCTACGGCCCGCTCCAGGCCCACGTGCCCGCGGCGATGGTCCTGACCGGTCTGGTGGTCTGGGCCGCCGTCCTGTCCTGGTCGCCCGGGCTCCGGCGGACGCCGGTCGGGGCCTGACGGCGCGGACGCGGGTCGCGTCCGAGGAGGGTGGACCGACGCGGACCGCGTTCCGGCCGCGGCCCTACGGCGTGCCCGCTCCCGGCGCCGCCGACCGGACACGTACTCCAACAATGTGTTGCCTATTGACAACCACATAGACGGAACCAGCCTCCAGGTGTTGCCATCAGAGCTGGTGTCCGCCCGAACCCGGCGGGCGCGAAGGACGAGCTGGAGAGCCGACATGAACGTTTCCCGCCCCCTGGGGACGGCCGTCGCGGTGGGCTGCGCCCTGGTGCTGGCGACCGGATGCACACTCTTCGGGGCCGGCCCCGAGCCGGTCTGCTGCGCACCACCACCGGAGGACACGGTCGACTACGGCGAGGGCCCCTACGTACGGGAGGGGCTCTTCGGCGCGCACGACTTTCCCGCCCGCGTCGCGGTGCGGCACGTCGAACGGTGGGAGGACCGGAGCGTCCTGCGCTTCACCATGACCCCGACCGGCGGGACCGGCGAGTCCCACATCTTCCAGATGTACGCGTTCGGCCGCGGGCTGACCGGCCGCGACTGGGCCTTCGACCTCATCGACCCGGTCAACGGAGCGCACTACGCCCCGCTCCTGAACGCCGACGACGCCACCATCGGCAGCCCCATGCCCAACGCGTGGGTCCCCGGCGCGGACTACGAGATCGAGGTCCACTTCCCGCCGATCCCCGACGGGGTGGAACGCGTGTCGGTGCACTCGGCCAGCACCGCCGGGGAGTTCACCGGCATCCCCGTGGTCGACGGCGGGCCCCCCGCCGAGCCGCCCTCGGACAGCGCCGACCACGCCGACATCGAACCGGGCGACACCGTCCGCATGGAACTGCGCGACACCGGGATCGCCGGAGACCCCCAGGACCGCGTCAACGACCTGTACACGGTCACCGACCGGCCCGACCGGACCGACAGCCGGGGCGACGACGAGGCCGTGGTGGCCCTGCGCGCCGACGTCCTCTTCGACCTGGACGAGGCCGAGCTGACCGGGGCGGCCCGCGCCACCCTGAACGAGGTCGCCGAGGAGACCCGCGCCCAGGCCGACCCCTCACGGCCACCGATCAGCATCGTCGGGCACACCGACGGGCAGGGGGGCGACGCCTACAACCAGGACCTCTCGGAGCGCCGCGCCGCGTCGGTCCGCGCGTTCCTCGCCGAGGAGCTCGGCGCCGACTACGAGTACGAGACCGAGGGCCGGGGCGCCACCGAACCCCTGGTCGAGGAGGGCGGCGAGGACATCGAGGAGGACCGGGCCGCCAACCGGCGGGTCGAGATCTCCTACCGGCTCCTTCCCGAGGAGGAGCGGGAGCCCGCGGGACCGGAGTCCTCGGAGGGGACCGACGCCACCGTCTCCGCGGCCCCGGCCGACGGCGCCGCTCCCCCGGCCCCGTTCCGCCCCGACGACGGCGCGGTCGTGGCCACCGGCAGCACGGAGTTCCTCAGTGACAGCGCCGGATACGACCTGGACGTGTACCCCATGTACCGGGACGGCGCCTACCTGGTGGGGGTCTTCGAACTCGTCCACGACGGCGACGACGGATCGGTCCCGCCCGTCGTCTCCCCGCTCGCCGCACCCGAGCACCCCGGCGGCGACTTCACACGGCTGTCGGTGTCCGTGCCCGGCGACGAGGAGAACCTGCGCGGGGTCCGCGTCGGAGCGGCACGCGCCGCGGAGGACGGCGGCGCACCGTTCGTGGCGCTGCGCGAGTCCGACCCCTTCCCCGCCGGTGGGGAGAGCCGGCGGCTGTTCGTCTACTTCCCCGCTCCCGCCGAGGAGGTCACCGAGGTCGACCTGGACGCCGGGCCGTTCGGTGAGTTCTCCGGCGTCCCGGTCGGGTAGCCCCGCAGAACGCGTGTGGCGGCGCCCCGTGCGGGACGCCGCCACACGTGGGCCGGAGGGGCCTCAGCCCAGCAGGTTCGCGATCAGCGGGTCGACGGTGACCGCCACGAACAGGAGCGCCAGGTAGGCGTTGGACAGGTGGAAGAAGCCCATCGTCTTGAGCCTGGCCCCGGTCACCCCGGCCATCGAACGGCTCAGCAGGCGGTGCGCCTGACCCACCAGCAGCGCGCCCAGCACCAGCGCGACCACACCGTAGAACCAGGTGGTGCCCGCCACCGGCCAGAAGATCAGCGACACGACCACGGTGGCCCAGCTGTAGAGCACGCACTCCAGGAGCACCCGGCGGTCGCTCGCCACCACGGGCAGCATCGGGACCTTGGCCGCCGCGTAGTCCTCGCGGTAGCGCATGGCCAGCGCCCACGTGTGCGGGGGCGTCCAGAAGAACACCACGAGGAAGAGCACGAACGGGGCCCACGACAGTCCGTTGGTGACGGCCGCCCAGCCGATGAGGACCGGCATGCACCCGGCGATACCGCCCCACACGACGTTCTGCGCGGTGCGCCGCTTGAGCAGCATCGTGTAGACGAAGATGTAGAACAGGATCGCGAAGACCGAGAGTGCGGCGGAGAGCCAGTTGACGAGAACGGCGAAGCCCACGGTGGAGCCCACGGCGAGCACCAGCCCGTAGGTGAGGGCTCCGCGCGGGGTGACCAGGTCCATCGCCCCCGGACGCTGGCGGGTTCGGCGCATCTCACGGTCGATGTCGCGGTCGATGTAGCAGTTCATCGCGTTCGCGCTGGCCGCCGACATGGTGCCGAACAGCAGGGTCGCCACCGCGGTCCACAGCGGCGGGATGCCTCCGGCCGCGACGAACATCACGGGGATGGTGGTGATGAGCAACAGCTCGATCACGCGGGGTTTGGAGAGGGCGACGTAGGCGCGCACGTGATCGCCGAAGGAGGCCCTGCGGGGGGCCTGGGGAGCGGCGGTGTCGGCGGCGCCGGTGTGCGGGGAACGGTCGGCGAGGGCCATCAGCACCGCGCCCCCGGTCGGCTCGCTGGCGTCCCCAACGGGGGTACCGGCTCGGTTTCGGACACGCGGATACCTCGACAAGTCTAAGGGTCTCGACACTGCTCGCCATGCGGGGTCGAACGGACCGACAAAGCGTCTGGATCGGCGGAAACCCCGTCAACGACATACTGTAGTACTTCCTCGCGAACCCTGGGGACGAGCCCCCGGGCAACGGAAAGCCCCAGGTCCACGCGGTACCGGGCGGCGGGGGTCCAGCGGGTGTAAGCAGGGTCGCACACGCCCGCGCACGCCGCCAGCGTGCCACGCGCCGCTCGGAGCCAGGCATGGGCCGGTTCCCTCGCCCGACACGGCACCAGGTGGACGTCGACGCTCCGGTCGCGGACACGGTGCAGCTCGACGCGGGGGACGCCGTCGTCGACGCCCGGCACCCCGGCCAGCGCCTTGAGGGCCGACAGGACGTCGATGATGACCGTCGGCGGCGCCCGCTGCGGCAACCGCCTGGCCACGTACAAGGCCGTGGCGCCCCGTCCGGCATCACCGACCGCCCGGGTGGGACGAGCCTGGGCACGGCCGCTCCCAGCCGGTTCTCCGCCTCGGTCATGGCCGCCCCGCGCTGTTCGAGGTCGCCGTGGAACACGGCCGAGGTCTGGGGTGTCGCACCGCCGCGGACCTTGCGCAGCCACCCGTGCGGCTGGAGCGCGTCCAGGTCGCGGTGGACGGTCACCGGACTGACGTCGAACTCCTCAGCGGGCGCGCCCACGCGGACGAGCCCGGCGTCGGCGACCCGTTCCCGGACGCCCGACTGCCGGACGGTGCCGGGCGGCGCCCGGCGCCGTCCTGGTCGACTACGACGCCGTCTGCCGCGCCCCGGGGTCGGGGCGCGGGCGCCCCGTTCCCCCGAGAGACGGAACACACCGTCGAGGGGGCCGCACCGGGCCGTTGGACTCGCCGGTCCGCGATGGACGGTGTCGGGTAGCGCCTCACCCAGGCGCGGACGATAGGCTCACAGTTGGCCGTACCTGTCGGGATTCCCTCGACCGTCGCGATGGTTGCACTGGGTGACCTCGCGGCCGGGGGCACCGCCGCCCCACGGCACCACCCAGGGTGATCCACCCCGCCAGGTCCTCGGCCCCGCCTCCCGGCGGGCCGCGCCGGGCACCGACCGCGGTTCCGGCGACCGTACGCCCACAACCTCACGCACACCGGTGCCGAACGGGTACCCGAGAAGGAGAACGAAAGTCCGTGAACGCCCACACGCCGCACGAACTTGAGTGGTCGGACCTCGACCTCCGCGCCGTCGACACCGTCCGGGCCCTGGCCATGGACGCCGTCGAGAAGTCGGGTAACGGGCACCCCGGCACCGCCATGAGCCTGGCACCCGCCGCCTACCTGCTGTTCCAGAAGGTCATGCGGCACGACCCGACCGCCCCCGAGTGGGTGGGCCGGGACCGGTTCGTGCTCTCCTGCGGCCACTCCAGCCTCACCCTCTACATCCAGCTCTACCTCGCCGGATACGACCTGGGCCTGGACGACCTCAAGGCGCTGCGCCAGTGGGACAGCCGTACCCCGGGCCACCCCGAGTTCGGCCACACGCCGGGCGTGGAGACCACCACCGGACCACTGGGCCAGGGCATCGGCAACGCGGTCGGCATGGCCATGGCCGCCCGCCGCGAGCGCGGTCTGTTCAACCCCGAGGCCGGTCCCGGCGCCAGCCCCTTCGACCACCACGTCTACGCCATCTGCTCCGACGGTGACGTCCAGGAGGGCGTCAGCCACGAGGCGAGCGCGCTCGCCGGCACCCAGCGGCTGGGCAACCTCATCGTGATCTGGGACGACAACCGGATCTCCATCGAGGACGACACCCGCGTCGCGCACACCGAGGACGTGGCCGAGCGCTACCGCGCCTACGGCTGGCACGTCGAGGAGGTCGACTGGACCGCCTCCGGCGAGTACCACGAGGACGTCCAGGCCCTGTACGCGGCGATCCAGCGCGGCAAGGCCGAGACCGACCGCCCCACCTTCATCCGCCTGCGCACCATCATCGGCTGGCCCGCGCCCAACAAGCAGAACACCGGCGCCATCCACGGCGCCGCCATCGGCACCGCCGAGATCTCCGCCACCAAGGAGATCATGGGTCTGCCCGACGAGCCCTTCGCCGTCGAGGACGCCGTCATCGAGCACACCCGCAGCGCCCTGGACCGGGGCCGCCGGGCGCACGCCGAGTGGGAGTCCGCCTTCCAGGCCTGGCGCCGGGGCGCCGGCGAGCACGGCGACCTCTTCGACCGGCTCCAGTCCGGCAAGCTGCCCGCGGGCTGGGAGGAGAACCTGCCCGTCTTCGAGGCCAGCGAGAAGGGCATGGCCACCCGCAAGGCCAGCGGCGAGGTGCTCAGCGCCGTCGCCCCCGTCCTGCCCGAGCTGTGGGGCGGCTCCTCCGACCTGGCCGGGTCCAACAACACCACGCCCAAGGGCGAGCCCTCCTTCCTGCCCTTCGACCGGGCCAGCACCATGTTCCCGGGCAACCCCTACGGCCGCGTGCTGCACTTCGGCGTGCGCGAGCACGGCATGGGCTCGATCCTCAACGGCATCGCCCTGCACGGCCCGACCCGCCCCTACGGCGGCACGTTCCTGGTGTTCAGCGACTACATGCGCCCCGCCGTCCGGCTCGCCGCGCTGATGAAGCTGCCGGTCACCTACGTGTGGACGCACGACTCCATCGGCCTGGGCGAGGACGGCCCCACCCACCAGCCGGTCGAGCACCTGTGGTCGCTGCGCGCGATCCCCGGCCTCGACGTCGTCCGCCCGGCCGACGCCAACGAGACCGCGGTCGTCTGGCGCAAGGTCCTGGAGACCACCGACCGCCCGGCGGCGCTCGCCCTGACCCGCCAGAACCTGCCGGTCCTGGACCGCACCGAGTACGCGCCCGCCGAGAACGCGGCCCGCGGCGGCTACGTACTCGCCGAGGCGGGCAACGGCTCCCCGGAGGCGATCATCATCGCCACCGGCAGCGAGGTGCCGATCGCCCTCGCCGCCCGCGAGGAGCTGGAGGCGGCCGGCACGCCCACGCGCGTGGTCTCCATGCCCTGCGTGGAGTGGTTCGAGGCCGAGAGCGCCGAGTACCGCCAGAGCGTCCTGCCCGCCTCCGTGCGCACCCGCGTGTCGGTCGAGGCCGGGATCGCCATGGGCTGGCGCTCCTACGTCGGCGAGGCCGGTGAGTCGGTCAGCCTGGAGCACTTCGGCGCCTCCGCGCCCTACCAGACCCTGTACGAGAAGTTCGGCATCACCTCCGACGCCGTGGTCGCGGCGGTCCGCGACAGCGCCGCCAAGGCCGGACGCTGACGTCGCGGGCCCCGCGCCGAGACCCGGCGCGGGGCCCGCTCCCTGTGTGTACCGGGCGCCGGACGCCCATGAGGAAGGCACGAGACACCATGAGCCACACACCACTGAAGGCCCTCTCCGAGGCGGGCGTGTCCGTCTGGTTGGACGACATCAGCCGGGAGAGGCTGCGCACGGGCAACCTGGCCGCCCTGATGTCCACCCACCACGTGACGGGTGTGACCTCCAACCCGACGATCTTCGACAAGGCGCTCGCCGAGGGCGACGCCTACGACGAACAGGTGCGCGAACTCGCCGCGCGCGGCGTGTCGGTCGACGAGGCCGTCCGGCTGCTCACCGCCTACGACATCCGCTGGGCCGCCGACACCCTGCGCCCGGTCTACGACTCCACCGACCGCGTCGACGGCCGGGTCTCCCTGGAGGTCGACCCCCGCCTGGCCCGCGACACCGAGCGCACGGTCGCCGAGGCCAAGGCGCTGTGGTGGCTGGTCGACCGCCCCAACCTGATGATCAAGATCCCGGCCACCGCCGAGGGCCTGCCCGCCATCACCCGCGTGCTGGGCCTGGGCATCAGCGTGAACGTGACGCTGATCTTCTCCCTGGAGCGCTACCGCCAGGTGATGGACGCCTTCCTGGCCGGGATGGAGCTGGCCCGGGTGAACGGCCACGACCTGTCCCGGATCCAGTCCGTGGCCTCGTTCTTCGTCAGCCGCGTCGACACCGAGGTCGACAAGCGCCTCGACGCCATCGGCACCGACGAGGCCAAGGCCCTGCGCGGCCGCGCCGCCGTCGCCAACGCCCGCCTGGCCTACCGCGAGCACGAGGAGGTCTTCTCCTCCCGCGAGTGGAAGGCCCTGGCCGACCTGGGCGCCCGGCCGCAGCGCCCGCTGTGGGCCTCCACCGGTGTGAAGGACCCCGCCTACGAGGACACCCGCTACGTCACCGAGCTGGTCGCGCGCGACACCGTGAACACGATGCCGCAGGCCACCCTGGACGCCACCGCCGACCACGCGACCGTCACCGGCAACACCATCCTGGGCACCTACGAGCAGGCCGAGGACGACTTCGCCGCCCTGGAGGACGTCGGCGTCAACCTCACCGAGGTGTTCGGGGTCCTGGAGGACGAGGGCGTGCGCAAGTTCGTCGACTCCTGGGAGAGCCTGCTGGGCGGCCTGTCCGCCAAGCTCGACCGGGCCTGCTGAGCGCCGCCCGGCCACGCGGAGCCGTTCCACGGGCGAGGCGGCTCCGTCCCTGACGAGGGGCGCCGTGGTCCACCGACCGGGGCGCCCGGCCCGGGTCTCCGTCCCCACCCGGACGGGGACCCGGGTGCCCAGCCACCATCCACCGGACACTCTCGACAGAAGGACGAGACCTCGTGAAAGAACCGGTGATGCCCGGAGCGGTGCCCAACCCGCTCCGCGACGCCCGAGACCGCCGTCTGCCCCGCATCGCCGGGCCCAGCGTGCTGGTGCTGTTCGGCGTCACGGGCGACCTGGCGCGCAAGAAGCTGCTGCCCGCCATCTACGACCTCGCGAACCGGGGCATGCTTCCCCCGGGGTTCGGTCTGGTGGGCTTCGCCCGCCGGGACTGGGAGCACCAGGACTTCGCGGCCCAGGCGCACGAGGCGGTCCGTGAGCACGCGCGCACCCCGTTCCGTGAGGACGTGTGGCGCCAGCTGAGCGAGGGCATCCGCTTCGTCCAGGGCGACCTCGGCGACGACGATGCCTTCGACCGCCTGGCCGACACGGTGCGTGAACTGGACGCCCGGCGCGGCACCGGCGGCAACTACGCCTTCTACCTGTCCCTGCCGCCCAAGCTGTTCCCGACCGTGGTCACCCAGCTCAAGCGGTCCGGTCTGGCCGAGGCCAAGGAGGGCGAGGGCCCCGGCGGGAGCACCCCGTGGCGGCGGGTGGTGATCGAGAAGCCCTTCGGCCACGACCTGGAGAGCGCCCGGGAGCTCAACACGGTCGTCGACGACGTGTTCCCGCCGTCGTCGGTGTTCCGCATCGACCACTACCTGGGCAAGGAGACGGTCCAGAACATCCTGGCGCTGCGCTTCGCCAACACCCTGTTCGAGCCGCTGTGGAACCGCAGCTACGTGGATCACGTGCAGATCACCATGGCCGAGGACATCGGTGTGGGCGGCCGGGCGGGCTACTACGACGGGATCGGCGCCGCCCGCGACGTCATCCAGAACCACCTGTTGCAGCTGCTGGCCCTGGTCGCGATGGAGGAACCGGTCTCCCACGACGCGGACGCGATCCGCGCGGAGAAGGAGAAGGTGCTGTCGGCGGTGTCGCTGCCCGCGGACCTGTCCACCGGCACCGCGCGCGGCCAGTACGCCGCCGGGTGGCAGGGCGGCGCCGCGGTGCGCGGCTACCTGGAGGAGGACGGCATCCCCTCCGACTCCGAGACCGAGACCTACGCCGCGCTCAAGCTCATGGTCGACACCCGCCGCTGGTCGGGCGTGCCGTTCTACCTGCGCACGGGCAAACGGCTGGGACGTCGTGTCACGGAGGTGGCGCTGGTGTTCCAGGGGGCGCCGCAGCAGCTCTTCCCCCGCACCGACATCACCGAACTGGGGCAGAACGCCCTGGTCCTGCGCATCCAGCCCGACGAGGGGGTGACGCTGCGCTTCGGGTCCAAGGTGCCCGGCGCCAGCATGGAGGTGCGCGACGTCAGCATGGACTTCACCTACGGGCAGTCCTTCACCGAGGCCAGCCCCGAGGCCTACGAGCGGCTCATCCTGGACGTGCTCATCGGCGACCCGCCGCTGTTCCCCCGGCAGGAGGAGGTCGAGCTGTCCTGGCGGATCCTGGACCCGGTCGAGGAGTTCTGGGCCAAGTCCGGCCCGCCAGAGCAGTACGGCTCCGGCACCTGGGGTCCGGAGTCGGGTGAGGCCCTGCTCGCCAGGGACGGCCGCCAGTGGCGGCGCCCGTGACCGTCCACGACCACGCCGGAGGGACCCGCCGATGACGCTCTACCTGCCGAACACCACGACCGCGGCGATCACCGAGGCGCTCATGGCCGAACGGCACAGTGTCGGCGGCGGCGCCATGAACATGGTCCTCACCCTGGTTATCGTCACCGACGAGGCCGACCACTACGACGCCGTGCGCGCGGCCACCGAGGCCGGACACGAGCACCCGTCGCGCGTGGTGGCGCTGATCCGGCGCGACCCGAGGGCCGAACCGGCGATCGACGCCGAGATCCGCCGCCCGGGCACGTCCGGGCCGGGCGAGGCGGTGCTGCTGCGGTTGTACGGGCCGCTGGGCGAGCACCCCGACTCCGTGGTCACCCCGCTGCTGGTGCCGGACGCGCCGGTCGTGGCGTGGTGGCCGGGAGTGGGGCCGACCGACCCGGGGTCCGACCCCGTGGGGCGGCTGGCCCAGCGGCGCATCACTGACGCGCTACGGGCCCCGGACCCGCTGCGCGACCTCCAGGAGCGGATCGAGCACTACACCCCGGGCGACACCGACCTGTCCTGGACCCGCCTGACGCCGTGGCGGTCGCTGCTGGCCAGCGCCATGGACCAGCCGTGCGGGTGGGTGACCTCGGCGACGGTGACCGCCGAGGAACACTATCCGAGCGCCGACCTCATGGCGGCCTGGCTGACCGACCGGCTGGCGGTGACCGTGGAGCGCGCCGTCTCCGACGGGCCGGGGCTGACCGAGGTCCGGCTGACCACCGACCACGGGGACGTCGCCCTGACCCGGGTGGACGGGAGGGTGGCCACGCTGTCGCGGCCCGGCCAGCCGGACCAGACGGTGGCGCTGGAGCGGCGCGGGGCGGCCATGGCACTGGCCGAGGAGCTGCGCCGTCTGGACGCCGACGAGACCTACGCGAGCGCCGCCCGCCAGCTGGGGTCGTCGCTCGCTGGAAGCGGAGCACAGTGAAGATGAGTGAACCGGAGATCCTCCGTCACGAGGACGGGGACCGGCTCGCCGACGCGGCCGCGCGGCGGCTGGTCGACATGATCGCCGAGGCCGCGCGGGAGGAGCGCGAGTTCCACCTGGTGCTGACCGGCGGCGGGGTCGGGATCAGGACCCTGCGGGCGGTGGGCGACCGGGCCGAGGCGGTCGGTCTGGACTGGTCCCACGTGCACCTGTGGTGGGGGGACGAGCGCTTCCTGCCCGAGGGCGACGCCGAGCGCAACGAGACCCAGGCCCGGGAGGCGCTGCTGGACCGGGTCAAGCTCCCGGTGCACCACGTGCACCCGATGCCCGCCTCCGACGGGATGGACGGGGACCACGTCGAGCACGCGGCCACCCGGTACAAGCGGGAACTGACGGCGGCGGCGCGCGGTGCGGCGCCGGTGCCCCGGTTCGACGTGTGTCTGCTGGGTGTGGGTCCGGACGCGCACGTGGCCTCGCTGTTCCCGGGGCTGCCCGCGGTGTGCGAGGACGAGTCGGCCGTCGCGGCGGTGCACGACTCGCCCAAGCCGCCGCCGCGGCGGATCTCGCTGACGCTGCCGTCGATCCGGTCGGCCCGCGAGGTGTGGGTGCTGGCCTCCGGCGAGGGCAAGGCCGAGGCGGTGCGGTTGGGTCTGGCGGGCGGGGACCCGTGCGAGGCCCCCGTGGCGGGTGCGCGCGGCGCCGAGCGGACCCTGTTCTGGGTGGACGAGGCGGCGGCCTCACGTCTGTGACGCACAGCGAGGTCGCCCCCGGCCGGACAGGTCGGGGGCGACCTCGCTGTCGGTGGGTTCAGTCGAAGAGGTCCTCGGCGCGCTCGACGACCGCCACACGGCGCGCCCAGCCGTGGAGCTCCTTGAGGTCGGTTGAGGACGTGATCCGCTCACGGACCTCGTCGCTGACCCCGATCCCCCTGGAGTCCAGGAATTCGAGAACCGCCTCGGCCAGTCCCTCAGCCTTGCCCTCAGCCTTGCCCTTGGCCTCGCCTTCACGGAAGGGGCGGCCGATCAGTTCGGTCTTGAACTCGTAGTCGCGCAGTTTCACGATCTCCTCCAGGGATCCTCGGGCCGCTGCGGACAGCGCCGCGAGCACGTAGTCAGAGTACAACGAGGAGTTCGACGTATCGAGGCTCCTCAGGGCCACGTACAGGGCTTCGAGCGCGGCCCGGTCCTCGGTCGGGTTGGCGGCCATGGCCAGGATGGTCAGAAGGGGATGGTCCGCGGCCGTCTTCTCGTCGGTGACGGGAGCGAGCCCGTCGAGCGAGAACACCACCGGCTGAACGTGGCCGCACCCCAGGTCGATGGGGTCGCCGTACCTCCCCGCCAGAGCGGAGTCGGGTGTCAGGACCAGCAGGGCGACCGGGCACCTCAGCCGCAGGCGCGTGTACGCCACGTAGGCGGGCCAGGAGTAGTGCTTGCGCGGGTCCCAGGACCGTTGGGGCTCGGTGATGATCGCGAGAACCGCCACGGGTTCGTCGCCTTCGTGCGGCAGCGGAGCGCGCTCGCACACCACCACGTTGTCGGAGTTCAGGTACGGCAACGCGGTACTCGTGGCCTCGGCGGCGTCGCACCGCACCCGGGTGTAGGCGGGCAGGGACTTGCCGGTGACCTCGTGCAGAAGCTCCGCCGCGAACTCCGGATCGTGCCGGATCAGGTCGAGGGGGAACTCGTGTTCGTGTGAGGGCATAGCGGAAAACTATGGCCCCTGCCACCATCTCCGCAGCTCAACGACCAAACGTCCGCATACGACCCATCCGCCCCGGTCCGTTCGGCCCCAGAACCGCGCGCACGAGCGCCCCCGGGTCTCCGTCGCGGCCCGGAGAGGCGCTCGTGCCCTGTCGGACGCCGGTCAGGCCACCGGCGAGGTGCGCCAGAAGACCGGGACCAGGATGGCGGCGGCCAGGAGGTGGGTGAACACCAGGACCGCCTCGGTCGCGGCGGCGCCGCTGACCGACACCGACGGCACGCAGGACACCACGGTGAACACGACCGCCACGACCGTCCACAGCAGGCGGCCCCGGGCGCCGAGGAGGCGTTCGGCCAGGGCGAGCGCGGCCCAGCCGAGGAGGCCGAAGAGCGCCGTCCACAGGACGAAGGCGAACACCGGGACGGGGCCGGGTTCCATCCCGGGCATCTCGATCACCATGTCGACGCCCAGGAACGGGGCCAGCCCGCCGACGACGGCGGTGGCGACGCTGGCCGCGGCGACGGCGCCCAGACGGGGCCGCCAGGCCGTGCGGCGGGTGCGGGCGGTACGGGTCTGAGGGGATGTCGTGGTCATGACGGTCTTCCTCGCATCTCGAAGGTACGGATATGACCGTACGGACCCCTGGTGAGACTTCCTATGCGTCAGACGCTCTGATGTTTACGTGATCGTCTCCCACGCTCGCACTCCGGGATACGATCACCGCATGGACGTACTCAGCGACGTGGTCGGGACGATCCGGTCGGGGCAGCCGCGCGCGGCCCGCGTCGAGTGGCACTCCCCCTGGGGGATGCGGTTCCCGGGGGTGTCCGGTGCCGGGTTCCAGGTGGTGCTCCAGGGGTCGTGCTGGCTGCGGGCCGACGGGAGCGATCCGGTCCGCCTCGGGGTCGGTGACGTGGTCTTCCTGCCGCACGGCCACGGGTACGCGCTGTCCGACCGGCCGGACACCCCCCTGGGCGACCTGGCCTGCGTGTCGTCACTGGACGCGGGCGTGAACGGGGCTCCGGTCAGCGAGTTCGTGTGCGACGCTCAGGGGACCCGTCCGCGCTCGCGGTTCGGCTCGGCCGCGCTCGGCTCCTTCGACGGGGACGCGCCGTCCTGCGTGACCGTCGGAGGGGCGTACCAGACCCGCGCCTCCCGCCCGCACCCGATGCTCGCGGAGCTTCCCGACGTGGTGCACCTGCCCGCCCGGGTGGGCCGGCACCCGGAACTCTCCTGGGCCGTCGACCTGCTGGGCCGTGAGCTGGAGACCTCGCACCACGGCGGCGACACGGTGGTTCCGGCGCTGTTGGACATCCTGCTGATGTACATCCTGCGGGCGTTCCTGGAGGAGCACCGGCCCGAGGCGGCCTGCGGCTGGATCGGGGCGCTGCGGGACCCGGCGGTGAGCGCGGCGATCCGGGCCGTCCACGAGGACCCGGCGCACCCGTGGACCGTGGCGGAACTGGGTGAACGCGCCGGACTGTCGAGGGCGGCGTTCTCGCGGAGGTTCACCGCGATGGTGGGGCAGCCGCCGCTGGCCTACGTCACCTGGTGGCGGCTGACCCGGGCCAGGGCGCTCCTCCGGGAGACGGACGCCCCGATCGGCGCGATCGCGGCGCGGGTGGGGTACGGGTCGCAGTTCGCCTTCGCCAACGCTTTCAAGCGGGAGTTCGGGACCTCGCCGGGGCGGTACCGGGCGGGGCTGTCCGACGCCTCCTGAGCGCCCCGCCCGGACGCGCGGTCCGGGCGGAGCCTTCGTGCCAGGGGCCGAGGTCAGAGCCAGACGAGTTCCCCGCAAATGCGGTCGGCGAACGCCTCCGCGCTGCGGATGCTGTGGAACCCGGAACCGGAGATGGGACGGGCCATGCCGCCTTTGCCGCCCGGGGCGGTCACACCGTAGTAGGCGTGCTCCATGGTGTCGGTGTCCTCGTTCCAGCTGTCCACAAGGAACGCTCGGGGGAGAGCGGGCTCGGGGTCGTTCTGATAGACAGAGTTGAGGTCATGGTGGGGGCTGTCCGGCATCGGTTTCCCTTCCGTGGCCGTTCAGGCCCGGACGGACAGGTTCCAAGCTTCCCGTCCGGGCCGCCTTCGTTTCCGACAATCGGCACAGACAGCCACCAATCCGACATCGCTCCGTGATGACCATCTCACCTTCTGCTAGGGTGTCACCCAGAATCCGATAACACAACTCTGCATCAAAAGATTCTGTAGGTCACTCAGGGGGAACGATGGCGAAGAAGAAGCGCTCCAACCGGATGACCCTGCGCGGCCGTTGGCTGGGCCAGCGGCTCCGGGAGCTGCGGGAGGCCAACGACTTCACCCTGGAACACGTCGCGGAGTTCATGCAGCGGACGAACGGCACGATCAGCCGGTTCGAGAACGGCGTGTATCCGGTGCGTCGCCCGGACATGCTCGCCATGCTCGACCTCTACGGCGTGAACGACCCCCGACAACGCGACGGGCTCCTCAAGCTGAGTGCGAGTGTCTGGCAGTCCGGCTGGTGGGACGGGTACGCCGACGTCTCAGAAGAGTTCGTCGACTTCGTGTGGTTGGAAGAGCTGGCCACCGAGCATCGGCTGTTCGACAACACCGCACTACCCGGCATCCTCCAGACACGAGCCTACGCCGAGGCGGTCATCCGCACAGCGGAGTTCGACGGATCCGACGACCTCATCCAACGAGGCGTCGAACTGCGGTTGGAACGACAGAAGCTGCTCACCCGCGCAGAGCCACCGAGGATCCGTTCCGTATTGGACGAAGCCGTGCTCCGGCGACACGTCGGCTCGTCGGAGATCATGCGGGAGCAACTCGCCCACCTCGTGGAGTGCTCGAAGCTCCCCACCGTGAGCCTGCGCGTCCTCCCCTTCTCAGCAGGAGCACACGAAAGTCCGACGGGTGCGTTCAAGTACTACGTCATGGACGACCCCTATCCCGACCTCGTGTACGCGGAGACACCCAAGGGGGCGGTCTACATCGAGCAGCCCGATACCGAACGACTGGCCGCTCGTTATGATCGATTGTGGGAGAAATCCCTACCAGAAGCCGATTCCGTCGAGTTCATCTCGGCTCTCACCGAGGAGCTACCGTGACCCCCGAGCCGACGTTCCAGCACCTGACCAGCGAGGAACGCGCCGCCATCGACTGGCACATCAGCACGTTCAGCGAGAACGGCGGCGCCGCGTGCGTGGAGGCCGGGGCACTGCGGGACGGGACCGGCCGCGTGGCCGTCCGGCACAGTCACCGCCCCGAGGGCGCCTACATCGTCTACACCCGCCAGGAGTGGGAAGCCTTCACCCGGGGCGTCCGCGCCGGAGAGTTCGACTTCCACGCCTGAGACCACACACGAGCGTGCCCCCGGACCACCCGGTCCGGGGGTTCGCTGTCGCCGGGCTACTCGTCGAGGTACTGGTACCTGTCACTGCCCGGCGAGACGACGAGCCGTCCCTCCCGGATCTGCCACTCGGTCATGCCGTCGACCTCATGGCTGACCAAGAACAGGACCGTGACGCGGTCGCCGTCGCCATCGGAGGCCGGGATCCGCGCGATCTCCCCCATCTGCTCGGCGAGCCGGTCCAGGGCCGAGGCCCGGACGTCGGCGCCGTAGAAGACGTAACCGGTCCAGTTGACGCGCTGGCGGGGCAGACTCCAACCGTTGGAGTAGTGGCCGTCCTCGTGGGAGGAGATGACCTCCCGGACGGCGACGAGTTGCCTCTCGTCGCACTCCAGCCATCCTCTGACCGATACGTAGACGCCCACGAGTGCCCCCAACCGAGCCGGAACGCACGGAATCACGCGGTCCGGCGCAGGACCCCGTGCGACCCGAACCTATCCGACGGTCACAACACACCGGACCAGGACTTGATAGGCAAGCAGTTACTTGCATATAGTGAAGGCGTGGCCGACGACATCTTCAAGGCATTGGCCGACCCCACCCGCAGGAAGATCCTCGACGAACTCGCCGAGCGACAGGGGCAGACGCTGTTCGAGATCTGCTCGCGCCTGGCCATGAATCACCAGATCACCATGTCCCGCCAAGCGGTCTCCCAGCACCTCGCCGTGCTGGAGGCGGCGGGACTCGTCGAGAGCCGACGCGAGGGGCGTTACAAGTTCCACGACCTGAACGCCGCTCCGCTGGAGCGCATCGCCGAGCGGTGGCTCAGGCGCGACACACCACCGGAGGACCGATGAGGATCCACCTGTCCAGCGTCTTCGTGGACGACCAGGACGAGGCCCTGCGCTTCTACACCGAGGTACTGGGCTTCGTGAAGAAGCACGAGGTCCCGCTCGGTGCGGACCGCTGGCTGACGGTCGTGTCCCCCGAGGACCGGGATGGCACCGAACTGTTCCTCGAACCCAGCGGCCACCCCGCGGTCAAGCCCTTCAGGGAGGCCCTGGTCGCGGACGGCATCCCCTACACGCAGTTCGCCGTCGACGACGTCCAGGCCGAGTTCGAGCGGCTTCGGGCGCTGGGCGTCCGGTTCACCCAGGAGCCCGTGGAGATGGGCCCGGTCACCACGGCGGTGTTCGACGACACCTGCGGCAACCTGATCCAGATCATCCACCAGAAGTAACGGCGGGCGGTCACCGAGCCGCACACGGGTGTGCTCCCGAACCGGTCCGGTTCGGGAGCACACCCGTGTCAGGGGCGGTCAGGCCACCGCCGGGCAGGACAGGTCCGCCTCGGGTGCCTCACCCGTGAGCAGGTAGGCGTCGACCGGCTCGTCCACGCACGCGCTCTTGTCGTTGCCGTACAGCGTGTGCCCGGCGCCCTCGTAGGTCACCAGGGTCGCGGTCTCCAGCTGACCGGCGAGCTCCTCGGCCCAGGTGTACGGGGTGGCGGGGTCGCCGACGGTGCCGACGACCACGACCGGCGGGGCGTCGGGGGCGGTGAAGCCGGTCGGCGCCTCCTCGGTGTCCGGCCAGTACGCGCACGGCAGCTGCTCCCACACCAGGTCGGCGCCGAACAGCGGCGACACCTCACTCGCCCGGTCCACGGCGTCCCGGTAGGCGAAGATGTCCGTCGGGTCGTCACGGTCTGCGCAGTTGATCGCGGTCAGCGCGGCCTCGGCGTCCAGCTCCTCCTCGCCGGGCTTGAGTTCGACGGACTCCTCGTCCGCGTAGAGGCCGTAGGTGTTCTCGTACAGGTAACCGAGGTAATGGTCGGTGGCCTCCGCGTCGCCGGTGTCGACGGCCGCGAGCAGGTCGGCGAGGTAGTCCCAGCTCTCCTCGTAGTACAGCTCCATGCCGATCATCGACACCAGGGTGGCGCCGTCGATCGTGACGCCCTCCACCACGGGCGCCTCCCGGTCGAGCGCGGCCATGATGTCGGCCATCGCCGCGTCGGCGTCGTCGGCCCCGGTGAACGGGCAGGCGTCGTCGGTGGCCGCGCAGTCCTCGGCGAACAGCTCCCAGGTGTCCTGGAAGCCGACGGCCTGGTCGTAGGCGACCTCGACGTTGGGCCGGTCGGTCTCCACGGCGCCGTCCAGCACCAGGGCCCGGGTGTTGTCCGGGTACGTCTGGGCGTAGAGCGCGCCGATGTAGGTGCCGTAGGAGTAGCCGACGTAGGTCAGCCGTTCGTCGCCCAGGGCGTCGCGGAGCACGTCGAGGTCGCGGACGACGTTGACCGTGCCGATGTGGGCGAGGAAGTCCTCGCCCACGGTGTCGACGCAGTCGTCCGCGTACGCCCGGGCGGCCTCCTCCAGGGGTCGCAGGTCGGCGCCGGTCAGGTCGGCAGGGTCGGTGCCCTCGAACCCCTGCCGGGCCTCGGCCATCGCGGTCCAGTTCCCGCAGGCGAAGCCGCCGCTCTCCCCCACGCCGCGCGGATCGAAGGAGACCAGGTCGAAGGAGGCCCGGATCTGGTCGGAGAACGACGGGAAGTCCAGCATGTCGAGGCCGGTCACGCCCGGACCGCCCGGATTGACCACCAGCGACCCGACGCGCTCCTCGGTCGACCCCTGGGCGGGGGCCCGGACCACGGCCAGGTCGAGGGTCCGCCCGTCCGGCCGGTCGTAGTCGAGCGGAACGGTGACCGTCCCGCACTCCAGGGCCTCGACCCAGTCAGGCTCAGAGCCCCACTCGACGAGTTCGTCGATCTGCTCGTCGTCGTAGCAGGCCGACCAGTCGATCGTCTGACCGGCGAAGACGGCCGCGGCGTCCGCCGCCTCCACCGCCTCCGGCTCGCCCGGTGTCGGGACACACCCCGAGACCAGGGCGGTCACCGCCGCCACCGTTCCGGCACCCAAGGCCGGGACTCCCCACCGCACCCGCGGCTCCGTTCTGTCCGCGCATCGCACCCGACGCGCTGATGCTCGACTCCGTGGCGCGCCCTCGGAGCGATCCGAGAGCGCGCAGGGTATGGGACGGACCGACCCCGGTTCCGGTTGCGTGTGATCCCCTCCGAGCAGCCGTGATGCCCGACACAGGAGCGGGGAGGAACCGCCGCGTCCCCTCACCTCCTCGGTGGGTACACGCCGTAGATCCACAGAAGGATCAGCGCGAGGGTGGAGAGCGCGAGCAGGAGCAACGGAACCGTGAGGGCCTTCGGCGGAGGACCCCATTTAATGGCCACGATCGAATGCACCAACACTCCGACCGATGTGAGCAACGACAACACGTGAAGTACTAACGGCACATCAACCGGCCCCGATGTCAGACATCCGCGAGTTCGGAATTCCGGCTTCTGACGCAGTCACGGAAAGAACAGATACAAGGACTCTGAGAAAAATCTCAGCGGGAGTCGGGTTCACCTTCCACCCTCCCCTTCCGCCGTTCCGAAACCGCTCCCCGAACCCGAACAAGGAACCCGTACCCAGCGGCGGCCGCGCCGGAGACCAGCAGCACCCATACCCCCGCCGACGCGCCCGTTACGGTCATCTCCCTGATGCAGAGACCGTAGGCCGGGACCACGCAGACGAACATGAGGGTGGGAAGAAACCATCCCCCTGGGTCGGGGGAAGGGTGGAATCCGCGCGACGACAGCACGACGACGAGCGATCCAAGCATGAGCACGGCCAGGACCACGCGCAGCTCATATCCGTCATGGCGCTGGTTCAGCTGCGAGCCGCACAGGAAGAAGCTCATAGAGACGACCATGAGGACAAACCAACGGCTCATCGTCCAACCCCGCCCCCGCGCCGAAAGGAACACGGCGCCCACCGTGCCGCGCGTCTTCGGAAACCCTCCCATGCGGAACGGCCGAACACGGGTGAATGACCGGATTCGGCCACGGAGCGCCCCGGGGCTCACAGACGGCTGACGTCGGTGTCGAACAGGCCCGGCAGCGCCTCGGGCGGCGCCGTGACGACCACCGGGCGCAGCGGTTCCCCGAACGACAGGCGGGCGGACCCCTCGTCCGGCTCCAGCGCGGTGTGCGCGATCCAGGCCACGAGTTCGCGGGCCCGTCCCACGTCCCCGCCCGGCCTGGTCAGCGCCACGACCACGCCCGCCACGTCGCACCGCGACTGCAGGTGCACGGTGGCCGCGAACACGCTCTGCGCCCACGCCCCCGGCGTGACCCCGTGCGACCTGCCGTCGTGCGCGCGGCGCCGCCGCCAGGCGGGCGCGGCCAGACCGACCGCCCGGTCGTCGAAGGTGAGCACCAGGCTCGGCCGCTCCCGCGCG
Organism: Nocardiopsis sp. FIRDI 009; assembly: GCF_003386285.1. Taxonomy (GTDB): domain Bacteria; phylum Actinomycetota; class Actinomycetes; order Streptosporangiales; family Streptosporangiaceae; genus Nocardiopsis. The sequence continues at coordinate 60,581 of NZ_QPNC01000017.1, forward strand.
GTCAGGCACGCCTCCGGGTCGGTGAGCGTGGCGTCCATCCACACTCCGACCGGGCCGCTGGCGGCGCGCACCAGCGCGGCGCGCGCGGCGTCGACGAGGTCCGTGTCGACCTGGGTGCGGGCCGTCCGGCAGGCGCGGGCGGCCAGCGACCCGTCCAGCAGCGTGTACCCGGACAGGACGAGGGGCCAGTCGACGGCGGCGCGGCCGGTGAGCGGCAGCACCCCGTGGGTACGGCACACCACCGCGCGGTCGGCGGGCAGCTGGTAGGTGACGCACGCCCCGGCGCGGAGGGCGGCCAGGGCCAGTCCGAGGCTCATCGCCTTGGTGCCGGTGGTGATGTCGGCGACGACCGGGGGCGGGGGGACGGTGTCGGCGGTCTCCTTGGCGATCCAGTCGTGGGCGACGGCGGCGACCGCCTCGGCGTCGGAGCCGTCGACCGGGTCGGCGGTCAGACGCACGCGGTCGCGGTAGCCCGTCTCCCGGAGGAGGGCGGCGTCGGCGGGCGCGGCCGCGGGGTGTTCGGCCGCGTGGAGGGTACGCGCGGCGGACACGCGGACGTTGTCGCGCAGACTCTGCGCCGAGGGCAGCACCAGGGCGCGGGCGGGCCGGTGGGCGTGGACGGCGGTCAGGGTGCCCAGGCGGCTGCCGCCCAGGGCGGTGACCAGGACGGGGCGGTCCTGGGGGCCGGGATGGCGGGGTGGACCGACCGTGGCGGAGTCCTCCGGGGGTCCGCCGCGCGCAGACTCCGGGCCGGGGCCGGGGCCGCGGGCGGCGCGGCCGCGCGGGGAGGGGAAGAACGCCTTGCGCAGGTCGTCGAAGGAGGTGAGCCGCCGCAGCAGGTCGTCGAGGTTCCACACGTGGACGAGCCGGGCGGACAGCGCGGGGTTGTAGTCGGTGATGCTCTCGCGCAGCCCGGGGACGAGGGGACCGGTGTAGACGAACAGGACCTGGGCGGCGGCGCCGAAGACCCTCCGGGCCTTGGCGACGGTCCATCCGGCACGCGCGACGACGTCGCCGGGCCTGGTCTTGGCCTCCACGCACAGGACCCGGTGGCGGTGGCGGACCACGGCGTCGAAGTCGGCGACGGCCCCGGCCGGGTGGAGGGGGTCGGCGACCTGGCGGGCGCCCAGGACCTCGGTGTCGGGCTGGCGTCGCAGATGCCGTCGCAGGTGGGACAGGACGCGCCCCTCGGCGACCACCCCGCGCCTGACGGAGGGGGACATGTCCGGGTAGCGGGCCAGGAGCGCCTGTGTGCCGCCCTGGACGAAGAGGCGGACGGGTTCGGGGTCGCGGTCGTCGAGCCAGCGGGCGCCGTGGACCTCGGCCAGGGTGCGCAGGTCGACACCGGTGGTGGACAGGGGCAGCCCGGGACGGGTGGCGTCGGCGGGGCGCAGGACGTCACCCGCGGCGTCGAGGTAGTGGCGCCACCGGCCGGAGCCGGGGAGGGCGTGTTCGTGGCAGAGGGCGGCGGCCACGCTCATCACCTTGGTCCCGCCGGTGTAGTCGAGGAACCAGGGGCGCCCGTCGTGGTCACGGTGGAGGGCGGCGAGGGTTCCGGCCACGGCGGAGAAGTCGTGCGGGTCGGGCCCCACGCTCAGGACCCGGGCGGAGGCGGGGGCGCCGATCCGCCCGGCGGCGGCCGCGACCCGCAGGGCGGTCGGCCGCGTCCCGTCACTGCACAGCAGGACCAGGTGGTCGGCGGGGAGGGTGAGGCAGGACAGCAGGGCGGGGGTGGGGTTGCGGCCCACGAGGACGACGGCGGTACGGGGAGTGTCCACGACGTCCTTCTCCGACGGGCGGGCTGAGGATCTCCACGCTAGGCCAGGCGGCTCCGCTCCGCCAGGGGGAGCGGGCCGGACGCGGTTTCGGAAGAAGCGAGGTCCGCCGTGGGGAAGGGGCGGCGACGCCGGGGTCACCGTCCCACTGGTTCCGGCCGCACGGGCGCCGGCGATCCGCTGACGACGAACGACCGGCAGGCGGTGACCACTCCGCGCCCGTCCCGGACGAGGTCGGAGGGGACGAGCAGGTCATGGCGCTCGGGGTGGGCCGATCCGACGACGGAGGAGACGATGAACCACACCCCCTCCCGTGGTTCGGGCAGGTCGGCACGGGTACGCCGCTCCGCGACGAGGGGCACCCCCGCGGGCACGCCGTCCGCCTCGGGTATCGGTACGCGTACGGCCTCCACGCGTGCCGGGCGCTCCGCCCGGGGCCAGCTCCGGATCACGCGTGAACGCTCGTCGACGACTGTCACCACATGCGGCGTCAGGTTGACCACCGACATCCGGCGACCTCCGTTCCTCTCGCTCCGCGACGGTCCCCGCGCGGTCGCGGAGGCCGTACCGCACCCCCTTCCGGGGCGCTCATCGCCGTCTCTCGGACACACCGGCACGCCCCGCCCGGACGTTCCGGCGCGACCATACCTGTGACGGGTGGGGCTGGTGTCCGCTATGTGACCCTGGGTGGCGGGAGGGGCCTTCGTGACCGGGTCCAACCGTTGACAGTCCGCGCGAAACCGCCCTACTTTGTGGGCAGACCTCCCGTTGACGCGGGGGTGTCAGCCACGGTCTCACCGACTCTCACACACGCTTTCCCGGAGGGCTGGGAAAGCGACCCGGCCCCGGACCACCCGGGGAGAAGAGTTCGTGAGCACGCACCACTGCTCCGCCTGGGAGCTGTTCGGCTCCGCCGCCTTCCTGCGCGCGTTCACCCGCGTGGTGGGGTGCGGGCCCTGCTCCGCGGACGGAACCGCGCAGGGCTGCGCCGGTCACTCCGAGCAGTTCTGTGACTACGTCGACCTGTGCGCCGAGCACTGCCCGTGCCCGGTGCACGGCGGCGACCCGACCAGCGTCATCGCCGTGCGCATGGCCCGTGCCCTGCCCACGGCGTCCGGCGTCGACCGCACCGCCGCCCACCGGCTACGCGACGCCCTGGACGACGTGCGCCGTGACCGCTCCTACAAGAACCTGCGCCGCGTCTACCCGCAGCCGACGGCGGGCGGGAACGTCCGGTGTGCGTTCTCCGAACGCCCCCGCCGCTGGGCCCAACGTCGCGACGTCGCCCGGGTGGCCGCCGACGTGGTCGACCAGGAGGCGCTGGCGCTGCTGGTGCTGACCGCCGGGTGGGGCAACCCCGCCGCCGACCTGCCCGAGGACATCCAGCCGGGCGAGACCGTCTCCTTCACCGAGGACGGCAACGCCGTACCCGTCGCCGACCTGCACGGCCGCCCGGTGACCGAGGCCAAGGAACCGCCCCTGGTCTCCACCGCGACCGGCGACTACCTGCTACGCAAGCTCGCCGAACTGGCCGCCGGACGCGACGCCGACCAGGGCCGCACCCCCGACCAGCGGCGTCGGCTGCACCTGCGCCAGGTGCTGCCCGGACTGAGCGGCGAGGACGTCGCCCGCCGCCTCACCGGGGTGCTGGGGCGCATGGCGGTGGACATGCCCACCCACTTCCGCCTCGTGCAGAGCGCGCGGGGTCGCGCCCGCAGCGCCCCCTACGTCCCCGTCACGGAGTCCCCCGTGACGGACGGGGACGCCACCGGCCGACGTGAGGTCCTCACCCCGCCGGAACGGGCGTGGCTGGAAGAGGCCGGCCGGGAACTGGCCGAGCGCGCCCAGGCCGCGCGCGGGGACTTCGACGCCGACCCGAGCGGCGCCCTGGACGCCCTGCTGCGCGGGCTGCTGGAGAAGGCTCCCGGAACGCCCGACCGCTGGCGCGGCGCCCAGGACGACCCCGATCTGCGCGCCGACCTGCTGGAGGCGCTGGCCGAGGCGATCGAGGGGTGAGGCCGGGCCCGGCGGCGGTGGCGGGCGCCGCGGCTCCGGCCTTGCGCGCCCGACCGCCCCCGGCGCCGCTCACCAGCCCCCCTCCCGGTCCCCGGCCACGCCGAACCGGACGGTCAGCGGCGGCAGGACGGGGTACTCGGCGAACTCCCGCAGCGACATCACCGCCGTGCGCTCCCATGGCAGGCGGTCGCGCCACCGGCTGGCCAGGCACACGTCCACGGCCTGGTCGACCTCGCGCCACCGCTCGGGGCGGGGTTGGCCGGGCAGCCTGCGGGCCACCAGCGCCGCGCCGAACGCGTCCAGGAAGCCCTGGACCCGCTCCGGTCCGGCGCGCGTGACCCCGGCGGCCGGGTCCAGCGACACCGCCCGGGCCCGCCGGTCGACCAGGTACAGCTCCGGGCGCAGGTGGACGCTCCCCATCCCCAGCGACTTGCCCATGCCGATCTTGTGCGCGTGGGCCGGGTCGGCGGGATCGCCGCCGTCGACGGGGTTGTCGAGCAGCAGGGCGCGCAGCAGCGCCCCGAGCTCCCCGTCGGTGAGGTTGGTGAAGGTCAGGCGCGAGCGGAAGGTGAGCCCGTCGCGTACCGGGACGACGTCGCGCTGGGTGTCCCGGACCGGCTCGGTCCGCTGCCGCCGGGGTATGACCGTGATGCCCAGCTCCTCCTGGGTCCGGGCGTCGTAGCGCACCGGTCGACCCAGTTCGGGGCGGTGCCGGTGCAGGTAGACCTTGTATCCGCCGAGTCGGACGCGGCCCTCGTGCGACCAGGTGACGATGTCGGGCCGGTCCCCCGTGGCCGCGTCGGGACCCTGGAGGAGGTAGTTGGCGAAGCAGCCGCGCTGCGGGGAGAGCAGGCGTACGCGCAGCGCGGCGCCATCGGGGTAGTCCGGGTCGGGATCGGTGCTGAGCGCGTGGCCGAAGGACACCCGGCCCTTGGAGGCGCCCGCCTCCCCGGCGAAGGTGTCGGTGTCGCCGAACATGGCGCGGCACACGTCCACGGGACGGCCCGCCAGGGCGGCCCGGTCGGAGTCGCCGTGCTGGGGGCCCAGGACGTGGGCGGGGACGGCACGGCGGACGGGGTTGTCGTCGCTGACGGCGATCCGGTAGCCGCCCGACCGGCCGAAGGAGACGACGTCGCCGGACAGGTCGACGTCGAACCAGACCGGTTCGAGACCGTTGCGGGGCAGCCCTCCCCCGCTGGCCCCGGCCACCGGCGGCCGGTCGGGCTCGGCGGTGTCCACTCCGAGCCCGTCGGGGAAGGCGACGCGCTGGTAGCCGGTGATCTGCTCGGCCGACTCGAAGAGCGCCACCATGGAGTCGGGGACCGGTGCGCGCCCGCGGCGCAGGTCCGGCGGCCGGGGGAACAGGTAGGCGTTGCGGCGTTCCCCGGCCGCGACACCGGTCAGGACGGTCAGGCACGGGACGACCCCACCGCCGTCGCCGCCCGCCGGGCGCGCGGAACGGGTGTCGAGATAGTCCCGGGCCTCGCGCGCTGTGGGGGCCACGGCGGCCACCCGCCGCTCCCCCGGCAGGTGGACCGCGTGCACCCAGCGGTACTGGAGCCGACCGTGCTGGGCGTGCGTGGTGGGGACGTAGGCGCCCGAGCGCGGCGGGTCGGGGAAGTCCGACACCCCGAAGTCCCAGGTCCGCAGGCTCTCCCGGAGGACGTCGAAGGACACCCGCAGCGCCTGCCCGGCCTCGGCGGTGATCGGGGTGGCCGGGACCTCGACGACGTACCACCGGTCCTCGGTCGGGGAGTGGAAGAGGAACCCCTGTTTGGTGCGCAGGCCGGCACGGCGTTTGCGGTAGTGGGCGTGCTGGTGGGACATGACCTGGCGGGCCCTGGTGGACAGGGCGCTGTCGGCGCTGCCGGGGTCGATGCGCACGGGGGCGCGGAAGAACAGCATGGGGGTGTTGACCGGCCCGGTCTCCCCGCTGGTGAGCATGCGCACGGTGTTGCGCACCAGGCCGCGCAGGGTCGGCCCGGGGATGGCCGGGAGGGTGCCGTCGCCGTACGGGAAGCGGGTGGAGACGTTGACCGCGCCCCGGTCCAGGGTCTGCCCGACGAACGTGGGGGTGAGCGTGGTCAGGGTGAGTTCGATCCAGCCCGAGTGGGTGCCCTCCATCGTCCGGTCGTGGCTGCGCAGGAGGTCGTCGGTGGCGAACCCGGCGTGCAGGTCGGCGGCGGGCATGGGGGTGTCGGCCAACCGCACGAGACCGTAGGGGGCTGTGGCGTGGTACCGCTCCCACCCACGCGGCGTGGATTCGCCGTCCCTCCCGTCACCGCCGCCGCACGCGGCGGACCCGTGCGGCGCGCCCATCAGTGCGCCGCCCCCGGGATGTCGTCCCCGGAGCCGACGTCGATCTCCGGCCCCGTGGGCTTGGGCCCGCAGGACAGACCGGTGAGGCGGTGGAAGGCGACTCCGACGGCGCCGGTGGCGGGGTCGCTGGCCCAGTACTCCCGAACGGTCAGCCAGGTGCCGCGGCTCTCCAGGGCGGTGCGGCCGCCCGGGGCGGGTCGGCGGCGTCCGGAAAAGTCGGTCCACTCCACGGGGAGGACGGCCTCAAAGCCGCCGGGTTCGGTGGTCACGGACAGGGAGGCGCGGGCGTCCACCGTGCGGCTGTACTCGGGCCCGTTCCAGCCTTGGAGCAGGAAGGACCGGTCGCGCGGACGCAACCAGTCGGGGACGTCGCCGGGGGCGTCGGCGCTGATCCAGCCCGCTTCGGCGCGCTCACCCAGGCGAATCTGCGCGCCGGGGCAGAAGACCAGGACCTCCAGGATCCGCCAGCGGTCGGTGTCCGGGTCCAGGGGCGGCGGGGGCGCGTCGGCCCCGGTGGGGAGGAGGGCGTCGGACCGGTACCAGTGGCCCCGGGGGCAGGCGCCGGTGACCCGGGTGTCGCCGAGTTCGGCGAGCAGCCACTGGGGGTGGCCCGGCGCCCCGGGAAGGCCGGCCACGCCCGTGTCCAGGAGGCGGCAGCGCGCGGCGCGACCGAACACGTCGGCCAGGACCGCGTGGATCTGCTCGGGGGTGAGCGCCCGGACGGCCAGGCCCGCGGGCTGTGGGGGACGGTCTCTCACCCCTCACCTCCGGTCGGCTCGTCGGGGGCGAGCCGGTTGTGGAGGGCTGCCAGCCAGCCGCGTGCGGCGGCCGCCTCGGCACTGGTCGGGGTGAACACGGCGGTGAGGAGGTCGACCGTGCGCGGGGGACCGCCGTCTCCGGGGTGGACGGTGACGGCGGCGCTGGTAGCGGTGAGACGGCCGTTGCCGCCGCCAGAGCCCGCGCCGAGGGTCTCGAAGGGGACCGTGGCCAGTTCCCGGACGACGAGGACGAGCAGGCCGAGCAGGGCGTCGTCGGGGTCGCGCGCGTCCAGGACGACGTCCGCGGCGCCGCCGCAGTGCAGGTCGGCGGTGAACAGGCGTCCGTCGACGGCGTCACCGAAGAGGGAGTCCACGGTCAGGCGGGTGGCGGTCAGCGGCGCCCCGCCGGACAGGACGGGGGTGGAACGCAACCGCAGGCGGGAGGGTCGGGGGGTGGCGGCGCCGCGTCCGGGGTCGCGTTCGGTGTCGGCGCCCCACCAGTGGGCGTGGCAGCGGCACCACCGGGCGGACGGCCCGCCCAGGTGTTCGGCCGCGTCCCGGAGCAGGCGGGCGGCGATGCGTTTGAACAGGGAGAACAGGGCGGTGTCGCCGAGGACGGGCACCGGGTGCACGCTGGCGGGACCCGTGGCGTCGGCGGGGTCCGCCCGATGGTCGGGGCCACCCGACACGCTCGGGGGCCCTTCGGTGTCGGTGACGACCGGGCGGTACCGGTGGGCGCGGTCCACCTCCCCGATCCGGTCGCCGACGGGCACGTCCCCGACCATGAGCAGGCCGGGACGCGGGTCCGGATCCGCCGTCCGAGGACGGCCCCCGCCGCGGCCGTCGCCCTCGGGCGGCGCGGTCGCGGCGGGCGGGCCCGGCGCCCCGGCCCCCGTGGGCGGCGCCGTGCGTTCGGCGACGGCCAGGGTCAGGTGGAGCTCGGCGCGGTGACGGCGGTCGGCGACGGCGGACCGGGCGGCCAGCTCGACGACGGCGGTGCCGCGCCCGTGGCGGGTCAGTGCCGTGCCCAGAGCGGTCGCCAGGTCGGCGGCCTCCCCGTCCGCCGCCGCGTTCCCCGACCAGCGTTCGGCCCACGTGCGCGCGTGGTAGGCGAACCAGCCGTGTTCGTCGGACAGGTCATGGCGGCGCACGGACCAGCGCGCGGCCCGTACCGCCCCGTACCCGCGTCCGGAGTGGCTGCCGACGTGCGCCCCGGACCCCGCGCCGTCCAGACCCGCGGTGGCCAAGGCGAGCAGCGCCAGCAGCCGGGGCTCTTCCGCGGGGGCGGGGACGGACAGCCGCAGGTGCGCGGTGAGGACCGTCCCGGCGGGCAGGACCTCCCACTGCCATGTCCGGCCCGGGAGCACGGCCCCGGCCGCCGGGTCCACGCGCGTGCCCGCCCGGACCGCGACCGCGGCCCCCTCCGGCAGTTCGGCCGGGGCGTCGTCCAGGTCCAGTGCGCTGGGGGCCGGAGGGGGCACCTCCTGACCGACCTCGCTCCGGGGTTCCGACGAGCCCAGGAGCGCACGGACCCCGTCGGGGTCGCCGGTGCGGTCGGCCAGTTCGTGCCGCAGGATCCCGGCCAGGGTCGTGGCCCGCAGCCGTGGCAGCCCGGAGCGGGGGTCGCGGTCCAGGTGCAGGTCGACGTCGGTCTCGGCGGCGTGGCGCGGGATGGCCTGGGCGGCGCCGACATGGGTGTCGCAGAGCAGGCGCAGGCGTGCGGTGACCTCCCAGACCAGCGCGGGCCGTGCGGGCGGTGGGACGGGCTCGGGGCTCACCGTCGGCCTCCCCCCTCCCGGGACGGGAGGACGTCGGTTCCGGGGCGCACGGCCCGGGCGGTCTCGGCCAGCCAGGAGGAGACCAGCAGCAGGCACAGGCGCGCCGACGCACGGCGCTCCCAGGCCAGAGCGGACTCTGACAGACCGCTCGGACGGCTCCGCGGCGGGCGTCCGTCGGGCAGGGTCAGGTCCACGGCGGCGACGGCCTCGGCGTAGGCGGGGTCGTGGCCGGGGTCGGGCCGGTTGTCGGCCCACCAGGCGGCGGCGCCGTCGGCGATCCCCTCCAGCCAGGCGCGGACGGTGACGGTTCCGTGCCGGTCGGGGCGGAGGAGGCGGGCACGCTCCAGGGCGCGCACCGCTCGGTCCCGCAGGACCCCGCGCGCCCCGGAGGGGTCCTCGTCCGGGGCGTGCGGGGAGCGGGCCGCGACGGTGCCCTGGAGTGCGGCCAGGGCGTCCTCGGGGGTGTGGTGGGGGTGGACGACGACCTCGCGCAGCCGGCCCAGCAGGCTGGGGGTGAGCGGCGCGAGCAGGTGCGCCGACCCCTGGGCGAGTGTCCGGGCGTGGGCGCGGACGGAAGGGGCGGCGGCGTTCCAGAGCAGGTCGTCGAAGAGGGCGCGCAGCCCGTCGTCGTCCTCCGGGGCGGGCGGAGCCGGGGCGGTCCCGCCCGCCAGCGGCACGGCCAGCGGCGCGAGGGGTTCGGGGCCCGATGGCGGGGAGGCGAGGATGAACTGGCCGTGTCCGTCGACCACCCGCTCCCCCAACGGGTGCGCCTCCACCAGCCGCGCCCGCTCGGTGGTCAGGTCCCGGTCCAGGCGCAACCGGACGACGGCACCGGGGCGGGCCGCCCAACGCTGGGCCATCGGCCCCCGGTAGCCCCGGTGGTAGGCGCCGACGGCCTCGGCCTCCACATGGCTGACGAGCGCCTCGGCGCGGGTGTCGGGCAGGACCCGGGTCAGCAGGTCGAGCACCGCGGGGACCAGCGCCTGGGGGCGGTGCTGGCCGTGGTCGTCCACCACGAGCGCGGGCGAGAGCAGCACGAGGTCGACCGGGGCCCCGGCGGGCCAGGACCGGTCGGGGTGGACGGGCTCCACACGGTCGGGTGAGAGCAGGCGGTCAGGGTCGACGGGGGTGACGCGGACCCCGCCGTGGGCCCGGGTGCCGCCCGACCCCAGGGTGAGGGTGCCGTCGGCCTCGGCCAGGGCGGCGACCACGCGTTCGGCCAGGGCGTGCAGGGAGTCGGGGTCGGGGGCCCGCAGCTGCCAGCGGGCCTCGAAGACCTGGCCCGGGTCGAGGGTGGTGGCGAGGAAGGGCACACCCTGGCGGTTCGCTCCCGTGCGGGCCCGCCCGAGGTACTGCTCGGCGGTCGTGCGCACCTGGGCGCGCAGTGTCCGGTCGGGGGTCACCGGGTCGCGGACCGCACGGTAGGGGGTGGCGGGGTCGGTGGGGCCGAAGACGTCGACGGTGGTGTCCCCGTTCTTGCCCGGGGTGTACAGGTAGGCGGGCGGGGGGAGGGCGACGGTCGCGCGTTCCAGGTGCCCGGAGACCGGGTCCGCGCCGGGTTCCAGCCGGGGGTGGGCGGGGGCGAAGCGCAGGGCCTCGCCCCGGGCCACCCAGGCGTCCAGGTCGTCGTGGCGTCCGGCGCGCAGGAGGGCGGCGGCGAGCATGCCGCGCTGGGCCCGGCCGCCGATGACGTGATCGGAGTCGACGCTCAGGGGGTCGTGGGACGTGCGCACGGCCAGAGTGTCGGTGAGGACGTAGCGCAGCGGCAGGTAGGCGCTGTGGAGGGCGTGGTCGGCGGTCACCGGGGCGTCCCCGTTCCACGGGGCGCCGGCGCGGGCGGGGCGGCCAGCCGCAGCGTGGTGGCGTGCGGGTCCTGCGCGCCGGGTCCGGCGAGTCGGACGTCGACCCGGCCCCGACCGCGCGCGACCCGCGCCCCGATCCGCGTCGTGGCCAGGCAGGCGCGGGCCAGGATCCGCCAGTGCTCCTCGCCAGGGGGCTCGGCCCAGGTCAGCGGAGCGGTGAGGGTCAGCCCCGGCAACAGGACGCGGTGGGTGCGCAGCCGCCCGGGTTCGGGGGCGCCGTCGGCGCCGACCTCGACCCCCGACTCCAGGGTGGTGTAGGCGTCGGTGACCGCCCGGCGCAGGGTGGTGCGCAGCGGTTCCGCACGCCCGGCCAGGGCGCGGGCGACGGCGGCGCGCACCCCGTCGCCGAGGACGGCGTGGCCCACGCGCAGCACGCGGTCGGCGCCGTGGGACCGCTCCCGCCCCAGAATGTCGCGGGCGGCGGCGGACAGTTCCGGAGCGACGGTCAGGGCGCTGTCCGCTCCGGCCCGCAGACGGGCGGCCAGGCGGTGCCGGGGCAGGTAGGGCAACCCGTGGTCGTCGGTGACCACGTCGGTGTCCGCGCCGGTCCCGTCCGCGCTGGCGCCGACGAACAGGGCCGGTGCGGCCAGGTACACGGTGACGCGGTCGGGGCGGCTCACCGGCTCCGGCCCTTCACCGCGGGGACCGCGCCGGGGCGGTCGGGGGGCTGGGGCAGGTGCGTGGGCAGGGCCTCGGCCAGCCGGGGGTCCAGGTGCAGGTCCATGACCCCGACCGCGTCCAGCAGTCCTCCGGGGGTCCACCCCGGGGGCAGCTCGACGGCGGCGCCGGTCACCCGGGCACGGCGGTCGAGTTCGGGAGCGGGGTCGGCCCCCGACTCCAGGAGCGGCACGAGGGCGGAGAGCAGCCAGCCCCGGTTGCGGGTGTCGCCGTCGGCGAGCAGACTGCCCGGGGCGCCGGAGAGGTAGCGGTCCACGAAGCGCGCGAACCCGGAGCCGGTCAGCGGGAGTTCGGTGCGCGGACGGGGCGCCCGGGCGGCCTGGTCGAGTCCGCGCAGGACGCGTTCGACACCGTCGAACCGGGTGGTCCAGGCGATCACGTGGTCGTCGGCGGCGGTGGGGTCGGCTTCGGCGTGGTCGGCCCGGTACCGCTTGGCGCGGCGGCACATCGCCTCGCACAGGTCGTATCCCAGGGACAGCGGGGCACCGACCGGCTGGACCGCGATGCCCACCCCGACCGTGGGCACGCAGGTGGTGTGGACGCCGCCGTCGGGCGCGGTGACCGCGCGTCCGCCGCCCCGGCCCCGGGCTCCGCCGTGGGCCTCGGCGAGCGCCCGGTGCAGTGCCACACGGGGGTCGCGGGGGTCGGCGATCCGTGCGGGGTCGGCGTCCAACCAGTCCAGCGCGTACCCGGCCAGGCTCAGGGCGAGGCGGGCGTCGCACAGCACGGTGAGGTCGTCGCCCGCCACGACGATCGGCCGCACCGGCACCCGGATCCGGCCGGAGGACCCCTGGAAGAGCGAGATCGGTCCCGCCGCCCCCGCACCGGGGATGTGGGGGCGGCGGCCCGGCTCGGCGCACACCGTGGCGGCCACGGCGCGCACCAGGACGCGGGCCAGCCCCTCGGTGAGGCCCGCGATGCGGGTGGACAGGCGCCGCTGGGCCAGGGCGCCGGACCCGGGGACCGCGGGGTCGGCGACGCGCTCGCGGTAGTCGCCGAGGATGGCGCCCAACCCGTTGACGTCCACGTGCACGACGGCCAGACGGCTGACGTCCCCGTGGTCGCGGCCGAGCCGGTCCACCTCCATGGGCAGCGCGAGTTCGGGGGCTCCGGTGGCGGTGGCCGCCCCCTCCAGCCATGCGGCGCCGTTGTCCCGGTGCCAGCGGCGCCCGACGCCGCGCGCCCGCGCCACGTCGGCCGTCACCCGCTCGTGGACGCCCGCCTCACCGTCCTCGGCGCGGCTGCTGTCCACGACCTCGGCGGGGCCTCCGCTGACCGCGCACACCGCCGTGATCCCGTACCCGTGGGCGGGGGTGTGCAGCGCCGACATGTGACGCCGCGCCGCCCGCAGCCGGGCGGGCAGAGCCGCCAGGGCCTCGTCCACCCCCACCGGGACCGGCTCCGGTTCATCCGCCCCGGCCGCACGGCCGTAGGGGACCAGGGCGACCACGGGGGTGAGCTGGCCGGCGCGGTCCCGCAGCCGCCGCGTGTAGCGTCCGGTGAACTCGCGGGCGGTGGGCGGGTCGGGGAGGACCACGGTGAGCGCGCCGCCCGCGTCGCGCAGGACGACGTGGTCGGGGGGCAGGAGGTCGGCGACGCCGTTGCGGGCGTCGGAGGTGTCGGTCAGCTCCGCGACCAGGGCCGCGCGTCCGACCGCGTCGAGGATGCGCCGGCCGCTGAACACGAAGGACTGGATGCCGCGCAGGTCGACACCGACCACCACGCCGCTGGTCGGCAGGGGCCGTGCCGAGGGCGGCGGGCGGCGGAGGGCGACGGGTGGGGGAAGCACCGGGTCGGCTCTCCTTCTGGGCGGGGGCACGGATCCGGCCCGAACGTGCGGGCGTCCTGGTGACCTCTCTCGGACGGTGCCGGCCGGGGTGCGGTCGGCGATCCTCCACCGATACCAGCAACGGCACCCGCGCGGCACCCTCAGCCCGCCGGTTGGCCCGTTCCGGTCAGCGGCGCCGGCCCGGGCGCGGTGTCCGAGAGGGTTGGGTGCGCCTTTCCCCTTCCCTCACGGAGGTCCCGCCATGACCCGGCCCGTACCGGAACCCGCCGCGCCCGCCCGGCCCGTCAGGGCCCCGGCCCCGACCGTCCCGGCGCCGCTGACCGCCCAGGACCTGGTCCCCCGCCTGCGGGAGCTGGCACGGGCGCTGCGGGAGAGGGGCCAGGACCCGGCGCCGAGGGACCGGGGCGGCCACGTGTGAGGTCACGTGCCTCCCCTCCGCGCCCCGCCGCCTTCGTGGGGAACCGGACCGGGCGGGGACGTCCCCGCCGGACGGTCCCTGCACGGGGAGCGTGACGGCGCGAACGCTCGGTCGGGGGTTCCCGACCGTGGAGGGACCGGCCCCCGACCGCCGTCCTCGGGCGGGAACCGGCGCTTTCGGGATCAGTCGAAAAGCGTCCCGCTGAACTCCTCGGCCACGACACGGGGGCGCGGGTCGCCCACGCGCGGGGGCGTGCGCCGCCCGGCCCGACCGGCGGCACGGCGCGAACGCCGGGCGGGCGCCGGGGCGGTCGTCTCCGCGCTGGTCACCGTGTCCACCCGGACCGCACCGAAACCCTGGGCGGTGTACTTGCCCACGCCCGTCAGCTCGACGAGTTCCAGGAGCGTGGCGAAGGCGTCGGCGTGACGGCGCTCTCCGCCGACCAGGTCCAGGCGCAGCCCGCCCTCCCACCCCAGGACGGTGCGGTTGTCGGCGTGGTGGTGCTCGGCCAGGCGCACGTCCTCACCGGGCAGCGGGAGGCGTCGGACCCGGGCCAACCCGCCGAGCACGAGGTCCAGCCACGGTTCGGCCAACGCGGTGGGGGCGAAGCGGGCGACGGCGCCCACGGCCCCGCTCCCACCGACGATCCCCCCTCCGGACCGGTGCACCGCGCCGAAGAGGCGCCGGGGGTTGGGCCACACGTGCGGGATGCGTTCCCCCGTGGCGTCGCGCGTGGTCATGACGATGGGGGTCCGGCTGCGGACCGCCGCCGAGCGCACGGAGGAGGGTCCGCGGGCCGCGGTGAGCATCCGGGCGTAGGAGACGTCGAAGGTGCGGGTCACCGACAGCGGCTCCAGCAGGTGGTCCCCGATCCGCTGCGGCTGACCGACCAACTCCTCGGGGGGGACCGGGGGCGGGACCGCGTCGTCCAGCCAGGTGAGCGTCCAGTGGTGCAGCCGGTCGCCGATCGGCGTCGGCCACCCGTTCATCGACCACCGTTTGGCGGCGGTGTGTTCCTCCGGGGGCTGCGGCCACCAGTGGTTGAGCAGTCCGTGGCAGTCCTCGGGCCGGATCGGCCGCGCGGTGTCCGCCAGGTCACGCAGGATCACGGTCCAGCGTCTCGGCACGGGCGCCACCCCTTCTCGCGTGGTCGCGACGGCGGCGGGTCCGCGCCGTCCTCGGTTCACCGAGGACGTCTCTCGGACAGTGGGCGGTACCGGAACCCGGTCCACCGTCGGCCGTTTCCGCCGTGCCGACGCCGTGTGCGCGTACCCTGGTCCCCGTCAGCGCACGGACCGCCCCGGGCGCCCACGCGTCCGGCCGCCCTTCGGAGATGCCTTGCCTCGTCTGAGCCACGTCCTCGACCTCGCCCCCGTGGACAGGGAGGTGGTCACGCGGTCGGTCGCCGCCGCGCACGAGGTCGTCCGATCGTGCCGGTTCGACGGCCGGGGATGGCTGCGCACCCCTGAGGCCCCCACCCGCGAGCGGCTGGCCCGGCGCGCCGAGGAGCTGGGGCTCCTCGACCGGGAGGGAGCCGAGCGGCTGCGGGCCGCGGCCGCCGACCGCTCCCCGGAGCGCGCGACCACCACCGCGCTCCAGCTCCGCTCCGGACGGCACCTGGCGCCCCGCAGCCACTATCTGGTCGCCGAACTCACCGCTGACGGCGTTCCGCTGGAGCCGCGCTACGAGGAACAGGGGTGGAGCAGCACGGGGCTGACCGTCACCTCCTGGGACGAGGCGGGCACCTGCGCCCTGGAGTACGCCATGCCCGACGGCGCGGACACGGGCGAGACCCCGGTGACCTCGGGGACGGTGGCTCACCACGCGTCGGGGGTCCTGACCGCGACGATGCGGATCCAGCTGCCCGGCCGCCTGCCCCGGTGGCGTACGGCCAGCGGCACGCTCACCGTCGACACCGGTTCCTGGTACGCCGCGCTGGACGGTGCCGCCGCCGAGCCCCCCGTCCGGCTGTCGGCGACCCACGCGCTGGCCGACGTCGAGGCATGGCTCTCCCCCACCGTCCGCGACGACGGCCGGTGGGAGGTGTCGGCGGTCCTGGACGTCCGCGGCCGGGGCCTGATCGCCCGGCCGATGGCGGCCCTGGTGGTCTGGGCGGTGCGCGGGTCCTTCCGCAGGGAGGCCCGGCGCGCGCGGCGGGGCCACGCCACCGAGGTCGTGAGCCCGCGTGAGCGGCTGGACCGGGTCGGGGAGTCCTGGGACCGCGTCGCGGGCACGGCCTGGCAGCTGCCCGACTACCTGCGCGACGTGGCCCGGGCGATGGCCGAGGCGCCCGGCGCCCGGCCATCGCCCCGTCCGGACGCCTAGGAGGAGGGCTCGGTGCCCCACCCGGTGAGCGACCGGACCCGCAGCTCGGTGTAGCGGGAGGTGTCGCGCTCGTCCGAGAGCAGGCTGCCGACCACCGCGCACAGGAACCCGACCGGCACGGCGAACAGCGCGGGGTTCTCCATCGGGATGAGCTGGATGTCGATCCACGCGGGCAGCACCGACAGGTTCTCCCCGGTCACCGGGTGCGTCTTGCCCGACATCACCGGCGAGAACAGCATCAGCGCCAGCGTGCAGGACAGTCCGCCGTAGATGCCCCACTCCACACCGCGGGTGTTGAACCGCCGCCAGAACAGGGTGAGCACGATGACGGGCAGGTTGGCGGCGGCCGCGATGGCGAACGCCAGCCCCACGAGGAAGGCCACGTTGAGCTCCTGGGCCCGGATGGCCAGCACGATGGCCGTCCCGCCGACCGCGCACGCCGCGAAGCGCGCCACCCCCATCTCCTGTGACTCACGCGGCCGCCCCCACATGAGGACGTGTCCGAACAGGTCGTGGGCGATGGAGGACGACGAGGCCAGGGTGAGGCTGGCGATCACGGCCAGGATCGTGGCCAGCGCCACCGCCGAGATCAGCGCGAGCAGCACGGCCGCCCCCACCGGGCCGGCGACCAGTCGGCCCAGCTCCTCGGCGAGCATCGGGACCGCGCTGTTTCCCGAGGGGTCCAGGCTCAGGATGCGGTCGGACCCCACCAGCGCGGCGGCGCCGAAGCCCAGCGCGAGGGTCATGAGGTAGAAGGCCCCCACCATGACGATGGCCCGGTTGACCGAGGTGCGCGCCGCGCGCCCGTCCGGCACCGTGTAGAAGCGGATGAGGATGTGCGGCAGCGCGACCGTGCCCAGGACCAGCGCCAGGCCGAGGCTGATGAGGTCGAGCTTGTTGAACATCGTGCGCGCCGGATCGCCGGGCACCTCCACCCCCAGGCGCAGCCCCGGTTCGAGGAAGGCGCGGCCGTGCCCGCTGGCTTGGGCCGCCTCCGTCAGCAGTGCGCGGGGGTCGAAGGAGAACTGGGCCAGGACCAGGACGGTGAGCAGCCCGGTGGCGCCCAGCAGGACGACCGCCTTGATGATCTGCAACCAGGTGGCGGCCTTCATCCCGCCGTACATGACGTAGACGATCATCAGGACGCCCACGAGCACGATCACCCCCGAACGCGCCTGGCCCTCACTCAGTCCGAGGAAGGTGCCCCCCTCGTGCAGGCCGAGCAGGACCGCCACCAGCGCCCCCGCCCCGACCATCTGCGCGACCAGGTAGAACACGCAGACGGTGACGGTGGAGACGGTGCAGGCGAGCCGTACCCGCATCCGGCGCATGCGGAAGGCGGGCAGGTCGGCCATGGTGAAGCGGCCGGTGTTGCGCATCAGCTGGGCCATGGGCAGCACGAGCAGCCAGGCCACCAGGAAACCGATGGAGTACAGGAAGCCGTCGTAGCCCTGGAGGGCGATCATCCCGGCGATGCCGAGGAACGAGGCGGCCGAGAGGTAGTCGCCGGTCAGCGCCAGGCCGTTCTGGGTGCTGGAGAACCCGCGCCCCCCGGCGTAGTAGTCGACCGCTCCGCGCGTGGTCCGGCGGGCCCGGACGGTGACGGCCAGCGTGACGAGGACGAACACGGCGCACAGGGCGAGCGTCCAGCCGTGCGCGGCGCCGAACCGTCCGCCGAGGACACCGGCGAGGTCCAGGGTCGCGCGGACGGTGCCGTCCCCCGTGGCGGCGCCGTCCGCGGACGCGGACGTGAGATCGGACAAGGCGGTCATCGGCGAATCACCCGCCCGGACAGGGTCTCCTCCTCGCGTGCCCGGTCACGGATCCGCTCGGCCAGCGGGTCGATCGCGCGTGCCGAGAAACGCCCGAAGGCCCAGGCGAGTACGAACGCCAGCAGGAACTGGCCGATTCCCGTCAGCAGGGCGACGTTCACCGGTTCGAGGACCGGTGTACTCATGAATTCCCGGGCATAGGCCGAGAGCAGAAGATAGGTCAGGTAACTGAGGAGGAATCCGGACACCAGGACGGCGGTCTGGAGTGCGAATCTCCTTCGTAGTTTAACGAAAGCCGGGTCCACAGACATGCGCTCGCACGCGCGCGCCACGTCGGCCCGCTCCCGCCGCCGCGCCGCCGCCGACCTGGGGCCTCGTGGACGAAAGGGCTCCCTCCGCCCGTCGACACGCCTTCCGTAGGCGCCCTCCATGTACTCGACCACGGCTCTCCCCCTGCGTTTCTGCTACGGATTCCGCTCCCCCGCGGAGCCCGCCGTTTACCGGCGCGCGCCAGGCGGACCCCGCCTCTGGTTCCTCCGCGGGCGCCGCGTACGCGCGGACGTGCTTCGCGAAGTGGGCAATACGATATCCAGGAGAACGGGGCCGTGTTCGCCAAACTCACAAATCGGTTGCCCCGAATGACGCACGCCGACCGCGTGAACCGGACGAAGCGCCGCGGAATCCAACAACCGGCGCCAAACCACGAACGGACACCGGCGAACCGCCCGCCCGGCGCCGACACCCCCTCCCTTCCAGCGCGGACGCGCCGCGTGCGGGCGCGGGCAGCGCCCGGTCTTCGCTAGGCTTCGGGGCGACCCCGAACCCATCACGGAATCCGACATACCTCGGTTTTCCGTGTTCGTACACGTGTATGATTACGGGGTCCGCACTATTCACGCGATACCGAAGGGAAATCCCCGCCGTGGTCACCGAGGTCTTCACGCGCAAGTACTGCGATCCCCACGCCGTTCGCGAGGAGAAGGTCGAGGCGACTGAGGTCATCCAGTTCGCCTGGGAGGGCGCCGTCCGCGAGGTCGACGCCTGCGTCGAGTGCGCCAAGGAGCACGAGTCCCGTTACGAGCCCCTCGTTGACTACTCGCGCCCGGTGAAGAAGCGTCGCGCCGCCAAGAAGGCGCCCGCACCGGCCCCCGCCGACAACGGTGACGCCGCCGCGGACAGCGGATCCGGTCAGGAGTAGGCCCGCCCGTCGCCCGCCACCGCCCGGGGGCCGCCTCGCGGCGGGGCGGGCGCCACGTCCCGGGTGACGGCCTCGCAGCCGCACCGCGGAGCCGGGGTCGGCGACACCTCCGGTGGCCGCCGACCCCCGCCTCTGACGTGGCGGATCAGCCCCGGCCCATCAGCCGCGCCACCTGACCGCCGCGGCGCATCTCACCGCCCACGCCCGCCTGCACCGCCTCGGCGACCGGCAGGCGGGCGTGCACGTACGTACCGCCCTGGGACCGCACCGACGCGCCCATCCGGCGCATGATCCGCAGCATGCCCGCGTTGGCCAGGCTCGTCTCCGCCCGCACCTCGGCCAACCCCCAGTCGGCGGCCACGACCGTCAGCGCCCGTGCCACGGCGGTACCGACGCCGCGGCCCTGCCAGGCGTCCTCGACCAGGAAGGCGATCTCGCCCACCCCGGGATCGAGTGTGTACATCAGGTGGCCCAACGCCACGGGCGCCTCCTCCCCGCGCGGCCGCACGGCCAGGGTCAGCCCGCGCTCGGGATCGCAGAACACCCGCAGCATCCGCGGACTCAGCTCACTCATCCCCGTGAAGTAACGGTTGCGCACCGTCTCCTCCGAACAGCGGCGGTGCAGGTCGCTCAGGGCGGGCGCGTCGCTGTCGCGCACCTGCCGCAGGGACAGCACCGTGCCCTGCGCCGTGCGCACGACCCGGTCGGTGGGGACCGGACCCGTGGAGGGCATCACCGAACGCACCAGGGCGTCCGCCCGGCTGGACTCGGTCCAGGTGAAGGGGTGCGAGGCGCGGCGCACCAGCACCCCGCGCAACGGGCCGACGGGGACCAGCATGGCCGTGCCCTCGTCCGCGTCGCCGACCTCCTCGATCCGGGTCAGGTTGGTCCACCGGGCGTCGTCGGCCAACAGGAGTTCCGCCAGCGCCTCCGGCAACCGGTTGGGGTGCGCGCGCAGCCGCGCGGTCAGCAGCAGCGCCCGGGTGACGTCGTCCCCGACCTCGCGCCGGTGGGCGGGGACGGCCGTCACCGCGCCGGAGGGGCTCAGCCGCGTGATCTCGCGAACGGCCCGGGCGTGGTTTCCGGGAACGTCCACGACGAACTCGTCGACCACGCCCGCCACGTCGGTGTGCAGGGACAGGTCGACGATGTTGCCCCCGTGTCGCGCGAGGGCCCCGACGACCGCCGCGAGCCCTCCGGGTCGGTCCTCGACCGCCGTCCTGATCCGCCACAGGCCCACAGTGTCCCCCCTCGGATGAAGGTGCTCCCGTCGCCGCGGTACGACGCTGGACCGCGACGACGGGACGCGCACCGACGTGGTTCCAGAGTCGGGGACCCACGTTTCGTGGACGTTAGGCGTCCGTTGAGTTCCGTCGGAGGTTCGCCGGTGCGCGCGTGACACGGCGTCATCGGAGCGCGCGGAGGGCCGGGCCGGTGCCGGTCAGGGGCGCCCCGAGACGAGCTCGCCGTCCTTCCACACCGCCGCCACCAGCGGCACCCCCGGCCGGTAGGCCAGGTACAGGTGGTTGGGCGCCGACAGCAGGGTGAGGTCGGCGCGCGCCCCCGGCCCCAGGTGGCCCACGTCCGTGCGGCGCAGCGCCCGGGCGCCGCCCGCGGTCGCCGCCCACACCGCCTCCTCCGGTGTCATGCCCATGTCGCGCACGGCCACGGCCACGCAGAAGGCGAGGCTGGAGGTGAAGCACGACCCGGGGTTGCAGTCACTGGCCAGGGCGACCAGCGCCCCCGCGTCGATGAGCGCCCGCGCGTCCGGGTAGGGCTGACGGGTGGAGAAGTCCACCCCCGGCAGCAGGGTGGCCACGGTCGGGTCGGGGCGCCGGGCGGCCTGCGCGAGGGCGTCGACGTCCTCGGCGGTGAGGTAGGTGCAGTGGTCGACGGAGGCGGCGCGCGTCTCGACCGCCAGCCGCACCCCCGGCCCCTCACCGAGCTGGTTGCCGTGCACCCGGGGCAGCAGACCGCGTTCGACCCCGGCGGTGAGCACCCGCCGCGAGGACTCCTCGTCGAAGGCGCCGCGCTCGCAGAACACGTCCACCCACCGCGCGTGCGGTGCGCACGCCTCCAGCATGGGCCCGGTGACCAGGTCGACGTACCCCTGCGGGTCGTCGGTGTACTCCGGGGCGACCACGTGGGCGCCGAGGAAGGTGACCTCGTCGGTGACCCGCGCGGCCACGGCCAGGGCGCGCTCCTCGTCGGCGACGGTGAGCCCGTATCCGGACTTGACCTCCAGGGTGGTGGTGCCCTGCGCGCGGGCCTCGCCCACCAGGCGGCGGGCGTTCTCCAGCAGTTCCGCCTCGCTCGCGTCCCGGGTGGCCGCCACGGTCGTGCGGATCCCGCCCGCCGAGTAGGGCTGGCCGCTCATCCGGGCCGCGAACTCACGGCTGCGGTCGCCCGCGAACACGATGTGCGAGTGACTGTCGACGAAACCGGGCAGGACGCAGCGCCCGGCGGCGTCGACCCGGGCGTCGGCCTCCGGAGCCCGTGTGCGCGGCCCGGCCCAGGCCACCCGCCCGTCCTCGATCACCAGCGCGGCGTCGGCGATCTCGCCCACCGCCCCGCGCCCCAGACCGGGATCGTTGGTGACCAGTGTGGCGATGTCGTCGATGAGGACCGCGCGGGGTGTGTCGGTCATGCGTGCAGCTCCTTGATCACCGTGTCGAGTTCGTGTGCGGTCTCGGGCAGGCGCGTGTGGACGCCGTCGCGGACGGTCCAGCGCCCGTCGGCCATCACGTGGCGCACGTCGGCGGCGGTCGCGGCGAAGACCACCGCGTCCGTGGCCCGGGCGGGGTCGGCTCCGGCGAGCCGGACCCCCTCCAGCGGGACGTTGACCAGGTCGGCCCTGGCCCCGGCGCGCAGCTCCCCGGCGTCGGCTCCCCCGCCCTCGGCGGACCAGCCCAGCGAGCGGTGGCCGCGCGCGGTGGCCGCGTGCAGCAGCGCGCCGCCGCCCAGGGTGCCGCGCCGGTGCGTGCGCAGCCGCTCGTGGAGTTCGACGCCGCGCGCCTCGGCGAACAGGTCCAGCCGCACGTGCTGGTCGGTGCCCAGACTCAGCAGCGCCGGGTCCAGGTCTCCGGTGCGGGGCAGGCCGTCGGCCAGGTCCCGTTCGGTCGTCGGGCACAGGCACACGGTCGCCCCCGCGTCGCGGACCGCGGTCACGTCGGCGTCGGTCAGGTGGGTGGCGTGCACCAGGGTGGTGCGTTCGGTCAGGGCTCCGGCGTCGGCGAGCACCCGGGTGGGGGTGCGCCCGTAGGCGGCCAGGCAGGCGGTGTTCTCCACGGGCTGCTCGGACACGTGGACGTGCAGCGGTGCCCGGCGCGCGTCGGCGAACGCGGCCACCTCGGGCAGGTCCCCGGCCGGGACCGCGCGCACCGAGTGGGCCGCCGCGCCGACCCGGGCGTGCGTGCCCCCGGGGACGAGGGCGGCCAGGCGCTCGGCCCATCCGGCCACGTCACCGTCGCCGAACCTCAGCTGCGGCCCGGTCAGCGGCCGGTGCGAGCCGTGCTCGTCCAGCCCCCCGGACAGGTAGCACACGTCGAGCAGGGTGAGGCGCACCCCGGCCTGCGCCGCCGCCTCGACCAGCGCGTGGCCCATCGCGTTGGGGTCGGAGTAGCGCGCGCCGCCCGGGGCGTGGTGCAGGTAGTGGAACTCGCCCACGCACGTGACCCCGGCCAGGGCCATCTCCGCGTAGGTCGCCCGGGCCAGGCGCAGGTAGGTGTCCGGGTCCAGGCGCTCGGCGACCCGGTACATGCCCTCGCGCCAGGTCCAGAAGGAGCCGCCGTCCGCGTGCGTGCGGCCGCGCAGGGCCCGGTGGAAGGCGTGCGAGTGGGCATTGGCCAGACCGGGCAGGGTGAGGCCGCCCAGGACCTCGGCGTCCTCGGGCGGGGCGGTGTCCGACGCGACCGAGGCGAACCGCCCGTCGGCCACCTCCAGGAGCACACCGCGGTCGGGGGTGTCCCCGCCCAGCCAGGCCCACTCGCACCAGTACCGCCGCGCGGCGGTCGCACGTCCGGTCACGGCGCGACCTCCCCCACGGGGCGGGCGAGCAGGTCCTGGAGGACGTCGGCCAGGGCGAGCACCCCGGCGTGGCAGTCGTCGGGACGGGCCCACTCCTTCGGCGAGTGCGACACCCCGGTGGGGTTGCGCACGTACAGCATGGCGGTGGGCACGTGGGCGGCGAGCACCCCCGCGTCGTGCCCGGCGCCGGTCGGCAGCACGGGTACCCGGGGGTCGGGGGCCCGGGTGCCGACGACGGCGGCCAGGCGGTCGCGCAGCCCGTGCGCGAACGACACCAGCGGGGTGCGCGACTCGGCCGTCATCGCGACCCCGACACCGTGCTCGCGGGCGGCGGCCTCGGCCCGGGCACGCACGCCCTCGACCACCGCCGTGAGCGTGTCCTCGGAGTCGGCTCGGGCGTCCAACCAGGCGCTGACCAGCGACGGAATGGCGTTGGTGCCGTTGGGAACGATCACCGACCTGGCCACGGTGGCGCGGGCGCCGTGCTCCTCGGCCTGGGCGCGGGCGGCCAGGACGGCGTGCGCGAAGGGGAGCATGGGGTCGTTGCGGTCGGCCAGGCGGGTGGTGCCCGCGTGGTCGGCGCGTCCGGTGAAGTCCATCCGCCAACGGCCGTGCGGCCAGATCGCGCTGGCCACGCCCACGGGGTGGACGGTGTCCTCCAGCGCGCGCCCCTGCTCCACGTGCAGCTCGACGAACACGTCCAGCGACGCGAGCGTGTCGGGGTCGGGGCCGATCAGGTCCGGATCGTGCCCGGCCGCCGCCATCGCCTCCGCCCAGGTGACGCCGTCGGCGTCGGCCAGCCCCCGCGCCCGTTCGGGGGAGATCTCACCGGCGGTCAGCCGGCTGCCCAGGCAGGGCACCCCGAAACGCCCTCCCTCCTCCTCCACGAACACCGCCAGGACGAGCGGGCGCGCGGGGCGCACACCGCGGGCGCGCAGCTCGTCGACGGCGGCCAGGGCGCTGACCACGCCGAGCGGACCGTCGAAGGCCCCGCCGTCCGGCACCGAGTCCAGGTGGGACCCGGTGGCCACGGCGCCGGGGCCGGGCCCGCCCCACCAGGCCCACAGGTTGCCGTTGCGGTCGGTGCGCACGTCGAGCCCGCGTGCGGCGGCCTCTCCGGTGAACCAGGCGCGGGCGTCGGTGTCGGCGCCCGCCCAGGTGTACCGGTGGTAGCCGCCGTCGGCGGCGCGCCCGACCGGGGCCAGCTCGGCCCACATGCGGTCGAACGACACGGCTACTCCCCCTCGTTCATGGGGACGCGGATGCCGTGCTCGGCTGCCACGCGGGCGGCCTCCTCGTACCCGGCGTCCACGTGCCGGATCACACCCATGGCGGGGTCGTTGGTCAGGACGCGGTCCAGCTTGGCGGCGGCCAGCTCGGTGCCGTCGGCGACGCTGACCTGGCCCGCGTGCAGGGAGCGGCCCATGCCCACACCGCCGCCGTGGTGGATGGACACCCACGACGCACCGGAGGAGGTGTTGACCAGGGCGTTGAGCAGCGGCCAGTCGGCGATGGCGTCGGAACCGTCCTTCATCCCCTCGGTCTCGCGGTAGGGGGAGGCCACCGAACCGGTGTCCAGGTGGTCGCGGCCGATCGCCAGCGGCGCCGAGATCTCACCGGAGGCGACGAGTTCGTTGAAGCGCGCCCCGGCGGCGGCCCGCTCGCCCTGGCCCAGCCAGCAGATCCGCGCGGGCAGGCCCTGGAAGGCGACGCGCTCCCCGGCCATGCGGATCCACCGGGCCAGGTGGTCGTTGTCGGGGAACAGGTCGAGGATCGCCCGGTCGGTGCGGGCGATGTCGGCGGGGTCGCCGGACAGGGCCGCCCACCGGAAGGGGCCCTTGCCCTCGCAGAAGAGCGGGCGGATGTAGGCGGGGACGAACCCGGGGAAGTCGAAGGCCCGGGTGAACCCGCCCTCGCGGGCCTCGTCCCGGATGGAGTTGCCGTAGTCGAAGACCTCGGCGCCCGCGTCCTTGAACCCGACCATGGCCTCCACGTGCGCGGCCATCGACTCGCGGGCGCGGGCGGTGAACTCCTCGGGCTTGGCCGCGGCCAGGTCGTGCCAGTCCTCGAAGGCCACGCCGACCGGCAGGTAGGACAACGGGTCGTGCGCGGAGGTCTGGTCGGTGACCACGTCGATCGGGGCCCCGTCGGCCAGCAGGGCGGGCAGCACCTCGGCGGCGTTGCCCAGAACGCCGATGGACAGGGCGCGGCGCTCGTCGCGGGCCCGGACGGCCAGTTTCACGGCGTGTTCCAGGTTGTCCGCGCGTACGTCCAGGTAACGGTGCTGGAGGCGGCGCTCGATGCGGCTCGGATCGCACTCGACCACGATCGCCACACCGCCGTTCATGGTCACGGCCAGCGGCTGGGCGCCGCCCATCCCGCCGAGGCCGGCGGTGAGGGTGATGGTCCCGGCCAGGGACCCTCCACTGTGCTCGCCTGAACCGCTCAGCTTGGCGGCGACCGCGGCGAAGGTCTCGTAGGTGCCCTGGAGGATGCCCTGGGTGCCGATGTAGATCCACGAACCGGCGGTCATCTGCCCGTACATGGTCAGGCCCTGGGCCTCCAGGCGGCGGAACTCCGGCCAGTTGGCCCAGTCGCCGACCAGGTTGCTGTTGGCGATGAGGACGCGGGGCGCCCACTCGTGCGTGCGCATGATGCCGACCGGGCGGCCGGACTGCACCAGCAGGGTCTCGTCGCCCTCCAGGTCGCGCAGGGAGGCGGTGATCCGGTCGAAGCTGCGCCAGTCGCGCGCGGCCCTGCCGGTGCCGCCGTAGACGACCAGGTCCTCGGGGTGCTCGGCCACCTCGGGGTCGAGGTTGTTGTGGAACATGCGCAGGGCGGCCTCCTGCTGCCAGCCCTTGGCGGACAGGGTGGTGCCGCGCGCGGCGCGGACGGTACGCGGGGTGTTCATGACGGCTCCTCGGGGTGTCAGGCGAGCGGGGTGACGGACTCGGCGGCGGCGACGACGGTGCCGTCGGCGACCAGTGCGGCGACGGCGGCGATCTCGGGCGCCAGGTGGCGGTCGGGGCCGGGCCCGGACACGTGCTCGCGGACGGCGCGCAGGACGGCCCCGGTGGCGGGGCCGGGCTCCAGCGGCGAACGCAGGTCCAGGGCGCGGGCGGCGGTGAGCAGCTCGACGGCGAGCACACTGGTCAGCCCCTCCACGGCCCGGCGGAGCTTGCGCGCGGCCGACCAGCCCATGGACACGTGGTCCTCCTGCATGGCGGAGCTGGGGATGGAGTCGACGCTGGCGGGTGCGGCCAGGCGCTTGAGTTCGGAGACGATGGCGGCCTGGGTGTACTGGGCGATCATGTGCCCGGAGTCGACGCCGGGGTCGTCGGCGAGGAAGGCGGGCAGGCCGTGGGAGCGGGCGACGTCGAGCATGCGGTCGGTACGCCGCTCGGCGATGGAGGCGGTGTCGGCGACCGCGATGGCCAGGAAGTCGAGCACGTAGGCCACGGGTGCGCCGTGGAAGTTGCCGTTGGACTCCACGCGGCCGTCGTCGAGGACGACCGGGTTGTCGATGACGCTGTCGAGCTCGCGCCCGGCGACCAGGAGCGCGTGGTCGAGGGTGTCGCGGGCGGCGCCGGCCACCTGGGGGGCGCAGCGCAGGGAGTAGGCGTCCTGGACCCGGTTGCACTCGGGGCCCCGGTGGGAGGCGACGATCGGCGAGTCCGCCAGCATGGCGCGGATGTTGGCGGCCGAGGCGGCCTGACCGGGGTGCGGGCGCAGGCGCTGGAGCTCCTCGGTGAACACCCGGTCGGTGCCCAGCAGCGCCTCGACGCTCATCGCCGCGGTGATGTCGGCGACCTTGAGCAGCCGGGCGAGGTCCTGGCAGGCGAGGACGAGCATGCCGAGCATGCCGTCGGTGCCGTTGATCAGGGCCAGCCCCTCCTTGGCGCCGAGCTCCACGGGGCGCAGACCGGCCTCGTGCAGGGCGGTGTAGGCGTGCTTCCTCTCCCCGGAGGCGTCGCGGACCTCGCCCTCCCCCATGAGGGCGAGCGCCACGTGGGACAGCGGCGCCAGGTCGCCCGAACAGCCCAGGCTGCCGTACTCGTGGACGACGGGGGTGATCCCGGCGTTGAGCATCGCGGCCAGGGTCTCGACCGTGGCGACCTCCACCCCGGTGTTGCCCGAGGCCAGGGTGCGCAGCCGCAGCAGCATGAGCGCGCGGACGACCTCGCGCTCGACCTCGGGCCCGGTCCCGGCGGCGTGGGAGCGGATGAGGGAGCGCTGGAGGCGGGCGCGCAGGTCGGGAGCGATGTGGCGGGTGGCCAGGGCGCCGAAGCCGGTGCTGACCCCGTAGGCGGGGACCTCGCCGCGGGCGAGCGACTCGACCCGCTCACGGCCGTGCCGGACGGCCTTGAGGGACTCCTCGGCGAGGATGACGCGGGCGCCCTCGCGCGCGACGGCCAGGATCTGGGCCGGGGTGAGCGGGGCTCCGCCGACGGTGACGGTGGAAACTGCTGTGGTCATACCCCCATTGCACCGCTGGCGGGCCCGGTGGTGAAGGGGTGACGCGAGGGTTGTGTCTGGTATTTCAGACAACCCCGACCGGACCCGATCGCCCGGCCCTTTCCCTAACGGATCACGCGGACCTCGCACCGCAGCCCCGGGGCGGCGGCGAGGCGCGCGTCCCCCGTCACCAGGGCGCAGTCCAGTGCCTCGGCCACCGCGACGTAGGCCGCGTCATAGGACGTCAGATCGGACCGCAGAGCCCAGATCCGGTCCGCCACGCCTCCGACCAGGTCCACGTGCACGATCGCCTGGAGGCCGTAGAGCTTGCGCGCGGCCTCCGCCCCGCCAACGGACACCTTCCGGCCGAGCACGAGCCCGCGCAGTGAATTGAGGAACTCGACCGGCTGATGACTGGGGGCGTACCACTCGCTGTCGCCCCCGAGCACCCGACGCGCCGCGTTGCTGGAACGCCCCGGCGCCCCCAGGTAGAGATCGATCAGAACAGACGTGTCAACGACGATCACGCGGCACCGCTCTCCCCTTCGCCGCCCGGCGACTCGTCGCCACGAGCGGCCCGAACGGCCGCGACGATCTCGTCCATGCTCAGGTTGGCCCCCGGCAGAGGTGTCTGTTCGACGACTTCCCGGTTACGGGCGAAGCGCGCCTCGCGCTCCAGCACGGCGAGTACGTACGCCTGGAGTGACTGCCCCGACCGCTTGGCCTCCGCCACCAGGATCTCTCTGACCTCGTCCGGAACATCCTTGACCTGAATAGCTCCCATGGCGCCATAGTAGCGCAATTTAGCTAAATTTAGCTCTCTGATCACGCGATAGAGAGCGCCAAAATGGCGCCCAAGGTTCTTCCCAGGTGCCCCACAGGGGTGGGACAATCGGGGCATGAGTCTCGTACCGGCGGCCACCCGCGCTCTGCGGCTGCTGCGCTTCCTGGCCTCGCGGCCCGGCCCCGTCTCGGCCTCGACCGCCGCCGCCGAACTCGGCCTCCCCCGCTCCAGCGTCTACCAACTGCTGGAGGCGCTGGCCGAGGAAGGGTTCGTCACCCACCTGCCCGAGGAGCGCCGCTGGGGGCTGGGCGTGGCCGCGTTCGAGATCGGTTCGGCCTACCTGCGCCACGACGGCCTCGAACGGCTGACCCGTCCGCTCCTGCACCAGTTGACCGAGGCCACCGGCGCCACCGCCCACCTGGGCATCCTGCACGGCGCCGACACCCTCTACCTGCTCAAGGAGCAGCCCCCGCACGCGCCCACCCTCATCACCGGCGTCGGCGTGCGCCTGCCCGCGCACCTGACCGCCTCGGGCCGGGCGATGCTCGCCCTGCTCCCCCGCGCCCAGGTCCGCGCCCTCTACCCGGACGCCGCGGCCTTCACCGACCGCACCGGGCGCGGCCCGGCCACGCCGTCAGAGCTGCGCCGCCTCCTGGCCGAGGAGCTGCGGCAGGGATGGTCCATGGAGGACGGGCAGGTCACCGAGGGCTTCGTGTCGGTGGCGGCCGCCGCCACCGACCACAACGGCCGCCCCGCCGCCGCGATCAGCCTGACCGTGCCCAGCGCCCGACCGGTGACCCCGCAGGCGCTCGCCGCGCGGGTGCGCGACGCGGCGGCCGACCTCACCCGGAGGCTGGACGGGCGACGCGCCTCACCGTAGCGGTTCGCTGCGCTCCACGATCGACGGCAGCGGCGCCGTGCGCTCGACCATGCGCAGGATGCGCTCCTTGACGTCCTCGGGCACCTGCACGTAGAACTGCGTGGGCGCGTCGACCTCCTCCAACCCCAGGCTCTGCGCGCTCTCCGCCCAGGTGGGCAGTTCGGGGTCGGTGCGGTGGGTGTCGAGGACGAACTCGATGAAGTAGGTCAACCGACGGCCCCCGACGTGCACCTCGCGGATCCGCCGGACCTCCGGCCAGGCGATGAACGTCCCCTCCCCCGGGAACCACCACTTGCGTTCCTGCAGGACGGTCAGCCCGTCGCTGTCGGCGCTGATCCCCTGGCGGGTGATGCGCTGCGGCAGCCCGCGCACGACGACGACGTTGCTGCCGGGCCCGACGAAGGCCATCACCACGGCGGCCGTGCTCCACAGGACGACGGAACCGATCGGCGGGTCCCCCGACACCAGGGTCCACACGAGCGAGCCGACCACGACGAGGAATCCCAGGGTCAGGGCGACGGAGAAGTACGCCACCGCCATCCACATCCGGGCGTTGGGTCCGCGCAGACTGACGTAGCGCCGCAGGTGCGACACCCCGGAGGGCGGCCGGGTCAGGTCCGAGGGCACGCCCCGGGCCGGGGCGGAGGCGTCGGGAGGTTCGGGGGAAGCCATACCCCCCATTCTCCCAACTCCGCGGGACACCCGGTGCGCGGACGGCCCCCCGCCGACGGCCACGGGCGGCAATCCACGCGAAGGCCGGGCGGTGGCGCCGCGCTCGGACTAGGGTTCGCCCCATGAGACGCAACGCACGTGAGTACGACACCGAACTGCGGGCCAACGGGCGGATCATCTCCCTGGACGGTGTGGCCTACCAGGGCCGGACCGTCCTGCGGGAGGGGCCCGACCAGTTCGCCCCGCTGGAACGCTGGGCCAAGGGGGTCGCCGAGACCCTGGGTGAACCGGTGACCTGGCGCGCCCTCGACCACGGGGAACTGGCCGCACGGGGCACGGTGCAGCCCGGGCCGGGAGCTCAGAACCTGCGCGCGCTCTGAGCTCCGCACTTGGCGCACTGGAACTTGCGGTCGTCACCGAGAATCCAGTCGTGCTCGCCACCGGTCGGACACGCTGACATCGACACCATCTCCTCAGGAGGGGCTGTTGGGGGTGCGTGGCGATCACTGTAATTCCCAGTAACCACACGAGTCCCGGGAATGAAAAAGTCCAACCATCCTTCACATCCGCGTCGGACGATGCCATTCCACGATGGAAACGTCGGCACGCGACGTGATCCCCCCGTCATTCCACGCCACCACCGCCCTCCCCGGCACCGGGACGCACCCGGCCCCCACCCGGAACGCCACGAGGGGCCCGTCGCTACGGCGACGGGCCCCTCGGACGGAGTCATGACCGGGGCGCTCCCGTTCGGGCGCCGCCAGGGTTCTGTGCGGCGGGTCGAGCCGCCGGCGGAGCGGGCACGACCTAGTTCTGGGAGGCCTTCATGTGGGCCTCGACCGCGGCGCGGTCGGCGCGCAGCTTGGCGAGCGCCTCGTCGAGGATGAGCTTGCCCTCCTCCTCGCTCCGCCGCTCCTTGACGTAGGCCAGATGGGTCTTGTACGGCTCGGTGCGCGGCGGCGAGGGGGGGTTGGCCTTGTCCTTGCCCGCGGGGAAACCGCAGCGTGGGCAGTCCCACTCGTCGGGGACGGCTGCCTCGCTCGCGAAGCTGGGCACGACCTCGTGCAGGTTCGCACAGTAGAACGGAACCCGGATCCGCGGGGCGGCCTCGCCGCGCTCCGCCTCGCCCATCGGGCCGGCTCCGACTCGACTGCCACGGATGGCACTGCCACTACCCACGAAAAACTCCTTCGGCGAACGCGCTCACCGGCACTCGGGCGAGCGTGACTGTGGACGGGGGAAGCCTCTGGGGGCGCCTGCTAGGCCCGGCCGTACAGGATGCCGAGGACGACGACGGACAGGATCCACACGATGCCGACGGCCACCGTCATGCGGTCGAGGTTGCGTTCGACCACCGACGACCCGCCGAGCGAGGACGTGACCCCGCCGCCGAACATGTCGGACAGACCGCCGCCCTTGCCCTTGTGCAGCAGCACCAGGAAGATCAGCAGCACACTGAGAACCATCACGAAGATGGACAGACCGAGAGTCACACGCTCACCCGTAGCTCGACCCCGAAGCGGGGGGATGGACACCACGGCCCCCGTTTCCCACCCGTACCGGCGACGGCGCCGCGGCACCTGGCCGACCGGTCGGATCGTGGAAGGAGGAGACCGGGACGATTTCGGATTTTACCGTGCCGCCGGCGGCACGGGCGGGGACTTGCGCGACGCGCGCAGGTCCCCTCAGCGAAGTCTAGCCCGACGGGAGCCCCCGTCGGACACCCCGTCCGCCGAACCTGGACGAACCGACCCGGTGGACGGGGCATCGCGAGACGTCCAGCGACTACTGCTCGCTGTAACGGATCACCTTGACGAACTCGTCGGCCTTCAGGCAGGCACCGCCGACCAGAGCGCCGTCCACGTCGGGCTGGGCCATGATGCCCGGGGCGTTGTCACCCTTGACCGAACCGCCGTAGAGCACGCGCACCGCGTCGGCGACCTCCTGGGAGTACAGCTCGGCCAGGCGCGCGCGGATGGCCGAGCACACCTCCTGGGCGTCCTCGGGGGTGGCGACCTCACCGGTGCCGATCGCCCACACCGGCTCGTAGGCCACCACGATCCTGGCGGCCTGCTCGGCGGTGATCTCCTTCAGGGCGCCGTCCAGCTGGGCCAGGACGTGCTCGACCTGGCGGCCCTCCTTGCGCACCTGCAGGCCCTCGCCGACACAGAGCAGCGGCACGATGTCGTTCTTGAAGGCGGCCTTGACCTTGGCGTTGACCAGGGCGTCGTCCTCGTGGTGGTACTCACGGCGCTCGGAGTGGCCGACCAGCACGTAGGAGCACTCCAGTTTGGCGAGCATCGCACCGGAGATCTCACCGGTGTAGGCGCCCTTGTCGTGCGCGGAGATGTCCTGGGCGCCGAAGCCGATCCGCAGCTTGTCCCCGTCCACCAGCGTCTGGACGCTGCGCAGGTCGGTGAACGGCGGCAGGACGACGACCTCGACCCTGTCGTAGTCCTTGTCCTTCAGGGCGAAGGCCAGCTTCTGGACGAGCGCGATGGCCTCCAGGTGGTTGTTGTTCATCTTCCAGTTGCCCGCGATGAGCGGCAGGCGCTGGGACATGTGGTCACTTCCCGTCTAGGCTGAACGTGTGTGGAGCCGGGCCCGCTCCGGTCCTCCCCGTGACTTCGGACCGCCTCCGAACGCTCCGGGGCCCGGCCCGCGGCGGGGATCGCCGGAGGGGCCTCAGGCGAGGGCGTCGATACCGGGCAGGTCCTTGCCCTCCAGGTACTCCAGGCTGGCACCGCCGCCGGTGGAGATGTGGCCGAAGGCCGACTCCTCGAAGCCCAGCGCGCGCACCGCCGCCGCCGAGTCGCCGCCACCGACCACGGTGAAGGCGTCGGAGTCGATGAGCGCCTGGGCCAGCGCTCGGGTACCGCCCGCGTACGGCTCCATCTCGAACACGCCCATGGGGCCGTTCCAGAACACCGTGCGGGTGTCGGCGATCTTCTCCGCGAACAGCGCCTGACTCCGCGGACCGATGTCCAGGCCCATCCGGTCGGCCGGGATCGCGTCGACGTCCACCGCCGCGTGGGGGGCGTCGGCGGCGAACTTCTCCGCGGCCACGACGTCCACGGGCAGGACGATCTCCACACCCTCGCGCTCGGCGCGCTCCAGGTAGCCGCGCACGGTGTCGAGCTGGTCGGTCTCCAACAGGCTGGAGCCGACCTCGTACCCCTTGGCCTTGAGGAAGGTGAACACCATGCCGCCGCCGATGAGCAGGCGGTCGGCGGTGCCGAGGAGGTTGTCGATGACGCCGAGCTTGTCGGAGACCTTGGAACCGCCGAGCGCCACCGCGTAGGGACGCGCCGGGTCGGCGGTCAGCTTGCGCAGGACCTCGACCTCGGTCAGGACGAGGCCGCCGACGGCGTGCGGGAGCCTGCCGGGCAGGTCGAAGACGCTGGCGTGCCTGCGGTGCACGGCGCCGAAGGCGTCCCCGACGTACAGGTCGGCCAGCTGGGCGAAACGGTCGGCGAGCTCCCCGCGCTCGGCGTCGTCCTTGCTGGTCTCGCCGGGCTCGAAGCGCACGTTCTCCAGGAGCGCGACCTGGCCGTCGGCCAGCGACGCGCAGGTGGCCCGGGCCGACTCCCCGGCGGTGTCGGCGGCGAAGGCCACCTCGGCGCCGAGCAGCTCGCCCAGGCGGGCGGCGACCGGGCGGAGGGAGAAGCGCGGGTCGGGGGCGCCCTTGGGGCGGCCCAGGTGGGCGGCGACGATCACGCGCGCGCCGCGTTCGCGCAGCTTCTCGATGGTGGGCAGGGCCGCGCGGATACGGCCGTCGTCGGTGATCCGCTCGCCGTCCAGGGGCACGTTGAGATCGGCCCGGACGAACACGCGCTTGCCGGAGACGTCGAGGTCGTCGATCGTCCGCATGCTGGTCTCCTCGGTGGTCTGATCAGCCCGGACGTCGCGCCGGGCAGAGGTCGGGCGGGTACTCGGACAGCGGCACCCCCTCGCTGTGGGCGAAGGGGTGCCGCGGGGTGAGGGCGCGAGCCCCGTGTCCGGTGGTTACAGGTTGGAACCGACCAGCTTGGCCAGGTCGACCAGGCGGTTGGAGTAGCCCCACTCGTTGTCGTACCAGCCGACGACCTTGACCTGGTTGCCGAACGCCATGGTCAGGCTGGAGTCGAAGGTGCAGGAGGGCGAGGTGCCGACGATGTCGGAGGAGACGATCGGGTCCTCGGTGTAGACCAGGACGTCCTTGAGCGGACCCTCGGCGGCGGCCTTGAACGCGGCGTTGACCTCGTCCTTGGTGACCTCGCGGTCCAGGGTGACGACCAGGTCGGTCACGGAGCCGTCCGGCACCGGGACGCGCATGGCCATGCCGTCCAGCTTGCCCTGCAGCTCGGGGATGACCAGGGCGGTGGCCTTGGCGGCGCCGGTCGTGGTCGGGATGATGTTCTGCGCGGCGGCGCGGGCGCGGCGCAGGTCCGAGTGCGGGAAGTCCAGGATGACCTGGTCGTTGGTGTAGGCGTGCACCGTGGTCATCAGGCCCTGCTGGATGCCGAAGGCGTCCAGGAGCACCTTGGCCATGGGCGCCACGCAGTTGGTGGTGCACGAGGCGTTGGAGATGACGTTGTGCTGGGCGGCGTCGTACTTGTCGTCGTTGACGCCCATGACGACGGTCAGGTCCTCGCCCTTGGCCGGGGCGGAGATGATGACCTTCTTGGCCCCCGCGCTGATGTGCTTGCTGGCGTCCTCGGCCTTGGTGAAGCGGCCGGTGGACTCGATGACCACGTCCACGTTCAGGTCGGACCAGGGCAGCTGGGCCGGGTCGCGCTCGGCCAGGACCTTGACGGTCTTGTCGCCGACGCGGATGAAGTCGTCGCCCACCTCGACGTCACCCGCGAGGGTGCCGAGCACCGTGTCGTACTTGAGCAGGTGCGCGAGCGTCCTGGTGTCGGTGAGGTCGTTGACCGCGACGATTTCGATGTCGCTGCCGCCAGCGGCGACCGCACGCCAGAAATTGCGGCCGATCCGACCGAAGCCGTTGACGCCTACACGGATGGTCACGGAACCAATCTCCTCATATGTCGCACATCATTTCCACCCGCGCATTCGTTCTCGCCCACGCCGTTCGCCCTGGCTGGAGGACCAGAGCAACCGCATTGAACAGGGTTAACACGCGCCAGGTGTTGTCAGAGAGCCTAGCGGAGCGCCGACGGACCACGGCGACGGGCCCTGAGTTCGGCGGCCCGCAGACCCTCGGGATTCGCGACCATACTGGCACCAACCGACGAACAGGTCTATACCATTGTCTGAAGTTATCCGCGTGTTTCCGCAGTTAACAAAGCCGAACACCTCAGGACCCTCGGGCGACCCCGCGTTCACACCGCCGTCACCCGGCGGCGCGGCCTCACGGAACCAGCATGTCCGGCGTGAGGTTCGCCTCGGTCCCCTCGATGCCCAGGTCAGCGGCGCGCTTGTCGGCCATGGCCAGCAGCCTGCGGATCCGCCCGGCGATGGCGTCCTTGGTCAGCGGCGGCACCGACAGCTGCCCCAGCTCCTCCAGGGACGCCTGCTTGTGCGCCAGGCGCAGCTTCCCGGCGGCCACCAGGTGCTCGGGGGCGTCCTCACCCAGGATCTCCAGGGCCCGCTCCACCCGCGCCCCCGCCGCCACCGCCGCGCGGGCGCTGCGCCGCAGGTTGGCGTCGTCGAAGTTGGCGAGCCGGTTGGCGGTGGCCCGCACCTCGCGGCGCATCCGACGCTCCTCCCAGGCCAGCACACTCTGGTGGGCGCCCAACAGGGTCAGCAGGGCGCCGATGGAGTCCCCGTCGCGCACCACGACCCGGTCCACACCGCGCACCTCACGCGCCTTGGCGTGCACCTTGAGCCGACGGGCCGCTCCGACCAGCGCCAGCGCCGCCTCCGGACCGGGACAGGTGACCTCCAGCGACATCGACCGGCCCGGCTCGGTCAGGGATCCGTGGGCGATGAACGCCCCCCGCCAGGCCGACTCGGCGTCACAGGCCCCGCCCGCGACCACGTGCCGGGGCAGCCCGCGCACCGGACGGCCGTTGTTGTCCACCAACCCCGTCTGGCGGGCCAGGGACTCACCGTCCTTGATCACCCGGACCACGTACCGGTTGCCCTTGCGCAGACCGCTCGGGGACAGCACGACCACCTCGGACTCGTGCCCGAAGACCTCGGAGATGTCCTTGCGCAGACGACGCGCGGCGGCACCGGTGTCGAGCTCGGCCTCGATCACGATCCGCCCGCCCACCAGGTGCAGGCCCCCGGTGAACCGCAGGATGGTGGACACCTCCGCCTTGCGGCAGCATGGCTTGAGAATGGCCAGACGGCTCAACTCATCCTTCACCACGCCGGTCATCGCCATCGCCGCGATCCTCCCCCTCGAACTGGCCCGTCCCGGTGGACCCGCACCGGGCACCGGTGTGCACCGACGCGGCCCCGCCGCGCTCGGTTTCCTTCGAGGCAGACTACTTGACCGCTCCCCTCCCCGAGAGGAAGGGATTCACCGGCGCGTCCACCCCCCGTCATGACATGTGCGGGGATTCCTGGCCCAGGCCGCCCGAACGCCCCGCGGACGCCAGGCTCCACAGGTGGCGCGGGCGTGTCGCGCTTCACCCCGGTGCCCGCTCAATCGCCCCCGGCCTCGTCCGCCAACCGTTCCTCCAGATAGTCGCGGAGGACGAGCGCATGGTTGTGCTCGGTGTCGCGAGCCGCGTACAGCAGGGTGACCGGGCCTCGGCGCGCCGCCGCCAGGGCGGGCTCCACCGCCTCCGGCCGGGCCTCCAACTCGGTGCGGTAACGCTCGGCGAACCCGGCGAACCGCTCGGGGGCGTGGCCGAACCACGACCGCAGCCCGGAGCTGGGGGCCGCCTCCCGCAACCACTCGACGCCCGTCAAGGACTCCCGGGACACACCGCGCGGCCACAACCGGTCCACGAGGAACAGCCGTCCCCGCGGCGACGGCCGCCCCTGCCGTGGGTGCTCACGCGCACGCACCACGTCGTACACCCGCTCCACGTCAACACGGTGGCCAGCCATGTCGCGGGTCTTCCCCGGACAGGCCCCGTTCACGCGCTCAGTCGGACAGGATCCGCTCGAAGGCCGCCGCGAGCCGCTCGGCGTCGTGGCGCGGCGAACCGTCGTCACGGCCCAGGTCGGCCAGCTCCAGACGGCCGCCGACCGCGCGCACCACCCGCTCCAACGGCTCGACGTCCTCCACCGTGCCCCGGTCGGCCAGCACCACGTCCACGCCGAGTTTGGGCGCGTGCTCGTGCAGGACCTCCAGGTAGGTCTCGGGCCGGAAGCCGTCGGTCTCGCCCCGCTGCGGTGACAGGTTGAGCGTCACCACACGCCGGGCCCGGGTGGTGACCAGGGCGTGTGCCAGGTCCGGGACCAGCAGGTGCGGCAGGACACTCGTGAACCACGATCCGGGTCCGAAGACCACCCAGTCGGCCTCGCGGACCGCCTTGACCGCCTGCGGGCTGGCCGGCGGGGCCTCGGGGATGAGGGAGATCGACCGCACCTGCCCGCTGGTACTCGCACACGCCACCTGGCCCCGCACCGTCGTCAGCTCCTCGGGACGGTCGGGATCGATCCCCGCGACCTCGGCGGCGATGTCCAGCGGAACCGACGACATCGGCAGCACCCGCCCGTGCGCGCCCAGCAGCTGACCCACCCAGTCCAGACCCGCCACCGAGTCCCCCAACAGCTCCCACAGGGCCACGATCAGCAGGTTGCCGACCGCGTGGCCGTGCAGTTCGCCCTCGGAGCGGAACCGGTGCTGGATCACCTGGCTCCAGGTGTGCCCCCACTCGTCGTCACCGCACAGCGCCGCCAGGGCCATCCGCAGGTCACCGGGGGGCAGCACGCCCAGTTCACGGCGGAGCCGACCGCTGGAACCGCCGTCGTCGGCGACGGTGACGATCGCGGTGACGTCGGTGGTCACCCTGCGCAGCGCCGAGAGGGACGCGTGCAGCCCGTGCCCGCCGCCCAGGGCGACCACACGGGGTGGGCGCCTCCCGTCACCGTGCGGCACCGTGCTGTTCGACATGATGGCTGTGGCCTGCCCCTCGTCCCGTGTACGGCTGGCGCTCGCGACCGCGCCGCCGGCACCGGCGGGCGGGTGGTCGACCCGCGCCCAGGACCGCCGGTCACCGGTCCCGCGCGGGACCGGCACCAGCGGTGACCGGGCCAATCTAAGCGAAGACACAGCACTTGGCGATTCCGCTCACTCTGCGTGCCTCGCCCGGATCGGCGAGGGGGTCACTCCCGCCCGACGTCCCGGTGAACGACGTGCACGTCCACCCCCTGGGAACGAAGCCGGTCACCGAACTGCTCGGCCATGGCGACACTGCGGTGCTTACCGCCCGTGCACCCCACCGCGAGCGTCATGTAGTGCTTACCCTCACGCTGGTAGCCCTCGATGGTCAGCCTGAGCACCTCGGAGTAGGACTCCAGCATCTCCTTGGCCCCGTCCTGCGACAGGACGTAGTCGCGCACGGGGGCGTCCCGGCCGTTCATCGGCCGCAGGTCGGGCACCCAGTGGGGGTTGGGCAGGAACCGGCAGTCCAGGACCAGGTCGGCGTCCACCGGCAGCCCGTGCTTGAACCCGAACGAGACGACGTTGGCGCGGATACGGCCCTCGCCGTCCTCCCCGAAGAAGCCGAGCACCCGCGCCTTGAGCTGGTGCACGTTGAGCTGGGAGGTGTCGATGACCAGGTCGGCCTCGCCCCGGATGGCGCGCAGGGTCTCGCGCTCCCGGGTGATGCCGTCGGTGAGCAGGCCGTCGCCCTGGAGCGGGTGGCGGCGGCGCACCCCCTCGAAGCGGCGGACCAGCGCCTCGTCGCCCGCCTCCAGGAACAGCACGCGCGCGGTCATGTCGCGCTTGCGCAGCTCCTCCACCGTGGACAGCAGGTCCTCGGTGAAGGCCAGCGACCGCACGTCCACGACGACGGCGACCCGCGGCACGGCGCCGTTGGTGCGCCCGGCCAGTTCGATCATGGTCGGCAGCAGCCCGGGGGGCAGATTGTCCACCACGAACCAGCCCAGGTCCTCCAGCGCCCTGGCCGCCGTACTCCGCCCCGCCCCGGACATACCGGTGACGATGACCACCTCCGGTGGCAGCTCGCCACCCAGTTCGACCGTCATGTGTCTCCTCCCCCGTCGGTGCCTTGCTGTGCTGGTGCCTGCTCGCCGTCGCGGCCCGCCCCGGCGGACCCACCGGCCAGGTGGGCGTGCACGGCATCGGCCAGTTTGGGGCCGATACCCGGAACCGTCGCGATCTCCTCCGCCGTGGCCGAGGCCAGGCGTCTGACCGACCCGAACTCCTTGATCAGCGCCGACCTGCGGGTCGGGCCCAGGCCCGGCAGGTCGTCCAACGCGCTGCCCGTGAGCGCCTTGGCGCGCTTGCGGCGGTGGTAGGCGATGGCGAAGCGGTGCGCCTCGTCGCGCACCCGCTGGAGCAGGTACAGACCCTCACCCGTGCGGGGCAGGATCACCGGGTCCTCGTCGTCGGGCAGCCACACCTCCTCCAGGCGCTTGGCCAGACCGCACACGGCGACGTCCTCGATCCCGAGTTCGTCCAGCGCCCGGCGCGCCGCCTCGGCCTGGGGGCGGGCCCCGTCGACCACCACCAGGTTAGGGGGGTAGGCGAACTTGCCGGGCGCGGGGGCGTCCTCGGCGGAGCGGTCGCCGTGGTCACCGCTCTCCCCCATCCGGGCGACCTCACCGGCGCGGGCGCTCTCCTCAAGGTAGCGGGTGAACCTGCGTTTGATCACCTCGTACATGGCGGCGACGTCGTGCTGTTCGGCGCCGCCCGCCCCGGACCCGCGGATGCTGAACCGGCGGTACTCGGACTTGCGGGCCAGCCCGTCCTCGAACACCACCATGGACGCCACCACGTGCTCGCCCTGGAGGTTGGAGATGTCGTAGCACTCGATACGCAGCGGCGCCTCGGGCAGGTCCAGGGCCTCCTGGATCTCGTTGAGCGCCCGGCTGCGGGTGCTCAGGTCGCCGGCGCGGTGGGTCTTGTGGCGGGCCAGCGCCTCGCGGGCGTTCTTGGCCACGGTCTCCATGAGGTCCTTCTTGTCGCCGCGCCGGGGCACGCGCACGGTGACCGCCGACCCCCGGCGCTCCGAGAGCCAGGAGGCGACGGCGGAGACGTCCGCGGGGGCGTCGGAGACCAGGACCTCGCGTGGGACCGCGCCACCGGTGTCGGCGTCGACGTCCGCCTCCTCCCCGGCGTCGCCGTAGAGCTGGCCGAGGAAGGTCTCCATCAGCTCGTCGGGGCCGGCGTCGGTGACCTTGTCGACCACGTACCCCCGACGGCCCCGGATCCGGCCGCCGCGCACGTGGAAGATCTGCACGGCCGCCTCCAGCTGGTCGTCGGCCATCGCGATGACGTCGCAGTCGGTGGAGTCGGGCAGCACCACGGCCTGCTTCTCCAGGGCGGCGCGCAGGGCCGCGATGTCGTCGCGGATACGGGCGGCCCGCTCGTACTCCATCTCCTGGGCGGCCTCACCCATCCGCGCCTCCAGTTCGCGGATGAACCGTCCGGTGTCCCCGGCCAGGAAGGAGCAGAAGTCGTCCACCAGCGCCCGGTGCTCGGCGGGGGTGGCCCTGCCCACACACGGGGCCACGCACTTGCCGATGTAGCCGAGCAGGCACGGGCGGCCGCTGTTGCGCGCGCTCCGGAAGACGCCCGCCGAGCAGGTCCGCACCGGAAAGACACGGAGCAGCAGGTCGACGGTCTCGCGGATGGCCCAGGCGTGGGAGTAGGGGCCGAAGTAGCGCACCCCGCGCCGCTTGGCGCCGCGCATCACCTGGACGCGGGGGATCTCCTCGTTCAGGGTGACCGCGAGGTAGGGGTAGCTCTTGTCGTCGCGGTACTTGACGTTGAAGCGGGGATCGTACTGCTTGATCCAGGAGTACTCCAGCTGGAGCGCCTCCACCTCGGTGCCCACGACCGTCCAGTCGACGTCGGCGGCGGTGGAGACCATCTGCTGGGTGCGCGGGTGCAGTCCGGCGAAGTCGCGGAAGTAGGAGGACAGCCGCGCGCGCAGGTTCTTGGCCTTGCCGACGTAGATGACCCGCCCCGAGGCGTCGCGGAACCGGTAGACCCCCGGGTCGCGCGGGATGGATCCGGGGGCGGGGCGCAGGTGAGGAGTCGCAGCCATACCCCCATTCTGGTCGGTGGGAGGGACAACCGGCCACCCGCGCCGCCCACGTCACACCGGCCGAACGTCACGAGAGGATATCGGGATGCCCTAGGTTGGGCGGTACCGACGAACTTCCCAACTCGGACGATGAGGGGGCTTCCACCGTGTCAC
Organism: Nocardiopsis sp. FIRDI 009; assembly: GCF_003386285.1. GTDB lineage: Bacteria > Actinomycetota > Actinomycetes > Streptosporangiales > Streptosporangiaceae > Nocardiopsis. The sequence goes on from NZ_QPNC01000017.1 coordinate 101,383, forward strand.
CTGGCCAATGGATCGCGATCGGCGTCGCCGTCGCGGTCGCCCTGCTGCTGGTCTTCGCGGTCCACTGGCTACTCAACCACCAGCTGGGCCGGATCTGGCCACACGCCCGCTTCGTGGTCGCACGGTCGACCTTCACCGCCTACGCCGCCGCCGCGGTCGCGGGCGCCAACCTCGCGCTGCCGGACAAGGGCGACGTCGACTGGGGCACGTACCAGACCATCCAGCACGCCATGCAGATCCTCATGATCGCGTCGCTGACCGGTCTGGGCATCAGCCTGGCCTACGCCGCGACGGACATGATCCTGGCGCGCCTGTCGAACTCCAACGGCGACGCCGACCGCCGCGCCCGACGCATCCAGACCCAGGTGCGGCTGCTGCGCCGGGTGATCACCTCGATCATCGTGGTCCTGGCGGTCTCCGCGATCCTGTTCACCTTCGACGAGGTGCGCGCGCTCGGCGCCGGTCTGCTGGCCTCCGCGGGCATCATCGGCATCGTCGCCGGTGTGGCCGCCCAGTCCACCCTGGCCAACCTCTTCGCCGGCCTCCAGCTGGCCTTCAGCGACTCCCTGCGCATCGGCGACGTCGTCGTCATCGAGGGCGAGTGGGGGCGCGTGGAGGAGCTGACCCTGGTCAACGTCACCGTGAAGATCTGGGACGAGCGCCGCCTGGTCGTGCCGGTCGCCAACTTCACCAGCATGGTCTTCGAGAACTGGACGAAGCAGGGCACGGAGATCATGGCGAAGGTCATGCTGCCCCTGGACTGGGAGGTCCCGGTCGAGGCCCTGCGCGAGGAGGCGGGCCGCCTCATCACCTCCAGCAAGCACTGGGACGGCCGCAGTTGGTCCTGCCAGGTCGTGGACATCCTCAACGAGGGCCTGGTGGTGGTGCGGGTGGTCGCCACCGCCGCCGACACCGGCGACCAGTGGAACATCGCCTGCGAGATCCGCGAGCACCTGGCCGCCTGGCTGGTCGAGCACTACCCCGAGTCCCTGCCCCGCAGGCGCACCGAGTTCGTCACCAGTGGCGACGACGCGGACTACGCGGCCCAGTTCCCCACCTCGGCGTTCCGCCGATCGGGGAACTCCCGCAGCGCCGAGAGGGCCCTGGTGGAGCACCGGGACACCGAGGCCGGCGGGGACAGCGACGGCTGACACGTACGGCGGGGCCCGGAACACGCTGGTGTTCCGGGCCCCGCGGCGTGTCCGGGCGACCGCCCGCCCCGCGCCTCAGTCCAGGATGATGTCGGTGCCGTCGATCGTCACCGTGAACGGTTCCAGGGGTTCGGTGGCCGGGCCGACCACCGGTTCCCCGGTGACCAGGTCGAACTGGCTGCCGTGGCACAGGCAGCCGATGACGTCGGTGACCTCCTGGACCGTGCAGCCGCCGTGTGTGCAGGACGCGGCGAAGGCCCGGTAGTCGCCCTCCTCGGGCTGGGTGACGACGAGCTTGCTGTCACTGAAGACCGCTCCCCCGCCCACGGGCACGTCCGTGGTCTGGCCGACCACCGTGCCCCGCCGCACGTCCTGCGGCTTGGGCGGTTCCCCACAGGCGGCGGCACCGGCCGTAACGGCCGCGGCCGCACCCGCCGTCCCGAGCAGGCTGCGCCTGCTCATCCCGCACCCGCACGTTCTCTGACCGGCCACGACCGAACGCTCCTCATCTGCACCGCTACGTTCAACACTACGAACTGTAGTAGGTACTGGGAGCGGCCCCGACCAGGGGTGGCATCCCCTCCGGGAGTCCGCCGACCCCCGGTCAGCTCACGTCGAGCACCACGGTCCCGGCGATCTTGTCGTGGATCCCCTGCCGGTTGGGGCGGTCCCAGGCGGCCATCCCACCGGTGAGCACGACCACCGCCATGAGGGCGGCCCACCGCGGCGCGTTGGGCAGCGCGAACAGCAGCACCGGCAGGCCGAACAGGGCCGCCCGGACGGTCAGGGCCGCGACGGGCACCGGACCGAGACGGCCCGCACCGGCCGCGGGCGCCACCTTGATCCCCGCCAACCGCTTGCCCAGGGTCTGCTGCCACCGAGCCACCGCCAGAGTCTCGTAGCCGGTGTACAGCACGAAGAAACTCACCGCCAGGAAGTACCCGTAGCTGCGCGCGCCGCCGCCGGACCCGCCCAGGAGGTTGAGCGCCCCCAGCCAGACGAGGGCGAGGAGCAGGGCCACCAGCAGGGCGGGCAGCGCCACCGCCACCATGTCCACGGAGCGGGCCAGGACCCGTGCCCCCCAGGTCGCCAACGGGTACAGCCGTTCCCGGGGACCGGAGGGACCGGGCGCGGGGAACCCCCCGCCACCCCCCGGAGCCCCCTGGTACGGGTACCCCTGCCGGGGCGCTCCGCGATGCGGGTCCGGGGGTGGCTGGTGCATGGTGGTCTCCGACCTCCTGGACGGTGCGCGACGGTTCAGAGCATCTTGGCGAGGAACTGGCCGGTGTAGGACTCGGCGACCGCGGCGACCTCCTCGGGGGTGCCCTGGGCCACCACCCGGCCGCCGCCGGAACCGCCCTCGGGACCCATGTCGATGACGTGGTCCGCGGTCTTGATGACGTCGAGGTTGTGCTCGATGACGATCACCGTGTTCCCGCTGTCCGTCAACCTGTTGAGCACCCCCAGCAGCTTACGGATGTCCTCGAAGTGCAGCCCCGTGGTGGGCTCGTCCAGAACGTACACCGTCCGCCCGGTGGAGCGCCGCTGGAGCTCGGCGGCGAGCTTGACCCGCTGGGCCTCGCCGCCGGACAGGGTGGTGGCGGGCTGGCCCAAGCGCACGTACCCCAGACCCACGTCGGTGAGAGTCTGCAGGTGGCGGCGGATGGCGTTGATCGGCTCGAAGAACTCCAGGGCCTCGGCGATGGGCATGTCGAGCACCTCGGAGATGTTCTTGCCCTTGTAGCGCACCTGGAGGGTCTCCCGGTTGTACCGGGCTCCGTGGCACACCTCGCACGGCACGTACACGTCGGGCAGGAACTGCATCTCGATCTTGAGTGTGCCGTCACCCGAGCACGCCTCGCACCGGCCGCCCTTGACGTTGAAGGAGAACCGGCCCGGCTGGTAGCCGCGCGTCTTGGCGTCGGTCGTCTGCGCGAACAGCTTGCGGATGTGGTCGAAGACGCCGGAGTAGGTGGCCGGGTTGGAGCGCGGGGTGCGGCCGATCGGACTCTGGTCGACGTGCACGACCTTGTCCACCTTGCCGGTGCCGTTGACCCGCAGGTGGCGCCCGGGGACGTCGCGCGCCCCGTTGAGCTCCTTGGCCAGGGCCTTGTACAGGATCTCGTTGACCAGCGTGGACTTGCCCGACCCGGACACGCCCGTCACGGCGGTGAACACACCCAGCGGGAAGGTGACGTCGATCCCGTCGAGGTTGTTCTCCCTCGCCCCGCGCACGACGAGCTCGTGCCCCCTGGTGCGGGGGCGGCGCGCGGCGGGCAGCTCGATGGAGCGGCGTCCGGCCAGGTAGTCCCCGGTCATCGAGTCGGGACAGGTGAGCAGCTCGTCCACGATGCCCGACACCACGACGTGGCCGCCGTGCTCGCCCGCGCCCGGGCCGATGTCGACCACCCAGTCGGCGGCGCGGATGGTGTCCTCGTCGTGCTCGACGACGATCAGCGTGTTGCCGATGTCGCGCAGGCGCTGGAGGGTCTCCAGCAGGCGCGCGTTGTCGCGCTGGTGCAGGCCGATGGACGGCTCGTCCAGGACGTAGAGCACGCCGACCAGGCCCGACCCGATCTGGGTGGCCAGACGGATGCGCTGGGCCTCACCGCCGGAGAGCGAACCGGCCGAGCGGGCCAGGCTGAGGTAGTCCAGCCCCACGTCCAGCAGGAAGCCCAGGCGGGCGTTGATCTCCTTGAGCACCTGGGCGGCGATGACCATGTCCCGGTCCGACAGCCGAAGGTCGGCGAGGAAGGCGGCGCTCTGGCTCAGCGACATCTGCGCGACCTCGGCGATGGACTTGCCGCCGACCGTCACGGCCAGTACCACCGGCTTGAGCCGGGTTCCCTCACAGGTGGGGCAGGGCACGGTGCGCATGTAGCCCTCGAGCCGCTCACGGCCCCAGTCGCTCTCGGTCTCGGAGTGGCGCCGCTTGACCCAGGGGATGACGCCCTCGAACTCGGTGTAGTAGGAGCGGTTGCGCCCGTACCGGTTGCGGTAGGTCACGTGGACCTGGGTGTCGTGGCCCTCCAGGATGGCCTTGCGCACGCGGCGCGGCAGCCTCTCCCACGGGGTGTCCAGGTCGAAGCCGATGGCCTCGCCCAGGGCCGTGAGGATGCGGTCCCAGTACCCGGAGTTGGTGCCGCCCGTCCACGGGGCGATGGCCCCCTCGGCCAGGGTCTTCTCCGGGTCCGGCACGAGCAGGTCGGCGTCGACCTCCATGCGGGTGCCCAGGCCGGAGCAGTCGGGGCAGGCGCCGTAGGGGGCGTTGAAGGAGAACGAGCGCGGTTCGAGCTGTTCGAAGGACAGGTCGTCGTAGGGGCAGTACAGGTGCTCGGAGAAGACCTTCTCCCGCTCGGGGTTGTCCTCGGGCAGGTCGACGAAGTCCAGGACGATGGTCCCGCCCGCGAGCTTGAGCGCGGTCTCCACCGAGTCGGTGAGGCGGCCCCGGGCGGAGGGCTTGACGCTCAGGCGGTCCACGACGACCGCGATGTCGTGCTTGTCGTAGCGGCCGAGTTTGGGCGGCTCGTCCAGCCGGACGGCGGCGCCGTCGACGACGGCGCGCGTGAAGCCCTTGGTCTGCAGGTCCTTGAAGAGTTCGACGTACTCGCCCTTGCGGCCGCGCACGACCGGGGCGAGTACCTGGAAGCGGGTGCCCTCGGTCATCTCCAGGACCCGGTCCACGATCTGCTGCGGGGTCTGCCGGGCGATCTCGCGGCGGCACTCCGGACAGTGCGGCACACCCACCCGCGCCCACAGCAGACGCAGGTAGTCGTACACCTCGGTGATGGTGCCGACGGTGGAGCGGGGGTTGCGGCTGGTGGACTTCTGGTCGATCGACACCGCGGGCGAGAGCCCCTCGATGAAGTCGACGTCCGGTTTGTCCATCTGTCCCAGGAACTGTCGGGCGTAGGCCGACAGGGACTCGACGTAGCGCCGCTGCCCCTCGGCGAAGATCGTGTCGAAGGCCAGGGAGGACTTACCGGACCCGGACAGGCCGGTGAACACGATCATGGAGTCGCGCGGCAGGTCCAGCGAGACGTCCTTGAGGTTGTGCTCGCGTGCTCCCCGGACTACCAGTTGTTCGACCATCGAGTGAGACATCCTTCGGCTTGGGCGCACAGGACGCGGCCTCGTCGCGCGACGTCGGCTGACCCGTGTGTGGACTTCGCGGTCCGGCGGACGGTCAATCGGCCGCCCCGGCCCGGGAACCGGGCGCGAAAGGGGGTGGGAAGAGGACGCGGGCCCCGCGGTCCCTCCCGTCCGACAAGACTAACGACCACCGGCGGCGGTTTCTTCCACCTCGAGAAAGTGGTGGCGCCCGGACGGCTGCGCGCCGGGCACCACCACTATAGACGAACAGGCGTTCGAATTCGGTTGTTTTCGAGAATCGGGCCGGACCCGACCGGGGTCAGGAGCGGTCGGCTGCGGCGTCCTTCTCGACCTCGGCCCTGGCGGCGGCCCGCCGACCGGTGTCGACACGGGCCTTGATCAGGCTGGCGACGATGGTGACCGTCATGAGGCCGATGATCACGGTCAACGAGGTGCCGATACCGATCTCCGGGGCGTGCACGCCGTTCTCGTGCAGCGCGTGCAGGATCATCTTCACACCGATGAAGACCATGATCGCGGACAGGCCCCAGCTGATGTAGACGAGCTTGTCCATGAGGCCGGCCAGCAGGAAGTAGAGCTGGCGCAGACCCAGCAGCGCGAAGGCGTTGGCGGTGAAGACGATGTAGGCGTCCTGGGTCAGGCCGAAGATAGCCGGGATGGAGTCGACGGCGAAGACCAGGTCGATGACACCGATCGCGACGATGACCAGGAGCATCGGGGTCACATGCCGCCTGCCGTCGAGCTTCACCGTCAGGTGCGCGCCGTGGTAGTCGTCGGTGACCGGCCAGAAGCGCTTGACCAGGCGCACCGCCGGGTTCTGGGTGAAGTCCTTCTCCTCCTCGTCGTCCTTGAGGTGGTCCCGGACGATCTTGTAACCGGTGTAGATGAGGAAGGCGCCGAAGAGGTAGAAGACCTCGCTCCAGGCGTTGATCACCTGGGCGCCGAGGATGATGAAGAAGCCGCGCATCACGAGCGCGATGACGATGCCGATGAGCAGGACCTCGTGCTGGTACTTCTTCGGGACCGCGAAGGCGCCCATCAGGAGGTAGAACACGAAGAGGTTGTCGACGCTCAGGCTCTTCTCGGTGATGAACCCGGCGAAGTACTCGGCGCCGGCGGTCGAACCGCCGAAGTACATCACGCCGAAACCGAACAGGATGGCCACACCCATGTAGAAGGCCGCCCACCAGGCGGCCTGGCGGATCCCGAACTCCTTCGGTCCGCTCTTCTTGCTCCAGGGATGGTCGACGATGGCCAGGTCGATCGCCAGGACGGCGACCATCCCCAGGATGGTGACAGCCCATACCCACAGGGGAACGTTCACGGTCGGAAACTCCTCCGGTCGGTGCGCGCGGGAGCACTGCGCGCACGTCGAACTACCGGAGGTCTCTCCCGTCCGTCCGACGTCGGCACGAACCGACGGAACCGGGAACACGACACTGTGCTCCGTGATGACGGCTCCGCCGCGGCAGGGATACTCCCCTCACGTGACATACGAGGGTACCGGGGCACACCCCATGACATGCGTGCGCAACCCGGCCCACCCCCAGCATGTCATCAAACACCCACCGAGGGAAGCCGACGACGGGGTGGTGTTCACCATGCTCCGGGGTTCGCCGCCTCCCCGGGCCGCCCCCGCCGCCCCCTCAGGTCCCCCCACGCACCACCGCCGCGTACAGCCCGTCGGCCGCCGCCACCGCGTCCTCCTCCGTCGGCAGGTCCCGGGCCGCCGCCCTCGCGCGCACGCGCAACTCCTCGGCCAGCTCCGGTTCGTCCAACACCCGCCCGACCGCTGCCGCCAGGGCGCGCGGATCGCCCGGCGGCACCATGAGCACCGTCCCCGTGTACAGATCCGGGATACCCCCCACACGCGTGGCCACGACCGGCAGCCCCGTCCGCAGCGCCTCCATGATCACCAACGACGGCCCCTCCCAACGGCTGGGCAGGCAGAACACGTCCGCCGCCGCCAACAGGTCGGCCACGTCCGACCGGTGACCGAGCATGCGCACGTCCGCCTTCAACTCGGCCGCCGTGTCGTGCAGCTCCCCCCACAACGGCCCGTCCCCGGCGATCGCCACCACCGGCTCGGGCCGCCGATCGGCGATCGACGGCGCCGCGGCCAACAGGGTGTCCAACCCCTTCTGACCGGCCAACCGGCCGATGGTCAGCACCAACGGCCGCTCGGGGCGCACCGCCAGATCGGCCCGCGTGGCCTCACGGCCGTTCAACGGCTCCCCGACCGGGGGCGCCGCCACCACCGCCATCCGGGCCTGGCGCGCCCCGGCCGCACGCAGCCGCCGCACCAGGTCACCCGAGACCCCCAACACCACCCGCGCCCGCCGGGCCACGATCCGCTCCAGCACCGGATAGGCCGACGACAACGGCCCGGTGACCGACGGCGGCGCGTTGTGCGCCGTCACCACCAACGGAGAGACCCCCGCCAACGCGCACAGCGCCCCCGCCCGCATCCCGTGCGCGTGCACGACGTCCGCGCCGCCCGCCAGGGCGGCCAACCGCAACACGACCCCCGGGTCACCCAGCGACGGGGCGGCGCCGATCGGGACCGGCGCGAACCGGATCCCCGCCGCGGTGAACCCGAACGCCCGGTCGGCCTCGGCCGGGCCGAGCACCGCCACCCCGTGCCCACGCCCGCGCAGCCCCTCGGCCAACGACCGCACGTGCCGCCCGACCCCTCCGGTGCTGGTCCCGACCACCAGCGCGATCCTGAGATTCACCGCTCCGCCTTCCTGCCCTCTCGTACGCTCCTGACCCGGGTGGCCACCACCCGCGGCGCGGACGGGTCCACCACCGCGGCCACCACCGCGAACACCGCCAACCCGACCGATCCGGCCACCACCGCCGAACCCGCCGCCCGCCACACGTCGGCCACGGGCAGCGCCGCCGCGACCGTACGGCCCACGGCCCAACCCGCGACACCCCCCGCCAGGGACGCCACCACCGACCTGCCCACCCCCGCCAGCGCCGCACGCCCGTGCGCGTGCGCCGAACCCGCGCACAACAGGACCGCCGCCAGGGTGAGCCCCACCGTGACCGACGCGCCCTGCGCGGCGATCGTCCACTCCGGGGGCACCGCCCACACCAGGACGACCGCGCCCGCCATCACCACCGCCCACCCGGCGACCTGGGCGGCGGCCGCGCGGCGACCGTGGTGGGAGGCGTACAGCGCCCGACTGACCAGAGCCACCAGACCGAACCCCACCACGCCCGGAGCGTAGGCCACCAGCGCCCGCTCCAGCGCCAGCGGATCCTGCCGCGCGAAGACCGCCGCGACCGGGACGGCGGCCGCGGCCAACGCGGTGCCCGCGGCCGCCGTCGCCACGACCGTGACCCGGGCCGCACCGGAGACCAGGACACCGAAACCCCGGCGGTCGCGGTCGGCGTGCGCCACCGCCAGAGCCGTGAAGGCGCTGGTGGCGACGGGAACCGCGATCACCCCGTAGGGCAGGGTGAACAGGGCCCAGGCGTAGGTGTGCAGCACGGCCGCGCCCGCGCCGGCCCCGTGGTTGGCCAGGGCCACGAACAGCAGCAGGCACACCTGCATGGCCACCAGGGGCAGGAGGGAGGCGGCTGCCAGCGCCCGGACCCGCTCGCCCACCCCGGGCGGGAACGTCAGGCACGGACGGAGGCGCACCCGCAACCGCGTCATGGGACCCAGCACGGTGAGGAACAGGGCGGCCACCCCGGCGGTCGTCCCCACTGACAGCGTGAGCTCGGCGGCCAGGGACAACTCCCCCACCTCCCGCCGACCCCCGGCCCCCAAGGGGACGAAGACGAGGTAGGCGGTGATCACCACGAGGCTCGACACGAGCGGGGCCAGGGCGGGCGCGAGGAAGCGGCGGTGGGCCTGCAGGACCCCGTACAGGACCGCCGCCAGGCCGTAGAAGACGATCTGGGGGGAGAACACGACGAGCATGCGCGCGGACAGGTCGAGCAGGTCGCCGTGGTCGCAGCCGCTCACCGACCCCAACATGAGCGCGGTCGCGGGAACGGCCACGGCGGCCAGCAGCGCGGACAGGGGCACGGCCAGCAGCAGAACCCAGGTGACCAGCGCGGAGACGGTGTGACGCACCCGCTCCTGGTCGCCCCGCCCCACGGAGGACGCCAGGACCGGCACGACCATCGCGCTGAGCGCTCCGCCGATGACGATCTCGAACAGGACCGCGGGCAGCTGGTTGGCGGTGACGTAGGCGGTGCCCAGGCAGGTGTCGCCGACCGTCCGGGCGAACACCACCGTGCGCCCGAAACCCGCCAGCCGCGCCCCGACGGTGGCCAGCGCGATGACCGCCGCCGCCGTACCGACGGCGCGCCTCACCCCGGGGCCGAGGGCGACGCGAGACACCGTGCTCCCCTCACACGCACCTGCCCCACCGGTCGAGACGGCGCAGGACAGGCACACGGTCGATGACACGGGAGAAACTGGTGCGCTCACTGGCCAGGGTCAGCGCGACGGCCCCGCCGAGCAGCGCCAGGCGCACCGGGCGGGGCGCACGGGCCGCCGCCGCCACCCCCAGAGCGGCCCCGAGCGCGTTGGCGCCCGCGTCACCGAGCATGGAGCGTTCGGCCAGGTCCTCGGGGAGCAGCGCGACCGACGCCCCCACCACCGGGCCGACCAGCGGCGCGGCCGGGGAGGCCAGCGCCGGGGTCGCGGCCAGCACCGCGAGCTTGGCCGCGCGGCCCGGACGCAGGTCGAACAGGTTGACCAGGTTGGCGCTGGCGGCGATGAGCGCCCCGTCCAGGAGCGTGTCGGCCGCCGACCGGCGCAGCAGGGCGGCCGCGGCCACCCCCGTGGCGCCGATCCCGACCATCTTGAGCAGGCCGGTGGTGACACACCCCCGGGACAGCGCCCCCAGGTGACCGCGCAGTCCACGCGCGGCGGGCGATCCGGACAGGTCGTCGTAGGCGCCGAACGCGGCGGCCCCGGCGGCGGCCAGGGCGCAGGAGGCCCGCACCCGCGGGGTCAGCCCCGGCGTGACCAGGCTGGCGGCGCACACACCCGAGGCGAGCGCGGGCCCCTCCTGGAGGGTGACGGTCCGGCCCCGGAAGTTGATCCGCTGCCACGGGTTCGGGTGGGGCTGCCGGGGCCGGGTGAGCAGCGTGTAGGCGGCACGGGCGGCCACGCCCCCCGCCACGGCACCGACCAGGCCCTGGCCGAGGGCACGCCCGGAGCCCGGGAGGACGTCGGCCCGCCTCCGACCGCCGAGGACCGCCAAGAACGACAGGCGCGGCATCACCGACCTCACTCCCCCGCCCGAGCGGCGTGGCGCGCCTCGCCCGGCGGGCGCTCGCCTTCCGCGTCGTCGGACCCCCGCTCGGAGGAGTCATCCTCGCTGGACCTCGGTTCGGGCAGCGGGTCGGGGACGAACCCCACCACCCCCTCGCCCACTCCGTAGGAGGAGGCGGGCCCCTCCAGGCTCGCGGCCAGGGCCAGCACGGTGATCACGTCACCCATCGGGCGTCCGGCCAGGTCGACGGTGGTGAAGGCGGGCTCCTCGGCCCGGGCCCGGGCGATGAGACCACCAGGCTCGGCGGAGGTGACGTCCCCGGCCAGGACCGTGGGCCCGACCTCCTCGCGCAGGGCGGCCACGAACGCGGTCAGGGCGATCTGGGCGATCTCGGAGTCCCCCTCGGAACCGAACTCGGGCGCGACCACGACCACCGCGTCGGCGGCCCCGGCCGGGTCCCCGTGGAACTCGACCAGACCGCCCTCGGCGAAGGCGGCCAGCACCGCCTCAGCCGTCCGGTCCTCGGTCTCCCCGTCCCCGGTTCCCTCCTCGTCCCCGTCCTCGCCCTCCTCGTCCCCGGCACCGGTCTCCTTCCCATCCCGGTCCTCGTCGTCCCCGTCCCCTTCGGAACGCGTGGCGCGGGCCAACGCCCGCCCCAACTCCGTGCCCGCCCGGTCGTGGGCGCCCCCGGTGAGCCGGTCGGGGTCCCGCGCGACCTGGATCGCGAGCTCTCCGACGAAGGTCGCCTTGTCCCCGTCCACCAGGTCCGGAGTCAGACCGAGGCGTCCGACGACCTCGCCGTCGGCCTCCTCGATCCGGTCGGTCAACGCCGCGACCAGGTCACCGTCGGCCCCCGGGGCGGCCACCACGACCACGCCCACACCGTCGAGTCGACGGTCGAGCACATCCTCGGACGCGACCTCGGCGAACGTGTCGGCCACCGCACCGACGCGCTCGGCCTCGTCGCGGTCGGCGCGCAGCCGCTCGCTCTGACCGCGCAGGTCGGCGGTCTCCGACTGGAGGGTGTTGAGCAGCGGGTCCTGGAGCATGGTGGTGCCCAGGACGAGCCCCACGGTGAGCGCGAGGAACACCGCGACGATGGACACCAGGTGGTAGCGGAAGTCGATCACGTGAACAGCCCTGCCATCCAGTAGGAGAACGCGTCCCAACGCGCCGCGAGGAAGGTGAGGTAGACCTGGCCAGCCGGGGAGCTGTAGGCGGCGACGACGATGGTGAGCAGGCAGGCGGCCACCAGGCCCAGCAGGGCCCACGGAGAGATGCGCGAACGGTAGAGGCGGCTGACCCCCTTGGCGTCCACGAGCTTGCCGCCCACCCGCAGGCGGGTGAGGAACGTACTGGCCATCCCCGAGCGCCCCTTGTCGAGGAACTCCTCCAGGGTGGCGTGGGTGCCGACGGCCACGATGAGCGCGGCGCCCGCCCCGTCGGCCAGCATCATCGCCACGTCCTCGCTGGTCCCTGTGGCGGGGAAGACCACAGCGGTGTGACCGAGGTCGGTGAGCCGGGACAGTCCGGGGGCACGGCCGTCACGGTAGGCGTGGACGACCAGTTCGGCGCCGCTGCCCAGCGCCCGGTCGGAGACCGAGTCGAAGTCCCCGACGATGATGTCAGGCCGGTAACCGGCCTCCATGACCGCGTCCGCTCCCCCGTCGACGGCGATGATCACCGGCCGGAACTCGCGGATGTAGGGGCGCAGGGCGGCGATGTCCTCGCGGTAGTGGTAGCCGCGGACCACGATGAGGGCGTGTCGTCCCTCCATACTGGTGGTGATGGCCGGTATCCCGACTCCGTCGAGCAGCAGGTCGCGCTCGTGCTGGAGGTAGGCCATGGTGTTGGCGGCGAAGGCCTCCAGCTGGGTGGCCAGGCCCGCGCGCGCCTCGGCCATGGCCGCCTCGACCGTCCCCGGGTCCTGGAGGGTGCCGCGGGCGACGACCTCGTCACCCCGGTAGAGGACGGCTCCGTCCAGGCGCAGGCGCTCACCGTCGCGCACCCGGGTGAACACCTCGGGGTCGACGTCGTCCACCAGGGGGATCCCGGCGGCGACGATCATCTCGGGACCCTGGTTGGGATAGCGGCCGCTGATGCTGCGGGCGACGTTGAGCACGGCCGAGACACCGCACCCGACGAGGGCCTCGGCGCTGACCCGGTCGAGGTCGACGTGGTCGATGACGGCGATGTCACCCGGATGGAGCCGTTTGGTCAGATTCTTGGTGCGGCGGTCCGAACGGACGGGCGCGACCAGCCCGGCGGGCGCGTCCCCCCGGGAGCGGCGCAACCGCAGGACTGTGGCGCTCAGCGCATCCGATACCTTCATCGATCGCATACTGTCAGAACTCACTTACTTTGAGTCATAACAGCTGGTCGATCGGCGTGTTCTCACCACCATGACGACCCGTCAGCCGACGGGAAACCCGGAACCCCAGCGGACCCCGCACCCGAGACGGGGCGAAGCCCGAACCAGGCCCCGCCGGTCGTCAGGCCGCCGGGTAGGCGCGCTCCGGATCGGCGTTGGTGAGCAGCTCCTCGGCGTGGGCCCGCCCCAGTTCGGAGTCCTCCAACCCGGCCAGCATGCGCGACAGCTCCCGGACCCGGCCGGCACGGTCCAACCGGACCACACCGCTCTCGGTGACCAGCCCCTCGGTGGACTTCTCCACCACCAGATGGGCGTCGGCGAAGGCCGCGACCTGGGGCAGATGGGTGACCACGATGACCTGGGCACGCCGGGCAAGACGGGCCAGACGGCGACCGATCTCGACGGCCGCCTTGCCCCCCACCCCCGCGTCCACCTCGTCGAAGACGAACGTGGGCACCGGATCGGCACCGGCGAAGACCACCTCGATGGCCAACATGACACGGGAGAGCTCACCGCCGGAGGCCCCCTTGTGCAGGGCCAGCGGAGGCGAACTCGGGTGCGGCGCCAACAGGAGCTCCACGTCGTCACGCCCGTGCGGCCCGAACTCCGCGCCCGTCTGGATACGCACGCTCACCCGCGCGTGCGGCATCGCCAACGCGGTCAGCTCCTCGGTGACGGCCGCGCCGAACCGCTCGGCCGCCTCGGTGCGGATCCGCGTCAACTCCCCCGCGGACTCCTCCATCCGGGCGTACAGTTCGTCGGCCTCGGCCCGCAACGCGTCGATCCGCTCGTCATCGCCCTCCAGCTCGTTGAGCCGCTTGGCCGCGTTCTCCGACCAGGCCAGCACCTCGTCGGTGGTCTCCCCGTACTTGCGGGACAGCTGCGTGAGCAGGGCCCGACGCTCCTGCACCGCCGCCAGACGGGCCGGGTCGGCGTCCACCGACTCGGCGTAGGAGGCCAACTCCGTCGCGGCGTCGGAGATGATGTAGGACGCCTCATCCAACCGGTCCCCGATCACGCCCAGCCGCGCGTCGTGCTCACGCACCGACGACACCGCCTGCCGGGCCGCCGAGAGCAGACCGACCACGTCGACCTCCACGTCGGAGGCCGGATCCCCGACCAACGCCTCGTGCGCGGTCGTGGCCGCCACCCGCAGGCTGTCGGCGTGCGCCAGACGGGTCTCCTCCGCCAGGAGCTCGGCGTCCTCCCCGGGCTGCGGCTGCGCGGCCTCGATCTCCTCGACCCCGAACCGCAGCAGATCGGCCTCCTGGGCGCGCTCACGGGCGCGCTGCACGATCTCCTCCAACTCGGTCGAGACCTCGCGGTGGCGCCGGTAGGCCGCCGTGTACCGCTTCAACTCCTTGGCCAGCTCCGGACCGGCGAACCGGTCCAGGGACGAGCGCTGACGGTCGGCGCGCAGCAGACGCTGCTGGTCGGACTGGCCGTGCACCGCGACCAGGTCGTCGGCCAGGTAGGCGAGCAGACTCACCGGGGCCGACCGGCCCCCCAGCGTCGCGCGCGAACGCCCCTCCGCCGACACGGCGCGGGTGAGGATGAGAACGTCGTCGTCGATGTCGCCCCCGGCCTCCAGAACGCGCGAGGCCACCCGGCCGTCGCCGGGAACCGTCAGACGGCCCTCGACGACCGCCCGGGGAGCGCCGGGGCGCACACGCTGGGGATCGGCCCGTCCGCCGAAGAGCAACCCGAGCCCGGTGACGACCATGGTCTTTCCCGCACCGGTCTCGCCCGTCACGACGGTCAGTCCCGGTGACAACTCCAGAACGGCGTCATCGATGACCCCGAGTCCCTGGATGCGGACTTCCTCCAGCACCGAACCCTCTCCTGATAGTTGACGCCTGTGCGTTCACACGCGCGCCGCACGCGCGCACGCGACGTGCCAGAACCGTGTCCTGGATCAGCGGTCGCGTTCGCCCCGCCCGCGCCAGCCCGCGACCGGCAGACCGAACTTGGCCACCAGCCGGTCGGTGAACGGCGCCCGGTGCAACCGGGCCAGCCGAACCGGCGTGTCCGCACGGGTGATCTCTATCCGTGCCCCGGCGGGCAATTCGACCATACGCCGTCCATCACACCAGAGCACCCCCGGAGCCGTGTCCGGCAACACCTCCAACGCGACCGTCGCCCCCGGGCCCACCACGAGCGGGCGGGCGAACAGGGCATGGGCGCTGAGCGGGACGACCAGCATCGCGTCGACGTCGGGCCAGACCACGGGCCCTCCGGCGGAGAAGGCGTGCGCGGTGGACCCGGTGGGGGTCGCGACCACCACACCGTCACAGGTCCAGCGGGACAGCGGACGGTCGTCGATCTCCAGGACGGCCTCCAGGATGCGGCGGGCCTCGCCCTTCTCCAGGGTCGCCTCGTTGAGCGCCCAGGTCCGCACCGGAGGCGCCCCGTCCCCGCGACCGCCGTTGAGAACCGCCACGTCGAGGGTCATGCGCTCCTCGACGACGTAGTCGCGGTCGACCACACTCTGCACGGTCGCCCCGAGATCCTCGCGTTCGGCCTCGGCCAGGAAACCGACGTGCCCCAGGTTCACACCGAGCAGGGGGGCGCCCGCCGGACGCGCGAGCTCGGCGGCGCGCAACAGGGTGCCGTCACCACCGAGCACCATGACCATCTCGACACCCTCGGCGGCCTCCGCGGGTTCGACGGCCTCGACCGGCGCCAGGGAGCACCCCTCGACCGCCAACTCCTCGACCTCGCCCTTGAGCATGCGCACCGTCAGCCCGGCCCGGGTGAGGCTCCGGTGGACCAGGCGGGCGCTGCGGATCGCCGCGGGGCGACCGGTGTGCGCCAGCAGGAGAACACTGCGTCCGCTGGTCATCGCCGTCCCCTCACGTTGGCTCCCCGACAGGGAGTCGGATGCGGGCCGGGAGCGGTCGCTGACCCGGCCGGGTCACGTTACCGGACACCGAGGACACGGTGCCACGCGGTCAGCGGGGCCCCTCCTCGATCGCTCTGGCCAACCGGTCGGGGTCCAGGGGCGGCGCCCCCGCGCGCATCCACAGGAAGTACTCGACGTTGCCGGAGGGGCCCGGCAGCGGACTGGCGGTGACGTCCACGGTGCCCAGGCCCAGACCGAGCGCGTGCTCGGCGACACGGGTGACCGCCTCGGCGCGCAGGGCGGGATCACGAACCACCCCGCCCGCCCCGACCCGCTCCTTGCCGACCTCGAACTGGGGCTTGACCATGAGGACGAAGTCGGCGTCGGGGGTGACGCACTCGCGCAGCGGCGCCAGGACCAGGGTCAGCGAGATGAACGACAGGTCACCCACGACCAGGTCGGGACGGGGCTCACCGATCTGCTCGGGTGTGAGTTCGCGGACGTTGCACCGCTCCATCACACGCACCCGCTCGTTGCTGCGCAGGGACCAGGCGAGCTGCCCGTAACCGACGTCGACCGCCGTGACGTGCGCGGCCTCACGGCGCAGCAGCACGTCGGTGAACCCGCCGGTGGAGGCGCCCGCGTCCAGCGCGTGCCGACCGGAGACGTCCAGGGCGAACGCGTCCAGGGCGCCGATGAGCTTGTGGGCGCCCCGCGAGACGTAGGGCGGTTCCTCCGAGGGGGTGCGCACGACGATGGGCTGGTCGGTGCCGACCTGGGTGGCGGCCTTGGAGGCCACCATCCCGGCCACACGGACGTAGCCGCCCTCGATGATCTCGGCGGCGTGGCCGCGGGAGCGTGCGTGCCCGCGGCGGACGAGTTCCGCGTCGAGCCGACTGCGTTTTGCCATGGTCACCTAGGATACCGGGGGCCGGCGGGGGCCGTCCGCGTCCTGGTCCAGAGCACCGAGCACCGTGGACAGCTCCTGGTGCAGGGAGTCGAAGACACCGACGTGGTCGGCGGTGGGCAGTCCGTCCAGCGCGGACAGTCGCTCACGCGTGCCGGCGAGGGTCCGTTCGGCCAGCGCGGCGGCCTGTTCCGTGGGGTCCGTCATCACTCTCGCCTCCTCGTGCGGACACTACTTCTTCGCCGTTCCCTTGCCCTTGGTCGTCCGTTTGGCCGCGGTCCCCTTGCCGGTCGACCGCGAACGGCTGGACCGAGTGGTCGACTTCGCGGAACCCTTGGCCGTGGACCGGCCCTTGGAGCTGGTCCCCGCCGCCTTGGCGGGTTTGGACCCGGCCTCCGCACGATCCTCCGGGGTGTCCGGCTCCTCTGAGGTGTCCGGCTCCTCCGGGGAGGCGCCCTGGGCAGCGGAGGCGGAGCCGCCGGCCGCCGAAGGCGCGGTGTCGGTGGTGTCGGCGGAACCCTCGGCAGCGGGTTCGGGCCGCGGTTCGGCACCGTCCTCGTCACCGGCGGGAGCCACCCGCGTGTCCACGGCGCCCGTGGCGGGACCGGAAGCGGACTCCGGGACGGCGGCGACGGGCGCGGCGACGCGCTCGGGGACCTGGTGGCGCGCGGCCAGACGGCGTTCGAGTTCGGCGACCCGGCGGACGAGGCGGTCGTGCTCATCCCGGGGGACGACGTCCATCCGCTCCAACTGCCGCTCCACCTCGGACCGGACCAGAGCGGCGATGGCGGCACGGTTGGCCTGGCTGGTCTCGATGAGCTCCCCCGCCAGGGCCTGGATGCTCTGGCCGACCCTCGGCGGCAGCGCCTCACCGCTCGTCCGCTCCGGGGCGGCGGTACCGTTCGCCCGCAGCAGTGCCTTGGCCGCGGCGACGGCCTCCTTGCGCGACAGTTCGGTGAGGCCACTGGCGGCATCGAGATAGGTGCGTACCGCGTCGACGACCATGTTTCACGTGCTCCTTGATGGGACCGCGGGAGGAAGGGCAAAGGAGGAGCGCGCACGGGGCGAGAGAGCCACTGCGCGACGTGGGGGGTGCGCGGTCAACGCTACCGGGGCGCGGGCCCCGATGGCGCGGGAACCCGTGAGGCGGCGCCTTTCGTCCCGTTCGCGACGCAGCCACCGCACCCGCACCGGAGTAGGGCATCATGTGGCCATGAGCAGCATCGAGGCGTGCCTGGCCGGCATCGCGAGGGTGAACGAACGCATCCTCGCCCAACCCGAGTCCGAACGCCGCAAACACATCCGCGAGCGTTCGGTCAGCGTCGTGGTCCCGGACCTGTCCACGGTGTTCGACATGCGACTCACCCTGAACGGCCTGGTGGACGTCACCCACCGCCCCGCCGACCAGGCCGCCCCCTCCCCCCAGGTGCGGGTGACCGTGGACAGCGCCGACCTGGTCGAGTTGGCGGAGGACCGGATGGACTACGCGCGGGCGCTGCTCACCCGCCGGGTCAGGGTGGACGCCAGCGTCGGCGACCTGCTGCGCATGCGCCGACTGATGTAGCCCGCCCACCGGCGCGGACCGAAACGGTGACCGGGCGCCCCGGGCACCCGGCACACCCACGGCCAGGGGTGAGGGAACTGCTCTCACCGGCGGCCGGGAAGCCGCCGCGGAAGATCGCCCGCCCGTTCGTCGCCGACCGGCCCACGGGTGTGTCGGTGCGCGACCGGCTCAGGGGCCTCACTCCACAGGACGAGACGGTCCTGCTCGCCGTGGGCGAGCACATGGGCCGATCCGCCTCCACTGATCCGGCGGCGCCGTGACGGCCTGGAGCACTCCACCCACATCTGGGCCGCCCGTAAGCGGGACCCGACCGCCCGGTCCTCATCCCGGTGGACGGGTCCGGTCACCTCCCACACCCACGACCAGTGGGGCCTGCGGCCGGGCCGCGGACACGATCCGACGGCGCTGGACGCGGACGGAAGGCGGTGGACCGGAACACCCGAGACCGTTCGGAGCGTTCGGCTGAGCAGGTGTGACTCATGCTCGGCTTTGAGGAACGGTACCGTTCTGGGATGCCACGCCAACCTCTCGCACTGGCTCCCTTCCGAGGGCTGCGCTACACGGACCTGGACATCGGGCGGATCCTCGACTCCGGTGAGTACGGTGTCGCCCACCTCCTCGCCCCTCCCTATGACGTCCCGGACCCGGAGGAGACCCTCGAACTCCTGCGTTCGGACCCGCACAACGCCGCCCGCCTCACGGTTCCCTACCAGCTGAACCTGACGATGCCCGGAAGTTGCGGGGGACGGCCCGCCCGGTTCATCTACGAGAATGCGGCCGTCCGCCTGAACACGTGGATCGACGAGGGAGTGCTGGCCCAGGACCCCGAGGACACCCTGTACGTCTACGAACAGGTGACCGCGGCCGGTGTCCGTCAGCGCGGACTCATCGGGGCCCTGGACCTGCCCTCGGCCACCGAGCCCGGCCCCGTCCGGCCGCACGAACAGGTGGACCGGATGCCCGTGCTCGACCGGTTCTGGCTGATGAGGAGTACCCGCGCCAACCTCGAACCGATCTTCCTGCTCTACCCCGGAGGGAACGGCGCTACAACCCGGGTCACGGAGGACGCCGAGCGGCGTGGAACACTTCTCGTCGACACCCGTACCGCCGACGGAACCCGACACCGGCTCTGGGCCCTGACCGACCCGGCGGCCCACTCCGAGATCGAGGCCGACCTGGCGCCCCGCACCGCGCTGATCGCGGACGGTCACCACCGGTACACCGCCTACCAGCGCATGCACGAGCTCGGCGGCGACCCGGGATGGGCGTACGGACTGGCCTACCTCGTGGACAGCGACACCCACCCCCCGACCCTGGGCGCCATCCACCGGGTCGTGCCCGCGCTGTCCGCCGACCGGGCGGTCGCGTCCGCACGGTCGGTGGCCCGGGTCGAGCACCTGGGCAGCTCCTCCCTCGCCGACGCCGAACGGGCTCTCGCCAAGGCGGACCACCCCGTCCTGCTCCTGGCCGACCCGCGCGGCGGTTTCCACCTCGTGTCCGATTTCGACCCACGACCGCTGGCGGAGGCCACCCCCTCGCGCTCGGACGCCTACCGGGAACTGCCCACCACCGCGCTGCACCACCTGCTCCTGCCCCTGTGGGAGCGCCCCGACCACGACCTGCGCATGGTGCACGACGACGCCGCCAGGGCGATCGAGACCGCCCGGCAGGAGGAGGGCACCGCCGTCATCGTGCCCCCGCTGCGCGTGGAACAGGTGTACGCGGTCGCCGAGCGCGGCGAACTCACCCCGCGCAAGTCCACCTCGTTCGGGCCCAAGCCGCGCAGCGGCCTGGTCATGCGTGTCCTGCCCTGACCCTCGCCGGCCGGACCGCAGGGCGCCCCGGACCGCCACACGCCGCCCGCGGTGCGGGAGGGTGGCGGTGAGCCCTGGAAGAGCGCCTCGGAACGGGGCCAGAGGCGGGATCGGTGTTCCGGCCCCGACCGGGAGCCCGGTGCACGCCGTGCCCCCCGGGACACGACCGGCGTGACACCCCCGAACGGTGCCCCCGCGCCCCAGCCCGCCTCCGCCCGTACCGCGTCATCCCCCACCGTGAAGAACCACCGGACGAAAGCCGAACGCCCCGTGACCCTCCCACCACCCACGCACACCCGACCCCCCTTGACCCGGTCCTCCCTCGTCCGAGACCTGGCCGCCCTCGGCGTCGAGGCGGGCGACACCCTCCTGGTCCACTCCTCACTACGCTCCCTCGGCTGGGTGTGCGGTGGGGCGCCGACCGTGGTCCGCGCCCTGGCCGACGTGGTCGGCGCAGATGGAACCGTCACCGCCCCGACCCAGACCATGGACAACTCCGACCCCGCGACCTGGACGAACCCACCCGTCCCCGAGTCCTGGTGGCCGATCATCCGGGCCGAGGCGCCGCCGTTCCACCCGGCGGTGACCCCGACCCTGGCCATGGGACGGATCGCGGAGACCCTGCGTACGTGGCCCGGCGCGGTGCGCAGCACCCATCCGCAGACCTCCTTCGCCGCCCTGGGCCGCCGGGCCGGACGGCTCATGGCCGAACACGCGGAGGACTGCCGCCTGGGCGATCGCTCCCCGCTCGCCGCGCTGGAACGGGCCGATGCCCGTGTCCTGCTGCTCGGGGCGGGATACGCGTCCTGCACCGCCTTCCACCTCGCGGAGTACCGGACACCGCGCCCCGCCGTGGAGGAGTTCTCCTGCGCGGTCCTGACCTCCGACGGGCGGCGGGCATGGGTCACCCACACCGACGTGGCCTTGGACCCGAGCGACTTCGACCCCCTGGGGGCGGCCTTCGAGGGCACCGGCGCCGTGACGACGGGCCGGGTGGGGGAGGCCGCGGCACGGCTGTTCTCCCTGCCGCGGGCCGTGGAGTTCGCGACAGGGTGGCTGACCCGGAACCGGTGACGGGTGCGACGCAGCGCACACCGGGGACCGGCGGACCCGCCCACCCCGGCGGCCGTAGCCTGGACACGTCCACTCCCACCGCACGGAACGGGTGCCCCGCCATGTCCCTGCTCGCCGCCGACCGCCCGCTCTCGGAACTGCACGACGCGATGCTCCTCGACCTGGACGGTGTGGTCTACATCGGTCCGCGCGCGGTGCCGAGCGCCCCGGAGGCCGTGGGCAAGGCACGCGCGGCGGGGGCGCGGGTGGCGTTCGTGACCAACAACGCCGGACGGACCCCCGCCCGTATCGCCGAGCACCTCACCTCCCTCGGCGTCGCGGCCGTACCCGAGGACGTGGTGACCTCGGCCGAGGCCGCCGCGCGGGTGGTCCGCGACCGGTTCCCGGCCGGATCGGACGTGCTCGTGGTGGGGGACACCGGGCTGCGCCAAGCCGTGCGGCGGATGGGGCTGCGGCCGGTCACCGTGGCGTCGGAGTCGGTGGTGGCCGTGGTGCAGGGGTACGCGCGCGTGATCTCCCGCGACCTGCTCGACCAGGGCTCGCTCGCGGTGGCCCGAGGTGCGCTGTACGTGGCGAGCAACGCCGACGCCACGGCGCCCAACGAGTGGGGGATCACCCCGGCCAACGGCTCCTTCGTCCGGGTCATCGCCCACGCGACCGGGGTGGAGCCGATCATCGCGGGCAAACCCATGCGTCCGCTGCACGAGGAGGGCATTCTGCGCACCGGAGCCAGGAACCCCCTGATCGTCGGCGACCGGCTGGACACCGACATCGAGGGCGCCGCGGCGCACGGAGCCGCCGGGATGCTCGTGCTGTCGGGGGTGGCCACGCCGTTGGACGCGCTGGCCGCACCAGCGCACCAGCGCCCGCGCTACCTGGCCTGGGACGTGTCGGGAATGAATCAGACACATCCGGCCGTGGTCCGGGAGGGGACCCGGACCCGGTGTGGAGGGTGGACGGCCGTCACCGACGGCGGCGAACTCCGTCTGGAGGGGGCGGGAGACCGGTTGGACGGCCTGCGCGCGCTGTGCGTGGCGGTGTGGTCGGACGAGACGGTGGACCCGACCGGCCCGTCCGCACGCGAGGCGCTGGCACACCTGGACTGGTGATCCGATCACCGGCCCTCCCCCTTCTCCCCCGCCCGCTCCGCCGTGCGCGCCTCCACCTCGTGGACGGTGCGCACCCCGTCGCCGACCCGCCGGCTCCGCCTGCGCAGAACCCCCGTCATCTCGACGACCTCGCCCACCCGCACGCGCCACACAGACCCGCCGGGTGGCGATCCGGTCCCCGCTGGGCGGCTCCCGCGAGGGTTCGGCGGTGATCCGCTCCGCCACGACGATCTCGTTGCGGTGCCCCGGGGTGGTGTCCTGCCGCATCCGCCGTCCTTCCCGAAGTGTGCTGACTCCAGGCTCACCCGACCGGGACCGGAGGGAAAGCCCCACCCCGAACCTGTGGACAACTCCCCCCTGCTCCGTCCCGCCGGGGACCGCCTGCCCTAGAGTCGGTGGTCTCAGCCGCGCGACCGGACAGGAGTGCCCGTGGACGTGAACGACCTGCCCGAGGGGATCACCCACCTGGGTGACGACGTCTTCGCCATCGACACGATGCTCGCCGGATACCCGGGTGTGGTCTCGGCCTACCTGATCCGGTCCGAACGGCCGTGCGTCGTCGAGGTCGGCACCGCCGGTTCGGCGCCCGTCCTGCACCGTGCGATCTCCCACCTGGGGTTGGCCGCCGAGGACCTGGCGACCATCGTCGTCACGCACATCCACCTGGACCACGCGGGCGGCGCCGGGGACATGGCCGAGGTGTTTCCCGACGCGGAGATCGTCGTCCACGAACGCGGCGCCCGGCACCTGGCCGACCCGAGTCGGCTGATGAACAGTGCCGCGATGGTCTGGGGCGACCGGTTGGAGACCCTGTTCGGACACATGCGGCCCACCGAGGCGACCCGGATCCGCGCGGTCGGCGAGACCGGGGAGATCGACCTGGGCGGTGGCCGGCGTCTGGTGTCGCACTACGCGCCCGGACACGCCAAGCACCACATGGGCCTGGTCGACACCGCTACCGGCGACCTCTACGTCGGCGACGCCCTGGGGGTGTACAACCCGCTCACGGGCGACGTCCGCCCGGCGACCCCGCCCCCGGACTTCGATCTGGACGCGTGCCTGCGCACCCTTCGGCTGTTCGGAGACATCGAACCGCGGCGTCTGATGTTCTCCCACTTCGGTGCCGCGGAGTCGGTTCAGGAGACGATCGAGCGCGCGGAGGCCGAGCTGCGGACGTGGGTGGAGACCGTCCGCGAGGCCCACGGCACCGTCGGCGACCTGGACCACGCGATCGCCATGGTCCGCGACAAGGTGATGACCCGGTACGCCCCGATGCCGGACCAGGCCGCCGGTGTCCTCGACACCCTCGCGGGGGCGGAGACCAACGTGTCCGGCATCGTGCACTGGTTGGACCGGTTGGAGGCCGAGCGGGCCGCGGAAAAGGACGTGCGGCCCGAGGGGTGACAGCACTAGGGTCACCCGGCATGACGATCCGAGAGCTCACCGCCGACGACGTCCCCGGCGCCCACCGCCTCCTGAGCGACGCCTTCCCCACTCTGGTCCTGTCCGAGGAGGCCGTGCGCTGGCGCCTCGAACACGGATCCCCCGGCGCGGACAACCGCGCCCTGGTCCGTGTACGGAACGGCCGGATCACGGGACACGTCCGTTCGGTGCTGCGCGACGGGGTCGGGACCACCCTGCTCATCGCGAGCGACGACGGGCCGGGCACGGACCTGTTGGCCGCCTCCGAGCGGAGTCTGGTCGAGCGGGGCGCCCGAAGCCTGCGTGTGACGGTGGCCGAGGAGGGCGTACAGCGCGGCGGACGCTCCCTCCTCGCCTTCCTGGAGGGCGGCGAGGTGGTCGACACCCACCAGATCCTCGGACTCGACCTCCGCGACCTGCCGAACCTTCCGGCCGCGCCCCTCGGCGCGGAGCTGCGTGCGTGGCGCGAGTTCGAGCCGCGCGCGCTGTACGAGATCGACCGGCTCACCAACGAGGACGAGCCGGGAGAAGCCGCCGCCTTCCCGTCCTTCGACGACTGGTACGCCGACACGTGGGGACACCCGCTCTCCGACCTGGACCTCAGTCTGGTGCTGCTGATCGACGGCAGGCCGGTGGCCATCACCTGTTACGTCTCGGACCGGAAGGCTCGGATGGAGTCGGCGATGACCGGTACCCTCCGCGAGTTCCGTGGCCGGGGGCTGGCGGGTTACGCCAAGACCGTCGCCCTGCACCGCGCACGGGAGTGGGGCTTCACTCACGCCTACACGGGCAACCACACGGACAACGCGCCCATGCTCGCGATCAACCGGAGTCTGGGTTACCGGCTCGTGGGCAGCGAGCACGTGTTCGTCAGGGAAGTCCCAGTTCCGTGAGCAGGTGGGCGTACAGGCCGTCGGACCACGAGAGATCCTCGGGCAGGGAGGCGAACTCCCGTACCTCGACGGTCTCGAAGTCACCGCTCAACGGCGCGATATCGACGACCTGGGCGCTGGTGACCACGGTGACGTGCCCGCTGGCCAGGACGTAGTACCCCAGGACGGACACCTCGCCGAGGGTGGCTCCCGCCTCCTCCCGGGCCTCACGCACGACGGTGTCGTGGACGTCCTCCCCGGGTTCGGCGTGTCCACCGGGGAACTCCCAGGCCCGGTCCCGGTGGCGCACCATCAGCAGCCGGTCGCCCCGCAGCGTCAGGCACACCACCGAGTCGTGGGACTCGGGCAGCACCCCCAGGTGCACCCGAGCCCCACCGAGCGGTCTCAGTCCCGCTCCTCGTCGTCGGCTTCCTCAGCTTCCTCGGCGTCCGTCCAGACGATGCCGTCGTGGTCGACGTCGACGAGTTCGACGCCCTCCAGGAGCGCGAGGCGCTCGTCCGCGTCGGTGACGCCCTCACGGTCCACCGCGGACGCCCTCGCGAAGTACTCGCGGGCGTCGTCCTCGCGGCCGAGCGCCTCCAGGACGTCAGCGTAGGCGTAGAAGAGCCTGGCGATCCACGGCCGTGCGCGGCGCTCCTTCAGTTCGGGGACCTGGAGTTCGGCCAGGGCGGCCTGGAGGTCGCCCATGTCACGTCGGGCTCCGGAGGCAACGATGCGCAGTTCGATCCGGTCGGCGGCGTCCAGCTTCTCGGCCGCCGGGTCGTTGCCGATCTCCAACGCTCGCTCGGGCCTGCCGAGGCCGCGCTCGCAGTCGGCCATGATCGCCAGGAAGTTGTCCCGTCCGCTCATGCGGCGGGCGGCGCGCAGGTCGGCGAGGGCCTCCTGCCACTTGCCCACGGTGTAGGCCGCGACACCCGACGCCTCACGGACCCCGGGCACACGCGAAGCCTTGCGTCGGGCGAAGGCCGCGTGCCCGTAGGCCCGCTCCGGGTCCTCGTCGAGCAGGAGACCGGCGGCGACGATGTGCTTGCCCACGAGTTCGGCCAGGGACTTCGGCAGAGAGTTCAGGTCACGCCGGGTCTCCGGGTCCAGCTGCTCGTAGGTGGCCGCCTCCGGCAGCGGCGGTGCGACATCCGCGGGGTCTCGGTCGCGATCCCGGGCTCGGTCATCCCGACGCCACTGGTCACGGCCGCCCCGACGGTCGTCGCGACCCCGGTAGCCGCCACGGTCGTCACGACGGTCACCACGGAAACCACCCCGACGATCATCACTCCGGTCGCGGTAACCGCCCCGACGGTCGTCGCGACGGCTCTCAGGCCGGTCACGGTCGTCACGGCGGTCGTCGCGACCCCGGTAGCCGCCACGGTCATCGCGACGGTCACCACGGAAACCACCCCGACGATCATCACGCCGGTCGCGGTAACCGCCCCGACGGTCGTCGCGACGGCTCTCAGGCCGGTCACGGTCGTCACGGCGGTCGTCGCGACCTCGGTAGCCACCACGGTCATCGCGACGGTCACCACGGAAACCACCACGGTCATCGCGACCCCGGTAGCCGCCACGGTCGTCACGGCGGTCACCACGGAAACCACCCCGACGATCATCACTCCGGTCGTCGCCGCGGCCCCTCTCGTCCCGGGAACCGCCGTAGCCGGAACGGGAGCGGGATCCGTCGCCGCGTCCCCGACCATCGGGCCTCCCGGAGCGGCTGCCGCTACGGTCGTTGGCTCCGGAATCCTCGCGGTCTCCCGATCGGCTGTCCTCAGTCATCAACCCGTCCGTCAACATTCAAAAGCGCCGCCAGCGTAGGGTGCGGCAGCGCATCAAGTATTTGTACCCCCCAGCTTACGGTATCTGTACCCCCGTGATGCCCTCTCCAGGGGTGACCAGTCCCCCACCACCGAAGGTTCCGTGAGGTCACCACACCTGGCTGGGAAGCTTCTTCCTCGACCTCTGGATCCACACCCCCAGCCCGAGCAGCACTCACCCCAGGCGTGTTTCACAATCGCACAAGCCCGCGCACAAAAAAGAAGAAGAGGGCCACCCACAACAGGC
>NZ_QPNC01000018.1 GCF_003386285.1 Nocardiopsis sp. FIRDI 009
CTACCGCAGACAGGCAGCCCAAGAATCATGACAAAACGGATCTACAACTGGAGTACCGGGGTGTTGAGGTAGAGGTCGACCGCCTGCTGGCAGAACTCCTCGGAGTAGGTCTTGCGGGCCATGCCCTGATTCTCGCTTCCTCCCGACACCTGTCGGGTTCAGCGTGTCCAAGATCCAGGGTTAAGCCCCGGTCGCTGCGTCCGCGCACACGCCGCACCTGGAGCCCCTCCAGGAGCCCCTCGGCGGCCAGGGTCCCGACCAGCTCCGGCAGGGCGTCGAACGGCACGTCGCCCTCCTCGGTGAAGCCGATCGCCAGCGACACCTGCTCGCCGACCCGATCGCCCCGCCTCTCCACGCGCAGCGACCCCGCGAACGGGTGGCCGACGCCGTGCGGCCCGCTGACGTGCACGAGGGTGCGGCGGCGCGACCGCTCGCGCACGAACCCCGCAATCCTCTTCCGGTCCCAGGCGGTGAGGGCCGGTTCGTGCGGGCCCCATCCGGCGGGCACCGCACCGGCCAGACGCCCGGTGAGGATCTCGACCGCCCGGCCCACGCGGGCCTTCGAGGCGTCGCGGTGCAGCACCGACAGCTCGATGATGAGCTGTGTCTCCATCGGGTCGGTGGAAAGGAACCCCGGGACGGCCTCGGGTCCATCGGACTCCTCGGCCGCTCCCGTCCCGGGCCGGAGCACCGGCGCGTGCTCCCCGCGTTCCCGGGCGTTGCGCAGCTCCTCCTCCAGGCCGTTCAGGTCGGCCCGCTCCGGAACGAAGCCGTACGCCTCGTCCCAGCGCAGCGCGAGGCCGGTCAGACCGTCGAAGTGGGTGCCGTCCCCGTCGCGCACCACCCAGCGGCCGAGCGGCCCGGCCAGGAAGGTGCGCAGGGCGTAGGTGAGCCGGGAGGTCGCCGGGGTGAGGACCTGGATCGCGCGCCGTGCGCCGTGGACCCCCACCGCGTCGTTGAGCCACGACGAGAACCCCACCACCGCGCGGTCCTGGGCGACGACCACCGCGTGCCGTGCGGCGCGTTCGACGGTCGGGTGCGCGGTCTCCTCCCACACGTCGGCGTCACCGGTCGAACCGTCCGGGAGCGACGTCCACACGAGCCCGCCGAGGCGTAGCGCGAGCGCGTCGGCGATCCGGTGCGCGGCATCGCGGCCCGGAGCGTCGGGACGCGCGCGCAGCTCCAGCCACCAACACGGATCGGGCAGGCCCGTGGTCGCCTCGTTCCCGAGCAGCCGTCCGACCTCGCCACGCGCCTCCACCCGCTGCCCCGGTTCGATCGTCACCAGGAGGTGTCCGGCCGCGTCACGCACCTGGAGGACGCCGGTCTCCTGGTAGCGGCCGAGGAGCAGGGCGGGGTCGAGGTCGGCCAGGACCCGGGTGAGCGCGGGGGCGTCGGGCTCCTGGGCCACCAACGCCACGACGTCGTAGCTCAACGGTTCTCCGTCTGGTCGGGAACAGGGGGGGTAGGGGGTGACGCGGGACGCTGGGTCGGCCACCTCCGGTGGGTGAGCATAGCCAGGCCGTGGTTTCCCACAGAGCGCGACCACGCCCTGACGGCACGGCGGTCCCGGTGCCGGTGCCGCCATCGGCCCCGGGCGGACCCACGCCCCTTGTCACACCGCTCGGGGGCAATGGCCGCCATGACCCATCGCCACCACGGCATCGACTACGTCGAACTCACCGTCGCCGACCTCGACCAGGCCAAACGCTTCTACACCGAGGCCTTCGGCTGGAGCTTCAACGACTACGGACCCCGGTACGCGGGTATCCGGGGTCCCGCGGGCGGGGACGCCCCCGAGGTCGGCGGCCTCGCCCTGGGGGAACGGCCCGATCCGGGCGGGCCGTTCGTACTGCTCTACTCCACCGACCTGTACGCGTCGGCGGAAGCCGTCCGGAGAGCGGGCGGCGACGTGGTGAACGGCCCCTACCCCTTCCCCGGCGGGCGGCGGTTCCACTTCACCGACCCCGACGGCAACGAGTCGGGCGTCTGGTCGAAGGACTGACCCCTCCGGCGCCGCCCGACCCCTCGTCCACGCGTCACTCGCAGCCGTGGTTCCAGTCCCGTCCGGTGGGGTCTCCCTGGCAGCGGCGCGCGAACGCGGACAGCTCCTCGAAACGGTGGATCCTCTCTCCGTCGTCGGCGCGCGCCGACGACGGAGAGAGGACCGGGCCCTGCCCCGACACACGTCGCAGGCCGCGGAAACCGAGGACGGCCGTGTGGCGCAGCGCCTGGTCCAGGGTCAACCGCCCGCCGCCGAGGGGCGGCGCGCCGTACGACTCCCGGGCCCTGGCCAGCAGCGAGGCCCCCGCCGCGGTCACGGGTGTGGCGGTCGCCCCTCCCGCCCCGCCGACGCGCGCCAGGGCCGTCACCGACAGCAGAGCGGCGGTCCCGCCCGTGGAGAGGATGAAGACGATCCACCAGTCCGCCGTCCCCGGCCCGGCGCCGGTGACGGCGGTGAACAGGAGGATCGCCGTGAGCACCACGGAACTCAGCAGCGTGACCACGGCCGAGCCGCTCGCGTCCCTCCGGCGGTCGAGGACCCCGGGCACGTCGCCGGATCGGGTGGAGAGTCCGCGCTCGACGAGCCCGCGCCGCAACCGGCCCACCTCGTCGCTGGGAATGTCGTCCACCAGGAACGGCGCCGGTGTCCCCCCGCGCGACCGGAGGAGCGAGAGCATGTGGTGCTGGAGCGGGTCCGGCTCCCCCGGGTGCGGGTTCCCCGCCCCGTCCTCGACCGGGGTGACCCAGGCGCCGTCCGGGTGCGCGGTGACCGGACGGTCGCCGAGGACCTCCGCCTCGCTCCGCACACGGACCCGCCCGGTGAGGAACAGGTCCATGAGGGCGACCTCCCCCACCCGCACGTGTTCCCCGCCGGGATCCCCCGCCAGGTAGGCGAGTTCGTAGGGGGTGAGTTCGTCCGGGTGGACCGGGGGCGGGGACGCCCGGTCCGGGCCGGGGTTCTGGGCCCGGCGCGCGACGCCGCCGGTGAGCCTGCTCGTCAGGGGCCGTGCGCCCAGAGCCGTGCCCGCGCACACGCCCGCGGTCAGGGCGATGATGATGCCGGCGTCCACTCCGATCCTCCCGTCGTCACCGTCTCCAGACTCCCCCGACCCCCGACGCCGTCACCACGCCGGTGTGAACGCCCGGTGACCGCTCCGGGGACCGCGCGGCGCCCCGCCTCCTCGCGCGGCGGGGGCGCCGCGGTCTCAACCGCGCTCGAAGTGGCGGCGGCGCTCGAAGTCGGTGACCGACGCCGAGAACGCGGCCAGCTCGGAGCGGGCGGCGGCGGCCTGGTGCCGCACCACGTCCGGGCCGAAGCACGCGCGGGCGATCTCGCTGTTCTCCCACGCCCACACCGCCTCCTCCAGGGAGGTCGGCAGCCGGGGTCCGTCCTGGGCGAACGCGTTGCCCACCGTCGGCTCCGGCAGCGGCAGCGCCTGCTCGATCCCGTACAGCCCCGCCGCGACGATCGCCGCGACCGCCAGGTAGGGGTTGGCGTCCCCGCCGGGCACCCGGAACTCGATCCGCGCCGACTCCCCGGAGCCCACCACGCGCACCGGGCACGTCCGGTTGTCCAGCCCCCACCCGATGCTGCTCGGCGCGAACGCGTCCGGCGCCAGCCGCTTGAACGAGTTCATGTTCGGCGCGTACATCAACGAGAAGTCGCGCATGCACGCCAGCTGCCCGGCCACGAAGTGCTCCATGTACTTCGACATGCCGTACCGGCCGGTCCCGTCGTCGGCGAAGACCGGCGCGCCGTCCTCGTCGCGCAGTGACAGGTGCACGTGGCAGGAGTTGCCCTCACCGCCGTCGTACTTGGCCATGAACGTCAACGCCACACCGGCCTGCGCGGCCAGCTGGCGGGCGCCCGCCTTGTACACCACGTGGTTGTCGCAGGTGCGCAGCGCCTCATCGTAGCGGAACACGATCTCGTACTGTCCCGGGTGGCACTCGCCGCGCGCCGACTCCACGGTCATGCCCGTGCGCTCCATCGCCGTGCGGATCCGGCGCATCAGCGGATCGACCTCGGTGACCTCGGGGACGGCGTAGTCGGAGTTGAACCGCGTCGCCGGGGTCAGGCCCCGGTAGTCGGCCTCGAACGCGCTCTGGTAGTCGTCCCGGAACACCAGGAACTCCAGCTCGGTCCCGGCCAGCGCCCGCCACCCGCGCTCGGCGAGCCGGTCCAGCTGGGTCCGGAGCACCCGGCGGGGCGCGACGGCCACGGGCGCGCCGTCGGCGCCGTGCGCGTCCCCCAGGACCAGCGCCGTCCCCGGGTCCCACGGCAGGTACCGCAGGGTGGACAGGTCGGGCATGATGTCGAGGTCGCCCAGCCCGCCCCGCCACGGGTCCGTCGCGTAGCCGGGGCGCGCCTCCATCTCCACGTCGGTGGCCAGCAGGTACAGGCACGCGCCGAACCCGTCCCGGACGATCCGGTCGGTGAAGTCGCGCGGGTTGACCCGGCTGCCCTGCACCCGGCCCTGGAGGTCGGGCAGGGCGACCAGCACGTCGGTGATCGCGCCCGAGGCCACGTCGGCGCGCAACCGTTCCAACGGGACCGGGAAGGGCGGCGGGGGCGGGGCGGGCGGCAGGGTCTCGGTCAGCGGCGGCAGGTCGGCGCCGAATCCGGTGGTCACTGGGTCTCCTTCGACGACGGGCCGCGGTACAGCGGGTTGGGGATCGGCGGCGCGTCCAGGTGGAACTCGGCGTCACGCTCGGCCCGCTCGTGGTACCCGCCGCCCAGCAGGCGCTCCCGGTTCAGGCACACCCGCTCGAACTCGGGCTGGAGCAGGTCGAAGGCGGCGTACCGCTCGGCCAGCTCGGGGAACTCCTCCTGGTAGCGCAGGATCTCGGCGCGCACCAGCTCCCAGAACCGGTCCTCGGGCACGCCCAGCTGCTCCTCGACCAGCGGCGCCAGGTACCGGAAGTGCCCGATGAACAGCGACTTGGCGATCGAGGACGTCAGTTCCCGGGCGTCGAAGCGCATGAGCACGCCCAGCGCCTCCTCGGGCAGGTCCGCGTACTCCGGCAGGTCGGTGTCCAGCAGCTTCATGTCGTCCACGAAGTCCTTGACCGCCAGCCGCACCGGGCGGTCGCGGTCGTCGTAGACCACGATCGCGTTCTCCCCATGCGGGTTGAACGCCAGACCGTAGCGGTAGAGCAGGTGCAGCACGGGCGGCAGGATCGCGCCGAACAGCCTGGTCAGCCACGCCTCGGCCGACAGCTCCGAGCGCTCGACCAGCTCGGCGGTCAGCGACCGGCCCCGGCCGTCCACGTGCAGCAGGGCGGCCAGGGTGCGGGCGGTCTCCTCCTGGCGCAGGTGCTCGGTGACCGGCTCGCGCCACAGCGCCCCCAGGAGCTGGCGGTGCCGGTAGGGCGCGTCGGGGATGTCCTCCAGCACGGGGTGGCGGACGGCGACGGCGGCCACCTCACCGGGCAGGATGACCTCGCACCGCTCGGACAGGAAGGCGTCCTTGTCGCGGAGCTGGTGCACCCACGTGGTGCTGGCGGGCGCGGCCCGGCACAGTTCGGTGGGGATGCCCCGGTAGACCATCGTGTTGAGGATGGCCAGCGACAGCTTCACGTTGAGCCGGTCGGGGCGGGTGAGGTTGGTGAAGGTGCGGATCGACTGCTGGGGCAGGTAGCGGTCGGGGGCGGTGCCCAGGGGGACGATCAGCCCGGCGGCCACCTCGGCGGCGAACAGCGGCACGACGACCTCGTCCCACTGCCAGGGGTGGACGGGCAGCCACACGTACTCGTCGGCGCGCTCGCCCGCCTGGTCCTCCAGGCGCGCGGTGAACCGCTCCAGGACCTCGGGGTCCAGCTCCTGGGCGCGCAGTTCGGGCTGGGACAGGCCGGGTACGCCGTGGTGCTCGGCCAGCGAGCGGTGGACGGCGATCCACGGCAGGAGCTGGGCGCGGCGCTCCTCGGGCGGGTACAGCGCCCGGTCGCCGGAGGAGAAACCCACCCGGCCCTTGTTGGCGAAGATCCACGGGTGCCCGCTCTGATGCCCCTCCAGGTGGGCGTGGTCCAGGTCGGCCAGGCGGGCGGCGGTCGCCTCGCCCTCGGCCAGTCGGGTGTCGGCCGAGAGCGTGGACATCAGCTCGCCGACCGTGAACGCCTCCACCGCCGGGTCGACCACCCCGGCCGCCCCCAGGTCGCGCAGCAGCCCGAAGGGCGTACCGGGGCAGGCGGCGCCGTCGGGGGCGTGCCGCTCGACGCTGCCGGGTTCGACCCGCCAGGCGTCCATGCTGGTCCGGCGGCCGGTGAAGGTGTAGGCGGCGCCGGCGCCGGTCTCGGCCCGCCAGCGCCCCTCGGCCTCGGGCCCCAGCGGCTCGGGCCGCAGGGCGTACTCGAAGCACAGCTCCGCGACCATCTTGGCGATCAGGTGCTCACAGGCGCGGTCCCAGCGCTCCGGGGACAGCTCGGTGGGCACGGGCAGCGGATCGGGCGGGGTGACGGGGGGCCTGGTGGCGTGGGTGTCCATGGTGTTCTCGCTTCCGGGGAGAGTGGGTCAGGGCTGGGCGAGCGGGTTGTCGACCATGCCGTGCATGACGTCGAACTCGGCGTCGCGCTCGGCGCGGTCGTGGAACCCCCCTCCCATGAGCTGCTCGCGGTTGAGCGCGACCCGGCCCACCTTGGGGGCCAGCAGGTCGAACCACGCGAAACGCTCGGCCAGCTCGGGGAAGCGCTCGTGGTAGGCCGTGATCTGCTCGCGCGCCAGCGCCCACAGCCGCTCCTCGGAGACCCCGAGCTGGCGCTGGACGATGTCGGCGAGGTAGCGCAGGTGACCGGCGCAGATCGCCGACAGCACCGAGTGGGCCAGCTCGCCGGGCTGCCAGCGGTGCAGCATCGCCCGCACGTGGTCGGGGATCTCGGCGTACTCGGGCAGGTCGAAGGGGAGCAGTTCGACGTCGGAGCCGAAGTCCTTCATGGCGACGCGCACCGGTGTGTCGGTCTCGTCGAAGATGAGCACGATGTTCTCCCCGTGCGGGGTGAACGACGCGCCGTACCGGTACAGGTAGTGCAGCACGGGCGGCAGCAGCGCGCCGACGAAGCGCCGCAGCCACTCCTGGGCGGTCAGCCCCGAACGCTCCACCAGTTCGGTGACCATCGCGCGCCCGTCGGTGCCCTCCAGCAGCAGGCACGCCATGGTGCGGGCGCGCTCGCCCTCGGCCAGGCTGTTGTGCACCGGCTCGCGCCAGATCGCGCCGAGCAGTTCGTGGAACCGGTAGGGCGCCTGGGGGAGGCGGTCGAAGACCGGGTGCGGGACGGTCGCGGAGGCCACCTCGCCCAGCATGACCACGCGGCACTCCTCGCGCAGGAAGTCGTCGCGCGCCACCAGTGACCGGAGCCAGGTGCTGGTGTGCGGCGCGCACGCGGTCTGTGTGCCCGACAGCCCCCGCCACACCAGGGTGTTGCGGATCATCAGCGGCACCTTGACGTTGCGCCGGTGCGGCCGGTCCAGGTTCATCAGGGTGCGGATGGACTGGAAGGGGCGGTAGCGGTCGCGGCTGCGGCCGAGCTCGACCACCCGCCCCTGGGCGATCTCGGCGGCGAACAGCGGCGCCACGATCTCGTCCCACTGGAAGGGGTGCACCGGCAGCCACAGGTAGGCGTCCGGGTCGCCGCCGCGCGCCCGCACGGCCTCGGCGAACTCGGCGCGCTGGTCGGCGTCGAGCTCCTCCTCGACCAGGCGGTGCCGGTCGGTGTCGGGCATGGACTGGAAGCGGCCCAGGTCCGGGTGGACGGCGATCCACACCAGGTGGAAGGCACCGCGCGCCTCGGGCGTGTACCGGGCCGCGTCGGCGGCCGAGAAGCCCAGCCTGCCCTTGTTGAGGAACATGCACGGGTGACCGGTCTGGTACCCCTCCAGGTCCTCGTAGGCCAGGTCGGCCAGGGCGGCGGCGCCCGGGGTGGCGGCCAGCAGCCGGGCGTCGGCGGTGTGGGTGGCCAGCAGGTCGCGCACGACGTCGGCCAGGGAGTCGCCGGGCAGCCCCACGGTCTCCTGGGCGTCGGTGACGAACACGGTCGGGTCCCAGGCCGCCGTGGTGCCCTCCGGGGTGGTCCGGGTCAGGGAGTCGGGGTTGACGTGCCAGGAGCCGAAGCCGCCCCGGCGGGCGGTGAACCGGTACTCGACGCCGCCGTCGACCGTCAGCGACCACGCGGGGTCGCCCTCGCCGTCCCCCTCGACCGGGACGGGCACGACCATCTCCTCGTAGGCCGTCTCGGCGACGACCCGGGCGAGCAGGCGGCGGCCCGCCTCGCGCCAGAGCCGCGCGTCGGGGTGGTCGTCGGCCTCGGTCGCGCCGGGCAGCGGGGTGGTGTCAGTGGACATGCTGGTCCTCTTCCTCACGGTTGCGCGCTCGCGGATCACGCGCGGGTGCGGGGTCGGTCTCGTGGGTGGTCGGGGGTGTGCGGGCGGCCCGGGGACCGCCGGCCGGGTCGGCGGCCGCCGCGTCCTCGGCGGGACCCTCGGGGAGGGCGATGAGCAGGAGGGACAGCACCGCGAACAGTCCCGCCCCGGCGGCCAGCGGCAGGCCGAGTCCGGCGGTGGCCAGCCCCGTGGCCAGCAGTGGGCTGATCAGGGTGGCGCCCACGCGCACGGTCTCCACGGCGGCGAACGCCGGGCCGCGCGCCCGCGTGACCGCGAACACCCGCAGGTCCAGGGCGACGTGGCCCAGCCCGAGCCCGGCGCCGAACACCACCCGGCCCAGGGTCAGCAGGGCCAGGTCCGGAGCGAGGAACTGCACGAGCAGGCCCAGCGCCGCGACCGAACACGCGATCGGCAGCAGGGCGCGGCCCAGCACGGTGTGGACCCGCCCGGCCAGCGGCAGGACCGCGAGCACGGTCAGCTGCGGCAGCAGGAACAGGGCGGCGGCCACGGTGGGGCCGATCCCGGAGTCCTCGGCGTAGAGGGTGAAGAACGGGCGGACCACCAGGCGCGCCGACTCGGCGGCCAGGACGGCGGCGCACACCGCCGCCAGGGGCAGCAGCAGTGCCGGGCGCGACCACCGCCGGGCGGGGCGCGCGCCGGTCGACCGGGTCGGGGGACCCCCGTCGGCCGGGTGCTCCGCGTCGCCGCCGCAGGCGGGTTCGTCCCGGACGGCGGGCTCACCGGCACGGCCGCGCGGCAGGTGGCGGTGGCACAGCACGGCCAGCGCCACGTACAGCAGCGCGCACGCGGCGATCCCCCAGCGCGGGTTGGGCAGCGCCATGATCCCGGCGCCCAGGACCGTGGCGGTCACGGTCCCGACGTTGATGATGTAGGTGTGCGCCATGACGTCGCGCATCCGGTCGTTTCCGCTGCCCACGAAGGCCGGGTAGGCCAGCGCGAAGGACATGGTGACCGCCACCTGCACCGCCGAGAGCACCGTGAAGACCGTGTAGGTCGGCGCGGCGGCGATCATCAGCTCCAGGACGGCCGAGATCCCCAGCCCCCAGGTGACCAGGGTCGCCATCGGGAAACGGCGCGCCACCAGACCCCACAGCGGCATCGCGACCAGGGCGGTGACCCGGCACACCCAGATGTAGGTGCCGGTCGCCGACATGTCCGTGACGCCGAACAGACGCTCGAAGAGCTGGGGGTAGAAGGGGCTCAGGGCCACGTCCGACACCAGGTGCAGGACGATGACGAGCAGGTACAGGCGGCGGAAGGCGGGGACGGTCACTCGCCGTCCCCCGGGGTCTGGGGCGCGCCGAAGGACGTGAAGGCGGTCCGCTCGGGCAGCCGGTAGACGGTGCGGCCGGTCAGGCTGTTGAGGATGGTGGCCGCCCGCCACGCGCCCAGACCCAGGTCGGGGGTGCCCACACCGTGGGTGTGCAGCTCGGCGTTCTGCACGTGGATCGGCGCGGTCAGCGCCGGGTCGGTGCGCAGGCGGTGGTCGGCGTCGATCGCGAACCGGCCGCGGTCGTCGGTCTCGATCAGCTTCAGGACCGGCTCCAGGAAGTCCGGCCGCCGTTGGGCGTACCCTGAGGCGGCCACCACGCCGTCGGTGCGGGTGGTGAACACCCGGTCCTGCTCCCGGTGGCGGAAGGTGAGCGCGATCCGGCCGTCCTCCTCGCGCGCCCGGAGAAGCTCGCAGTGGGCGCGCAGGCTCACGTCGACCGGGGCGCCGCCGACGCCGCGCTCGTACAGCGCGTCGTGGATGTCGGAGATGGTGTCGGCGCTGATGCCCTTGTACAGCTGCCACTGGGCGGGCACCAGACGGTCCCTGGTGGGCTGGGGCAGCGCGTGGAAGTAGCGGGTGTAGTCGGGGGTGAAGTGCTCCAGGCCGAGCTTGGAGTACTCCATCGGCGCGAACGCGGGGGAGCGGGTGAGCCAGTTGATCCGGGTGTCGGCGTGGGCGGGGGAGCGCAGCAGGTCGAGGAAGACCTCGGCGCCCGACTGTCCGGAGCCGATCACGGTCAGGTCGCGCGCGCCGTCCAGCCCGCGCACCCGGTCCAGGTACTCGGCGGCGTGGAACACGCGGTCGCCCGCCAGCTCGCGCAGCGCCTCGGGCAGGACCGGTTCGGTGCCGATACCCAGGACCAGGGCGCGGCCGCGTACGGTGCGGCGGACGCCGGAGGACTCCTCGTACTCGACGGTGAACACGCCGTCGTCGTGGTGGACCGCGCCGACCCGGGCGTCGAAGCGGCACGAGTCCAGGCCGGTGGCCACCCAGCGGCAGTAGTCGTCGTACTCGCGGCGCGGCACGTGGAAGTTCTCGGAGAAGTAGAACGGGAACAGCCGGTCGTGGTGGCGCAGGTAGGACAGGAAGGACCAGCGGCTGGTGGGGTCGATCAGGGTGACCAGGTCGGCCAGGAAGGGCACCTGGAGACGGGCGCCGTCCAGCAGCAGACCGGGGTGCCAGGAGAAGCCGGGGCGGGCCTCCAGGAAGCGGGCGCTCAGGCCGGGGACGCCGTCGGCGAGGGCGGCCAGGGCCAGGTTGAAGGGGCCCAGGCCCACGCCCACGAGGTCGTGGACCTCCCGGTCGGGGCCGGCGGTGTCGGGGGTGGGGTTCGGGGCGGCGGTCATCGGGCCTCCTCCAGGTTCTGGACGGCCGCGGCCTCGGCGTCACCGGCGGCGACGACCAGGGCGAACAGGGCGGCGATGTCGTCGGGGGTGGTGTCGGGGTTGAGGAGGGTGAGCTTGAGCCAGACCCGTCCGTCGATGTGGGTGCGGCCCACCACGGCCTGTCCGCGCTCCAGCAGGCGGCGGCGCAGGCGCGCGTTGACCTGGTCGCTGTGGGGTCCCGCGTCGTAGCGGAAGACGACGGTGGTCAGTGCGGGGGCCGCCGCCAGGGTCAGCTTCGGGGAGGCGACCACCTGGGCGCTGGCGTCCAGGGCCAGGGAGCGGCAGGCGTCCACCATGCGGCCCAAGCCCTCCCTGCCGAGGGCGCGCAGGGTGACGGCGATCTTGAACACGTCCGCGCGCCGGGTGGTGCGCAGCGAGTAGCCGAGCAGGCTGGGGTAGCCCGCCTCCTCGTCGTCGGTCGGGTTGAGGTAGGACACCGACCGCGACAGCGGCGCGAACGAGGCGCGTTCGCGGGTGAGCAGGACGCCCGCCGCCACCGGCTGCCAGCCGAGCTTGTGCAGGTCCAGGCTGACCGAGTCGGCTCGGCCGAGGCCGTCCAGCAGGCCGCGCAGCCGGTCGGAGAAGAGCAGCCCCCCACCGTAGGCGGCGTCCACGTGCAGCCACACGCCGTGCTCGGCGGCGATGTGCGCGACGGCGGCCAGCGGGTCGATGCCGCCCAGGTCGGTCGTGCCCGCGGTGGCCACGACGGCGACGGGGACGTCGCCGTCCTGGCGCACCCGGTGCAGGGCCCTGCGCAGGGCCTCGGGGCGCATCCGGTGCTCGGAGTCCACGGGGACGGTGACGACCGCGTCCTCGCCCAGCCCGAGCAGGGCGGCGGCGCGCTGGACCGAGAAGTGCGCGACCTGTCCGCACAGGATGCGGGGGCGGTCCCCGTTCGCGGCCGCGGCCACGCCCGCGCGGGTGGCGTCGAGGCCGGAGTGGGCGGCCAGCGCGTGGTCGCGGGCCAGCAGCAGCGCGGTCAGGTTGGACTCGGTGCCGCCGGAGGTGACCACGCCCCCGGCCCGCTGTCCGTCGTACCCGGCCAGGTCGGCCAGTTCCGCGATGACCCGGGTCTCCATGGCGGTGGCGGCCGGGGCCTGGTCCCAGGAGTCCAGGGACTGGTTGAGGATCGAGGCGACGGTGTCGGCCGCCACGGCGACCGCCAGCGGGGGGCAGTGCAGGTGGGCCGCGCAGTGCGGGTGGGCGGGGTCGGCGGCCCCCGCGGCGAGGACGCCGGTGAGGCGGTGCAGCACCTCGGCGGAGCGGTCGGGGCCGTCGGGCTGGACGGTGTCCAGCGCGTCGGCGACCATCGTGGCGACCTGCTGGGGGGTCATGGCGGGCAGGGGGCCGCCGCGGCGGGTCGAGGAGTCGACCAGGGACCGGGCGGCGGACTCGACGAGGGAGGCGACGGTGGCCGGTCCGCTGGCGGCGCCGGGGTGACCGAGGGATCCGGCGAGAGCGGATGTGGTGAGGTCGGGGAGGGGGCGGTCGGCGGCGTCGGTGACGGTCGTCGGGGGCCCGGTCCTGGGCGTGGTGTGCATGAGGCGTCAGAACTCCGTTTTCCGTGACGGGTCGGTAACGCGCGGATGGCGGGCATGGGCAGGGGCGGGTGCCGCGAACGGACGCCGGCCGGCGTCGGCGGGAGGTCGCGGTCGGACCGGGGGCGGTTCGGCGGTCCCGCCCGGACGGTGGCGGGCCCGACCGGGCGGGGACGCGCGAGGCGGCCGGTCAGCCGCGGAGCGGCATGATCAGGCAGTGGTGGCGTCTCCAGCCGTCGTGCGGGGCCAGTTCGCCCACGTGGAGCCACCCGTTGCGCACCGCGATGTCCAGGGCGTGGTCGTTGCCCTCGGCGACCAGGGAGGCGGCACGCTCCTCGGTGCGCCCGGACAGGAAGAACGGCATGGCGCGCTCGACGAGCCCGGTGTGCCGGTAGGGGGTGCGCACGAGCCCCTCGCACACGGCCAGGGTGCGGCCTGGGCGTTCGTCGACCATGTCCTGGGCGTCCACGCCCGGGGCGGGGGTGAACCCGTCCCACCAGCCGGTCGTGGTCGGCAGGGTGTACCCGTAGACGAACCCCACCAGGTCGCCGTCCACGTGTGCGACGGTCATCCGGAATCCGGGGCGGGCCGCGCTGAACGCCAGGCGTTCGCCGAAGGGCGGGTCGTTGTGGTCGGGCAGGTGCAGGACGTGGGCGTAGACCTCCTCGTAGGCCGAGACCCAGGGGGTGAGGTCGGCCAGGACGTCGGCGCCGGTGAGGTTGCGCAGGTCCAGCTGGGTGGTGGTGGGGGCCGAAACGGCCATGGCGGTCTCCTGTGTGTGGGGGACGGGGTCGGTGGTACGCGGTCCGGGGGCGGCCGCGTGCCGGATGACCAGCATGTTAATTAGGGCAGGCTAACCTAATCATGTCAAGGGTGAGTGTTGGAGGGTGTCCCGTGCCACAGTCGCGACCGGTGCCCGGCGCGTCGTGACGGTCACGCGCGGCGCCCCCGGATGCGCCAGGAAGGCGGGCATCGCGAACTCGTGCCCGTAGGCGCCCGCGTTCGGGAAGACCAGCACGTCACCGGCGCGCACGGACGCCACGCGCACGTCCCTGGCCAGAACGTCCTCGGGCGTGCACAGTTCACCGGACACGGTCACCGGGACGTCGGCCACCCCCGGACGGGGCAGTGCCGAGGGCCACGCCCGCCCGGGCAGGACCGCGAAGTTGTGCCGGATCTCCCACGACGTCGGCAGCTGGAAGTGGTTGATCCCACCGCGCACCACCGCGAAGTGACCGCCGTAGGACGACTTCACGTCCGTCACACGGGCCACGTACCAGCCGGTCGGCGCGGCGATCCACCGCCCCGGCTCGAACACGACCTCCACACCCGGGTCGCCCAGCTCCGCGAGCGCGGCGCCGAAGGCCGCCAGATCGAAGGAGGCGTCCCCCTCCTCGAAGGGCACCCCCAGCCCCCCGCCCACGTCCACGACCCGCAGGTCCACGTCGTGGGCGCGCGCGGTCGAACGGGCCCACTCCAGACACCAGCGCACGTAGGCGGCGTGCGCGGCGGCGTCGGTGTTGCCGCTGACCGCGTGTACGTGGAAACCCACCAGGTCCAGGCCGGGCAGCAGGGCGGCCGTGCGCAGCGCCGAGGGCACCAGCGGTTCGGGCACGCCGAAGGGGCCGGGGGTGCCGCCCATGACCAGGGCGCCGCTCACCGGCACCCGCTCGGGGTTCACCCGCAGCGTCACCGGCATGACCGTGCCCGCCTCGCGCGCCGCCGCCGAGATCCGGTGCAGCTCCAGCTCGCTCTCGGCGTTGACGACGACGTCGGCTCCCTCCCGGGCGCGCAGCCGCGCCAGCCCCGACAGCAGCTCGGGGGTCTTGCCGGGACCGCTCACCGCGATCCGTCCCGGCCGCGGGCCGTCCCCGCGTCCGTCCAGCGCGGCCAGGCAGGCGCGCGCCTCGTACAGCGAGGCGGCCTCGAAACCGTCCACCGCCTCGGCCAGGTGGGCCAGGACGGGAGGGAAGCCGTTGGACTTGGCGGCGAAGTACACCCGGGCCCAGGCGGGCAGTGAGGCACGCAGCGTCCGGGCCCGGTCGGCGGCCAGGGAGGGGTCGTAGACGTATCCGGATCCGGGATCGGCGGCGAGCGCGTGGGCGGCCTCGCGCACCCGCTCGGGGATCCGGTCGACGGGGAGCGCGGGGGCGTTCTCGAAGGAGCGGGGCGGTTCCACGGCGGGTCCTTCCGGTGTGGTGGGGCGCCCCGGACACAGGGGGTGTCCGGGGTCCGACACGACGGAGGGGCCCGTTCGTCGATGGGCGTACGGGCCCCTCAGCGGTCTCGTCTGGTGGTGCGTGTTCGTTCGGACGCCGCTGGGGCTTCCGAACACGGGCCGAAGCGAAGCGGAGGCCCAGAACAAGCAGGGCTAGCGCTGCGGGTCGACCCCGAAGATCTCGGCCATGTCGTCGAGCACCGCGTGGGCGGCGATCAGGCCGACACCGGAGATCCAGTAGGCGTCGTCGACCTCGGTCTTGGCGCCCTCCAGCTCGCTCCACAGGGGGCTGTTGGTGTACTCGTCCCGCTGCTCGCCGACACCGTCCTGGCCGCCGTCGTCGTAGGCGGCGACGAAGATGCGGTCGGCGTCCAGGTCGAGCAGGCGCTCCTGGCTGTGGTAGGTGACGATGTCCTCGGCCTCGGTGGAGGTGCCCTCACCGGAGGGCAGGCCCATGTCGTCCAGGATCACACCGATGTAGGAGTTGCGCGTGTACAGGCGCACACCCTCCGCGTCACCGGCGAACCGCACGATGGAGACCGTGGGCGCCTCCCCGCCCTCGGCCTCGACGATCGCCTCGCCGATCGCGGCGGCCCGCTCCTCGTACTCGGTGATGAGGGCCTCGGCCTCGTCCTCCACGCCCAGCGACTCGGCGGTCAGGCGCAGGTTGTCCTTCCACGTCGCGCCGGTGGTCTCGGACATGACGGTCGGGGCGACCTCGCTGAGCTGGTCGTAGCCGTCGCCGTGGCGCACCTCGGCGGACAGGATCAGGTCCGGCTCGGTGCCCGCGACCAGCTCGGGGCTGATGTCCCACAGCAGACCGACCGGGACGGCCTCGTCGTGGGTGCCGGTGTTCCAGTCGCTCTCCACCAGGTAGTCCGGCAGGGCGTCCACGTCCTCGGCGAAGGTCGTGAAACCGACGACGTTGCCGCCCAGGGCCAGCGTGGCGTCCACGTAGGTCGAGTCGAGGGGCAGGACCCGCTCGGGGGCGGCCGGGATCTCGGTTTCGCCCATGGCGTGCTCGACGGTCCGGGGGAAGCCCTCGGAGGAGCCGCTCGGGGCCGCGCCGTCGTTACCGGCGTCGTCGGCGGGACCGGCGGCCCCGCAGGCGGTGAGCAGGCTGACGGCCGCGGCGACGGCCACGGCGGGAAGGCCCGTGCGGCGCAGGAGGGAGGAGGATGTCATGAGGAAACTCGCAATCGGGGTCGGTACTCGTCCTCGCGACCGTGCCGAACGGGGGGAGCACTGTCGCCGACGATGTGTTGTCCCAGGCCGGGACGTGGCAAACTTAGATCATCACCGTATGGCTAGGCAAACCTAAGTTAGGTTTACCTGGCCCT
The DNA here is from genome assembly GCF_003386285.1 of Nocardiopsis sp. FIRDI 009. GTDB lineage: Bacteria > Actinomycetota > Actinomycetes > Streptosporangiales > Streptosporangiaceae > Nocardiopsis. The sequence continues at coordinate 16,153 of NZ_QPNC01000018.1, forward strand.
CGTCATGAGGGGAGCAGTGGGTGAGTGACACCCCCGGGGCCGCGACCGCCGGCCCCGTCACCGCGCCCGGGAACGGCCTCGCGTCCGCCGCCGACGACCCCCCGCCCACCGGACTGATCGGCGCCCGCCGGGCCCGCAGGGTCGCCGGCCTGGGGCTCCTGGCGGTCCTGCTCGCACTGGTGGCGCTGAGCAGCGTCCTGCTCGGTGCGCGCACGCTCGACCCCGCCACCGTCTGGCAGGCGCTGTCCCACGCGGCCAGCGACGAGGCCAACATCATCGTCAACGAGATCCGCCTGCCGCGCACCGTGCTCGGCCTGCTCGCCGGGCTCAGCCTCGGCCTGGGCGGCGCCCTCATGCAGGGGCACACGCGCAACCCCCTGGGCGACCCGAGCATCCTCGGCGTCACCTTCGGCGCCGCCTTCGTGGTGGTCCTGGGGATCCACTTCCTCGGCATCGACGACCTGCGCACCCAGGCATGGCTGGCGTTCGCCGGCGCCGGAGCGGCGGCCGTGGTCGTCTACCTCATCGGCTCGGTGCCCGGCCGCGGACCCACCCCCATCACCCTGGCCCTGGCCGGTACCGCGGTCAGCTGGCTGATGTACTCCCTGGTCTCGGGGATCGTCCTGCTCGACCAGGACACCATGGACAACTTCCGCTTCTGGCGGGTGGGCTCCCTCACCGGACGCGACCCCTCGATCATCTCCGAGATGCTCCCCTTCGTGATCGTCGGCGTCGTCCTGGCGCTGGCCAACACCCGTGCGCTCAACGCCCTGGCGCTGGGCGACGACACCGCCCGCGCCCTGGGCTACCGCGTCGGCTGGGCCAGGGCCACCGGTCTGCTCGCCATCACCCTGCTCACCGGCGTGACCGTGGCCGCCTGCGGCCCGATCGCCTTCGTCGGACTCATCGTCCCGCACCTGGCCCGCAGCGTGGTCGGCTCGGACCACCGCTGGCTGCTGCCCTACTCCGCGCTGCTCGGCGCCATCCTGCTCATGGCCGCCGACGTCCTCGGCCGCTTCCTGGCCCCGCCCGGGGAACTCCAGGTCGGGGTGGTGCTCGCCATCCTGGGCGCCCCCTTCTTCATCCACGTCGTCCGACGCAGGAAACTTCTCTCCCTATGAGTTCCACGATCTCCCCCGCCGACCCCCGCACTCGGACACCCGCGCGCCCGCGCCCCGTGCGCGCCCTGCGGGTGGGCCCGGTCGCCCTCCGGGTCCGCCCCCGGCTGCTCACCGCCTCCCTCCTGACCTGCACGGCCATCCTCGTCCTGGTCACCCTCAACCTCGTCATGGGAGAGACCGAGATCACCGTCGGGCAGGTGTGGGCCAACATCGTCGGCACCAGCAGCGACCAGTACTTCACCGTCTGGCGGGTGCGCATGCCCCGCGTCGTGGTCGGCCTGCTGGCCGGCGCCGCCCTGGCCGCAGCCGGGGCCATCACCCAGACCATCATGCGCAACCCCCTGGCCAGCCCCGACCTGCTCGGCGTCACCCACGGCGCCAGCGCCGGGGTGGTCGCGGTCATGGCCTTCGGCGGCAGCTACGGCATCGTCAGCGGCCCCCTCGCCGACATCGGCGTCCCGGCCGTCGCCCTGGCGGGCGGGCTCCTGGCCGGGGTCCTGTGCTACGGCCTGGCCTGGCGCGCGGGCATCGACGGCTACCGGCTGCTCCTGGTCGGCGTGGGCGTGTCCGCCGTCCTGATGAACGTCACCCTGTGGATGCTCACCCTGGGCGAGGTCACCGACAGCGGCCGCGCCATGGTGTGGATCGCGGGCAGCCTCACCATGCGCACCTGGCCGAACGCCGTCCCCGTCGCCCTGGCGCTGCTGGTCTGCCTGCCCGCCGCGCTGATCATGAGCCGCACGATGGACGCCCTGTCCTACGGCGACGACATCGCCCGGGGACTGGGGGTGGGCGTGGAGCGGGGCCGCACCGGGCTGCTCGTCCTGGCCGTGCTGCTCGCCGCCTTCGGCACCTCGGCCGCCGGACCGATCCTGTTCGTGTCCCTGGCCTCACCGCAGATCGCCCTGCGCCTGGCCCGCGCCCCCCGGCCGCCGGTCCTGCTGTCCGCCCTGGTCGGCGCCGGACTCGTCTGCGGCGCCGACCTCATCGCCCGGAACCTGTTCGAGACCATCCAGCTCCCCGTGGGCGTGGTCACCGGCAGCCTGGGCGCCCTCTACCTCATCTACCTCCTCGTCCGCGGTAACCGAAAGGCCCAAGCTTGACCACGACCTCCGGCAACCCCACGCACGTCGACGCACCGGCCTCCCCCCAGCCCGACTCCGCCGCCCGCGCCCGCCTCACCGCCCGGGGTCTGACCCTGGCCTACGACGACCGCACCATCGTCGACGGCCTGGACGCCGACATCGTCGAGGGCACCATCACCTGCGTCATCGGCCCCAACGGGTGCGGCAAGTCCACGATGCTGCGCGCACTGGGGCGGCTCATGCGCCCCCGCGCGGGCGTGGTCGAACTGGACGGGCGCGACATCCACCGCACCCCCACCCGGGAGGTCGCCCAGGTGCTGGGCATCCTGCCCCAGCAGCCGACCGCGCCCGACGGGCTGACCGTCGCCGACCTGGTCGCCCGGGGCCGCCACCCCGCCCAACGCTGGTACCGGCAGTGGTCGGGGGACGACCACCGCGCCGTGGCCGACGCGCTGGCCCAGACCGGCCTGCTGGAACTGGCCGACACCCCCCTGGACGAACTGTCGGGCGGGCAGCGGCAGCGGGCGTGGATCTCGATGGTGCTGGCCCAGGGCACCGACCTGCTGCTGCTGGACGAGCCCACCACGTTCCTGGACCTCGTGCACCAGGTCGACGTGCTGGACCTGGTCCGCGACCTGCACCAGCAGGGCGGACGGACGATCGTCATGGTGCTGCACGACCTCAACCTCGCCGCCCGCTACGCCGACACGATCATCGCCATGCGCGACGGCTCGGTCGTGGCCAGCGGTCCGCCGGCCGATGTGCTGACGCCGCGGCTGCTGGCCGAGGCCTTCGGGCTGGAGGCCGTGGTCGTGGAGGACCCGGTGACCGGAGGGCCGATGGTCGTGCCCGTGGGCAGGAGCGGGAGCGCGTCCTAGATCGTCCGGGAGGGGGTCACAGGCCCCCTACCGGGCCTGGGGAGTTCACCAGCGCTGCCCGTTGCCCTCGACGCCCGTGTTCTCGAGGAGGCTCGGGTGGGCCTCGCCGAGGGTGAAGGTGGCGAACGGGCGGGGGTTGAGCAGGCCACCGGCCACCAGGCGTGTCACCGAGTCGAACTCCCTCAGGCTCGCGACGTGCGACCCCTGGAACCGCTTCTGGCGCATCCACAGGAAGCGCAGGTCCACATCCGCGTCGTAACCTCTGGTGCCTCCACAGGCGACGACCATGCCCGCGTTGTCGCACAGGGAGACGGACGTGGGGATGGTGTCCTCCCCAGAGTGCTCGAAGACGATCCTCGGCGTGCGCTTCCCGCCGAGCCGTCGCCAGAACTCCTCCCCGAACTTGCGGGCGCCCTTCATCCAACGGGCGAACCCCTCCTCGTCGTCGATGTCGGGGAGCCTTCCCCAGTGCTCGAAGTCCCTGCGGTGGATGACACCCTCCGCCCCGGGCGAGAGGCAGTAGTCGCGCTTGGCGTCATCGGAGACGACCGCGACGGGAATCCCCCCGAAGAGCCTGGTCAGCCGAATCGCCTTACGCTCCTGGCCCATCTGGAGCTGGAGACCGGTGTGTCCGACTCCACCGTCCGGGATCTGGGGGAGACCCTCGGGCTGTGTCGCTCCATAGGCGGAGAGCGCCTTGAGGCGTAGGCGTTGCGGGTGCTGAGGAGGGTGCTGCTGAGGGACCAGGCCCGGGAGGCCATCCGTGCGCTGAACATGGTGCTGGACCTCACGTACGCGTCCGGTGACCGTCACGCCCCGTGGCTCCGGGACGCGGTGCCCCGTCAGTCCTCCCTGTCCTCGACGGATGCTGAGCGGGCGGGGGTCGGCCGGGCCAGTCCGCGCAGGGACCGGGCATCGAGGACCGCCGCCTTCGCGAAGGGGTTGGGGAGGGTTTCGCCGACGGAAGGGGTGTCGGCGCGGGGAGTCTCTTCCATGTGAGTCAACGTGGATACCCAAGTCTTCTTTGCCAAGGGTTCTTGGCCAAGAAATCTTGGGCATTCTGGCGGGACGAGGTGACCCGAGGAGGCGCTGGAGAACACGACCCCGAGGGTCTGGCACGAGACGCTCCGGTAGGACATGATCACGTTCGGTGTCGACCGTGTGCGTCCGGGCCGACCGGGAACCCTTCCACCCCAGGGGGTGCGACGGAGTTGTAGGCGCGTTCATCCCGGTTTCACCAACGTGTGTGAAACCTCGGCCAAGGTCGAGACCGGCCGGTGGCTCATCCACCGGTTGACCAGCTTCGTCCTTCGCGCCCGCCACCGGTTCCCCGCCCGGAGGGGCGTGAAGGGGTAGTCACGATCCCGAGGAGAACGTGTGTCCGAGTCCGCGCCCCACCGCCGCGCACTGCCGTTGATCGGCCAGGTCGGAGGCGGGCGTTCCCGCGCCACGTGCAGACTGCGCTGCGGCGACGCCTGTTTCCACCCCGCCCCCAACACCAGCGACAACGCCTACTTCGGCGACATCTTCCAGAAGGTGGTCTCCCGACGCGCGGCGCTGCGCACGAGCGCGGTCACCGCCGGCGCCGGTGCGCTCGGCTTCGCCGCCCTGAACCCGGCCTTCGCCGACCGCGGTCGCGGCCCGAACCGCCCCAAGCCCAACCCCCGCGCCACGTTCCACAGCGTGCTGCCCAACAACGACGACCAGGTCACCATCCCCAAGGGCTACGACCAGCACGTCATCATCCGCTGGGGCGAGCCGGTCCTGCCCGGGGCGCCCGAGTTCGACCTGGACAACCAGACCGCCGAGGCCCAGGCGCAGCAGTTCGGCTACAACTGCGACTACGTCGGCTTCCACCAGCTGGACGACGACCGCGCCCTGCTGTGGGTCAACCACGAGTACACCAACGAGGACCTCATGTTCGCCGGGTACCCCGGCGGCGCCGAGGCCGACCTCGAACAGATCCGGACCGCCATGGCCGCGCACGGCGGCTCCCTGGTCGAGATCGAGCGCGTGGGCGGCACCGGCCAGTGGCGGCTCGCCGGCGGCGAGCGGCCCTTCAACCGCCGGATCACCGCCACCACCCCCCTGCGGATCGCGGGTCCGGCCGCCGGCCACGAGCTGCTGCGCACCGAGGCCGACCCGACCGGCACCGAGGTCCTGGGCATGCTCAACAACTGCGCGGGCGGCATGACCCCGTGGGGCACCTTCCTCAGCGCCGAGGAGAACTTCAACCAGTACTTCAACTCCGCCCCCGGTACGCCCCAGAGCAATCGGTACGGTCTGCCCACCGGCGCCTCGCGCCGCCGCTGGGACCGGGTCGACGAGCGCTTCGACCTGTCCAAGCACCCCAACGAGGCCAACCGGTTCGGCTACGTCGTCGAGATCGACCCGCTCGACCCGCAGGCCGCGCCGGTCAAGCGCACGATGCTCGGCCGCTTCAAGCACGAGGGCGCCAACACCCGCCTGACCGAGGACGGCCGCGTCGCCGTGTACATGGGCGACGACGAGCGCTTCGACTACATGTACAAGTTCGTCAGCGACGGCCGCTACGTCGAGGGGTCGCGCCGCCACAACCTCACCCTGCTCGACTCGGGCACGCTGTACGTGGCCCGGCTGGAGGGCAACAGCCCCGCCGAGGAGATCGACAACTCCGGTGAGCTGCCCTCGGACGGCGCGTTCGACGGCACCGGCCGGTGGATCCCGCTGTGCACCGCCACGGAGAGCTTCGTCGACGGGTTCAGCGTCGCCGAGGTGCTCGTGTACACCCGCCTGGCCGCCGACGCCGCGGGCGCGACCAAGATGGACCGGCCCGAGGACTTCGAGGCCAGCCCGGTCACCGGCAAGGTCTACTGCGCCCTGACCAACAACTCCGCCCGCGAGCCCGGCCAGGTCGACGAGCCCAACCCGCGCGGCCCCAACCGCTACGGGCACATCCTGGAGATCATCGAGGCCGACAACGACGCCGCCGCGACCTCCTTCACCTGGAACGTGCCCATCATCTGCGGCGACCCCGAGGACGACGACACCTACTTCGCGGGCTTCGACAAGTCCAAGGTGATGCCGATCTCCGCCCCCGACAACCTCACCTTCGACGCCCGGGGCAACCTGTGGATCTCCACGGACGGCCAGCCCGGCAGACTGGGCTACAACGACGCCCTGCACGTGGTGCCGGTCGAGGGCCGTTTCCGCGGTGAGCTCAAGACCTTCGCCACCGTCCCCGTGGACGCCGAGGCATGCGGCCCGTTCGTCACCCCGGACAACAAGACCGTCTTCCTGGCCCCGCAGCACCCCGGCGACGGCGGCACCCTGGAGGCGCCCACCAGTACCTGGCCCGACCGTGAGTTCCCGCGCCCGTCGGTGGTGTGCATCTGGCACCCCCGCGGCCGCGACGTCGGCAGGTAGCCACCGCCCCGCCGGAGACGGCGGAGCACCTCCCGGGCCCGGACACCGCACGGTCGGTGGCTGGGCCCGGCCGCGTGCGCGCACTCCTTGTGGCCGCTTCCCGTGTGCGGGGACAATGCCCCATGACCACACACCCCTCAGCCGGTGGCCCCGACCCCGTCGACGCCGACCCCGTGTCCGCCTCCACCGAGGCCACCGACCGCCTCATCGCCCGCCTCGACCGCTTCGACCGGCGGCCGGAGGCCCGGGCCCTGCGCGCCCGGATCACGGAACTGCTCGACCTCGCCCCCGGCGCCACCGTGGCCGACGTCGGCTGCGGCTCCGGCCTCGCGGTCGCCGAACTCGCCGACGCCGGGCTGACGGCGGTCGGGATCGACCCCGATCCGCGCATGCTCGCCCACGCCCGTGCCCGACGCCCCGACCTGGACCTGCGCCAGGCCGACGCCTACGCGCTGCCCCTCCCCGACGGAGCCCTGCGCGGCTACCGGGCGGAGAAGGTCTACCACGTGCTCGACGACGCGGCCCGCGCCCTGGCCGAGGCCCACCGTGCCCTGGCGCCGGGCGGCCGCCTGGTCCTGGCGGGGCAGGACTGGGACGCCTACGCCGTCGACTCCGACCACCCCGGCACGACGCGCGCGATCGTCCACGCCAGTGCCGACGGCCTGCCCGCACCGCGTGCGCCACGCCGCCAGCGGGCCCTGCTGCTGGACGCCGGGTTCGAACGGGTGCGCGTCGAGGGCCGTGTCCTGACCTTCACCGACGACGACGTCCTGGGCATGCTGCTGGGCATGGCCGAGGCCGCCGTGGCCGCCGGGGCCGTCGGCGAGGAGCGGGCCGGGGAGTGGACGGCCGACCAACAGGACCGCGCCCGGCGCGGAAGGCTGTTCGTCGCGATCCCGTTCTTCCTGGTCAGCGCGCGGAAAAGGGAATAAGCCGGGTCGTCCTTCGGCGGAGGTTCCCCATGCGCGGTGCCCTTGCGCTGACGTGTCACGCGTACCACTGGTTGACCCGCTGTCCACTTCCGGTCATAACGAGTAAAGATCTCCCAAAACCATACGTGGTGGTTACAGAAATCCGGAGAATCATGTCAAACACGGATATCTGGAGTCACCCCCCATGACCTTCCTCCCCCCACCGCCGCACATGTACGGCCCACCGCCACCGCGGAGCGGTCGCGCGGTCGCGAGTCTCGTACTGGGGATCGTCAGCCTGGTCGGCTGCTTCGCCCTCGTCGTTCCGCCGTTCATCGGTCTGCTCCTGGGATGGCTCGGGATCCGGCAGATCGACCGGGGCGAGCGCAGCGGCCGGGGGCTCGCCGTCAGCGGTCTGGTCATCAACGCCGTTGCGGTCGCGCTGACACTGCTGGCGCTGGTCGGGGCGGCCCTCGACGGCACCGAGGTGGAATCGGGTACCCCGCCCTCGGTCCGCCCGTCGGCCTCCGCGTCCGCGGTGTCCTCTCCCCCTCCTCCCTCACCCAGCCCGTCCCCGTCGCCGAGTCGCGACGACGACCGGACCGACGATGACGACGGTGGCCGGACGGCTTCCGAACCCGAGGAGGAATCGGAGCCGGAACCCGCGCCGGAGCCCGCGCCCGCGCCCGAACCGGAGGAGGAACCCGAGCCCGCGCCGGAACCCGAACCGGAGCCTCAGCACCCGGCGGGGGCCACCGCCCTGTGCGAGGACGGCACCTACAGCTACTCCGAGCACCGCCGCGGTACGTGTTCCCACCACGGCGGCGTGGCGCTGTGGATCAACCGGCCGCCGTCCTAGCCCACGGGGGAGGGCGCGGGGTCGGGATCGGTCCCCCTCCCTCACCGGGCCGGGACGGAACGCTCCCTGCGCACGACCGCCCGGACGCCCACCGGCTGGAGCGCGAGCGCCGGGCGGGGGCGGACTCCGTCGGCCCCGACCAGCTCCAACCGCACGCGCGCCCGCAACGCCGAGGCGATCACCTCGATCTCGCGCAGGGCCATGGCGGCCCCGACGCAGCCGCGCCGGCCCCCGCCGAACGGGAAGAACGCGTAGCGGTGGGCGGGACCGCCACCGTCCAACCACCGCCCAGGTCGGAAGGACGCGGGCTCGGCGAACCACCGTTCGTCCCGGTGGGTCACCCACTGGCTGAGTCCCAGCACCGTCCCGGGGGGCAGGACGTAACCTCCCGCCTCGAACGGGCGCACGGTCTCCCGGCTGATCACCCACGCGGGCGGGTACAGCCGCATGGCCTCCTTGGCGGCGGCCCCGGCGAAGTCCGTCCCCTCTCCGCCCGGGCGTCCGCCCTCGGCCACCCGCCCGTCCGCCTCGGCGTCCTCACCCAGGGCGAAGAAGAGCCAGGTCAGGGCGTCGGCCGTGGTCTCGTATCCCGACATCAGCAGCGTCGCCAGCTCGTCCCGCACCTCCGCGAACGACGGCGGCGGGTCGCTCTCCAACAACCGGCCCAGCGCCGTGGTGCCGCCGTCGGGCCGGTGCTCGTCGACCAGGTCCGCCAGCACCCGGTCCAGGGCCCGCAGCGCACGGCGCAGCTCCAGGTTGACCGGGGTCGGCACCCAGCGGGGCAGGCGCGGAGCCGAGGTCAGCCGCATGATCGCGCCCACCGCCTCAGCCAGGATCCGACCGCGCGAGTCCAGCTCACGCCCGGCGACGTGCTCGGCTCCCACCCGCATGGTCAGGTCGGACATGGCCTCGTGCACGTCGATCTCCTGGCCGTCGTGCCAGGTGTCGACCAGGCGCGCGACCGCCTCGCGCGCCGCGTGCGCCAGGTCGGTCAGCCGGCCGCTGCGGAAGGCGGGCCGCAGGCGGGCGCGCTTGCGCTCCCAGTCGACGCCCTCGCTGTTCATCGTGGCGAGCGGGAAACCCGTCCCGCCCCTGCGGCGGACGCCCGGACGGAGCTTGACGACGGTCTCGCCCCGGTCGACGAGGACACGGCCGATGTCGTCGGGGTGGGCGAGCAGGACGTTCGAGGGGGTGAGCGTGACCACGTCGCCGTGCTCGCGCGCCGCGCGGGTGAGGAACCCCAAAGGATCGAGGGCGTAGTCGGCGACGTTGGCGGTGCCGCGCCCGTCGCGCGGGCCCGGGGGAGCGGGCCCCGGGACGGTCGGGGAGGCCGTCACGTCGCGCGCCCCCGCCACGGGGCGGACCCGCGCCGCGGGGGCGACACGGGCCCGGGAAACCAGTCCACCAGGTGGCCTAGTAGTAGATGTAGGGGGCGGTCAGCCGCTTGCCGTCCACGAGTCCGAGCTTGGCGGCGATGCGGTAGGCGGCTCTCTTCACGGGGGATCCTTCCACTCGGTTCCGGACCCGTGCGGGGCCGGATACCGGCGGAATCTACACAGCGCCGGTCGGGCGGACAACGGGCGCGGAGGTGACCGCTTCCTTACCTTCGGGCGGTGTGGACATGGCGGCAGGGCACAGGTCGCCGCCCTGAGCCGCGCCGATCGGCTCGTGGTCGGCGATCGTTCAGGGAACGGGCGGTAGGACGTACACCGTGTCCACGTGTCACCCCCGCGGGTACCCACGGTGTCCGGAACGACGGGGTCGGCTGTCGACTGATGAGAACGCTGTGGGAGTCGTGCCGGGGCGTCGCGCGGCGGGGTATGTGCCCGCGGCTAGGGTGGTGCGCTGTCGGGACGGACGTGTGTGGAGGGGCGGGGCATTGTGACCGATCTGGGGACCAGGCTGGGGCGCCGGGTGGCGGCGGCCGCCGACGCGGCGGTCGCGCGGCGCGGGGCGGTGTCGGTCCTGGACACCTTCACCGCGCTGGGCTGGGTCACCGACCGGGCGGTGGACACCTGGCGGCACGGCCGGGTCGACACGCTCCAGGACCTCGTCCAGACCCCCCTGGACAAGCAGCGCGCCGCCGTCGCCCTGCTCGCGGCCTGGGCCGGGCAGCGGGGAATGGAACGGCACGAGGGCGAGTACCCGGCCGCCACGCGCGACCGCCGGGAACTGCGCTTCACCACCGGCGCCGACCCCGACGACGAACGCGGGTTCCGCGTCCACTGGGTGTCCCCGAACGCCACCGCGGCCCAGCGGGGACGGGAGGAGCGGCGGCGCGCGACGGTCCCCGACCTGGAGGTCCAGGAGGCGGACGGACCGTGGGAGTGCGCCGACTGCGGCCTGACCGGTGCGGGACCCGCGCTGGTCGAGGACGGCGCGCCGCACTGCCTGACCTGCGTCGACCTGGACCATCTGGAGTTCCTGCCCGCCGGGAACGCCACCCTGACCCGCAGGGCGAGGAAGGAGAGCGTGCTGTCGGCCGTCGTGGTGCGGTGGGTACCCTCCCGCCGCCGGTTCCGCCGCCTCGGCCTGCTCGTGGAGGAGCGCGCCCTGGTCGCGGCCGAGGAGTCGTGCCTGGCCGACGAGGACGCCCGTGCCCGCCGCCGTGAACGCGACGCCGTGCGCAGGGCCGCCCGGGACGCGGTGTTCCAGGAGCGCTTCGCCGCCGAGATCACCCGGCTCTTCCCCGGCTGCCCCGCCGACCGCGCCCGGAGGATCGCCGAGCACACGGCCGTGCGCGGCAGCGGTCGGGTGGGGCGCTCCGCCGCCGGACGCGACCTCGACCCCGGGGCGGTGCGCCGCGCGGTCGTGGCCTCCGTCCGACACGAGGACACCCCCTACGACCTGCTCCTCATGGAGGGGGTGCCCCGGGAGGAGGCCAGGGCGCGCATCGCCGACGGCATCGACCGCGTCCTGGCCGGGTGGGCCTGACCGCTCCGGCACCGACCCGCTACCCCCGCGTCCCGGACTCCCCCGCGGCCCCGTCCGCCACGGGCTCCGCCGCGGCGGAACCCTCCGGAGCCCCGGACTCCGCCGACTCCACGGTGACCGTGCCCGCCGTGCCGTCGACCGTGACCACCTGTCCGGTCCGGATCTGCCGCATGGCGTCGCGCACGCAGACCACGGCGGGGATCCCGTACTCGCGGGCCACCGTCGGGCCGTGCGCCACCGGGGATCCGGTCTCGGCCACCAACCCGGCCGCCGTCATGAACAGCGGCGTCCACCCCGGGTCGGTGGTCGGCGCGACCAGGATCTCCCCGGGCTCGACGCGCGCCCCGGACGGGTCGCGGACCACCCGGGCCCGTCCGGTGGCCCGACCCGCCGCGGCGGGCATCCCGGGCAGCGCGCCCTCCTCGGCCTCCGGGCGCGGCAGGATCGTCTCCACGTCGGTGCCGTCGGACAACAGCAGGACCGGGACGTGGGGGCGACGCACCTCCCGGTCGTGGACGGCCCGGCGTCCGGCCACCGGGGACCGATGGTCGGCCCCGTCGTGGACGGCCGCGCGCACCTCGTCCATCGTCAGGAACATGACGTCGTCGGCCCGCTCCAGCAGACCCCGCCGCACCAGGTCCGCACCGATGAGCAGGAGTTGGCGGCGCATCTCGGCGAACGGGATGAGCCAGGAGAACTTGGCGAGTTCGCGTGCTCCGGTGAGCTCACGGGACCGGCGCATCGCGAAGGAGGCGATCCGTCCGCGGACGGGCCGCCGGGCGCGTCCGCGCAGCGACAGTTCGCTGATCGTCCTGCGGGCCCGCACCGCGGCCCTGGCGAACCTGCGGTCGGGCGCCTGCTCGGGGTCCTCCACCCGCAGGTAGTTGGCGATGGCGGACAGCAGCGGGGAGGGATCCTCGGCCCAGCGCGGCATACCGATGTCGACCTCGGCGGCGGCCCGGTGACCGTACACCGCCAGGAAGTCCGCCAGCCCGATGTCGGGCAGCGCGCCCTGACGGTACATGTCGGCCAGCTCGGCCGGGTCGGTCTCCAGGAAGAGCGCGCGGTGTGCGTCCGCGTTCTCGGCCACCCGCCACAGGGCCAGGTCCATCTCCGTGGTGACGTTGTGCGGCATGCCGCCCAGGACGGCGTCGAGTTCCTCGTCGGTGGCCACGCCGTCGAGCAGCGCCGAGGGGAGCAGACCGAGGAGGATCCCGGCGAAGGTCGGCCAGGCCACGGCCATCATGGGGGCGCCCAGGACGGGGGCGTAGGCGTCCTCGCTGACGAAGGCCAACCGTTCGGCGGCGGTGGTCTCCGGGCCGGGGCGCGGCTGGCTCCGGAACTCCTCCAGCGCCCGGTCCGCCCCGGCCCTGGCCCGCGCGGGGCGGGCGATCGTCGCGGCGACGCGCGCCACGGCGGTCGGCAGCAGCCGCGCGGCGAACCGGAGAGCGGGGCCCGGGGCGAAGGGCAGACCGGGGCTGGGGGAGAAGCGGGCGTCGTCCAGGAGGTACTCGACGGCGCGCCTGACCCGCGGCCCGTAGACCTCCATCGCCCGGGGGAGCCGTGCGCGTACCGGCGCGCTGCGCATGAAATCGGTCAGGTCCAGGTACAGGCGTCCCCCCACGGGGGTGAGGATCGAGGCTCCCTCGCGTGGGCCGGCGTCGATGCCGTGGGAGGAGCACCACCTCACCCACAGGTGTGTCATGCGGTCCATCCCCATGGGGGTGAACGGACGGAGCATGCCCTGCATGTGCCCGACCTCCAGGTACAGGCGCTGACCAGGGACGCCGGCGTCCGGGGGCGTCGGGAACAGGGTGGTGATCGGCCGGGACTGGAGCAGCCACAGCACGCCGTCGGCGTCGTAGGCCCACTCCACGTCCTGCGGTGAGCCGAAGTGCTCCGCCAGCCGCCTGCCCGCCGCGCGCAGCTCCTCCAGCTGGTCGGCGGCCAGGCACCCGCCCTCGACCGCCGCGGCCGGTTCGCCGTCCACCAGGACGTGGTGGTCGGGGACGACACCGCCGTCGACCACGGCCGGGCCCGGACCGGGGGCGGCGTCCACGACCGCGCGGGAGCGGCTGCCGGTGAGCGGGTCGGCGGTGAAGAGCACCCCGGCGACCCCCGCCTCGACCATCCGCTGGACGACGACCGCCATGTGCGTGTCGGCGCGGTCGGCCCCGGCGGCCTCACGGTAGGCGACCGCGCGGTCGGAGTCCAGGGACGCCCAGCACCGGCGCACCGCCTCCACCAGTTCCTCGGTCCCGCGCACGTCGAGCAGGGTGTCCAGCTGTCCGGCGAAGCTGCTGCCGGGCAGGTCCTCGGCCGTGGCGCTGGAGCGGACGGCGACCGGGCCGCCGCCCAGGCGCTCGTAGGCGGCGGCGAGCTCGCCCTCGGGCACCGTCCCCGACACGTGCGCCTCGGCGGTCAGGCAGAAGCCCGGGGGGACCCGCTCGCCCGCCGCGATCATCTCACCGAGCCCGGCGGCCTTACCGCCCACCGTCCCGATCAGCCCTGTGTCGATCTCCTCCAGCTCGATCACGCCCATCCCGAACCCCCTCGCGGCCCTGGCGAACGGCCCCCTCGTGTGGAACGAGGTCGAAAGCGGGTCGTGCCGACCCTCGCCGAGGACACGCGCCGGGCGTGCGTGGCCGTTCGTACGCCTCGGAGCGTCGGCCGCCGTCCGGCCATCAATCTACGCCGCCTCCCGGCCGGAGGCCAGGGCCCGGAACCCGTTGAACACGGTCTTTGCGACACGTGCCACCCTGTGGTCGAATCGTCGTGCTCCACGCCGATGCCGGACGAGTGGAAGGGCCGCCGTGAACGTTCGCCCCGCGTGGTGGGTGCACCTGGTCAACACCCTGATCGCCCCGGTCGCGGGCGGGCGGCCGCGCTCCGCCGAACGCTCCTTCGGCGCCGCGATGCGCGACGCCGCGCGGCGCACCGGTCTGACCTGGCCCGCCGACGAACCCTTCCTCTCCGACCTGCGCGTCCTGCACGAGGCATGGCACGCGGTCCCCGACCTCACACCGATCGGACGGGTCAGCGTCCAGGCCGAGATCCGCCGACGGCTGCAGACGCGCCTGCGCATGCTCCACCTGCTCGACGTCCACCCCGAGTTCGCCGACGAACCGATCGACCGGCCGGTGTTCATCACCGGGCTGCCCCGGACGGGGACCACCTTCGGCCACGGCCTCCTCGCCGCGCACGCCGACGCCCGCGCCCCCATGCTGTGGGAGCTGTGGAACCCCGTTCCCGACACCGGCAGGCCCGGGGAGCGCACCCTGAGCCGACGCCGGCGCCTGGCCGCGGCGCGCGCCATGATCCGGGGGATGGACGCCATGCTCCCGGGCTTCCAGACGATCCACCCGATGCACCCGCTCGAACCGGAGGAGTGCGTCTTCGCCCTCCCGCACAGCCTGGCCCACCACGTGCGCGCGCCCGTCCCCGGCTACCGGGCCTGGTTCGGGCGGCGCGACGCCGTGCCCGACTACCGCTACCTCAGGCAGCAGCTCCAGGCGTTGCAGTGGAGGCGCCCGCGACGGCGCTGGGTGCTCAAGTCCCCACTGCACCTGCTGACCCTGGACGCGCTGCTCGACGTCTTCCCCGACGCCACGGTGGTGCTGACCGACCGCGACCCGGTGCGCGCGATGGCCTCGTGGTGCAGCCTGACCGAGGCGGGGATGCGCCTGCACTGCGCCGACGTCGACCCGCGCCGGATCGGCCGCGAGTGGCTGGAGATCTGGTCACAGGGCGCCGAACGGGCCAGGGCCGTCCGCCGCGCCCGCGGCGCCGACCGCTTCCTGGACCTGCCCTACGCCGAACTGACCTCGGACCCGGTCGCGGTGGCCGAGCGGACGTGGCGCTCCCTCGGAGCGGGGTTCGATGCCGAGTCCCGGGCCCGGACACTGCGCTACGCCCGCCGTGACCGCAGGAGGAACCCGGGCGGGCACCGGTACGGGCCGGAGCGCTACGGACTCGACCCCGACCGGGTGCGCGCCGTGTTCGGCCCCGACCCGACGGGCTCCGGGGCCGAACGCGGCTGAGGCTCAGGCGTCCCGGGTCGCCGAGTACACGCTCAGGTGGGTGTGGGCCAGGGAGAACAGGGGAGCGGGCACCCCCAGCTCGCGGGCGCGGCGGACCAGGTCGCCGACGATGTGGTCCGCCTCCACCGGGTTCCCGTGCGTCAGGTCCCAGTACAGCGTGGGGCTGGCGTCGCTCCTGGGGTCGGAGATGACCGACCGTGCCCAGTCCATGAACTTCTCGCCGGGTGCGTGCCCGGCCGCGGTGGCGATCGCGACGGCCTCGGCGGTCATCGCGGAGGTGAACTCCGCCCCGCCGGGCGCTCGGTTGATCGGACCGATGGGGCCGCGCATCAGGCAGGTGCAGGCGCCCATGGTCGCCAGGAACACCCACTTCTCCCACATGCGCCGGAGGATCTCGCCGGTGGCCGTGGCGGCGAACCCGGCGCCGTCCAGGGCCGCGTGCACGCGCTCCAGGGGCTGGACCGGGGTGTCGCAGAGCGGTCCGTAGACCAGTTCGGCCAGGTCGCCGACCCGTTCGACCTCGCCCTCCTCGCCCAGTCGGGCCTGCACCAGCCCGACCCCGCCGTAGACGCGGTCGGCGCCGAACCGCTCGACCAGGACCTCGACGTGGCGCATGCCGTTGAGGAAGGGCACCACCACCGTGCGCGGACCCACGGCGGGGGCCAGATCCTTGATCGCGGCGTCCAGCGCGTAGGACTTGACCGCGAGCACCACCAGGTCGTAGTCGGCGCCGAGCCGGTCGGCGGTGACCGTCGACACCGGGGTGGACGCCACGCTTCCGTCCAGGTCACGCACGCGCAGGCCGCGCTCGCGCAGCAGTTCGGCGCGCGCGGGCCGGACGAGGAAGTCGACGTCGCGACCGGACCGCGCCAGACACGCCCCGAAGTACCCTCCGAGCGCGCCCGCGCCCACGACCAGTATCCGCATGGTCTCTCCCACCCGATCGGCGATCAACGTCGCACAACGTATGACGATGGGATGGATCGCCGCAAGAGAGATCTTCGTCGGAAGGGCGTGGAGGGACGTCGATGGAACCAGGGGATGACCTTGGCGTATGAATCAGTTGTGTATCCGAATTAAAACAACTGATTCTATTTATTCATTGCTCTTAAGCAACAGAATCAGTAAGATCACCCGGGTAGGTTCCCCGAGGGAAGCCGTCACGGCTTCGGAAGAGCTGATCCATGCCCGCCACCCGCCACCTCCCGCCGCCGTCCGCCACTGAACGGACCCGGCACCGGCGCCTGCGCGAACAGGGCGGTACCGACCGCGCCGAATTCGACGCCATCCTCGCTGCGGGCTTCGTCTGCCACATGGGCGTCGTCGTGGACGGGAGCGTCCTGGTCGTACCCACGGTCTACGGCGCGGACGAGCGCACCCTGTACCTGCACGGGTCCGTGGCCAGCCGCAGCCTGGTCGCCGCCCCCGGCACCGAGGTCTGCGTGACGGTGACTCACGTGGACGGACTGGTGCTGGCCCGCTCGGTGTTCGAGCACGGCGTCAACTACCGCAGCGCGATGGTCTTCGGGGTCCCGCGCGTGGTGGAGGACCCGGACGAGAAGCTCACCGGTCTGCGCCTCCTCACCGAGCAGGCGGCGCCCGGTCAGTGGGGCTACGCCCGCCTGCCCAACCGCAGGGAGCTGGCCGCCACGGCATTGCTGGCGCTCCCGCTCGACGAGGTCTCGGTCAAGACCAGCTCCGGACCGCCGGAGGACGGCGACGGCCCCGACGCGGCCCTGGACGTCTGGGCGGGGGAGCTTCTGCTGCGGACGGTGTGGGGCGAGCCCGTCGCGGACCCGGCGCTGTCCCCCGGGACCGGGGTGCCCCGGCACATCGCCGCGCGCCAGGGCACAGCCCTGGGCTGAGACGGCGGGGCCGCACGCCACGGCGGGCTCAGGGCGTGTACCGGCCCACACGGCGGGCGCGCGCGGCCCGGTGCCGCTCCAGCAGGGCCCGGTTGAGCAGGTGGGCCAGGCCCGCGCGCTCTATCCGGGTGATGAGGCCGGAGCGGTCCGTGCCCAGCGCCCGCGCCGCGCCCTCCAACGACCAGTCTGCCTCCTCCAGCGCCCGCAACAGGCGGCCGCGCCGGACCTGGGCGTTCGAGAGCCGGAGGGTCTTCAGGTAGGCGACGCGGCCGTCCGCGGCGGTGATCACCTCACCGATGTGGTTGTCGCGGTCTCCCCGGAAGGAGGGGAGGAACCGGCCGAGGGTGAACCCGGATCGCTCGTACAGCCACTCGAAGGCGTGGTCGGCGCCGGTCAGCGACGGCAGCATGAGCTCGTCGTGGCCCGTCGCGGAGGCGGCCCGGCTCGCCTCGACCGCACGGCGCAGGTCGGCCAGGTCGCGGACGGAGCCCGGGTCGATCGGCTCGTGCAGCGCCCGCACCGTGAAGTGGAGCAGGCCGTACACGAACAGCTGCTCCCCGAACATGTCCAACAGCAGCGTCGGGTGCAGGACCCGGTAGTCCTCCGGGTGCGGCACGACGTGCACCGCGGCCAGGGCGTCCGCCACGTGGACCACCACCCCGCACTGGTCGGGGTGGATCTCGAACACGCGCAGCGCCTCCTGGAGGTCGCTCACGTGCTCGCCCCGGTAGACGGTCTCCTCCCGGGGCGACAGGCCGTCACGGACGGTCTTGTCGGCCCACTCCGCCCACGCGATCGGCGGGCCGCCGAACCCCAGGGACAGCAGGCCGTCCACGGCCAGGTGCAGGGGCAGGAACCGGGAGCGGTTCCTGCCCAGCCTCTGCACGCGGCGGTGCTGGAAGGCCAGCCGCACCCGCTCGCGCGGGGCCCGTGCGTCGGCGTCCAGGAGCTGGGTGCCGTGGGCGGCGCTCGGCTCGGGATCGTCGCCCCAGGTCGCGACATAGGCGTGCGGGACGTAGCCCACGTACACGCTCCGGCGGCCCGACCCCGCGACGGTCACGGGCGACTCGTTGACCTGGTCGTGCAGCCGCAGCCCCGGGACCGGTTCGGGGCGCAGCAGCGGGACCAGGCGGATGTTGCCCCACTGCTGGGAGGGGCCGGTGGCCAGGTCACCCAGGTCCAGGGTTCCGGTCGTGCTCACGCGGCCTCCAGGTAGGCGGTGACGGTGGCGTCCAGATAGGCGCGCAGGTCCGCCAGACCCAGCCGCCCCTCCCCGAACCGCGCCAGCCCCACCAGCGAGGGCAGCGTGGCCGGGTCGCGCAGGCCCAGCGTGGCCACGGCGGGCGAGAGCGGACGCATGCTCAGCCCGTCGGCGTCGAACACCGGGTTCAGGTGCAGCATCGTCGTGCTCCGGTCGGGGTCGATCCGGGTGCGCCACGCGGTGAGGGTCTCCGACAGCAGTTCGGGATGGTCGTCGTGCCCGTCGGAGACGACCAGGACCCGCTCGGGCCGCCGCTCCAGCGCCTCCAGGATCGACTCGGCCAGGTGGGTGGGGCCGACCGGGCGCACGGTGAGCGCGTCGCGGTGCCCCGACACCCAGTGCGACGACGCCTCCGGCGACAGCGCCGCCACGAGGTGGTGGCAGGCCAGGGCGATCGCCAGCGGATGGTTGCGCCGGACCGGGGAGCCGAACGAGGAGTAGCTGTCGTCGAGCACCACGGCGGTCGGCGGCCACGTCCCGGCCATCGGACCGGCCGCCCGCCGCGCCGAGCGGTCCAGGGCCTCCTCCAGTTCCGCGCGCCGCGCACGGCGCTCGGACAGCGGCAGCCCGAGCACGTACACGCACAGCCGGAGCAGGGGCGCGGTGCCCAGGTCGAGGGTGGAAGCGAGCCCGTGCCGGTCGGCCGTCGCGGTCAGCCGCAGCCGTTCGGCGTGCGTGGCCCGCTCGCGGATGTTCTCCAGGAAGCGGTCACGGGGGATCCCGTGGTGGGCGGCGAACCCCTCGGCGACCGTGTACGGCAGGGCGTACAGGGCACGGGCCGAGTGGTGGGCCGCCGCGTGCGCGCGCAGCAGCGCGGAGGCGTAGGGGAGACGGCGGCGCGACGCGGGTGGGGAGAACAGGAAGTGCTCGACCTCCTCGGGCAGCCGCACCCGGGCGTGGCGGGCGGCCGCGCGTAGCCCGCGGCGGTACTTCAGCGCGTCCAGCGCCAGGTCGGGCCGGTCACCGATCCACGCCCGCATCGTCGCGCGGGTACGGCGGTTGTTGACCCGCCGCGCGGCCAACCGGCCGAACAGCCGGTAGACGCGCTGGGGCGGCATCAGCGCCAGACGGCGGCGGATGAGCGCGTTCTCCCGGGCGCGCTCGTGCGCGGGGGCGTCGGGTCGGGGGCGGGCGAGCAGGTTGGCGATGATCAGCGCCGCGTTGTGGTCGTTGACGTGCAGCGCCAGGGTCGCCGCGTACAGGTCGGGGAGGGTCTCGCGGACGTAGTCGTGCAGGAAACCCAGGGACAGCCGCTGCCGTCCCGCCGAGGAGTGGAACTCGCGCTGGCCGGAGGAGGACATGGCGGCGCCGGCGAACAGGAGCAGGTCCTCACAGGCGAGCAGGTCGGCGTAGGTGTCGGTCACGGGGGGCTCCGGTGACTGGACGGGGACGGGCCGGGGAGAGGCGGCGCGGACAGCGTGAATGATGCTGGTGAAGAGCAGTTCCCGGAAGTCGCGACCTGAGTCCCACGGCCCGTCGGAGGCAGACGGTAGCAGGGGGCGCCGTCGGCACGGAAGCGGATATCGCGCCGGAACGCGGTGATCCGATCGCTCAGGGGTCGAACCGCCACCGGGTGGGGCCGTGCGGGGCGTCGTCGGAGGGGAACGCGTAGACCGTGGTCGGAACGACGGTGTACACCGCGTACGGCGGGGGACCGGCGGTCGGCGCGCCCTCGGCGCCCGTCAGCACGCCGTCACCGGCCCGAGGAGCCCATCCGTACCGTTCGGCGTAGGCGCGGGCGACGCGGCCCACCCGGGCACGGTCCGCGATCCGCCGGGCCGACCCCTCCACCACCAGGTCCATGCCGCCCGCCTGGAAGGCCAGGCTCACCTCAGGGGCGGCCGAGAGCAGCCCCGCCTTGACCGTGCCCTCGCCCGACGCGAACCACGGCTGCCCGGACACCCACACCGCGAGCACGGGCCTGGTGTGCGGTCGGCGGTCGGCGCGGGGCACCGACAGCCAGTAGGTGCCGGTGTGGCTCTCCAGCAGGGGCAGGACCTCGGCCCAGGATCCGGGCGCACCGCCCGTCAGGGCTTCGGCGCGGGGGGTCTGGGGTGCCATGACGGCTCCTTCGCGGTCGCTTCGGCGGGTGCGCGGACCACGTTAGACCGGGAGGGCGACGCGGTCGGTGACCCACGCTGGACGCGACGGTCAGCGCCCCCGTCGGTGGACCAGGAACGCGGCGGCGGCGAAGACGGCGAGCGCGCCCGCGGCGGTGGCGACCATGACGGCGGACATGCCCGACAGCGTCACCGGCCCGCCCAGCCCGGCGGTGGCCGCCAGCGCCGACCCCAGGCCGAACTGCACCGTCCCCAGCAGCGCCGACCCGCTTCCCGCGACACGCGGCGGCTGGCCGGACAGGGCGAGCGCGGTCGCGTTCGGGGAGACCAGGCCGGTGCAGACCATCATCGCGAACAGCGCGGCGGTCACCGTGACCAGGCTGGCCAGGCCGGTGGCCGCCAGCAGCGGCAGCGCGGCGACCGAGACCAGGGACCCGACCAGGCCCAGCGCCAGCCGCCGGTGGATCTCCACGCGGCGCACCAGGGCGACGTTGGCCTGGTTGCCGAGGATCATGCCGAGCGTGGTCACCGCGAAGACCAGGCTGAACTGCTGCGGGGTGGCGTCGAACCGGGACTGGGAGACGAACGAGAAGGCGGAGATGTAGGTGAAGCTCATTCCGAAGCTCAGCGCCAGGGTGAGGGTGGGGCCGGCGAACCGGACGTCGCGCAGCAGACGGCCGAACAGCCGCAGCTGGGCGGTCGCGCTGGTGCGCTCCCTGCGGTCGGCGGGCAGGCTCTCCGGCAGGGCGAGGAAGACCAGGGCGAGGGTGGCCAGACCCACCAGGCCCAGGGCCGTGAAGATCAGCTGCCAGGGGCCCAGGACGAGGAGCTGACCGCCCAGGACCGGCCCGAGCATCGGGGCGAGCCCGGCCAGCAGGACGAGCCGGGAGAAGAACGCGGCGGCCGCGTCGCCGTCGAACACGTCGCGGACCACGGCACGGGAGACGACGAGCCCGGTGGCGGCCGACAGCCCCTGGACGAACCTCAGCGCGACGAACGCCTCCACGCTGGTCACCAGTACGCACCCGAACGTCGCGGCGGTGAACACCGCCATGCCGACCAGCAGCGGCGTCCGCCGTCCCCAGCGGTCGCTGAGCGGTCCCGCCACGAGCTGGCCCAGGGCCAGGCCGACCATGACGGAGGTCAGGGTGAACTTGACGCTGGCCTCGCTGGTGCCCAGGTCGGCGGCGATGTTCGGCAGCGCGGGCAGGTAGAGGTCGGTGGCCAGCGGGCCGATCGCGGACAGCACCCCGAGGACGAACACGAGCAGCGCCACGTGGCGGCGCGGGCGCGCGACCGGGCCCGACGGGGCCGGTCGGGGGACGCCGGAGGCACCGGCCGGGGCGGGAACCGGCCGGTCGACAGGGGGGACGGGACGGTGTTTCGGGCGTGCGGAAAGCAGGGTCATGGAAGGCTCCAGCGCGGGGCGGGACGAGGATGCGAAGAGTCGCGTGCGGGGGCGCCGAGAACCGCCTTCGGGCGGAGCGCCGTCGAACACCGCTCACGGCGGTGCCACCCGCGTCCAACACGGCACCCGGAGCGGTGAGTCCCCGTGGCGCGCGCCGATCCGCGTGATCACCGCCACGCGTCGCGATCCGCCTGGCCACGGGCGTCTGCCCGCGCTGTGACGACCCGCATGCCGATTCCCGGCCCCGCGGGCCCGCGCCGGTGGTAGGGGTTCCGCGGTCCGCCTCAGTCCCGTCGCGTGCCGCCCTTCCTGGGCCGGGCGCGGACGTGGACGCGCTCCCCCTGGCTGCCGAAGAGACTGAGGATCTCGGCGGGCCCCTCACCGTCGGTGCCGAACCAGTGGGGGAGCCGGGTGTCGAACTCGGCCGCCTCCCCCGAGGTGAGCATCACGTCGTGGTCGGCCAGGATCAGGCGCACCCGACCGGAGAGCACGTAGAGCCACTCGTACCCCTCGTGCGTGCGCGGCTCGGGGGTGGCGCGCGTTGCGGGCAGGATCATCTTGTAGGCCTGCAACGGCCCGGGGAAGGTGGTCAGCGGTACCACCGTGCTGCCGTGCGCGCGGCGGGGCCGGAGCCGCACGCGCGGATCACCGACCTCGGGCGCCCCGACCAGTTCGTCCAGGGGGACCTGGTGGGCCTGGGAGATCGGCAGCAGGAGTTCGAGACTGGGTCGGCGCTGGCCCGACTCCAGCCGCGACAGGGTGCTGCGGGAGATACCGGTCAGCTCCGCGAGGGCGGCCAACGTCAGGCCGCGGTCGGTGCGCAGCCGCCGCAGACGGGGACCGACCTCGGACAGGGCGCGGGTGACGGTGTCGGAGTCATGCACGCCTCCATCCCACCCCTGCGGTGCGGCTATGGCAAGCGGGCGTGCCGTTTCCGGGAAAATCGGGTGGGAGACCGTGGACCGGCGCTCCGCGTCCCGGAACCGGCAACGGAAGTTGCCCCGGTCCGGGCGGCTCCGCACGCTGGGGGTGTCCGAGCCCCGTCACCGCCCGACCGGGCTGATCCGCTCCCTTGGGGAAGGCCGACGCATGAGCGCGCACCACGACCACGACATCGACTGGGGGGCCATGCTCGCCCACCTGGAACTCAAGGCGGAGATGCACGCACCCGCCCTCGACGCCGCCGCCGACTGGATGCGCGGCCTCCTCGACGCCGACGGCCGTGCCGACTCCGTGGACCGCGTGCTGGACGTGGGCAGCGGGCCCGGCGCGATCACGTGCCTGCTGGCCCGGCGCTTCCCGGGGGCACGGGTGGTCGCCGTCGACCAGTCGGAACCGCTGCTGGAGCACGCGCGGTCGCGGGCCGAGGAACAGGGCGTCGGCGACCGGGTGGACGTGCTGCGGGCGGACCTGCCCGATGACCTGGACGCGCTCGGCGCCGCCGACGTCGTCTGGAGCAGCCAGACCGTCCACCACGTCGGCGACCAGCAGGCGGCCCTGGACGGGCTCGCCGCCGCGCTGCGCCCCGCAGGGCTGCTCGCGGTCGTCGAGGGCGGACTGCCCGCGCGCTACCTTCCCCGGGACATCGGAGTCGGCCGCCCCGGACTCCAGGCGCGCCTCGACGCGGCCTGGGAGGACCGTTTCTCGACGATGCGCGCCGAGCTGCCGGGGTCGGTGGCCCAGGTGGAGGACTGGCCCGCCATGCTCGCGCGCGCCGGGCTGGTCCCCACGGGGTCGCGGACCTTCCTCGTCGAACACACGGCACCGCTGGACGCCCGGGTGCGCGAGTTCCTGCGCCTCCATCTGGAGCACGCGCTGGACACGTTCGGTGACGCGCTCGACGCCGGGGACCGGGCCGCGGTGGAGCGGCTGGCGGACCCGGACGCCCCGGACGGCGTGCTGTGGCGCCCGGACGCGTTCTACCTGGCGGCCGTCACGGTGCACACCGCACGCATGTGCGCGTCGGACCCGGGTCGAGGCGAGGCGGAGGCCCAGAGGACGACCGCCTAGTTCCTGGCCTTCCAGTCGATGAGGACGACCCGCTCGTCCCCGACGACCCACGCGTCGTGGCCGGGTGGGACGCACGCGAGCTGCCCGGCGCGGAACGTGGTCTCGGAGCCGTCGGCCATCCGGCAGCACAGGGATCCGGACTCGATGTAGGCGCAGTGGTCCAGCATGCACAGGTCGGTGCCGGCGGACTCCCTGACGTGGGTGGACCAGCGCCAGCCGGGTTCGAGGGTCATGCGGACGATGTCCATCCCGCCGATGTGGACGATGTCGGCGCGACCCGGCCCCAGGTCGCCGCTCTCGGCCGGCGCCTCGAAGTCGCCCACCTCGATCCCGGCGGCGTGCTCCTCGTCCCAGGCCTGCACGGTGGACTGGTGGACGATGCGGCCGTCCCTCAGGTCCAGCATCGTCATGCTCATGACCTTGCTGCCGTCGGGGTAGGAGCACCGTTCGGTGTAGGCGGCGTGGTCGCCCTCGACGACGCACTGGAGCACCTCGTGGCGCATGTCCCTGGCGAACAGCTCCCGCATGCTCTCCTCGATGGCGTCCCTGCCGTGCAGCACGGTGGGGGCGCTGGGCGGGGTGCGCTGGTCGAACATCTCCAGTTCGGCGTCGTCGGAGAACTGCGCCAGGAAGGTGTCGGCGTCGCGTGACTCCACCGCGCGCTTGAGCAGTTCGGCGTCGAAGGGTCGGGCGGTCTCAGCTGCGGCGGACATGATCCGCCTCCTTCCGGACAAGGCTCACCGTGGGGCGGTTCCATCCTCACCTCCAGCGTGCGCCTCGCTCCGGTACCGGTTCGCCCAAGGCGGGGTCACGTGAGGGTCAGCCGTGTGTACCCGGCCGCGTCACGGTTCTTTGGCTCACCTTTCCCCCAGGTGGTTTCCGCAGCTGTGCGGGGCCGTTTCGGCGCGGTTTCGCTTCCCCACGTTCGGCTTGGCGGTTTCGGGTTTTCTCGTGCCCGGAGCCGTCGGCGTCCTCGTCGTTGTGCCTCGGGTTCCTGTCCGGATTCGGCCAGATCCGGAATAATCGCCGGACGCTCGGGCTTTCCGTTCTCCCGGTGCGGATACCACCGCCGAACCGCCTGTGTTCGGGTGAGTTCGGGGCGTTTCTCGGGTACTGTGGGGGCATCGAGATTCGTCTTCCTGTTCGGTTTTTCGCATATCCGCTGATCACCGGGTGGGGACCGTGGTATTCGCCTGTCTGTTCCGCCCGAGGGGCTTCTCCGGACATTTCGGAAGGGGCGTGGGCATGGCGGCGAAACAGCGGGTCGAGGGCCTCGGTGAGATCTATGACCGGTACCGGCCGCGCTACCCGCGGGAATTCTTCGGGACCATCGTCCACGAACTTCCGCACTTCTCCGAGGTGACGGTCGTGGACGCGGGGGCGGGCACCGGGATCGCGCTGGAGGGGCTGCGTCCGGCCCTGGGGGAGGGAGCGCGCTACCTCGCCGTCGACGTGTCCGAGGACAGGGTGGACCGCGGCCGCGAGAAGTTCCCGGACGTGCGGTGGGCGGTCGGAGCGGCCGAACCGTTCCTGGAGGGGCTCACCGAACCCGTGCAGCTCGTCGTGGCCGCGCAGTCCTACCCGTGGCTGGACCGGTCCCGGTTCGTCACGGCCTGCACCCGGGCGCTGACGAGCGGGGGTCTGCTCGCCGTCATGCAGAACAACCGCGATCACGCCCTCAGCGCGTTCCTCGACGCCTACGAGACCCTGCTGGAAGGGCACAGCCCCGGCTACACCCGACGCCACCGCGACCTCGACGTCGCCGGGGAGCTGGCGGCGGGCTTCGACCCCGCCGGCGGGCACGTCGGCGTCGCCGTCCTCACCTGGAGCAGGCGGATGGACGTGGCCGACTTCGTGCGCCTGGCCCGTCCTCGACCCGGGTGCGGCGGGCGGTCGACCACGAGGGCGAGGGGTTCCTCGACCGGGTACGCGCGCTGTGCGAGGCCCACGCGGGGGACGGCGGCCTGGAGGTCGCCTACCGCTCCGAACTCTTCCTCGGCCACCGGGGGTAGTCGAGCCCTCCGGGCCTACGGGGACGGAGGAACGCACAAGGAGGCGCTGAACTCGCATATCCGAGTCGAAGATCCGTACAAGATCGCGTATGCGAGACGGGTTCGGCTGGAAGGATCGCGAAAGCCAGTGCTACGTTCTCCCCATGCCCACCTACCGGATCAGCGACGCGGCCGAGCTCCTCGGCGTCAGCGCCGACACCGTCCGGCGGATGGTCGACTCCGGTCGCCTCCCCGCCACCCGCGACGAGTCGGGCCGACGCCTGCTCGACGGCGCCGAACTCGCCCAGTACCTGAGCGCCGCCTCCGCGGACGACCCCGCCCGCGCCCACTCCTCCGCGCGCAACCGCTTCCGCGGACTGGTCACCAGTGTCACCCGCGACGGTGTCATGGCCAGTGTCGAGATCCAGGCCGGACCCCACCGCGTGGTCTCCCTGATGAGCCGCGAGGCCGCCGACGAGCTCGACCTCCGGGTCGGCGGCCTGGCCACGGCGATCGTCAAGTCCACCAACGTCGTCGTCGAGACCCCCGGCGGCCACCATGCCTGAGGCCCCCCTCCACCAGCGCCCCCGTGCCACCGCCCCGCGCTGGAGGGCCCCCCTCGTGGCCGGAGCCCTCACCCTGACCGCCTGCTCCGCCGCCGACGGCACCGGGCCGGACGCACCGGGAGCCGCGTCGCGGGACGGACTCACCGGAACGCTCACCGTCCTGGCCGCCGCCTCCCTCACCGACGTCTTCACCGAACTCGCCGAGCAGTTCGAGACCGACAACCCGGGCGTGGAGGTGGAGCTGGGCTTCGCGGGCAGCAGCGCCCTGGCCGCCCAGATCAACTCCGGAGCCCCCGCCGACGTGTTCGCCTCCGCCAACACCGACACCATGGCCCTGGTCGTCGACGGCGCGGGCCTGGACACCGCCTGGGCCGCCGACCACGGCCGGGACGGCGCGGTCTTCGCCACCAACACCCTGCGCATCGCCGTACCGCCGGGCAACCCCGCCGGTGTCGAGGACCTGGCCGACCTCTCCGACGACTCCGTGGCCACCGCCCTGTGCGCACCGGAGGTCCCCTGCGGGGCCGCCACCACCGCCGTCACCGACGCGGAGGGCGTCGAGATCGCCGCCGTCACCCTGGAACAGGACGTGCGTGCCGTCCTGACCAAGGTCGAACTCGGCGAGGTCGACGCCGGGCTGGTCTACGCCACCGACGTCGCCGCCGCCGGGGACGCGGTCGAGGGCGTCGACTTCCCCGAGTCCGACTCCGCCGTCAACGCCTACCCCGTCGGAGTCCTGGCCGATGCCGCCGACCCCGAGCTGGCCGCCGCCTGGGTCGACCTCGTCCTGTCCGACACCGGCGCCGACGCGCTCGCCGCCGCCGGGTTCGGAGCGCCGTGACCGCCCCCGCACCCGCCCGCGGACGCGCGCTGCGCGCCCGCTCGGGGCGCCCGCCCTGGATCCTGCTCGTCCCCGCGCTGCTCGGTGTCGCCTTCCTGGTCCTGCCCCTGCTCGGTCTGCTCGCCAGCACCCCCTGGGCGACCATGGGCGAACGGATCACCGATCCGGCGGTGCTGTCCGCGCTGTGGCTGTCCCTGTCCACCGCCACCGTCGCCACGGCCGTGTGCCTGGTCCTGGGGGTGCCGCTGGCCTGGCTGCTGGCCCGAGCCGAGTTCCCCGGACGGCGCCTGGTCCGCGCCCTGATCACCGTCCCCCTGGTCATCCCGCCGGTGGTCGGCGGGGTGGCGCTGCTCCTGGTCCTGGGGCGCAACGGCCTGCTCGGCCGCCACCTCGACGCCTGGTTCGGGCTGACCCTGCCGTTCACCACGGCCGCCGTCGTCATCGCCCAGGTGTTCGTGGCGATGCCGTTCCTCGTCGTGAGCGTGGAGGGCGCCCTGCGCGGGGCGGACCCCCGCTTCGAGGAGGCCGCCGCCACCCTCGGCGCCAGCCGCGCCACCGTCTTCACCCGGATCACCCTGCCCGCGGTCCTGCCGGGCGTCGGGGCGGGCGCGGCCCTGTGCTGGGCCCGCGCCTTGGGCGAGTTCGGCGCCACCATCACCTTCGCCGGCAACTTTCCCGGCACCACCCAGACCATGCCCCTGGCGGTGTACATGGCCATGCAACGCGACCCCGAGGCCGCCGTCGTGCTCAGCCTCGTCCTGCTGCTCGTCTCGCTCGCCGTCCTGGCGGGCCTTCGGGGGAGGTCGACGTGACCACGACCGACGACCGACGCACCCCCGCGGACGGATCCGGAGCCGACGAGCCCGCGCTCGACGCCCGCCTCCGGCTCACCCGGGGCGACTTCACCCTCGACGCGACACTGCGGGTCGCCGCGGGGGAGGTCCTCGCCCTGCTCGGCCCCAACGGCGCGGGCAAGTCCTCGGCCCTGCGCGCCCTGGCCGGGCTGGTCCCGCTCACCGACGGGCACGTGCGGATCGGGGGCCGCGACGAGACCACCACACCGGTCGAACGCCGCCCCGTCGGCGTGGTCTTCCAGGACTACCTGCTCTTCGGCCACATGAGCGCGCTGGACAACGTCGCCTTCGGACCGCGCTGCCAGGGGCTGTCCAAGGCGGCCGCGCGCGGCCGGGCGGCCGAACTGCTGGAGGGCATGGACCTGTCCGCCCACGCGCGCTCCCGGCCCGGGCGGCTGTCCGGCGGCCAGGCCCAGCGGGTGGCGCTGGCCCGGGCGCTGGCGGTGCGCCCCCGGCTGCTGCTCCTGGACGAACCGATGGCGGCTCTGGACGCCAGCACGCGCGTCGACGTGCGCACCCGGCTCCGCCACCTGCTGGAGGACTTCGACGGGGCGGCCGTCCTGGTCACCCACGACCCGCTGGACGCGATGGTCCTGGCCGACCGGGTGGCCGTGGTCGAGTCGGGCCGGATCGTCCAACAGGGGACACCGGCCGAGGTGGCCAGACGGCCCCGCACCCCCTACGTCGCCCGGCTGGTGGGGCTCAACCTGTTCCGGGGCACGGCCGAGGGGACCCGGGTGACCGTGGACCGGCGGGACGCCGAGGGGGCCCCGGTGGTCCGCGTGCACGAGCCGCACCGGGGTGAGGTCCTGGTGGCCTTCCCCCCGCGGGCCGTCGCGCTGTACGCGGACCGCCCGCACGGCAGCCCCCGCAACCTGTGGCGGCTCACCGTGGAGGGGGTCGAGCGGTTCGGCGACCAGGTCAGGGTCCGCCTGGCGGGCTCGGTGCCGCTGTCGGCCGACATCAGTCCGGCCGCGCTGGCCGAGCTGGGACTGGTGCGCGGCGCCCCGGTCTGGGCGGGGGTGAAGGCCGCCGAGGTGGAGTGTTATCCCGGTTGAGCGAAGACGGATCCCCCTCGTCGCCGGGTCTGCCGACGCCTCCGGCTCGGACCAGCGCAAACGTCAGATCTCGGATGGGTCGAATCCGTCCGAGGAAAACCCTCGGAACCTGGATATCCGACCCTCAGCCGGGGGAGACTGTAGGCACCCGGAGATGACAGTCCTTCCCCCGGCGGCTGAGGAGGGTGCCATGTCGTTAAGAGAACATGAGCGAAGAATCCTCGCGGAGATCGAACGGCAGCTCAGCGAGGAGGCACCGGAGCTTGCCGGACGTCTGGAGGCCTTCGGCTCGGACGACCCCGACGCCCCGGTCGACCCCAGCCTGACGGGTTGGCGGCCGTGGGTGGCGTGCGCCGTGATCGCGGCGGTCACCGCCGGGCTGTTGGTCCTGCTCTTCGTCCTCACCCCGAGCGCGCCCCCGCCCTCACCACCGGATCCCGCCGAGACGGCCGAGACGGCCGAGACGGCCGAGACGGCCGAGCCCGCCGACACACCGGTGGCGCCCGCCCCGGTCGGGCTGGATCCGCCCGGGACGGTGCCGTGACGGACCACCGGCCACGGGGGCCGGGGTCCGTCGGGTCAGAGCGCGTTGGTGAACCTCGCGGCGATCGGACCAGCCACGGATCCGCCGCCACCGCCTCCGTCGACCACCAGGGCGAAGGCGACGTCACCCTTGTAGCCGACCATCCACGCGTGGGTGGGCAGCTCGTCGTCCTCACCCTCGGGTGTGCCGTACTCGGCGCTGCCGGTCTTGCCGTACACCTCTCCCTGGAAGCCCGCCTCACTGGCGGTGCCGTCGGTGACCACGGCGCGCATCATCGGCCGGATGGCCTCGGCGTTGGCGATCGGGTTCGGCTCGGGCAGGCCCTCGGGGGCGGGGTCGGTCACCAGCACCGGGTGCCGCCAGGAACCGTCGGCGATCGCGGCCGGGACCGTGGCCATGTGCAGCGCGGAAGTCTCCACCTGACCCTGGCCGATGCTCTGCGCCCCCATCATCACGGCGCCGTCCGGGGGTGGGAAGCTGGGGTCGAAGTTGGGCACGCCGATGTCGATCGGCGCGTTCATCCCGAACTGCTCGGCGCTGGCCACCAGGTCCTCCGATGACAGCCGCTCGACCACGTCGGCCACCAGGGCCGTGTTGCAGGAGGTCGCGAACGCCTCGGTCATCGTCTGCTCACCGTAGGCGGCCCCGCCCGCGTTGACGAACGTCCAGCCGCCCGGGTCGTACTCCTTCGTGCACCGCATCGTCGAGTCGGGGCTCATCCCGCTGTCGAGCAGCGCGCTGTAGGAGATGATCTTGAGCGAGGAACCGGGCGGGTAGCGGCCCTCCAGGGCGCGGTTGAACCCGCCGGGGACGTTCACCACCGCCAGGATCTCGCCGGTGGAGGGGCGCACGGCGACCATCCCCGCCGGGTCGTTCGAGGTGAGGATGGCGGTGGCCGCCGCGTCCTGCACCGCCATGTCGATGCTGGTGGTGATGTCCTGGCCGTCGCTGCCGTCCAGGGTGGCGACCGTGTTCTCCTCCGTGGCCTCCAGTGACGCGGGGTCCTCGGCCTCGGCCGCGTCGACCATGAGGATGGTCGTGGCCGCCTCACCGGCCAGCCGCTCCTCGTAGGTGCGCTGGAGTCCGGAGACGCCGATGGTGTCGCCGACGCTGTAGGCGGGGCCGAGCCGTTCGACGTCCTCCTCGGTGGCCTCCCCGAGGGAGCCGACGATCATCTGGAGCGATCCGGACACCCCGGGGGCGTCCAACCGGGTGCCGTCGGCGGCCAGGATGCGGCCGCGTTCGCCCCAGACGGTCGTGCGGGCGAGCACCTGGCCCTCGCCCAGCCCGGGGTAGGCGACCTCGGGCGTGAAGTCGACGAGCCACCGCCCGTCCTCCCGGACGAGGGGGAGCTCGCCCTCCCACCCCCAGTCGCTGGCGCCCGACAGGGAGACGGTCACCTCGTAGGGGGCGCTGCCGCTGCCCCCGTCGACCGTCGCGGCGCCGACCTCGACGGAGACCGTCTCCAGACCCAGGCCCGTGTCGAGCCCCTCCATGACCGCGGCCGCGTCGCCCCCGGTGGTGACGTCGGCCAGCCGCGCGTAGTCGCGCGCCTCCCAGGCCGCGGCGTACTCGGTGAGCGCCTCCTCCGGCCGTGGCCTGCCCAGCACGAACCAGGACACGGCGCCGCCGATGAGCGCCAGCACCGCCACCGCGGCGACCACACCGATGACCAGACCCTTGCGCGAGCGGCGTCTGGGCGGTCCGGAGGCGTCGGGGTCGTAGGGTCCCTCGGGGCCTCCGGGGCCGCCTGCGTACAGGTACTCGTCACCGTCGGATCCGGGGCCGCCCGGAGCCGTTTCGGCCCGTTCCCGCCGATGGAGAGCCTCCGGCCCCGGCTCCGGGCGTCCGGGGTCCCACCCGTCCGGTTCGGCGTGCGAGGACACACCGACCGGGTAGGGGGTGTCGCCCCGGTGGGCGGGCACGTCCTGGTGCGGTGGCTCCGCGCGGTGCGCCTGGTCTGGTCGGGGGTCGGCCCAGCCGTTCCCGTGCCGGTCGTCCTCCGTCGGGGCGCCCGGGGCGTCCACGGGGGTGATCGGGTGGGGTTGGGGAACCGGAGTGCCCCAGGGGCCGTCGGGATCCTGCGGGGGGTGCGGGGCCTGGTGGGGTTCGAAAGGCGCCACGGGCTCCGGGGGCCCGGGGCGGGCGGGTTCGGAGGTGGGGGGTGCCTCGGGCCGCCGCGGGATGCGGTAAGGGTTCTCCGGACGGGGGCCCCGTGCTCGTGTTTCGTCCGAACCCTCGGAGGGCCCGGGGGAGTCGGGCCGCCGGGGGGACCAGTCATCCACGCCTGATCGTCCTTCGCTACGTCGTCGGCTTCTCGGACCTGAGGGGCCGAGCCGCGGTCGACCGCCCGACCGGTCGCCGGGAACGTCCACCGCGTCCTACAGGATCCTAGGACCCTGGTGTCATGAGAGAAGTTCCGGTCCGTGTGCGCCACGTCGTCGCACGACCGACGGCGGCGGAGGGAACCGGCCCGGGTCGGGCCGACGAGCCCCCACAGACCACGTGCCCCGCCCCCACCGAGGTGGGAACGGGGCACGAAGCGTGATGGTCGGTATGGCGGTCGCCTCTCGGCGCGGGGCACAACGGGGCTCCTGTCCGCACGGTCACCCACCCGGAGGGCGGGGCCGTACGCGGTATTCCGCGAAGGCAATAGTTGAGGCCCGGGGGACACTTGCTACCACACCGACCAACAGTGACTCTAACCCATGAGACCGGCTCGTTGTTCCGGGACACCGGCTCGGACGGCATGAGCGATCTCACGGTGACTACCGGCCGGTAGTGGG
This sequence comes from Nocardiopsis sp. FIRDI 009, assembly GCF_003386285.1. Taxonomy (GTDB): domain Bacteria; phylum Actinomycetota; class Actinomycetes; order Streptosporangiales; family Streptosporangiaceae; genus Nocardiopsis. Next base: position 48,630 of record NZ_QPNC01000018.1, read on the forward strand.
AACAAGGAAGGGCCGGTCCCGCAGAGGGGCGCGGGACCGGCCGGGAAACTCACGCGCAGGACTGAACTACTCCTGGCGCGCGATGTTGGTCTGTTCCTCCCGGGAGCGCAGCTTCAGGCGCTTGCGGCCGCGTTCGGCGCCCAGCTCCTCCTCGCGGGCCTCGATCCGCTGCCACCCCTCCCAGGTGGTGTAGCGCACGCCGCGCTCCTCCAGCAGGGCGCGGAAGGCGGTCGGGTCGGGCTCGGCGGCGGGGGTGAGGGACTCGCGGTCGGCCACCAGGTTGGTGACCGTCTCCAGGGCGTCGCCCTTGGTGTGGCCGATCAGGCCCACGGGGCCGCGCTTGATCCATCCCGTGGCGTACACGCCCTCGATGGGCTGTTCGTCCAGGTCCAGGACCCGGCCCTCGGCGTTGGGGACCACGCCGCGCTCCTCGTCGAAGGGCAGGCCGGCCAGGGGGGACCCCAGGTAGCCGATGGCCCGGTAGACAGCCTGGACCTCGTGGTCGACGAACTCGCCGGTGCCCCTGACGTTGCCGTCGCCGGTGAGTTCCATGCGCTCGGTGCGCAGGCCGGTGACACGGTCCTCACCGGTGATCTCGACCGGGCGGTGCAGGAAGTGCAGGTGCAGACGGCGCTCGGCGCCCTTGGGGTCGCGGATCGCCCAGTTCTGGAGGACCTTGACGTTGGTCTTGACCTGGTTGGACTCCTCGCAGGCCCGGAGGCTGCCCTCGTCCATGTCGAAGTCCTCGGGGTAGACGATGACCTCGACCCCGGGCTGCTTGTCCAGCTCGCGCAGCTCCATCGGCGTCGCCTTGCACTGGGCGATGCCGCGGCGGGCGAAGACGTGGACGTCGGTGATCTGCTTGGCGCGCAGACCCTCGTAGACGTTGTCGGTGATGTCGGTGTCGAGGAGGTCGTCGGCGCTCTTGGCGAGGATCCGGGCGACGTCGACGGCGACGTTGCCCGCGCCGATCACGGCGACGCTGGTGCCCTCGACGTGCCAGGAGGGGGAGACGTCGGGGTGGGAGTCGTACCAGAAGACGAAGTCCGCGGCTCCGTGGCTCCCGGGCAGGTCGACGCCGGGGATGTCCAGGGGGCGGTCCCGGTCGCTGCCGGTGGCGAAGATGACGGCGTCGTAGTGGTGGCGCAGGTCCTCGAGTTTGAGGTCGACACCGTACTCGACGTTGCCGTAGAAGGTGATCTCGGGCTTGTCCAGGATCTTGTGCAGCGCTCCCTGGATCTGCTTGATCCGGGGGTGGTCCGGGGCGACGCCGTAGCGGACCAGGCCGTAGGGGGAGGGCAGCTTGTCGAGGATGTCGATGCTGACGGACGTGCCGCACGCGGACAGGGTCTCGTCCTTGGTGAGCAGGTCCGCGGCGTAAATGCCCGCGGGACCCGCACCCACGATTCCCACTCGCAGTGGTCGCGTCATCGCACAGCTCCAAGTCTTCGCGCCAAGGTCGGACGCCATTGGTTAGGCTTGCCTAATCTATCCGGTGGTGGCACCGGGAAACCCTACTATAATGGTAGGCAATTCCCCCCGCGGCCCGAGGGGGGCGCCGGGGCCCCGGGTGGGGCCGCCCGCGCGACACCCCAGGTGGGAAGCGGTACGGAGGTCCCTGCGGCGTGCCCCGGCCAGGTGTCTCACCGGGGGTCAACGCCCGGTCAAGGACGGATCAGCCCGCCGTCGGGTGTGGGGAAAGTCACGGTCCGGAGCCGGGTGCGGCCGGGCCGGAAGGTGGAGGTCAGCTCCCCTGCGCCAGTTCGGCCTTGACCGAGGCGGCGAACCGGGGCACCTGCTCCTGGCCGGACAGCTTGGCGATCGCGGCCATGATGGCGTCCGTGGCCGACCGGCGCGCCTTGGCCCGGTGGGCCTGGCCCTCCCACGGCGACAGGTCCACCGGCTCCCCGAAGCGCACCCCCACGCGGTTGAAGGACGGGATCCGCCTGCCACCGGGCAGGATCCGCTCGGTCCCCGCCAGCGCCACCGGCACCACGGGCGCCCCCGTGGTCAGCGCGAGCCAGGCCAGGCCGGTCTGCCCCCGGTACAGGCGCCCGTCGGGCGAGCGCGTCCCCTCGGGGAAGATCCCGAACACCTCGCCGCTCCGCAGCACGTCGAGGCTGTTCTCCATGGCCTCCTGGGCGCTCTGCCCGGGGCGGCGGTCCACCGACAGCTGGCCGATGGCGCGCAGCGCGCGCGTGAAGGCCCGCCTGGGCAGCGTTCCCTCGTCGAAGAGTTCCTGCTTGGCGATGAAGCGCACGGGGCGGGGACAGGCCACACCGACGAAGAGGGGGTCGATGAGCGCGAGATGGTTGGCGGCCAGGATCACCGGTCCCCGCGCCGGGATGTGGTGGACGCCCTCCACGCGTTGCGGCCACACCAGGCGTGTCGCGGGTGCGATGACGACCTTGGCGGCTCCGTACAGTGACACGATGAGGTCGCCCCTTCTTCATGGTTGCCGGGTGGTGCGGGGAGGGGTGCCGCGGGGCACGCTCCACACACGCGCGGCATCCGCGAGACACACCCTGGCGCCACGGTCCACCGCCGTGTTGCCTCCGAGAGTATCGGGGTTCGCGCGTGCACGGTGTGCCCCGGGCCAGCCGGTTTTTCCGCTTTCTCCTACTGCCGTGACGTGGGCCACACGCGCTAGGCTCTTGGTCTAGACCTCTGGCGAGGGTACGGGGGTCGTTCCGGCCGCGCGTGCGAAGCGAGGGAGACAGCCATGCCGAAACTGGTCGACGTCAGCCACCAGATCACCGACGGAATGACCACCTGTCCGGGGCTGCCCGAACCGGTGGTGGAGGAGGGGACCGCGTCCGGCGGGTCCGGGCCCGGTCACGAGGCCAGCAGCGGACGGGTCAGCATGGTCGGCGCCACCGGCACGTACGTGGAGATGCCCTCCCACCGCTACCAGGACGGAGCCGACCTGGCCGACCTCGACCTGGACCGGGTCGCCGACCTGCCCGGTGTGGTGGTCACCGCCACGGGCGCGCGCGCCATCGGCCCCGAGGCCCTCTCCGGCGTCGACGTGCGCGGCCGCGCCGTGCTCGTGCGCACCGGGTGGGACCGCCACTGGCGTACCCGGGCCTACGGCGGCCCCGACCACCCCCACCTGACCGAGGACGCGGCCAAGGTCCTCGTCGACGGCGGCGCCAGGCTGGTCGGGATCGACGGGATCGGGGTGGACGACACCTCCCCCGTCGCCGAGGGCGCCCGTCCCGCGCTCGCCGTCCTGCTGGCGGCCGGTATCCCGGTCGTCTCGCACCTGTGCCTGCTCGACCAGCTGCCGCGGGAGGGGTTCGCCTTCTACGCCGTGCCCGCCAAGGTGCGCGGCATGGCCGCCTTCCCCGTACGCGCCTTCGCCCTCCTGGACTGACGCCTCCGGGGCGCCGACCTCACAGGTCGGCGTCCACGTCCCGCTGGGCGCGCCGCTTCTCCCGCTGGGCGCGCCGCTCGGCCTCCTGCTGGGCCGCGCGCTCGTCCTGGGCGACCGCGTTGGTCATCGCGTTGGACAGCGCCCGCAGCTCCATGTTGATCCTCGGATAGGCGGGCAGCCTCGGCAGCGCGCCCAGACGCGGTGTGCGCCGCTCCTCCATCGACGCCACCAGTTCCTTGAAGGCCAGGTCCACCCGCTGGAGCGTGATGACGCCCACCGGGGCGGGGTTCTCCAGGGCCAGGGCGGACAGCGCCAGGTACCCGGTGCGCTGGGTGGCCACCACGACCGGCCACAGCGGCCGGGTGGCGGCCGCCCGGGGCACGTCGCCGATGGCGCTCTCGTAGACCCCGCGCAGGTTGACCAGGGTCGCCCGCAGGTCGCGCCGCAGCTGGTAGCGGCGCTCCGGGCCGAGGCGCACGTCCTGGTCCAGGACCGCGACCACGCACTGGCGGGCGTTGTCCAGGACCCCGATGATCGCCTGCGGCAACCGGGTGGCCGACGCGCTGCGCCACAGCAGGAGCGCCCCGGCCAGCCCGAACAGCGAGCCGACCAGGGTGTCGATGATGCGGGACTCGGCCAGCGCCGTGATCGGGTGCGGTGAGGCCGTGTGGGACAGCAGCAGCGCCATCGGGGTGAGCAGCACCGAGGCGTAGAAGAAGTTGCGGCCCACGACCAGCTGCGTCAGGCCCTGGAAGGTCCCGGCCAGGACCACGACCACGGGCAGCGGCAGGTCGAGGGAGAGCACGAACGCCCCGATCACCACACCGATCAGGGTGCCCAGCGACCGCTGGAGCGACCGGTTGACGGTCAGGACGACGTTGCCGCCCTGGAGGACGGCGGTCGCGGTGATCGCCACCCAGTAGTAGTGGTCCAGTCCGAGCCACAGCCCGAACGCCCCGCCCAGGGTCACGGTGATCCACATGCGCAGCGCGGTCGGCCGGACCAGCGACTCCGCGCTCAGGCTGGACCGCAGCGCCCCCCACAGCGCCGGGTAGCGCTGGTCGTCCAGCTCGCGGGCGTGCTCGTCCTCCTCGTCGTGGCCGGAGCGGTGGGCCGCCTGCGCCGCCCTGGCCAGCAGGCCGTACAGCCGGGACTCCAGGGAGCGCGGGCGCATACCGCGCCGCAGGTCGTCGAGGTCGGCGGGGTCGGGCGCCCGGTCGGGTTCGGCGACGGCGGGGACCAGTCGGTCGGCGAAGGCGGCCGCGCTCTCCGGCAGGGGGGTGGTCCGTGCCATGGACACCTGCGTGGCGGCCAGGTGGATGTCGGAGACCCAGCGCAGCAGCGAGCGCAGCCGGGCCGCCTCCGGGGTGGAGCGGTAACCGCGGGTCTGCGCCAACAGGACGATCCGCCAGGACTCGGCGACCGCCACCGACGCCTTGTGCTGGGCGTGGTCGAGTTCGGCGGTGCCCACCGCCCGCAGGAGCGCGGACAGCTGCCGGTAGGCCTCCGAGACCGCCCGGTACTCGGGGTGCCGGGCCAGGACGGGGGCGCCCGACATCGACACCGCCCAGCCCACGGCCGCGCCCAGGGCGGCCACGCCCGCGTGCAGGGGGATGTCGGCCAGACCGCCGGGGGCGATCGTGGAGATGGCGCAGACCAGCACGAAGAACAGGGCGCCGGGCTTGTCCACCCGCCAGGCCGCGCACACCCAGGTGGCGGCTCCGGCGACGAACCCGATCGCGACGACCGACGCCCACACCGACACCGCCGAGGCCAGCGAACCGAGGGTCACGCTGGCGACGAACCCCAGACCGACCAGGGCCAGCGCGGCCGACCGGTAGACGTAGGGGGTCTTCTTCTCGTAGAGCACCGTCATGGAGCCCAGGGCGGCCAGGGTGCCGACCTGCGGGCCGAACAGCCACGCGGCCAGTCCGAAGGAGGCGGACATGGCGACCGCCGCCTGCACGGCGGTGGTCCAGGCCCACGTCCCCGCCTCCAGACCGAAGAGCGCTCTGAGATCGACCCTGGGCCGCGGCCGCTCCGCCACGCGGGCACGCTCCGGCCCCTGACCGGGTGACCCGCCCAGGTGCATCGGGCCGGTGTCGCCGGTCGTTCCCAGATCTCGCACGAGTTCCATCCTAGAGCGGGACAAACGGGATATTTGTGACTACTGGCGGGTGTCGGCCGCCCCGCTGTCCGTGGTGGACAGCGCCCGATCCGCGCCCCCCGCCTCACGGAGCGCGGCCTCGGCGGTCTCGGCCCGCTCCTCCGCGCGGCGGGCGCGTTCCTCGGCGCGCTCCCGAGCCTCCTCCGCCACGGCCAGGCGGGCGGCGGCCGCCGTGCGCGACTCGTCGAGGGTGATCTCGGCGTTGCGGCGCTGGGTCTCCAGCTCCGCGGCCAGACGCGACCGTTCGGCGTCGGCGCGCTCCAGTTCCGCGTTCAGCCGGGCGCGTTCGGCGTCGGCGGCGGCCCGGTCGGCCTCCCGGCGTTCGTGGGCGCGCTCCAGCTCGGTGTCGAAGCGGGCGCGTTCGGCGGTCAGGATGTCGGCGGTCTCCCGGGCCCGGGCCTCGGCGGCCTCGGCGCGCGCCGAGGCGCGTTCCGCGGCCAGGGCGGCCTCGTCGCGCAGGCGGGCGTACTCGGCGGTCTCGGCCCTGAGCTGTTCGGCCTCGGCCCGGGCGTGCTGGAGGCGGCGGGCGGCCTCGGCGCGGGCGTGCTCCAGTTCGTCCCGGACCCGTTCCACCTCCCGCCGGGCGCGCGCGTCGGCCTCGGCGATCCGGCGTTCCGCGGCGGCGAGCCCGGCGTTGGCCTCGGTGGCGGCGGCGTCGCGTTCGGCCTGCGCCCGCCGGGCCAGGACGCGCAGCTCGTCGCGCTCGGCCTCCGCCGCGTTCCTGCGTTCGACCGCCTCCTCGGCGATCCGCTCGGCGGCGTGGGTCGCGGCGACCGCCGAGGCGGCCGCCTCCTCGGCCACACGCCGGGCCGCCTCGGCCTCCCGGCGCCGGTTCTCCGCCTCCAGACGGGCGCCGTCCGCCTCGGCCGCGCGGCGGGCGCCCGCCAGACGGGCCGCCTCCACCTGGGCCTCGGCGGCGGCGGGGTCGGTCATCGTCGCGAAGGACTCGGCGGCCGCGCGCAGGGTCTCGGCCATCTGCTCGCTCTGCACGGCGAACCGGGTGAGCAGGTCGTCGGCGCGCAACCGGGCGGCGGTCACGGGCTCGGCGGGTCCTGTGGCGGGCCGGGCCTCCCCCGTGGCGGCGGCCGCGGTCTCCTCCTCACGCCGTTCGGCCTCCTGCGCCAGTCGCTGGCGCTCGCGCCAGGCCCGCCAGCGGGTGTGCTCGGGCAGGTCGCAGTACTCGGGTGGGCGGCCGGGCGAGGAGCCCCGGGGCACGGGGCGGTCACAGCCGGGGAAGTTGCAGGTGTTGGAGTCGGAGGTGGCCACGGGGTGAGGGTAGCGGTTCGGCCCCGTCCTCGCCGGGGTGTGTCGGGCCCGGGAACGCGAACCGCCCCCGTACCGGGGGACCGTACGGGGGCGGGAGGCGGCGCGGACGGCTTCAGTCGTGCGCGCCGAAACCGTCGACGCGGCAGACCATCGTGGTCACGAAGGGCCGGAAGCCCTCCTGCTCCAGGAAGCGGATGTCCTCGGAGCTGGTCGCCAGCGCGGAGAACTCGATGTCGCGCACGCCCATCGCGGAGAGCTGACGGCGCATCTCCTCCAGGAGCTTGGAGCCGACGCCGCTGTCGGAGTACTCGGGGTCGATGGCGAAGGTCTGCACGACCGCGACCCGGTCCCCCCGGTCCCAGCTGCCCTGGGCGTTCTCGCGGATGGTCACCATCGCGTACCCGGCCGGGTCGTCGCCGCTCTCGGCGAGGATCGCCAGGGTGTCGGGGTCGGCGAGCCAGGAGACGTACTGGGCCCGGCGGCGGCGCCACGACTCCTCCAGGCTCACGGCGCTGATGATGTCCGAAAGGTGCGGAGCGGTCACCGTGTGCTGCTGGTGGAGGGCGCCCCACAGGTCCACGAGCTCGTCCACCTCGTGGGCGCCCAGGTAGCGGAAGCTGAGAACGCCGACGTCGGAAGGTCGCGGTTTGGTCATCAGCGAATTTTGCATGTTCTTTCCACCCGTTCCGCCAGCATTGGGTGCTGATCCCCTGGGGGCGCGATGCGCGCCCCCGTGGTTGAACTGTGCGTCTGACTGTACGTGCCGGTATCGACCGGGACATGTTCGACACGAGGAAAGACAGTCATGAGATCACTCTAGGAGAAGAATTGGGGAATTTCTTTGATCGATCATTCGGCTGGCCGCTGGGGGTCCTCTGGACGGTGTGCAGCGAATCACGCGTCGAAGTCAGTCAAGACGCCTGAAACACCGGCGAAACATGATCTTTCTGCCATAAATTGGGAGACATGATCGACGTTCGGCGGTTGCAGCTCCTCCAGGCCCTCGACCGCCACCGCACGGTGGCGGCCACGGCGGAGGCGCTCAACGTCACACCGTCGGCGGTCTCCCAACAGCTCGCCGCCCTGGCCCGGGAGGCCGGGGTTCCCCTCGTCGAACGCTCGGGCCGTCGTTTCCTGCTCACCGGCGCCGCGCGGGTCCTCCTGGAACGCGCCCCCGCTATCTTCGCGGAGATGGAGCGCGCCACCTCCGACCTGGCCGAGTACGTCGCCGGAGACCGCGGCGTCGTGCGGGTCGGCTCCTTCGCCACCGGCATCAGCGACCTCATCGCCCCCGCCCTGGCCCGGCTGCGGGTCAGCCACCCGGGTTGGTCCTTCGAGGTCGTGCAGGCCGAACCGGAGGAGTGCACCGACATGGTCCGCTCCGGCCGCCTCGACATCGCGCTCACCATGTCCTCGGAGGACCTGCCCTCCACCGGCGACCCCGAGTTCCGCACCGATCCCGTCATGGTCGAGCTGTTCGACGCGATCCTGCCCTACCAGCACCCGCTGGCCACCCGCACCAGCCTCCACCTGGCCGAGGACCTCGCCGACCAGGACTGGATCATGTCCGCGCCCGGCAGCGCCTGGTACTCGTGCGTGGCCGCCGCCTGCAACCGGGTGGGCTTCCAGCCCCGCGTGGTGCACACCGTCGACGACTTCGGCGCCGTGTTCGGCATGGTCCAGGCCGGACTGGGCGTCACGCTCATGCCGCGCCTGGCGTGGACCGGCCTGAGCACCCCGCACATCGTCGTGCGCGGGGTACGCGAGACCGCCCGGCGCCACGTCATCGCCCTGTCCCGGGCCGGGGCCAACCCCGAACCCCTGCTCACCGCCGTCCGCGAGGCCGCCAGCAAGGTGCCGGTGCCCTCGGTGGGGCCGTTCGCCGTCGCGGGCTAGGTCCGGGCGTGCCGGCCTCGGGCCTCCGCCGCGCTGCGGCCCGCCCGGACGGTCACGCCTCCGGCGGGGGAGGGACCTCGTCGAGGACGTCGCGGGCGGCCTCGTGCAGATAGCGCGCGACCACCCGGATCGGCCGCCAGGCCCACCCCCCGGTACGCCCGGCCAGGAAGATCCGGCGCACCCCGCCCAGCTCCCCGAGGGGAGCGTGGGTCACACCGCGCCGGGTCGACACCGACAGCCGCGACATCACCCCCACCGCCACCCCCGAGGCGACGAGCTCCTCACACAGCTCCAGGTTCTCGATCCGGTGCGCGATCCGGGGGGTGAACCCCGCGTCGGCGCACATCCGCTGCACCAGGGCCTCCTCGTCGCCCCGGTACGGACTGGCGAACCACGACGCCCCGGCGAACTCGCGCAGCCGCCGCCGGGTCAGCGTCCGACTGTCCCCCCGGTCCGAGGGCTGTGACAGCAGGAGCCCCTCCGTGCCGATCGGCCGAACCGTCAGTGTTCCCGGAAATTCCCGGGGCAGGAGGCTGTACTGGTACACGACCCCCAGGTCGGCCTGCCCGTCCTGGAGGAGCGCCAACGCCTGCTCCGACTCGTACTCGGTCAGATGGATGTCGATCCCGGGATGCTCGTCCCGCAGCCGACGCAGCGCGGGCAGGACCAACGGCGCCGCGCTCGTGTACATCACCAGGTGGACGCGGCCCACCGGCTCGCCCTCGCCCTCGAACTCGGCCCTGGCCGCCTCCACGCGCGCCAGGATGCCCACGGCGTGCTCGGCCAGCCTCCGCCCGGCCGGGGTCAGCCGCACCCGGCGCCCGTCCTGGGCCAGGAGCGGTACACCCGCCTCCCGCTCCAGGACCGCGAGGTGTTTGGAGACGGCGGACGTGCTCATGCCCGTGACCTCGGACACAGCGACCATGGTGCCCAGACGCTCCAGTTCGACCAGCAGACGCAGCCGGGTGAAATCCATCCACCAAAACTACATGATCCATCAACCACGGGTTCGTGGACAGCAACGGAAGATGTCGATCCAATGGTCGGGTGATCCCCTCATCCATCTCCTCGCTCCGCCGTGCCGACGTCCGGGTGCCGGCGCCGCTGATGCTGCTCATCGGCATGTTCACCCTCCACACCGGCAGCGCCCTGGCCGTCACCGCCTTCGACCAGGCGTCCCCCGCCACCGTCACCTGGCTCCGGCTCACCTGGGCCGCGCTGCTCCTGCTCCTGCTCAGCGGTCGCTCCCTGTGGCGGGCCGTGCGCGATGCGACGTGGCGCGAACGCGGCTCCGTGGTGATCCTGGGCACAGCGAGCGCGGGGATGATGCTGTTCTACTCCGAGGCCACGGCCCGCATCGAACTCGGCACCGCGACCTCCATCGAGTTCCTCGGCGCCCTCGTGGTCGCCGTGGCGGCGATGCGGCGCCGCCGCGAACTGGTGTGGATCCTCGCCGCCGGGATCGGCGTGGTGTGCCTGACCCGTCCCTGGCAGAGCGACCTGGACGTGCTCGGCGTCGGGCTGGCCCTGGCGGGCGCGGCCTGCGTGGCCGCCTACATCGTGCTCACCCAGCGGGTCGGCGCGGGCTTCGGCGCCGTCCACGGCCTGGCGCTGGCGATGACCGTCTCGGCCCTGGTCACCGCGCCGCTGGGCGCCCCCGCCGCGATCGCCGCGCCCGACCTCGACCTCATCCTGCTCACCCTGGGCATCGCGCTCCTGTTCCCCCTGGTGCCGTTCCTGCTGGAGATGGTGGCCCTCCAGCGCATGAGCCGCACCGCCTACAGCACCTTCGCCAGCCTCGAACCCGCGGTCAGCCTGGTCATGGGTCTGGTCGTCATCGGCCAAGCGCCCGCCGCGGTCCAGATCGCGGGTATGGCCCTGGTGGTGGCCGCGGGCGTGGGCGCCGCCCGGGGCGACGGGTCGGGGCGCTCGGCGCCGCCTCCGGAACCGGACCCGCGTCACTCCCGCACCGACGGCTCCGACGCACGGAACGACGTGGTGATGCACTAGCTTGGTGCGAATCATGGCCGCGACATCTGATCTCCAACTCCTGCGTGCCCACGAACCGGTGCTCGTGTGCACCAAGGGGGAGCTGTTCTTCCCCACCCGCGTGGACAACTACGTGCGCAACTGCAGCCTCTGGGTCGAGGAGCCCGGCGGGCGCGAGCGCGTCCTCGTCCCGGCGGGGGAACTGACCCTGGAACGCCTCGGACAGGCCGAGCGCGAGTGGCCGGACCGCCACAAGCACCTGCGGTTCGTCCAGGAGGAGTCGATCCGCGAGGAGGCCCGCCGCTTCCGCGGCATCGCCCGCACCGTCATCCCCAAGAGCGGCCGCCTGGCCGCCGTCGGGGTGCTCGGGCGCATCCTCGACATCCTGATGAAGTTCTCCCTGCTCATCCGGGGCGCCGTCCCCGGCGGGGTGACCTTCGCGGCCGTGACCCGCTACCGCGAACGCGTCGACGACGGCGGCGCCACCTACTACGGGCGCGTCACCCGCGAGGGCGGCTACGTCATCCTCCAGTACTGGTTCTTCTACGCGATGAACGACTGGCGGACGATCTACGGCGGCGTCAACGACCACGAGGCCGACTGGGAGCGCGTCACCGTCTACCTCGCCGAGAACGGCGACGGCACCCACCGCCCCATGTGGGTGGGCGCGTCCTCACACGAGTACCACGGCGACGACCTGCGCCGCAGCTGGGACGACCCCGACCTGCACCGGGTCGGAGACCACCCGGTGGTCTACGTCGGCGCCGGATCGCACTCCCACCAGATGCTGCCCGGCGACTACCTCATCCAGGTGGACCCGGCCGTCCTGCGCGGCGCCGTCCGCGCCTACCGGAGGATCACCCGCCTCCTCTTCCGCGCCGACAGCGCGATCAACCGGCACGGCATCGGCGTCCCCTTCGTCGACTACGCCCGGGGCGACGGCATGCGCCTGGGACCCGGCGGCGACCGTGAGTGGGAACCCGTCCTCATCGACGACGACACCCCCTGGGTCCGGGGCTTCCGCGGCCTGTGGGGACGCGACACCGGCGACTTCTTCGACGGCGAGCGGGCCCCCAGCGGCCCCCGCTACGAGCGCGACGGCACCATCCGCCGCTCCTGGGCCGACCCGCTCTCCTGGGTGGGCCTGCACAAGGTCGCCCCCACCGAGACCGCCGCCCGCGCCGAACTGCGCACCCACCTCGACGCGCTCGACGGTCGGCTGCGCGAACTGGACGCCGACATCGTCGCCCGCCGCGACCGCCTGCGCCAGCTCGACGCGGCGCGCATGGTCCTGCACCGCAGGGCCAGATCGCGCCCGCTCGCCCGCGAGTACGCCGAACGCATCGAGACCCTGGAGCGGGAGCTCGCCGAGGTCTACGAGGAGCGCGTCCTGACCGCCGACGAGCGCGAGACCCACCTGCGCGCCCTGGCCGACGACACCCCGCTCGTGCCCGGACCGACGGACCACCTCAAGGCCCCGCACCTGCCCTACTCCTCGGGCGAGCAGCGCACCGCCCGCTTCCTGCACCTGTGGGTGGCCCTGAGCACCCCGCTGCTGCTGATCTCCCTCGGCCTGACGCTGTTCCTCCTCAACGGGCAGACCACCCTGTACGCGATGCTCGGCGTGGTGGTGGCCTTCGCCGCCGTCGACTCCATCGCCCGGCGCAAGTTCCTCTCGTTCCTCACCGGGCTGGCCATCCTCGCGGTGCTGGTCGGCGTCATCGTGGGCGTGGTGGCCGCCTTCATCGCCGACTGGCGGATCGCCATCGCCGTCCCGATGGCCGTGGTCGTCGTGGTCCTGCTCGTGGTCAACGTACGCGACCTGCTCCGCCGCTGACCGCGACGGGTGGCGGGGCGACGACGCGGGGAGGAACCACACATGGACGATCCCCTGTTCCCCGCCCCGCCGGTGACCGTCGCACCGGGGGCGGTCCACCTGCCCGGGTGGCTGCCCCCGGCGCGCCAGGCCGAACTCGTCCGGCACTGCCGCCGCTGGGCGCGCGCCGGGATGGTGCGGCACGCCATGCCGCGCGGCGGGGTCATGAGCGTGCGTATGCTCAGCCTGGGCTGGTACTGGGAGCCCTACCGCTACTCCCGTACGCTGCCCGACGGCACCCCCGTGCCGCCCTTCCCCGACCTGCTGGGCACACTCGCCCGGCGGGCCGTGGCCGACGCCCTCGGCGCGCCGCCCCCGCCGGACGCCGACCCCTACGACGTCGCCCTGGTCAACTTCTACGACGCCGACGCGCGCATGGGCATGCACCAGGACCGCGACGAACACTCCGACGCCCCCGTCGTCTCCCTCAGCCTCGGCGACACCTGCGTGTTCCGTTTCGGCAACACCCGGACGCGCGCCAGGCCCCACACCGACGTCGAACTGGCCAGCGGCGACCTGTTCGTGTTCGGCGGCCCGTCCCGGATGGCCTACCACGGCGTCCCGCGTACCCGCCCCGGCACCGCGCCGCCCGAGCTGGGCTTGGAGGGACGGCTCAACATCACCGTCCGGGCCTCCGGCCTGACCGCCCGACCCCGCCCGCGGGCCGCCCCCGACACGGCGCCCGGAAGCACGGAGCGAGGTGACGGGGACGATCCCGCCGCGGGGTGGCATCCTGGACCCTGCCGACGCTGCCCGTGACCCCCGACCCCCGACCCCCGACGACACGACGAGAGGCCGCCCGGTGAACGACGACGAGACCGCGTCCCGAGAGCTGATCCGACTCATGACCGGACCCTGGGTCGCCAGGTCCGTGGCCACCGCCGTGCGGCTCGGGGTCGTCGACCGCATGGACGGCGACCCCGTGACCGCGTCCGACCTCGCGGCGGTGCTCGACCTGGAGCCGGAGCGGCTCGGCCGCCTGCTGCGCCTGCTCTCGGCCGTGGGGGTTGTGCGCCGGGACGCGGAGGGGTACGCGCTCACCGCCACGGGCGAGCGGCTGCGCGACGGCCACCCCTCCGGCCTGCGCGACCTCGCCCTGCTCTACGACAGCGACCTGTTCGCCGACGCGTGGGAACGGCTGCCCGAGACCGTCCGCACGGGCCGGACCGGGGTCGACCTCGCCCACGGCACCGACGTGTTCACCCTCCTGGAGGGCCGCCCCGACGACGCGGAGCTGTACGCGGCGGGCATGGCGGCCGGGGCCCGCTTCGTCCGCGACCTGCCCTCGGTGTACGACTTCGGTGACGCGCGCACGGTCGTCGACGTCGGCGGCGGCAGCGGGGAGCTGCTCCACGCCGTACTCGACAGCGCCCCCGACACGCGCGGCGTGCTCCTGGAGCGCCCCACTGCCCTGGCGACGGCCCGGAAACGCCTGGCCGACCACGTGGCCGCCGGCCGCTGCGACCTGGTCGAGGGGGACTTCCTGACCTCCGTGCCCGAGGGCGCCGACGTCTACGTGCTCAGCCGAGTCCTGCACAACTGGTCGGACGCGGACGCCGGACTGATCCTGCGGAACTGCCGGGAGGCCATGCCCCCGCACGGTCGGGTCCTGGTGGTCGAGCGGGTGCTCCCGGACGGGGACGACCCCTGGCTGTCCCTGGTCTTCGACGTGCACATGATGGTCATGACCACCGGAGCCGAACGCACCGAGCGCCAGTACGAGGAGCTGCTGCGCGGATCCGGTCTGACCGTCGGGCGGATCCTCGACCTGCCGCTGGAGATGCGCGTCCTGGTCGCCGGACCCGCCTGAACCGTCGGCTCAGGGGGTCAGCAGTTCGCGCATCCGGTCGGCGTGCAGCCGGACGGACTCGGCCGACTCCTCCGCCGCGGAGGACCGCTCCCTGCCCTCCCCGAGGTTGCCGACCAGGGCGGCGATCAGCCCGAGCAGGGCCAGGAACCACGTCACCGGGGACATGGTCATCACCCCGAGGACGACGAAGAGACCGGCCACCACCAGACCGCCCCACAACAGGAGACGGCCGTTGTTCTGTGGCTGGTGGCGGTCGTCGATCCGCCGCTCGGCCCTCGCCAGATCGGCGGCGTCGGCGCCGTCACCGGTCAGCGCCACGCGTGTGCCGCCCACCGGGACCGAGGACGTGTCGGGGGCCGGTGCGGTGGCCTCGGCCAACCGGCCGGTCAGCTCGTGCGGGGCGCGCGAACGGCGGGACCGCTTCGGGCGCCCCCACCGTCCTCGCGCATGCCCGGAGCGCGCAGCGCGGCGGAGGCCGGGACCGCCACCCCCTCCCGGGACCAGTGGCGCACGGTCGACAGCGGCAGGTGCTCGCGGGCGTCGGCGCCGAAGACTCCGTCGGCGGTCAGCATCCACAGGGCGCGATGGCCGCGCGTGACCTCGGCCGTCGGCACGGGGAGGTGGGCGAGCAGGTCGGCGGCCAGGTTCCCGCCGAGGGCGCGGGCGTGCTCGGCGCTGGTGCGCGATGGAGGCGTGCGCGCTCTCCAGGTCATCCCTGAGCTCCTGGATCCTCCGGTTCTGCGCGTAGTCGATGAACTCCATCCTGTCCCCTCCGTTGGGCGGTCGACGGCGGTGCGCGCCCGGGGTTTCGACGTGCCGCGCGCGTTCGCGGTTCGCCCGCCGACCGGTCGGTGACCGCGTCGTGCCCTTCCGCTCCGGAGCGTGGGGGAGGAGGGCGCCCGGGCCCGGTCCGGGCGCGGTGTCCGCCCGTGGCGGTACGCTCCAGGCGGGGCCGCGCAGGTCGTGGCGGCCCGGTGCCGGTGGATGAGGACAGTGGGGACGATGGCGGAACGGGGATCGGGCATGGCGGTACCGGCGGAGTCCGGCCCGGGGACGAGCGGCAGTCTGCGGGCGGCGCGGCGCATGCTCCAGTTGCAGAACAGCCTGGTCGCGCTCCTCGGCACCAAGCCCTTCAGCCAGATCACCTACAAGGAGATCACCGAGGGCGTCGACATCGACCGCTCGACCGTCTACCGGTACTACAACCACAAGAACCAGGTGCTCCAGGCCGCCGTCGACGTGCGGTTGGCCGCCTTCGCCTCCCAGGTGGACCTCACCTTCGGCCGGAGGGAGACCGTCGACGGCTACATGGGCCGCCTGATCGACTCCTGGGTGGGTCTGTGGCTGGAGTCGGGCGCGCTACTGGCGGCGGCCTCGGGGCTGGGCGCGGAACCGGGTCCGCAGCGGGACTGGTGGCGTGAGCGCGTCGAACCGTGGGTCGAGGCGGTGCGCGAGGCGATCGAGGTCGCCCGCTTCGTGGAGGAGCTGCCCGACGACGGGCGGCCCGCGCGCCCGCTCGCGGAGATGGTCGTGGGGATGTGCCTGTCCACGTTCAACGGCGAACTGACCGTGGAGCACACCGCCGAGCACCGTCAGGTCGTCCGGGACCTACTCCTGGACGCCGTGCTGCGCACGATGGGCCGGGTGTCGTGAGGGGCCGAGCGCGCGGTCGAACGCCTGACCGGATGCCGGGAACGCTCACCGCGTCTGACCGGTGTCCCGGGACCCCGGTGGGACGTGTGCCGTCCGCCCCGCTTCCCACACGACCATCCCCGGCAGGCGACAGCGCGAAAAGCGTTTCGGTCGGCGTGCGCGGGCGACGCCGCACGACCGGCAGGTGAAACGGGCCCGGAAGATCCGGTCGCGCCGGTGGGCGCGGGACCACTCCGCGCACTCGCGTGAGGAGTGCGCCGGGTTCACGGACACCACCGGCGCCCCGACCCGGCCGCGCCTTGTCGGTGATGAGGTCTCCGAGCTCAGACCTCCTGACGGGCGACACCGCCGAAGGTGCCCACCACCGCGCCGAGCGCGAACATGGACGCCTCGTCCTCGTCCATGTGCACGATTCCGGCGGGAACGCGCACCCGGTAGGGCTTGGCCTCGCCGCGGAGGATCTCCAGACCGTCGATGATCCTCTGCCCCTGCAACATCAGGAGCGCTTCCTCGACCCTGCCCGTGCGGTCGCCGCGTGACCAAATCGACATGTGCTCACCCTAACGACCCTCCGGGCCCGGGACAACGGCGCCGTGGACGGGGCATCGTCGGTGGTCGGGGCGTGTGTGTGCCCGGGCTGGTCCGGTGCGCGGGGCGTGTGTTCCGGTGGGGGAGGGGGTGGCTCAGGGGGTGTGGGCGGTTGTCCCGGAGGGCGGCGGCGGTGCATTCTGGCCGGGCTCTCCGGACCGGTGGGGCTGGGCGGTACCCGCGTACACCACCGAGGGATGGAGCCCGACCCAGCCACGCCAACGAGCCTCGACCATCTCCTGCGAACCCGAACGGACCGTGGTCGACCGGGCCGCAGGCACACCGGGACACGGTCCCGCGTCCCACCGTGCCACGCGGCCCGGGTCGTCCCGGACCGGGACGGACGGGGATCGGAACGGGTGCGCCCGTCAGGCCCGCCCGATCCGGCGCGGGAGACGGACGCGAGGGCGCCGGCGCCCCAGGCGACGCCGTCGGTGGTGACCTCCCACCCCAGCTCTCGGGCGACCAGACCGCTCAGGGGGTGGTCGACCGGGTGGGGGAGCCGGTCGGGCAGCTCCCACTCGTGCTCGCCGTACCGCGGGTCGTCGAGGCGCGCACGCTGGGCCCTGAGCTCGGTCCGGACGAGCCTGGCCAGCTCCCGGACCCTCCTCAGCTCGTCCGGGTGGTTCCCACGCAGGTCCTGGGGAGCGTGTCCGGTCCGTGCCGCCGACTCCTCCGCCTTTGTGAATCTACGACGTAAAGGTGACGTTACGTTCCCTCCCGGCCCTTTCCCCGAACCATCCACACACCCAGCCCCGGATCCGTAGGGTGGTCACGCGCGGAATCACGCGAGTGCCGGTGTGGGGCGGGTGGACGGTTGGTCCCCACACCGGTCCACCCGCGCGCTCGCCGTGGACCCCGCTCAGCGGCGCTGGCCGAGCATCCAGTGGCCGCCACAGGACCAGCCCAGGAAACGGCGCGCCGACTCCGGCTCCCGCTCCACCAGCGTGCCGTACTCCAACACCTGGCGGAGCCCGCCCAGCACGGGGGTCAGCCGTTCGCGGGCTGTGCGCGGCACCCGGTCCAGGCGCTCCTCCATCCACCCGAGGACCTCCCACCGCTCCTTCTCGGGGCACAGGGACAGGAAGAACAGGCACTGCCGCCACGCGAACGCCGCGTTCCTCACGTGCCCCAGCGGCAGGGCCACGCGCGGCAGGCGCGCCACGCCGGCCTCGGCCACCGTGTAGGCCCGCCTGGCGGCCTCCGCCCAGCCGTGGCGCGGCCGGGCGCCGACGCTCACCAGGGCGGCCAGGTTGTGGGTGGTGAGGATCTGCGCCTGCTCGATCACCATGCCGTTGCCCGCCACCCCGGACCGGGCGTTCCCGGCACGCCTGCGGCACAGGTCCGCGAACGGCGTCGACGACCGTCGCGTGGTGGCGCGCTCCTCCTCCGCCGCGACCAGCACCTCGGCGCCGTCGATGGCGTAGTAGCGGGCGTAGGGGCTCCCCTCCGTCAGCTCGGCGGCCAGCGCGGCCACGAGCGGGAACTTGGGGGAGAACCTGCCCATGAAGATGTCGGCGGCCAACTCCTCCAGGAAGGGCGGGGCGCCCTCGACCCCTCGGGCCAGGCCGTTGAGCGCGCTGACCATCGGGTTCGGCACGAGGGTGCCCGGGAAGTGGGTCAGCAGGGTCGCGCCGAGCCGGGGCAGCAGGTCCCGGACCGCCGCCGCCCGGGCGTTCCCGCGCCTCCGGTGCCCGTCGGTCGCCCGGATCCAGGGCAGTTCGTGCTCGCGCACCTGGTGCTGCAGGTTGAGCAGCAGGAGCGAACGCCGGTTGCGGAAGGCCCGGTGGTGGGCGCGCAGGAGCCGGGAGAGCGCGGGGTCGGCGACGGCGGCCGTCTCGGCCTCGGCCGTCAGGGCGGGGATCACGGAGGCCAACACCTCCGCCGACGGGATGACCCCCCGTTCGACCAGTTCGTCAGGGGTGCCGACGCTGGCCCGCAGGACGATCGCCCGGAGCGGCGCGGGGATCGGCCAGGTGCCCGGGACACCCTCCGCTCTGGTCGTGGGGCGCAGGACCGCGTCGGTGTCGGTGATCCCCGAACCGCTCGGCAGGGGAGCGAGCCGGTCCAGCAGCACCCGGGACAGGACGTCGTGCGTGGGCCGGGCCGCGTGCTCGGCCTGTTCGCGGCGCAGCGCCGTGTGCCGGTCCGATCCCGGGAGGCCGCGTTTGCGGATCATGGAGTCGACGGCGTGTTGGAGCAGGCCGCGGCCGCGCGGGGAGGGACCGCTCCCCTCCACCGCCTCCCGCAGGGCGGTGAGCAGGATGGCGAGATTCTCCTTCGGCTTGCGGTGCTTGGCGCACAGGGTGTGTTCGGCGGCCAGGCGGGCGTACTCCTCCAGCAGGGTACGGCCGCGTCCGGTCCAGCCTCCCGGCCGCCGGGTGTCCACGCGCCCGTCGGCCACGGTCTCCAGCCAGTGCGCCAGCACCCGGTCGGCGAACGGGTTCCACACCGCCAGGGCCTCCTGTTGGGCCCTGGCCCGGGTACCGGTCCTGCCCGCGCGCTCCCCGAGCGGGCGGCGGACGTCGTCGACGGTGTCGCGGAAGACCGTGCCCGCGGGCGTGTCCTGCCGGGGCGCGGGGCGGGGGGTGAAGCACAGCCGG
Organism: Nocardiopsis sp. FIRDI 009; assembly: GCF_003386285.1. GTDB lineage: Bacteria > Actinomycetota > Actinomycetes > Streptosporangiales > Streptosporangiaceae > Nocardiopsis. The sequence continues at coordinate 67,854 of NZ_QPNC01000018.1, forward strand.
TCGGTGAACGGCTCGATCGCGGCCAGGATCCGCAGCGCGGCGTCGGTGTCCTTGGCGCGCAGCAACCAGGCGACGGTGAGCATCGCGCCCTGTTCGGGCAGGTCGAGTGCGTACTCGCCGCTGTCGAGCAGGGCGGTGAGTTCGGCCAGCCCCTCCTCGGTCAGCAGGTGGGCGTGGACGGCCCGGCGATCGGCGGGCAGGCCGTGGCGGGCGGCCAGCTCCTCCTCGTGGGGGCGCAGGGGGCCGCCCGCGGCGGCGGCTCCGGTGGCGAACCCGCCGTGCGCGACCTCGGGGGTGACCCAGGCGGGGAGGCCGCGGACCGGGGTGCGGGAGCCGATGGTCAGGGTCCCGTCGCCCATGCCCTCGACGACGCGGGTCCACGCCTCGGCACGGGCGCGGGCCGACGCGCGGACGTCGGGGTCCTGGTGGTGGAACGCGGTGGTCAGGGCCGCGGCCAGCCGTCCGGAGGGGTAGTCCCGGCCGACCGCCTTGGGGGTGTGGTTGGGGTTCATGCCAGCGCGGCGGGTGCTGCCCCCGCGTCCTCCCGGGAGTCGGGTGCTCTGCTGCCTGAGCTACGCGCTGTACGGCCAGCGTGGCGGGCTCCGCCCCCGCGCCCTCCCGGTCCCGAGCCGGGTGCTCTGCTGACTGAGCTACACGCTGTGTCGGCCCCGGAGCCTAGCAGGGGACCCCCGGGACGGCGCCACCGGTTTTTCCGGCCGGTCCCCCGACGGGGCGCGCCGGGGACGGCCGGACCGGGGGCGGGTGCGACCCGGTGGGGCGCACCCGCGCCGGGTTCAGCGGGTCCGGACGATCGTGGCGAGCAGGCCAGCGATGATCATCATCGACAGGCTCACGATCATGAGCACGAGCGCGACGGTTCCGACCATGGTGTGTCCTTACGTTCGTCGTTTCCGGGCACCGTGCCTACACGCGTCGGCGCCCGACGCGCCGGTGCCGCACGAGAACGGGTGCGGCGCGTACCTCTTCGCCGCGCAACCCTATCTCGGCTCGTGGCGGGGCGTGCGCCGGGTCGCCGCCGCGGACGGGCGGGTCGGCGGGTTGTCCACAGGTCGGTGTGGGGGCTGGTGGGCGCGCGGCCGTCCGTGGTCCGATGAGGACATGGGCACACGCGGAGTCCTCATCGACATCGACGGCGTCCTGACCGTGTCGTGGCGGCCGGTCCCGGGTGCGGCGGCGGCGCTGGACCGGTTGCGGCGGGCGGGGACGCGCACGGTGTTGCTGACCAACACCACCTCCCGTACGCGCGCCTCGATCGCCGAGACGCTGCGCGGGGCGGGGTTCGACGTGTCCGAGGAGGACGTGCTGACCGCGCCCACCGCGTTGGCCGCCTACCTGGCGGGGCACCATCCGGGGGCCCGGTGCCGCCTGGTCAACAGCGGGGACATCCGCGCCGACCTGGCCGGGGTGGACCTGGTCGAGGAGGATCCCGACATCGTGGTCACCGGAGGGGCGGGGCCGGAGTTCGACTACGCGACGATGGACGCGGCCTTCAACGACCTGCGCTCGGGTGCGCGCCTGGTGGCGATGCACCGGAACATGTACTGGCGGACGGCGGAGGGGATGCGGTTGGACGCCGGCGCCTTCGTCGTGGCGTTGGAGCGCGCCGCCGGGGTGACGGCCGAGGTGGTGGGCAAGCCCGCGGAGGCGTTCTTCACGGCGGCGCTGGAGCGGTTGGGGGTGCCGGCGAAGGAGGCGGTGATGGTGGGCGACGACGTGGTCAGTGACGTGCTGGCCGCCCAGCGGCTGGGGATCACCGGTGTCCTGGTGCGTACGGGCAAGTTCGAGGAGGGGGTGCTGGACCGGATCGAGGGGATGCCCGATCACGTGGCGGGGTCGTTCGCGGACGTGCCCTCGCTGCTGGGCGTGGACGAGGCGCCGCCCGACCAGGAGGACCAGGTCCGCTGATAGGCCGCGACCAGCCACCGGTTCGCCCAGTCGGTGTCCGGTTCGGCGGGCAGGTCGGAGGTCCGGCACAGGGCGGTGAGCCGCTCCTCCAGGTCGCGGGCGCGCTCCAGGGCATCCCGCCGGGTGTGTTCGCCCCGGCGCAGGGCGCGCAGCCAGGCGCGGTCGGGTTCGGGGACGGGCAGGGTGAGGTCGCCGGTCTCCATGAGTTCCACGCCCTGGATGCCGAGCCGGACCATGTGGCAGGCGTACTTGGTGTCGAAGCCGTGCACGGCCACCAGTTCGGGGCGGTTGGTGTGCCGACCGCCGCGGGTGCCCTCCAGGCGTTCGCGTTGGGCGCGCAGGTAGCCGAGGAAGCGGTGGCCCGCCCGGCGGGAGAGCAGGCGGCGGCGGTGGGCGCGCAGCTCGCGGCCGAGGTCGGTGAGGACGACGAACTCCGTCTCGGGGGTGAAGAGCGGCAGCAGCACGGTGGGGTTGCCCTCCAGGGCCAGGCGGGTCCACTTCCGCAGGGAGTACACGGTCAGTTCGAGGTCGTCGGCCGTGGAGCGGACGTGTTCGGGTCGGCTGCGGTACATGTACTGCTCGAAGGTCCGCAGGCCGATGACGTACTCGGGCGGTTCCACGCAGATCCCCATCTCGTCGCGGTCGCTGGCGCCGTCGACGGCGAGGCCGTGGACGGTGGAGCCGACCTCGCAGCGCAGGAGGGTGCCGCGTTCGGCGATGCGGGCGAACTCGGGGGTGGAGTGCTTCACGGGGCTCCTTGGCGGACCTGTCGGGAACCGGGGCGTGCGCACGGTAGCGCGTTCGCACCGGCGCGGGCGAGACGTTATCGGCCCCGTGGCCCTTGCCCTCGTGGGGGCGAGACCGTTTACTGGTCAGGCGCCGCCGGGTGCCGGCGGTGCGGACGATCGACCACAGAAAGCAGGACCGTGTCCGCCAACGCCCCCAAGATCGACACCTCCATCCCCCACAACGCCCGCATCTGGAACTACTGGCTGGGCGGGAAGGACAACTACCCGGTGGACCGGGAGATGGGTGAGCAGATCCGCTCGTTCTTCCCCGAGATCGTGGACAACGCGGTAGCCGACCGCGGGTTCCTCGTCCGCGCGGTGACCTACCTGGCGGCGGAGGAGGGGGTGCGGCAGTTCCTGGACATCGGGACCGGGCTGCCCACCCACAACAACACCCACGAGGTCGCCCAGTCGGTGGCGCCGGAGTCGCGGGTGGTGTACGTGGACAACGATCCACTGGTGCTCGCGCACGCCCGCGCGCTGCTGACCGGGACCGACGAGGGCGTCACCGACTACGTGGACGCCGACCTGCGCGACCCCGAGGCCATCCTGGCCGCGGCCTCCCGCACGCTGGACCTGTCCAAGCCGGTGGGTCTGATGCTGCTCGGCGTGATCAACTTCGTCGACGACGACGCCGAGGTCCGTTCCATCCTGGACCGTCTGTTGGCCGCTCTGGCGCCGGGCAGTTTCCTGGTGATCTCCCACCCCGTCGACGACATCGACCACGAGCGCGCCCACGAGGTCGCCGCGGCGTGGAACGAGAAGGGGACGCCGAAGTTGACGGTGCGGTCGGCGGCGGGGGTCCGGGCGCTCTTCGAGGGTCTGGAGCTGCTGGAGCCGGGTGTGGTCTCCTGCTCCCTGTGGCGCGCGGGGGAGACCGAGGTGGGTGAGCTGCGCCCGGTGGCCGAGTACGGCGGTGTGGCCCGTAAGAACTGACCGGGAGGCGCGGTGCCCCGCACCGGTGGACGGGGTGCGGGGCGCGCGGCCCCGCCGGGCGCCGGACCCGTGGACGGGCCGGCGCCGGTGGCCCGGTGCGCTGGTGGTCCGGTGGTGTTCCCCGGCGTCAGCGGGGCCGTTGGTCGATGATGCGGCGGAACTTGCCGACGGACCGTTCGATGCCCTCGGGGTCGACGACGTCGACGGTGACGCTGACGCCGACCCGGTCCTTGACGGTGGCGGTGATCCGCCGGGCGAGTTCGGCGCGCTGGGCTCCGGTGGTCTCGGGGCGGGCCTCCACGCGCACGGCCATCCGGTCCAGTCGGCCCTCGCGGGTGAGGACGAGCTGGAAGTGCGGCGCCAGTCCGTCCAGGCCCAGGACGATCTCCTCGATCTGGGTGGGGAAGACGTTGACGCCGCGCAGGATGATCATGTCGTCGCTGCGGCCGGTGACCTTGTCCATGCGGCGCATGGGGCGCGCGGTGCCCGGGTGCAGGGTGGTCAGGTCACGGGTGCGGTAGCGGATGACCGGCATGGCCTGTTTGGTCAGGGAGGTGAAGGCCAGTTCGCCGTACTCGCCGTCGGGCAGGACCTCGTGGGTGACCGGGTCCAGGATCTCGGGCAGGAAGTGGTCCTCCCAGACGTGCAGGCCGTCCTTGGTCTCCACGCACTCGTTGGCCACGCCGGGGCCCATGACCTCCGAGAGGCCGTAGATGTCGACGGCGTGCAGGTCGAAGCGTTCCTCGATCTCGGTGCGCATCTGCTCGGTCCAGGGTTCGGCGCCGAAGATCCCGACCCGCAGGGAGGTCGTGCGCGGGTCGACGCCCTGGCGTTCGAACTCGTCGAGCAGGGTGAGCATGTAGCTGGGGGTGACCATGATGATCTCGGGCCGGAAGTCCTGGATGAGCTGGACCTGTTTGGCGGTCTGGCCGCCGGAGGCGGGGATGACGGTGCAGCCGAGCTTCTCCGCCCCGTAGTGGGCACCCAGTCCGCCGGTGAACAGCCCGTACCCGTAGGCGACGTGCACCTTGTGTCCGGGGCGGCCACCCGCGGCGCGGATGGAGCGGGCGACGACGGTGGCCCAGGTGTCGATGTCGTCCTCGGTGTAGCCGACGACGGTGGGCCGCCCGGTGGTGCCGCTGGAGGCGTGGATGCGGCTGACGCGCTCCTGGGGGACGGCGAACATGCCGAAGGGGTAGTGGTCGCGCAGGTCGGCCTTGGTGGTGTGGGGGAAGTGCCGCAGGTCGGCCAGTTCCCTCAGGTCGGAGGGGTGGACCCCGGCCTCGTCGAACCTGCGCCTGTAGAAGGGCACATTGGTGTAGGCGTGCTCCAGACTCCACCGCAGGCGCTCCAGTTGCAGGGCGCGCAGTTCGTCGACACTCATGCGCTCGGCCGGGTCCAGGAGTTCGGGTGCGGGGGCCTGCCCCAGGCGTGTGCGCGGTGCGGCACCGGTCGACCGCCGGATGGTGTCGTCGATGGCCATATGAGACTCTCCGTGGTGCGGAGCGCGGGGGGCCGCCACGCCGGACGGAAGGGCGCGGCGGCGCGGACGCCGCGCGTTCGAGGTGGGGTCGGTCCGTTACGGCGCGGCCCGACTTGCTTACTTACCGAACGTTCGGTTACTAATGCATTAATGCAGCCTCCGGGCGGCCGTGTCAAGGAGAGGTGTCGATGAGTTCACACGAGACGGTGGCCCAGGCCACCGCTGTCAACATGGGAGGCTCCGCGTGAGCGACGTCTACTTGGTCGACGGGGTGCGCACCCCGCAGGGGCGGTACGGCGGCGCGCTGGCGGCGGTGCGGCCCGACGACCTGGCCGCCACGGTGGTGGCCGAGGCCGTGCGCAGGTCCGGCGTCCCCGGTGAGTCCGTGGACGAGGTGATCCTGGGAGCCGCCAACCAGGCGGGTGAGGACAACCGCAACGTCGCCCGGATGGCGGCGCTGCTGGCGGGCCTGGCCCCGACCGTGCCCGGGTACACCGTCAACCGCCTGTGCGCCAGCGGCCTGACCGCCGTGGCCTCCGCCGCCCAGGCCATCCGCGCAGGCGAGGCCGACGTGGTGGTCGCGGGCGGTGTGGAGTCGATGACCCGCGCCCCCTGGGTCATGGCCAAGCCCGGCACCCCCTGGGCCAAACCGGGAGAGGTCGCCGACACCTCGTTGGGGTGGCGCTTCACCAACCCCCGGTTCGCCGACCACGACGCCCAGGCCCCCGCCGACGCCACCCCCCACGACCTGCGCTACACCCTGTCGATGGGGGAGACCGCCGAGGAGGTCGCGGCTCTGGAGGGGCTGACGCGTCAGGAGTGCGACGCCTTCGCCCTGCGCAGTCACCGGCGCGCCGTCGCCGCCGCCGAGGCGGGCCGGTTCGACCGCGAGATCGTCCCGGTCACGGTCACCGGGCGCAGGGGCGCCACGCACGAGGTCACCGCCGACGAGGGGCCCCGCCCCGACACCGACGAGGCGTCCCTGGCCAGGCTGCGCCCGGTCTTCCGCGAGGGCGGCATCGTCACGGCGGGCAACTCCTCCTCCCTGTCCGACGGCGCCTCCGCCCTGGTGCTGGCCAGCGCCGAGGCCGTCCGACGCCACGGCCTGACACCGCGCGCCCGCGTGGTGGCCTCCGCCTCGGCCGGTGTGCCCCCGCAGATCATGGGGCTGGGTCCGGTGCCCGCCACGGAGAAGGTGCTCGCCCGCGCCGGATGGACGCTCGACGAGGTCGGCTCGGTGGAGCTCAACGAGGCCTTCGCCGCCCAGTCCCTGGGCGTGGTGCGCCAGCTCAAGCTCGACCCCGGGCGCGTCAACGCCGACGGCGGCGCGATCGCCCTGGGCCACCCGCTGGGCAGCTCCGGCGCGCGCATCCTGGTCACCTTGGTCAACCGGATGGAGCGCGAGGACACCCGGCGCGGTCTGGCCACCCTGTGCGTGGGGGTCGGTCAGGGGGCCGCCCTGCTGGTCGAGCGGGTCTGAGGAGGTCTGATGAGCGACGTCGAGGACGGCGGCGGGGCAGCCGCCGACAGGGACGGCGACTTCGCGACCCTGCGCGTGGAGTGGCGCGAGGACCGCGCGGTGGTGGAGCTGTACCGGCCCGAAGCCCGCAACGCGATCAACGGGGCGATGATCGCCGAACTGCACGAGGTGTGCGCCCGGCTGGAGGCCGACCCCCGGCCCCTGCTGCTGACCGGGCACGGGAACGTGTTCGCGGGCGGCGCCGACATCGCCGAACTGCGCGACCGCGGCCGCGCCGAGGCGATGGCCGGGATCAACAGCCGCCTGTTCGAGCGCCTGCACCGGCTTGCGGCGCCCACCGTGGCCGCGGTCGACGGCTACGCCCTGGGCGGGGGCGCCGAACTGTCCTACGCCTGCGACATCCGCCTGGCCACGCCCGCGGCGGTGTTCGCCCAGCCCGAACCGGGGCTGGGCATCATCGCGGGCGCCGGGGCGTGCTGGCGGCTGCGGGAGCTGGTCGGGGCGTCGGTCGCCAAGCAGGTGCTCCTGGGCGGGTTCCGACTGGACGCCGAGGCGGCCCTGCGGCACGGCCTGGTCGCCGAGATCGTGCCCGCCGACGAACTCCGCGGGCGGGCGCACGCCCTCATCGACCGGATGTCGGCCTCCTCGGCCCTGGCACTGCGGATGACCAAGATGGTGCTGGACGCCGACGGGGCGCACCCGATCGCCGACGACCTGACCCAGGCGGTGCTGTTCGAGAGCGCCGACAAGCACGACCGGATGACCCGTTTCCTGGAGAGGAAGAAGCGTTGAGCAGCACCGACACGGGCGTGCCCGGGACCGTCGCCGTCATCGGCGGCGGCACCATGGGCGCCGGTATCGTCCAGCAGTTCCTCACCTGCGGCGCGGACGTCGTGCTGGTGGAGGCCACCGCGGAGGCCGCCGAGGCGGGGCGCGGCCGGGTGGCCGCCGGTCTGGACAGGGCACGTGAGCGCGGCAAGGTCGACGCCGCGCCCGCCGCCTACCTGGAGCGGCTGACCACCGTCACCGACACCGCCGCCATCCCCGCCGACACCGGCCTGGTCGTCGAGGCGGTCCCGGAGCGGCCCGACCTGAAGACCGCCGTGCTCACCGCGGCCGAGGCCGCCGTGGGCGAGGACACCGTCCTGGCCTCCAACACCAGTTCGCTGTCGGTGACCGACCTGGCCGCCGCGCTGAGGCGTCCCGGCCGGTTCCTGGGCACGCACTTCTTCAACCCCGTCCCCGCCTCCAAGCTGGTCGAGATCGTCACCGCCCCCGACACCGACGCCGCGGTGGTGGCCAGGGTGCGCGGCTGGGTCGGCGCCCTGGGCAAGACGGAGATCGTGGTGCGCGACGCCCCCGGGTTCGCCACCAGCCGTCTGGGGGTGGCTCTGGGGCTGGAGGCGATCCGGATGGTGGAGGAGGGCGTGGCCTCGCCCGCCGACATCGACACCGCGATGGAGCTGGGCTACCGGCACCCGATGGGGCCGCTGCGCCTGACCGACCTGGTCGGCCTGGACGTGCGGCTGGCCATCGCCGAACACCTGGCCGAGGAACTGGGGGACCGGTTCGCTCCGCCCGAGCTGCTGCGCCGTATGGTCGCCGAGGGCAGGCTCGGGAAGAAGACCGGGCAGGGCTTCCACACCTGGGACGAGGGAGAGCAAGCGTGAGCGAACACAGGGCGGCGGAGTTCGAGGAGGCCGACGGGCTGGCCACGGTGCGGCTGAACAGCCCCGCGCTGACGGTCGCGGTCAAGGAGGAGCTGCTGGCGGCGCTGCGCGCGGCCGCGGCCTCGAAGACCGCGCGGGCGGTGCTGCTGCTGGGGTCGGATCGGGCCTTCTGCGTGGGTCAGGACCTGGCCGAGCACGCACGCGTCCTGAGGGAGGCGCCTGAGACCGCGCTGACCACCGTCCGGGAGCACTACAACCGGATCGTCCTGGCCCTGGAGGAGATCCGGGTGCCGGTCGTGGTCGGTATCGGCGGGGCCTGCGTGGGCGCCGGGATGGGCTTCGCGCTCGCCGGCGACGTGCGGATCAGCGCCCGCAGGGCGAAGTTCGGCACCGCGTTCACCGGGATCGGCCTGGCCTCGGACTCGGGGCTGGCCTACCGGCTGGTGCGCTCGCTCGGCCAGGCGCGGGCGATGGAGCTGATGCTGCTGGGCGACGTGGTCGCTGCCGACCGCGCGCTGGAGCTGGGGCTGGTCACCGAGGTCGTGGACGACGATGCGTGGGAGAAGCGCGCCCGCGAGGTGGCCGCGCGGCTGGCGTCGGGGCCCACGCTCGCGTTCACGGCGGCCAAGCGCGAGGTGCGCGCGGCGGCGAGCGGGACCCGTGAGCTGCCCTCCCTGCTGGAGGAGGAGGCCGAGTTGCAGAACCGGCTGGGGGTGAGCGCCGACCACATCGGCGCGGTCGACGCCTTCCTCAACAAGGAGACGCCGACCTTCACCGGTCGCTGACCTGCCCGATCCGGCCGCCCGGGACTTGCCCGGGCGGCCGGATCGGTGGATACTAATTACTTACCGAACGTTCGGTTATGAATGGGGAGCGAGCAATGTCCACCGTGACGGCCCAGGCGCCGCCCGAGGGCGCCGACGTCCAGCAGGCGGAGTTCGACGCCAAGATCGCCGCCGACCAGCGCATCGAACCGCGCGACTGGATGCCCGACGGGTACCGCAGGACCCTGGTGCGCCAGGTGTCCCAGCACGCCCACTCGGAGATCATCGGCATGCAGCCCGAGGGCGACTGGATCGCCTCGGCGCCCAGCCTGCGCCGCAAGGCCATCCTGCTGGCCAAGGTCCAGGACGAGGCCGGACACGGGCTGTACCTGTACGCCGCCGCCGAGACGCTCGGCGTGGACCGCGCCGACCTGACCGACCGGCTCATCGAGGGGCGCCAGAAGTACTCCTCGATCTTCAACTACCCGTCGCTGACCTTCGCCGACGTCGGCGTCATCGGCTGGCTGGTGGACGGCGCGGCGATCTGCAACCAGGTACCACTGTGCCGCAGCTCCTTCGGCCCCTACGCCCGCGCCATGGTGCGCATCTGCAAGGAGGAGTCCTTCCACCAGCGCCAGGGCTACGAGCTGCTCATGCGCATGATGGAGGGCACCGACGCCCAGCGCGCGATGGTGCAGGACGCCGTCGACCGCTGGTGGTGGCCCTCACTGATGATGTTCGGCCCGCCCGACGCCGACTCGCCCAACACCCGGCAGTCCATGGCCTGGCGGATCAAGCGCGACACCAACGACGAGCTGCGCCAGAAGTTCGTCGACATGACCGTCCCCCAGGCCGAGCGGCTCGGCGTCACCCTGCCCGACCCCGAACTGGCGTGGAACGACGAACGCGGCCACTACGACTTCGGCGAACCCGACTGGGCCGAGTTCAAGCAGGTCATCTCCGGCAGCGGCCCCAAGAACGCCGAGCGGATCGCGCGGCGCCGGGCCGCCCACGAGAAGGGCGCCTGGGTCCGCGAGGCCGCCACCGCCTACGCCCGCAAGCACGCCCAGGAGGCCACCGCATGAGCACCGAGAACACCCACCCGTCCCCCGCGCGCCCGGAGTGGCCGCTGTACGAGGTCTTCGTCCGGGGCAAGCGCGGACTCAACCACGTCCACGTCGGCTCCCTGCACGCCCCCGACGACCGCATGGCCCTGCACAACGCCCGCAACCTCTACACGCGCCGCAACGAGGGCGTGAGCATCTGGGTCGTGCGCGCCGAGGACATCACCGCCTCCAGCCCCGACGAGAAGGACCCCTTCTTCGAGCCCAGCGGCGACAAGGTGTACCGGCACCCGACCTTCTACCCCATCCCCGACGATGTCCCGCACATCTGAGCGGACGCCCGTGACGGCCCCGGGTGACGGGACGAGACCGAGGAAGACATGAGTGGCGACAACATCTACACGGCCCTGAGCGAGGAGCACGGCGGCGACACCCGCTGGGCCTTCGGGACGGGGTTCACCGACGCCCTGGCGGGCGTGGACACCACCCTGCCCGAGGGGGTGGACGGGCAGGACCTGGCGCTGTACTGCCAGATGCTCGGCGACGACGCGCTCGTCCAGGCGCAGCGGCTCATCCACTGGGTGACCGACGCCCCCGAACTGGAGGAGGAGGTGGCCCTGGCCAACATCGCCCTGGACCTGCTCGGCCAGGCCCGGCTCCTGCTCTCCCGCGCGGGGCAGGCCGACGGTACCGGACGCGACGAGGACGCCTTCGCCTACCACCGCACGGCCGACCAGTTCCGCAACGTCCACCTGGCCGAGGCCCCCAGGGGCGACTTCGCCCGCGCGATCGTCACCCTCCTGGTGCTCTCCAGCGTCCGGCTGGCCGTGTTCACCCGCCTGGCCGACAGCCGCGACCCCGTCCTGGCCGCGATCGCCGCCAAGGCCGTCCACGAACTGGCCTACCACCGCGACTACGCGGTCTCCTGGGCGCTGCGGCTGGGCGACGGCACGCCCTACTCCCACGAACGCATGGTCGAGGCCGTCACCGACGTGTGGCCCCTGACCGGCGAACCCTTCGCCACCCACCCGGTCGAGGCGCGCCTGACCGCGCAGGGCGCGGCCGTGGACCCCGCGACCGTGCGCGCCGAGGTGCACGACGTCCTCACCCAGGTCCTGACCACGGCCACCCTGCAGGCCCCGCCCGCCTTCCCCGAGCCGGTCCTGGCCGGCCGCGGGGGCGAGCACACACCCGAACTGGCGCCCCTCGTGGCGGAACTCCAGAAGGTGGCCCGCGAGCACCCGGAGGCGACATGGTGACCACCACCCGACAGGAGACCCGTGAGCGCGCCCGAGCGGCGGCCGCCGCGGTCACCGACCCCGAACTGCCCATGCTCACCCTCGCCGACCTGGGCATCCTGCGTGACGTCGCGGTCGAGGAGGACGGCACCGTCACGGTGTGGATCACCCCCACCTACACCGGCTGCCCCGCCATCGCCGAGATGCGCGCCGACGTGGACCGGGCCGTGCGCGCGGCCGGGTTCGACCGCGTGGACGTGCGCACCGCACTCGCCCCGGCCTGGAGCACCGACTGGATCACCGACGAGGGCCGACGCAGACTCGCCGAGCACGGCATCTCCCCGCCCGGGAGCGCGCCGCGCCGCACGTCCGGCCCGATCCCGCTGACCCTGTCACCCACCCGGACCGTCCCGCGCTGCCCGCGCTGCGGGACCGCCGACACCGAGGAGCTCTCCCGGTTCGGCGCGACCGCCTGCCGGTCGCTGCACCGCTGCCGTTCCTGCCTCGAACCCTTCGAGCACGTCAAGGAGGTCTGATGACCACGACCGCCACCGAGACCGCGGCGCCGCGCCGGGGCGCCGCGTTCCACCGGCTGCGGGTGGCCGACGTCGAGCGTCTGTGCGACGACGCCGTCGCCGTCACCTTCGACGTGCCCGACCACCTGGCCGAGGAGTACGCGTTCGCGCCCGGGCAGTCGCTGACCCTGCGCCGCGTGGTGGACGGGGTGGAGGAGCGCCGCAGCTACTCCGTCTGTTCGCCGGTGGGCCAGGCCCCCAGGGTGGGCGTGCGCCTGGTACCCGGCGGCCTGTTCTCCTCCTGGCTCGTCAACGAGGTGCGCCCGGGCGAGGAGATCGAGGTGGGCACCCCCACCGGCCGGTTCTGCCCCGATCTGACCACCTCCGGGCGGCACGTGCTGGTCGCCGCCGGGTCGGGTGTCACGCCGATGCTGTCCATGGCGTCGTCGCTGCTGCGCGCGACCGACTCCCACGTCGTGCTGCTCTACGGCAACCGGCGCAGCGACACCGTGATGTTCGCCGACGAGCTGGCCGACCTCAAGGACGCCTTCGGACCCCGGTTCGAGCTCGTCCACGTGCTCTCCCGCGAGCCGCGCGAGGCCGAGCTGTTCACCGGCCGGTTGGACGCGGCCAAGCTGGAGCGGCTGCTGGACACGGTCGTGGCCGCCGACGCCGCCGACCACTGGTGGCTGTGCGGGCCCTACGGCATGGTGACCGGCGCGCGTCGGGTCCTGCGCGGTCGCGGGGTGCCCGGGGAGCGGATCCACCAGGAGCTGTTCTTCGTCGAGGGGGACGAGCCGCCGCCCCAGACGCGTCACGAGGAGCCCGGTGTCCAGGGCCCGGCCAGCGAGGTCACGGTCGTCCTGGACGGGCGCACGACCACGCTGACCCTGCCCCGGGGGGTGCCGATCCTGGACGCGGCCCAGCGCTACCGGCCCGAGCTGCCCTTCGCGTGCAAGGGCGGGGTGTGCGGTACGTGCCGGGTGAGGGTGTGCGACGGGGAGGTCTCCATGCGGCGCAACTACGCGCTGTCCGAGGAGGAGGTCGAGGCCGGGTACGCCCTCTCGTGCCAGGCGTTGCCCGAGACCGACGCCGTGACCGTGGACTTCGACTCGTGAGCGGGGGCCGGCGGACCCCCGGGAGCGACGGGGGCAACGAGACCGCACGGCGGATGTTCGAGGCCGACCGGGCGTCCAAGAACCTGGGGATGCGGCTGGTGGCGGCCGGTCCGGGCACGGCCACGGTGGAGATGACCGTGGGGCCGCTGATGGTCAACGGGCACGGCATCGCGCACGGCGGGTTCGTGTTCACCCTGGCCGACACCGCCTTCGCGTGCGCGTGCAACCGGGACGGGCGCGGGGTGACGGTGGCCTCCGGCGCCGACATCACCTTCGTGGCGCCGGTCCACGAGGGCGACGTGCTGGTGGCCACCGCCGTGGAGCGGGTCGCCTACGGGCGTAGCGGGGTCGTCGACGTGACCGTGCGCCGGGGCGAGGACGTCATCGCCGAGTTCCGGGGGCGCAGCCGCACCCTCAACGGCGGCTGAGCGGACAGGTGCGTGGGGCCGGGCCGGGGTACCGGGCGGTGTCCGGGCTCCTTCCACCTGCGGACATAGCTGTGGCCCGCGTCCCCCAACGCGGGCCACAGCCTGCGCGGCCAGGGTGCACTGAGTGCGGTCCGGCCGCTGGGAAGGCGGGTGGGCGTCTGAATACGTGTCGGTAACCCCCATTGCCGACACGGGCACCAGCACCCGCGCATGGATTGTGGTGAGCGCCCTCAGGTGGGTGAGTTGGGTGGACTTGGGGTCTCTCCGGGGTCCTTATGAGGCGCTTCACCTGTGAGAACGCTTCGTATGGGTCCAGTGTTCCCTACGCCCGGCCCGATTTTCGGCCGTGTCGGTAAAAACGAGGTGCGGAGTACGCCACGACCTCCCTAAACTCCTCCTCCGACCGACGAGGAGGGGCGGCGGTGTGCGCGACACGGTGACGCTGTGGCGTCCGACGGGACCAGAGGAGCTGGCACTGGTCAGGGCGTCCGGATGGCGGGCCTGGCCGCCGAGACTCCCCGGACAGCCCATCTTCTACCCCGTGCTCAACGAGGACTACGCGGTCCGCATCGCCCGGGACTGGAACCTGCCCCGCGACGGCGAGGGCCACGTCACGCGGTTCCACGTGGACGCGGCCTTCGCCGCCCGGTATCCGGTGCGTCAGGTCGGCGGCCGGACGATCCTGGAGCTGTGGGTGCCCGCGGAGGAGCTGGGCGAGTTCAACGCCCACATCCGCGGGCCGATCGAGCTGGTGCGTTCGTTCCCGCCCGAGTGAGCGGGCCGCCCAGAGCGTCGATGACCTCGTCCAGGGCGTCGGCCAGCACGACCGGCTCGCGGTCGTGGTCGGTGCGGTCGTCGGGGTTACGGCGCTGGTGGGGGACGTGTCGTCGGGGATCGCGGGTGGTGGTCATGGGGGGTGTCGGGCGCCCGGTCGGGCGGTCGGCGCCCTCCTCCTTGTCGTGTGCTCACGTTCTCCAGCCGCGCTCGGCCGCGTGACTCCCGGTGACCGTCGCGGTGTCCGCCACCACCAGGATTAGCACCTCCCGGTGACGTTCGGTGGATACGGACGGTGCCTGTGGATGAACGGGCGCCGTCCCGTACCGTCCCTGTCCCCGGTCCCGGACCGCCGCGCGTGTGAGCGTCGCCCCGGTCCCGGGCGGCTCCGTGCGGGCGCGAACGGGGGGTGCGCGCGACGGGCGAACCCCGCACCGTGCCACAGCGGACCACCACCGTGTGGTTGACTCCTTGGGCGGAACGCCACGACGGCATCGACGACCGCCACAGCGAGACACAGGTGACCCCACATGTACGCCGAAGAGCGTCAGCGGCTCATCCTCGAGCGTGTCCGCCGGGAGGGGAGGGTCGACGTCGCCGCGCTCGCCGCCGAGTACGACGTCACCTACGAGACGATCCGGCGGGACCTGACCGCTCTGGAACGACACGGGGCCCTGCGTCGCGTGCACGGTGGCGCGATTCCCGTCGAACGGCTCGGATTCGAGCCCACCCTGACCCAGTGTGACACCCTCATGACCAAGGAGAAGGAGCGGATCGCCAAGGCGACGCTGGCCGAACTGCCCGACGAGGGCGCCGTCTTCCTCGACGACGGTTCCACCACCGGACGGCTCGCCGAGCAGATCCCGGTCGACCGCGAGCTCACGATCGTCACCAACTCCGCTCCTGGGTTGGGCGTTCCAGGCACTGGAGGAGACCTACGTCGACGTCGCGTTCCTCGCCACGAACGGCATCTCCGCAGAACGCTGCCTCACCACCCCGACCCCTCCGAGGCGCGGGTCAAGCGGGCGATGATCCGTGCGGCCCGCCGTGTCGTGCTGTTGGCCGACCACACCAAGGTCGGCGACGACCACTTCACCCGCTTCGCCTCCGTCGAGGAGGTCGACCGCGTCATCACCGACACCGGCCTGGCCGACGGTCTGTCGCGGGAGCTGGCCGCGATCGGGCCGCGCGTCACCACGGTCTGAGCCGGTCCCGGCCCGCGTCGTCGCGCACGTCCACGACGTCGAGGTCCACCCGGACCACGGGCAGCCCCAGCTGCTCCTCGACCAGCGCGCGCATGGTGCTCCTGGCCGCCTCCGCGGCCTCGGGGATGGGTCGGTCGAGCCCGACCCGCACCGTCGCCCGGACGACCACTCCCCGGGCCGTCTGCTCGATCCGGCAGCGACCCACGACCACGCCGGGCACGGCGTCGACCGAGGCTCGGAGAAGGGCCGCCACGGCCGACTCGCGGACCTCGGTGCCGCCGGGGCCGGATCCGTCCAGGACGATGCTGCGCCCGCCGCGCCGCTCCGCGCGTACGACGCGCATGACGTCCGAGACCAGCCCGGGCGGAGCGGTCACCCGCCGCTCCTCGGACCGGCGCACCGCCGTGACGAGGGGCCGCAGCTCCTCGGCCTGGTCCCGGCAGTACCGGCACGCGGACTCGTGCTCGGTGAGCGCACCGGAGACCAGGTGGCGCAGCAGAGCGTCCACCGAGTTGGCGCAGGGCAGTCGGTCGTGGACGTCGGACGGGTCTACCGCCATGACTCAAGCGCCTCCACGAGATGGGTACGCGCGCGGTGTATGCGTCCACGCACGGCGGTCGGGGTCGCATCGACGATCCCGGCTATCTCCTCATAACCCAATCCTTCCATTTCGCGCAGAATCCAGCAGACACGCTGTGCGGGCGGCAGCTCGGACAGTGCGTCGTGCAGGGCCTCTCTCAGGTCCCCGGCGAACGCCTCAGCCGCCGGTCCGGGGGCGGCGGCCGTGATCCGCTCGCCGCCCTCGATCGGCGTCTCGGGTCTCCTGGCGCGCAGGACGTTCAACGCGCGCCGTCCCACGATGCGGTTCAGCCAGGCGGCGAAGCTCTCGGTGTCGGCGAGTTCGGGCAGCTTGCGCCAGGCGGTGACCAGCGCCTCCTGTGCGGCGTCACGGGCGTCCGCGGGTTCTCGCAGGATGCGCAGGGCGATGCGGTAGACGGTGTCCTGGTGTCGGCGGACGAGGACCTCGAACGCCCTGTCGTCGCCGTCCTGGGCGCGCTCGACGAGCACACCCTCCGAGAGCGCGTGCGCGCCGCGCGTCGGCGACCGAGTGGGCCCTCCGGTACACATGCACAGAGAAACTACCCCACGCGATCGTGTGATAACTCATTGATTTCACCTCCTCCTCGCGTGTCGGCGAGAGTGAAGCAGATCACAGTAAATCGACCGTGAGTCCCGCGCTTCCCGGCGTGTCCTTACCACTGACACACGACGCGACCGCGTCGACGAGGACGACCCGTGCCCGAGTCGGGGCACGCCGCCCCTCCCGCCCTCACCCGAAGGAGTCGCACGTGACCCACATCCAGGAAGCGGCGAAGGCCCTGGGCCGGACGCCCGGTGCCTCTCCGAGAGAACCCCGTGCCGCGCGGCGCACCGCTCTGCGGGTCTTCCGGCCGCAGCCCTCGGTGCCCGCGTTCGTCGCGGGTCTGTCCGTCACGGGCGTCGGCGGAACGGCCGTACTGCTCTCGATGGCTCAGTTCGGCGTCCCCGCGCCGACGCTCCGGGTCCACGACCGGCTGGTCGGCGTTCCGGTGACGCCCTGGGAGTCGCCGGGGGCGATGATGGCCTCCGCGGCCGCGGCGGCCCTCGGACTGACCCTGATCGTGGCCGCCCTCGTTCCCGGGGTCCACGCGAGCCTGCGCGCCGACGACCGCGCAGCGGTCGTGGGCGTGTCCGGGCGAGCCCTGCGCTCGCTGCTCACCGGCGCCGTCCACGGGGTCGACGGAGTCGCCCGGGCTCGGGTGCGCGTGGGGCGCCGCTCGGTGCGGATCAGTGTTCGCGCGCACGTTCGTGACGCCGACGGAGTGTCGTGGCGGGTCGAGGCCGTCGTCCTCCAGCGCCTGGGGGAGCTGGCTCCGCTCCGCTCCCCGCGTGTGGTCGTGCGGGCGCGGGTGGCGGCCTGATCGCGCGGGAGCGTGCGTAGGAGGGCGGGGCCCGGACCGCCGCCCGGCGGTGGGGAATACCACGGAGGCCGCCGCTGTTCAGCATGATAGTTTCTGACGAAACTACTTCTTTGGAAGAGAATTAGGAGCGGGTCATGCAGTTCGGAGTCTTCTCGGTCAGCGACGTGACCACCGACCCGACCACCGGCCGGACGCCGACCGAGGCCGAGCGGATCAAGGCCATGGTCGCCATCGCCCTCAAGGCCGAGGAGGTCGGCCTGGACGTGTTCGCGACGGGAGAGCACCACAACCCGCCGTTCGTCGCCTCCTCGCCGACCACCATGCTCGGCTACGTCGCCGCGCGGACCAAGGACCTCATCCTGTCCACGTCCACCACGCTGATCACCACGAACGACCCGGTCAAGATCGCCGAGGACTTCGCGATGCTCCAGCACCTGGCGGACGGGCGCGTGGACCTGATGATGGGCCGGGGCAACACCGGCCCGGTCTACCCGTGGTTCGGCCAGGACATCCGCCAGGGCATCCCGCTGGCGCTGGAGAACTACAACCTCCTGCACCGGCTGTGGCGGGAGGACGTCGTCGACTGGGAGGGCAAGTTCCGCACGCCGTTGCAGGGCTTCACCTCGACCCCGCGCCCGCTGGACGGCGTGCCGCCGTTCGTGTGGCACGGCTCCATCCGCAGCCCGGAGATCGCCGAACAGGCCGCCTACTACGGTGACGGCTTCTTCCACAACAACATCTTCTGGCCCGCCACCCACACCAAGAAGCTCATCTCGCTCTACCGCCGCCGCTTCGAGCACTACGGCCACGGCACCGCCGACCAGGCGATCGTGGGACTCGGCGGTCAGGTGTTCATGCGCCGCAACTCCCAGGACGCCGTCCGCGAGTTCCGGCCCTACTTCGACAACGCGCCCGTCTACGGCGGCGGGCCCTCGCTGGAGGAGTTCACCAGCCAGACACCGCTGACCGTCGGCAGCCCGCAGGAGGTCATCGACCGCACCCTGACCTTCCGCGAGATGTTCGGCGACTACCAGCGCCAGCTCTTCCTCATGGACCACGCGGGTCTGCCGCTCAAGACCGTCCTGGAACAGCTCGACATCCTCGGTGAGGAGGTCGTCCCCGTACTGCGGAGGGAGTTCGCCGCCCGCCGCCCCGCCCACGTCCCCGACGCGCCCACCCATGCCTCCCTGCTGGCCGCCCGGCGGGAGGCCGACACGACCACGGAGGTCGTCCGATGACCACGCGCTCGATCGTCACCGTCACGGCGGGGCTGAGCACCCCGTCCTCCACCCGCCTGCTCGCCGACCGGCTGACCGCCGCCACCGGGGAGGCGCTGTCCGAACGCGGGGTGCGGGCCCAGACCACGACCGTGGAGCTGCGCGAGGTGGCCCACGACGTCGTGAACGCCATGACCACCCGGGTTCCCACCGGGCAGCTGCGCGAGGTCCTGGACCGGGTGAACGACGCCGACGGCGTCATCGCGGTCACCCCGGTGTTCAACGCCTCCTACAGCGGGCTGTTCAAGTCGTTCTTCGACGTGGTCGAGCCCGAGGCCCTGGACGGCATGCCCGTGCTGGTCGGGGCGACCGGCGGCAGTCCGCGGCACTCCCTGGTGCTGGAGCACGCGCTGCGGCCGATGTTCGTCCACACCCGTTCGGTCGTGGCTCCGACCGGAGTGTACGCGGCCTCGGAGGACTGGGGTTCGGGTGAGGGCGGCGGCCGTGAGCTGACCGAACGGATCCGCCGCGCGGCCCACCAGTTGGCGGGCCTGGCGGTCGACCGCGCTCCCGTGGGACGGGACGGCTTCGAGGACCCGGTCTCCTTCGACGACCTGATGAGCGGCCTGGGGCGGTGAGGCCCGCGTGCCACCGGGTGGAGCACGGGCGTTCCGGGCGGACGGGCACCGGTCCGCCCGGAACGCCCGTGCTGGTGCGCCGGACACCGTCCGGGGGCGTCGGGTGTCCGGCGGGTCCCATCGGCGAGTGCCGGAAATCCGCTTTTTATGGGGTGTTTACACGCGGGCGGTTGGTGGCTACGCTCATGGGAGCGCTCCCGAAGTGGTGTACGCCACGAAGATGGGTGGCGTGGGTCATGCGGGTTTCGTTCGGGTGATTCCGCCATCCCGGTATGGGAGCGCTCCCATACAGCCTTCCCCCACGACACGACCACAACGATCCCCCACGACACGGTGCCCGCCACGCCGATCACCGAGGTGGTCATGCTCCTTCCGCTTCCCCCCGACTCCGACCGCGCCGGCCGCGCACGCACACCGTGCCCGGCCCGCGGACCGCCCGCGCGCCTGCTCACGTGATCCCTGATGGACCGACCCCCCAACCATGAGGAAACAGCAGATGAGCATTTTCAGACGTGTGCCGGACCCGGGTCCGGCGGCACGACGCGGACTCGCCGCGATGACCGTCCTCCTCCTCGGCGGCGCACTGGCCGCCGTCACCCTTCCCACGACCGCCAGCGCCGCCACCCAGTGCGAGGTCGACTACCGGATCGACAACGACTGGGGTTCGGGTTTCACCGCGAGCGTGGAGATCACCAACCTCGGTGATCCCGTCGACGGATGGGACCTGGACTGGGACTTCCCCAGCGACCAGCAGATCACCAACATCTGGAACGCCACCCGGACCCAGTCCGGGCAGAGCGTGACCGCCAGCAACGTCGGCCACAACGGCTCCATCGCCACGGGGAGCAGTGTCTCCTTCGGGTTCCAGGGAACCTACGGCGACGACAACCCCGTTCCGTCCGAGTTCGCCCTCAACGGCACGGTGTGCCGGGGCGAGGTGGACCCGGATCCCACGGACGAACCGACCGACGAACCGACCGACGATCCCACCGACCCGGACCCGACCCCCGGTGAGCGCGTCGACAACCCCTACGTCGGCGCCGACGTCTACGTGAACCCGGTCTGGTCGGCCAACGCCGCGGCCGAGCCCGGCGGCGACGCCGTCGCCGACGAGCCCACCGGTGTGTGGCTCGACCGCATCGGCGCCATCGAGGGCAACGACAGCCCCACCACCGGCAGCTACGGCCTCCGCGACCACCTGGACGAGGCCCTGGCGCAGGCCGCCGGCGACCCCCTGGTCATCCAGCTCGTCATCTACAACCTGCCCGGCCGCGACTGCGCCGCCCTGGCCTCCAACGGGGAGTTGGGCCCCGACGAGATCGACCGCTACAAGCACGAGTACATCGACCCGATCGCCGACATCCTCGCCGACTACGAGGACACCGAACTGCGCGTCGTGACCACGGTCGAGATCGACTCCCTGCCGAACCTGGTCACCAACGTCGGTTCCCGGCCCACGGCCACCCCCGAGTGCGACGAGATGCTGGCCAACGGCAACTACGTCGAGGGTGTGGGGTACGCCCTGGCCACACTCGGCGACATCGACAACGTCTACAACTACGTGGACGCCGGACACCACGGCTGGATCGGCTGGGACAACAACTTCACCGCCTCGGCCGAGATCTTCTACGAGGCCGCCAACGCCGCCGGAGCCACCCCCGACGACGTGCACGGCTTCATCGCCAACACGGCCAACTACTCCGCCCTGGAGGAGCCCTACATCGACGTGGACGGGGTCATCGGCGGCGCGCTGGTCCGCCAGTCCGCCTGGGTGGACTGGAACCGCTACGTCGACGAACTCTCCTTCGCGCAGGCACTGCGCACGGAGCTGGTCGGCCTCGGGTTCGACGAGAACATCGGCATGCTCATCGACACCTCCCGCAACGGCTGGGGCGGCGACGAGCGTCCGACCGCGCCGAGCTCCTCCACCGACGTCGACACCTACGTGGACGAGAGCCGGATGGACCGGCGCATCCACGTCGGCAACTGGTGCAACCAGGCCGGCGCCGGCCTGGGGGAGCGTCCGCAGGCCGCTCCCGAGCCGGGGATCGACGCCTACGTCTGGATGAAGCCGCCGGGTGAGTCCGACGGCTCCAGCGAGGAGATCCCCAACGACGAGGGCAAGGGCTTCGACCGCATGTGCGACCCGACCTACGAGGGCAACCCGCGCAACGGCAACAGCATGAGCGGCGCCCTGCCCAACGCCCCGATCTCCGGCCACTGGTTCTCCGAGCAGTTCCAGGAGCTGCTGGCCAACGCCTACCCGCCCCTCGACTGACCGATTCCCCGTGCCGGGGTCCGCGCGGGCCCCGGCACACCCCGGCGACGGGGGTGGTCGGTACGACCGCCCCCGATGTCTCGACCCTGTTGGACAACGTTGTCTTCTCGTTGGAGGGAGATCCATGACAACGCCCAGACCCCCACAGCTCCTCGCCGTCCTCGGGGCGGTCCTCGCCCTCGTCGCGGCGCTCGTGGTCCAC
Source organism: Nocardiopsis sp. FIRDI 009 (assembly GCF_003386285.1). Taxonomy (GTDB): domain Bacteria; phylum Actinomycetota; class Actinomycetes; order Streptosporangiales; family Streptosporangiaceae; genus Nocardiopsis. Next base: position 89,539 of record NZ_QPNC01000018.1, read on the forward strand.
GCGCTGCCCGCCCAGGCCGACACGGGCTTCCGTGTCCAGGACGGCCGACTGGTGGACGCGGCCGGCAACGACTTCGTCATCCGCGGTGTCAGCCATCCCCACACCTGGTACTCCCAGGAGGTCGGCTCCCTCGCCGACATCAAGTCCCTCGGCGCCAACGCCGTCCGGGTCGTCCTCAGCAGCGGTGACCGGTGGACCGAGAACGACGTGGCCGACGTGGCCGACGTGGTCGCGCGCTGCAAGGCCAACCGGCTGATCTGCGTGCTGGAGGTCCACGACACCACCGGTTACGGCGAGGAGCAGGCCGCCGCCACCCTGGACCAGGCCGTCGACTACTGGCTGCGCGTCCGCGACGCCGTCGAGGGCGAGGAGGACTACGTCCTGGTCAACATCGGCAACGAGCCCTACGGCAACGACGAGGCGACCAACGCGCACTGGGCCAGCGACACCAGCCGTGCGATCAACCGCCTGCGCGACGCCGGGTTCGACCACACGCTGGTGGTCGACGCCCCCAACTGGGGCCAGGACTGGCGCGGGATCATGCGGCGGGAGGCACAGGGCGTCTTCGACTCCGACCCGCACGCCAACACCGTCTTCTCCGTCCACATGTACGGCGTCTACGAGCAGGAGTCGACCGTCGTCGACTACATGGAGTCCTTCGTCGAGGCCGGTCTGCCGCTGATCATCGGCGAGTTCGGCCACGACCACAGTGACGGCGACCCGGACGAGAACGCGATCATGCACCACGCCGAACGCTTGGGGCTGGGCTACGTCGGCTGGTCCTGGAGCGGTAACAGCGGCGGGGTCGAGTACCTGGACATGGTCGAGGACTTCGACGTCACCCGGCTGACCCCGTGGGGCGAGCGGATCTTCCACGGTCCCGACGGCATCGTCGAGACCGCCGAGGAGGCGCCGGTCTACGGGGGCGGCGAGCCCACCGACCCGCCCACGGACGAGCCCACCGACCCGCCGGCCGACGGCGACTGCACGGCCGAGTACGCGGTGCTCCACCAGTGGCAGGGCGGTTTCCAGGCCGAGGTCACCGTCACCGCCGGAACCGACCTGGACGGTTGGACCGTGGAGTGGACGCTCCCCGACGGCGAGGGCCTCGGGCAGGTCTGGAACGCCGACCTGTCCACCGACGGGTCCCGGGTGACCGCGGTCGACGTCGGATACAACGCCGTCCTGTCCGAGGGCGCAACCACCACCTTCGGCCTCATCGGAACCAGCCAGGGTCCCGCCGGGGTCCCCGAAACCACCTGTACCGCGGGTTCCTGACCCGTCCGGACCGGCCGTGCTCGCGCGGCCGGGCCGGTGCCGCCCCCGGCGGGTCTGCGGGGGCGGCACCGGAGTATCCGAACATCGTTCGGTAACGTGTGCGCATGGACTCAGCCAGCGTGTACACCAGCTGTCAGAACAGGCTTCTCGACCTGGCCGCCGAACTCACCGCCGACCAGATCGCCACCCCTGTCCCCGCGCTGCCCGCCTGGGACGTGCGCCAGACCTACGCCCACCTCGCGGGGATCAGCGTCGACATCGGACACAAGGGCCTGACCCCGCCCGCGGACGACGAGACGACCGCCCGCCAGGTGGCCGAACGCGCCGAGGACGACCTGCCCACGATCTGTGACGAGTGGCGCTCGGCCACCCCCGCCCTCCTGGAGGTCCTCGCCCGCCAGACCAGGGCGCGCTACGCCCTGCCCGTGCTCGACGTGTGGCACCACGAGAACGACCTGCGCGGCGCCCTGGGGACGACGCCCCAGACCGAGTACGCCGACCAGATCGCCGACTTCGTCCTGCGTGGCCTCGCCCGCGGCTGGGACGAGGCCCTTCCGGGGGTGCGGGTGGCGGCCACCGACACCGGCCAGGAGTGGCGTCTGGGCGGTGGCGACGACCTGGCGCTTCGGGCCAGCGCCTTCGAACTCGCACGGGCCGTGACCGGACGTCGCAGCATCGCGCAGATCACCGCCATGGACTGGTCCGGCGACCCGTCGGCCGTGGCCGCCCGTCTGCCCACCCTGCCCGCACCGGAGCGGGACCTGGAGCTGTGACCGGACGGCCGCCCCGGCGGCCCTCCCCGGCTCCGGCGGCTCAGCGGCGGTAGGGCAGGCGGTCGAGTTCGCTGACCTCGCCCAGCGTGGACCACTCGTTGCGGCCCAGGCGCGCCAGCGGTCGCAGCCGCGTGACCTCCGGGTGGCCGTCGACCAGGACCTCCTCGGCCACGGCGGCGTGCACGACGCGCCCGAGGACCACCGTCGAGTCGCCCAGAGGCACGGTCGAGTGCAGGACGCACTCCAGGGCCACGGGCGAGTCCGCCACGCGCGGCGGCCGCACCGCCTTGCTCTCCTCCCGGGTGAGGCCGACCGCGTCGAACTCGCTCACGTCGTGCGGGTAGGGGGTACCGGTCGCGTTCACCTGCTCCTGGAGTCGCGCCGGAGCGAGGTTGACCACGAACTCCCCGGTCGCCTCCGCGTTGCGCAGTGAGTCCTTGCGCCCCACCGACGTGAACTGCACGATCGCCGGATCCGTGCAGGCCACGGTGAAGAAGGAGTGCGGAGCCAGGTTGTCCACGCCCGACCCGGAGGTGGTCGAGACCCAGGCGATGGGCCGCGGCACCACCACGGCGGTCAACAACTGGTAGAAGGCCCGGCCGGGCAGGTCCTGGGGAGTCCATTCGGTACGCATCGGGTTTCGCAATCTACCGCATGCCGCGGGTGTCGGACGCCGGTTCGCGTGGTAGACGTGCACTCAGGACAACTACGGACAGTTGTCATATATTTACAGAAAGGAGCGGATCATGCGCCGAGCGTACTCCGTCGCCGGGGCCCTCGCCACCGCCGCCGCACTCGTCCTGAGCACCGCCGCGCCCGCCGCCGGGGCCAGGGGAGAGATCATCTTCGTCACGCTGGGCGGGGGGTCCGTGCACCACGCCAACCCCTCCGGCTGCGTCAGCGTTCCCGAGAAGGCGGCGGGGGTGGTCAACTCGACCGACGCGCGGATCAAGGTGATGAGCGGTTCGTGTCACTCGACCGACGGGCGTGTGGTGGAGGCGGGTGAGGACGGCGTGGTCTTCCCCTGGGAGAGGCGCGTGGTCGTGTTGTGACGCCGTTGCCGCGCCGGAGGCGTCGGTTGAGGGTGGTGGAGGGCGACGGAGTGGGGGGTGCCGCGCCGGAGGCGTCGGTTGAGGGTGGTGGAGGGCGACGGGCGGGCATAGTGACCCCATGCAGCTCGTCACAGCCGACGACGTCCGCGCCGCCGCCGCACGGGTGGAGGGCCGCGTCGTGCGCACGCCCCTGACAGCCGGTCCCGACGGGGGGCCGCCGTTCCTCGTCAAACCGGAGAGCCTCCAACCGACCGGCGCGTTCAAACTGCGCGGGGCCACCAACGCCGTCGCGCTCCTCGACCCCTCCCAGCGCGCCGCGGGGGTGGTGACCCACTCCTCCGGCAACCACGGCCTGGCGCTGGCCCACGCGGCTCGGGAGCAGGGGGTGGCGTGCACGGTGGTGGTCCCCGAGGGGGCGCCCGCGGTCAAGGTGGACCGCGTCCGCGCGTGCGGGGCCCGGGTGGTCACCGTGTCCCCGGAGCGGCGGTCGTCCACCGCTCGGGAGCTGGCGGACAAGGAGGGGCTGGCCCTGGTCCCGCCGTTCGACGACCGGCGTGTGATCGCCGGTCAGGGCACCGTGGGCCTGGAGATCCTGGAGCAGTCACCGGAGGTGACCACGATCGTGGTGCCGGTGGGCGGGGGAGGGTTGGCCTCAGGGGTGGCCACGGCGGCGATGACCGTGCGGCCCCGCCCGGTCCGGGTGGTGGGCGTGGAGCCGGAGTTGGCCGCCGACGCCGCCGAGAGTCTGCGGGTCGGGCGGCGCGTGGCCTGGGGGCCCGAGCTCACCCATCGGACCCTGGCCGACGGGGTGCGGGTGTGCCTGTCCGATCTGACCTTCGCGCATCTGATGGCGCGGCTGTCGGAGGTGGTGACGGTCACCGAGGACGAGATCGCCCGCGCGGTGGCCGCCCTCGCGTACGGGTCGCGCCTGGTGGCCGAGCCCAGCGGCGCCCTGGCCGTCGCCGCGGTCATGGCGGGCCGGGTGCCCACGGAGCCGGGGCGACCGGCTTCGACGGTCGCGGTGCTCTCGGGCGGCAACGTCGACCCGGACATCTTCGCCCGCCTGGTGTCCCCACGGTAGGCCGCCGCCCGGGGGTGACCCCGAAGGTCGGCGTGTCGGCTCGTTCGTCAGCGAGGGGCCGGGTGGCCGTTGTGCCGTGCCAGCTCGGTGGTCTCCTCTGCGCGACGGTCGGCCTCGGCGCGGTCCTCGCGTCGGCGCAACGCCATGTCGGAGATGATCGCCAGCCCGAGGAGCAGGACGAAGGCGGCGCCGATCAGCACGGACCACAGGGCGGTGCCGAAGGATGCGGGGTCGGTCATGGTGCCTCCGGGGGGTGGCTTGCCGTCCCCAGAAGAGTAATACCCGTTTACTTTCGAACCCACTGTTAGCAAGAGTGAACTGGGTCATAACGAGGGCATGGATCTGTGCCCCGAAAGCCACTGGCGTTACCGCGTGTCACGGGTGTACTCCGGTGGGCGGGCCCGGACACTGGTTCGGGTCGTCTCCTCCAACCCTCAGGAGAACTCCATGCGGCAGAAGTGCACCGTCCTGCGTGACACGGGAAGTCCGTCGACCACCGGCCCCTTCGACCTCGGCGGCCTCAGGCGTCCCTCAGCGCTCGCCGCGACCGCCGAGGCCGCCGGTGAGCCCGTCGTCGAGGTCCTGGAGATGGACAAGCACGACCTCGACGACGCCGCGCGCGATCCACGGGTCCGCGCGGTCGCCCCCGTCATGCCCACCCTCCTCATCGAACCCACCCCCCACGACACCGACGAGGCCACCACCGTCGACGACACCCGCACCTGGGGTGTGGCGGCCGTGGGTGCCGACACCTCCTCCGCGACCGGCGCCGGGGTGACGGTGGCCGTCCTGGACACCGGCATCGACGCCGAGCACCCGGCGTTCAGCGGCGTCGACCTGGTGCAGCGCGACTTCACCGGCTCGGGCGTCGGCGACCGCCAGGGCCACGGCACCCACGTGGCGGGCACGGTCTTCGGCCGCGACGTCGACGGCACCCGCATCGGCGTAGCCCGCGGGGTGGAACGCGGCCTCGTCGGCAAGGTCCTCGACGACCGGGGCCGGGGCGACTCCGAGATGCTGCTCCAGGGCATCCAGTGGGCCGTCGACCAGGGCGCCCACGTGGTCTCCATGTCCCTCGGCTACGACTTCCCCGGCCTGGTGTCCAACCTCGTCGACCAGGGGTGGCCCGCCGACCTGGCCACCTCCTCCGCGCTGGAGGCCTACCGCGCCAACCTGCGGATGTTCGACTCCCTGCTGGACCTGCTGCGGGCCCGCGCGGCGTTCGGGCAGGGGACCGTGGTGGTGGCCGCCGCGGGCAACGAGAGCCGCCGCGAGGTGCACCCCGACTACGAGATCGCCGTCTCCCTCCCGGCCGCCGCCGAGGGCGTGGTGTCGGTGGGCGCGCTCGGCCAGGGCGGCTCGGGACTGACCATCGCCCCCTTCTCCAACACGTTCCCTCAGATCAGCGCGCCGGGCGTCGGGGTCCTGTCGGCCCGGACGGGCAGCGGCCTGGTCGCGTTCAACGGCACGAGCATGGCCTGCCCGCACGTGGCCGGGGTGGCCGCGCTGTGGTGGGAGCGTGTGCTGTCCGAGTCCGCCCCGCACGCCGCCACGACCGTGACCTCCCGCCTGCTCGCCCACGCCGACACCGGAGCGATCGACTCGGGGGTGGCCGCCGCCGACCGCGGCGTGGGCATCGTCCGCGCGCCCTGAAGGGTCTCAAACACACGTCGGGGCCCGGCGGACGGTCTCCCCGTCCGCCGGGCCCCGACCGGACGTTCCTAGAGGATGGCGCCGGGGCGGTAGGCGGCCGCCTCGGGGTGCTCCTCGGTGATCTCGATGACGCGTTCCACGACCGCCGCGATCTGGTCCTCGGCCGCGCCGGTGAACGTGATCCGGCTGCCCAGCAGCGCGTCCAGCTCCGCCCGGTTCAGCGGGAACCGCTCGTCCTGGCCCAGCCGGTCCAGCAGGTGGTTGCCCGTGCCCTCCTGGCGCATCGCCAGCGCGGAGGCGACCGCGTGCTCCTTGATCAGCTCGTGCGCCGTCTCCCGGCCCACACCCGCGCGCACGGCCGCCATGAGCATCTTGGTCGTGGCCAGGAACGGCAGGTAGCGGTCGAGCTCGGCGGAGATCACCGCGGGGAAGGCGCCGAACTCGTCGAGCACCGTCAGCATGGTCTCCACCAGCCCGTCGAACGCGAAGAACGCGTCCGGCAGCGCCACCCGGCGCACGACCGAGCACGACACGTCGCCCTCGTTCCACTGGTCCCCGGCCAGCTCACCGGCCATCGACGCGTAGCCGCGCAGGATCACGGCCAGCCCGTTCACCCGCTCGCACGAGCGCGTGTTCATCTTGTGCGGCATCGCCGAGGAACCGACCTGGCCCTCCGCGAACCCCTCGGTCACCAGCTCGTGCCCGGCCATCAGACGCACGGTCTTGGCCAGCGACGAGGGTCCCGCCGCCAGCTGCACCAGCGCGGTGAGCACCTCGAAGTCCAGCGACCGCGGGTAGACCTGTCCGACGCTGGTCAGGCAGCGCTCGAACCCCAGGTGGGCGGCGACCTCCTCCTCCAGCGACTTCAGCGCGTCGCGGTCCCCGCCCAGCAGGTCCAGCATGTCCTGGGCGGTGCCGACCGGACCCTTGATCCCGCGCAGCGGGTAGCGGGCGATCAGCTCCTCCAGCCGCCCGTGGGCGACCAGCACCTCGTCGGCGATCGACGCGAACCGCTTGCCGAGCGTGGTGGCCTGGGCGGCGACGTTGTGCGACCGGCCCGCCATCACCGTGCCGCCGTACCGGGCCGCCAGGTCGCCGAGCCGCGCCAGCAGCGCCACCACGCGGTCGCGCACCAGCAGCAGGCTGTCGCGCACCTGGAGCTGCTCGACGTTCTCTGTCAGGTCGCGCGAGGTCATGCCCTTGTGGACGTGCTCGTGGCCCGCCAGGGCGTTGAACTCCTCGATCCGCGCCTTCACGTCGTGCCGGGTGACGCGCTCACGCTCGGCGATGGAGGCCAGGTCCACCTGGTCGAGGACCTTCTCGTAGTCCGCCACGACACCGTCGGGCACGTCGACGCCCAGGCGCGCCTGCGCCCGCAGGACGGCCAGCCACAGCCGCCGTTCGGCGACCACCTTGTACTCGGGGGACCACAGCCGGGCCAGCTCCGGGGACGCGTACCGGGCGGCCAGGACATCGGGGATCAGAGGTTTCGCGCTCACGTCGTCCCACCCTACAGTCCTGAACTGCGAAGTCCGTGCCCGGACGGGGGTTGGCGGGTAGGGCCGGGCCTCCCCCGGACACGGTGGCGGGACCGATGCCACCCGGCCCGTCCGGCTCCCGGCGTCGGGGCCGTGACGACGTCCCACACGCCTTTGAGGACCCTGTCCCGGGCCGCGGCCCGCCCGCGCTTCCTCCTGCCAGTCCGGCCCCGGCGGGCGCCACTCCACTCCGCCGGGATCCTCGCCCGGGGGGCACACGGCGATCGCCCGCGAACCCACCGTCAGCGACGCGGCCGTGGGCAAGCACGTCGGCACCATCCCCGCCGAGCTCGACCTGCCTTCCGGACGAGGGGGCGCACCGCCGGGTCCGCACGGTCCTGGCCCACCTCGGGGCCGCGGCGACCGAGACGGTCCGTACGGGCTCCCCTGAACCGGCCTGCCCAGGATCGTCGGGCGCTTCGGGCACCCGCCCGAGCCACGGACGGACCCGGACGTATCGTGGGAACCGAGTCCGCCACGCGGTGCGAACCCCCGCGGCCCCTGGAGGAGACCGGATGCAGCCGACCGTCGCCGCCCCGGAGAGCGTCACCTGGAAGATCCACCTGGACCGCTCCATGTGGGTGGCGGGCGTACGCGCGCTCATGCTCCAGGCCCTGCACCCGCTGGCGATGCAGGGCGTGTGGCAGCGCTCCGACTTCCGCGTCGACCCCACCGGGCGCCTGCTGCGCACCGCCCACTTCGTCGCGATCACCACCTACGGCAGCCCCGAGGAGGCCGAGGAGCTCGGCGCGCGCATCCGCCGTGTGCACCGCGCCCTGAGCTTCGCCGACCCCGACACCGGCCGCACCCACCGCGTCGACCAGCACGACCTGCTCGTGTGGGTGCACTGCGCCGAGGTCTCCTCGTACCTGGAGACCACCTACCGGGCGGGGGTGCCGCTGACCTCCGAGGAGATGGACCGCTACGTCGACGAGCGGGCGCGCGCCGCCGTCTACGTCGGACTGGAACCGGACGACGTGCCGCGCGACGTGGCCGAGCTGCGCGGCTACCTCGCCGCTGTCCGGCCACGGCTGCGCGTCACCCCCGAGGCCCGCCAGGCGGTGCGGTTCCTGCTGTGGCCCACGGTCCCCGACCGCCTGTCCTGGCTGGCCCCGCTCAAACCCCTGTGGTTCCCCGTGGGCGCGCTCGCCTACGCCACCCTGCCCGCGTGGGCGCGGCGGGCCTACGGTGTCCTGCCCGAGGCGCCCGGGGCGCGGCCGACGGCCACCGCCGCGCTGCGCGCCCTGCGCGGGGGCCTCAACCGGGTCCCGGAGCGCTACTACAACCTCATCTTCGACGAGGCCACCGTGCGCAGCGCCGACGCCGCCCGGGAACGCCTCCTGGCCGCCGGGTACCGGGTCGGGAACGGCCTCCAGGCCCTGCGGGCACGTACCCTCTTCACGTCGCCGCCGGTTCCGGAGCCCCGCGCCCCGGTCTGACCGGCACCCGGGTACGTGAGGAGGACCAAGGTGACACACGCCCAGGGCACCGGTGTCGAGGCGGGGGCCGCGACGGCGCCGGACGCGTCGAAGGACGGCGTTCGGATCACGCGGGTCCACCACGACGACCCGCGCGTGGCGGGGCTGCTCGCCGGGCTCCTGGAGGAGTACACCGAGCGCTACGGGGCGGACAACGCCGCCCGGGAGCTGGAGCGCTACCCGGTCACGGAGTTCACGGCTCCGCACGGCCGCCTGGTCCTGGCCGAACTCGACGGCGGGATCGTGGCCGGGGGAGCGGTGCGCCCCTACCGGCAGGAGCGCGCGACCCAGCCCGAGACCGCCGAGTTCAAGCGCGTGTGGACCTCGCACCGGCACCGCCGCCGAGGGCTGGCCCGACGGGTCATGACCGCCCTGGAGGAGGCCGCGCGCGACCTCGGCTACACCCGCGTGGTGCTGTTCACCGGTCCCTCCCAGCCCGAGGCGCTCGCCCTGTACGACCGGCTCGGCTACCGCCGCCTGGGCCGGGACGAGGTCGAGGAGTTCCCGTACCCCGAGGCGATCGGCTTCACCCGCGATCTGACCGGCTGACCGGGCGGGTCACGGCTGCTCCGGCGGCGTCCTGCCGGCCGGAGCGCCTCGCCCGGGCGGGCCCCGCCTCCGCCGCTGGCGGACTCCCCGGGGGCGACCCCCACGACCACGGTCAGCGTGTACCCGTCCTCCGGGGCGCTCTCGGCCGCCCCTGGTCAGTGGCCGCGTGATCCGGGCGTTACGTGCTATGCCCGGGAGAAGCGTGTGAGCGGCCTGGGAACCGCCTGGGGCAGCGGATACGACCCCGTGCGCCCTCGGGAGCGCCCGGGGACCGACGTTATGGGGGCCGCTATGTCCGTGGAGCGGTCGGGCGGGCGGCGCCGCCGTACGATGGGTCACACGGGCCGCCACAAGCGGCCGAGAACCCCGCGACCGACGAGGAGAGCCACGACGTGAGCGACCAGCAGCGTTCCGGAGCCGAGCAGGACGGCTTCGTGTTCACCCCACGCAAGAACGGCCAGGCGCAGTCGGTCTCCGACGAGCTCGCCGCGTGGATGCGCACGGGCTGGGCCGACACGGAGCGCCGCGACCTGGAGCCCGTCGCGCAGGCCGAGCACACCGCCCGCCGCCGCGCCGCGCTCAGCGCCGCCTTCCCCGGTGAGCGCCTGGTCGTGCCCGCCGGCCAGCTCCTCACCCGGTCCAACGACACCGAGTACCCCTTCCGCGCGGCGACCGACTACGCGTACCTGACCGGCGACACCTCCGACGGCGGCTGCCTGGTGCTGACCCCGCGCGCGGACGGCGGCCACGACGCGGTGCTCTACCTCAAGCCGCGCTCCAACCGCGACAACGGCGAGTTCTGGCTCGGCGGGTACGGCGAGCTGTGGACCGGCCGCCGCAACAGCCTGAGCGAGGCCGCCGACCTGCTGGGCGTGGCCACCGCCGACGTGCGCACCCTGCCCGACGCCCTGCGCGCCGACGCCGTGACCACCCGGATCGTGCGCGGCCACGACGCCGACCTGGACGCGATCGTGGACGAGCTGCGCGCCGACGCCGACGACGAGGCCCGCGCCAAGTCCGCCAAGCTCGACGAGGACCTGGGCGTGACGCTGGCCGACCACCGCCTGGTCAAGGACGAGTGGGAGATCGCCCAGCTCCAGCTGGCCGTGGACGCCACCGTGCGCGGCTTCAACGACGTCGTCACGGCGCTGCCGCAGGCCAAGGACACCTCCGAGCGCTACGTCGAGGGCACGTTCTTCCTGCGCGCCCGCGTGGAGGGCAACGACGTCGGTTACGGCACCATCGCGGCCTCCGGCCCCAACGCCACCACCCTGCACTGGACCCGCAACGACGGCCCCGTCCGCGACGGTGACCTGCTGCTGCTGGACGCCGGCGTGGAGACCACCACCCTGTACACGGCCGACGTCACCCGCACCATGCCGGTGTCGGGCACGTTCACCGACCTCCAGCGCAAGGTGTACGACCTGGTGTACGCCGCCCAGGAGGCCGGGATCGCCGCGGTGGCGCCGGGGCGCCCGTTCACCGACTTCCACAACGCCGCCCAGCGGGTGCTGGCCGAGGGACTGATCGAGTGGGGTCTGCTGGAGGGGCCGGTCGACCGCGTCCTGGAACTGGGCCTCCAGCGCCGGTACACCCTGCACGGCACCGGCCACATGCTCGGCCTGGACGTGCACGACTGCGCGGTCTCCCGCCAGGAGGTCCACCTGTACGGCGACCTGAAACCGGGCATGGTGCTGACCGTCGAACCGGGCCTGTACTTCCAGCCCGACGACCTCACCGTGCCGGAGGAGTACCGGGGCATCGGCGTGCGGATCGAGGACGACGTCCTGGTCACCGAGGACGGCCGCCGTGTGATGTCGGAGGGCCTGCCGCGCACGTCGGCCGACGTCGAGGCGTGGCTGGCCGAGCGCATGCCGCGCTAGGCGGTGTTCTTCGGGCCCCCGCCGCGCTTCGGACCGGCTTCGGGCGCCCGAACGGCGCCTCCGCGGTGACCGTTCCACACGACGGAACCCTTCGTGTCCGGGCCGTCTCCCCGCAGGGAGGCGGCCCGCCGTCGTGATGGCCGCCCCCGGTGCGGACGTCAGAGGCCGGGGCCGCCCCAGTCCCCGGTGAGCAGAGGGAACACCGGGCACGGGTCGGCGACCACGGGCTTCCACACGGGTGCGGGCGGTGGTGCGGGCATGGGGCTCCCCGGGGCGGCGGCACGACTCGGGGAGGACGCACGGGACCCGCCGGGCGCTGGCTCCCACACGCGGCGCGGTCCCCCGACGCGCCATCCTCCGCCCGCCCCGGGACGCGGCCGTGCGCGGCAGCCCCCCGTGCTCGGTTGCGGGTTCGTGAAGGAACGCGTCGACCTGTGGTTTTCCTGAGCGACCTGTGTTCTGGTGAGGAACATGAGGGATGACCGGATCCGACATCCGCTCTTCGCCCGCTTCTACACCTGGGTGGCCGGAGCGATGGACGACGCCGGTCTGGTCGACCACCGCCGGGCGCTGCTGGCCGGGCTGCGCGGCCGGGTCCTGGAGGTCGGCGCGGGCCACGGGCCCAACTTCCCCCACTACCCGCGCACCGTCGACCACGTCACCGCTCTGGAACCCGAACCCCACCTGCGCCACACCGCCCGGGGGAGGGTCACGGCCGCGCCCGTCCCGGTCACCGTCGTCGACGGGCGAGCCGAACGGCTCCCGTTCGAGGCGGCCCGGTTCGACGCCGTCGTCGTGGCGCTCGTCCTGTGCTCGGTCGCCGACCAGGGCGCCGCGCTGGAGGAGATCCACCGCGTCCTGGCCCCGGGGGGCCGGTTGCGCTTCCTCGAACACGTGCGCGCCGACACCGCCCGGATGCGCCGCACCCAGCGGCTCATCGACGCGACCCTGGGCCCGCGCCTGCTCGGCGGCTGCCACTGCGCGCGGGACACGCTCACCTCGATCGAGCGCGCCGGTTTCACCCTGACCGTCCTCGACGCCTTCCTCTTCCCCGAGGCCCGCACCCCGCACTCCTTCCACGTACGCGGTGAGGCGAAAAGACGCTGAGGACCCGTGCGCCGGGCGGATAGGGTCGTCCCCCGAAACCTCCGTCGGGCCGCCACCGACGACCGGCGGCCCGACGACCGCAGTCGAAGGGAAGCCGTGACCGACTCCAGTGCCGCCGACGCCGCCGAGCCCACCCCTGATGAACTCCGGGCGGCCTTCTTCGCCCTGCACGCCGACCTGCCCCGCCAGGGCCCGGGCTCGGACGCGACCACCCGCCGGATGCTCGACCTGGCCGGGCCGCTGCCCGAGCGGCCCCGCGTCCTGGACGTCGGCTGCGGTCCGGGCCGGTCGGCGCTGCTGCTGGCGGCCGAGGCCGGTGCGCGTGTGACGGCGATCGACGTCCACCAGCCGTTCCTGGACGCCCTCACCGCGGCCGCGGCCGAGCGCGGTCTCGCCGACCGCGTCACGGCGGAGAACCGCTCGATGGACGACCTGCCCTGGCCGGACGGGACCTTCGACGTCGTCTGGGCCGAGGGGTCGGCGTTCGTCATGGGGTTCGAGCGCGCCCTGCGCTCGTGGCGTCGGCTGCTGGCCCCCGGCGGGGTGCTCGTGGTCACCGACTGCGAGTGGACCACGGACACGCCCTCGCCCGAGGCCCGAGCGTTCTGGGACGCCGCCTACCCGTTGCGCACCCGGGAGGAGAACACCGCCGTCGCCCGCGAGGCCGGGTACCGGGTCCGGGCCGCCCGCCTCCAGCCCGACTCCGACTGGTGGCCGGAGTACTACGAGCCGCTGGAGGCCCGGGCCGAGGCGGCCGACACCTCCGTTCCGGGGATGGCCGAGGCCGTGGCGGGCGCCCGCGCCGAGATCGCGCTCCGGCGCGACCACGGCGGCGAGTACGGCTACACGGCGTTCGTGCTGCGGCCGGAGGGGGAGCCCACGGCCACCGGGGACTGAACGGCGGGGCGGATATGACCTGTGCCTCGATCTGCCCAGGCATGTCGTGGGAATGAAAACGGTTGTCATATGCTGTGGGTCGCGCTCCGCACCCCGGAGCGCGACCCCTCCCGCTCATCCCCTGGAAGAAGCTCCCGTGCACGTCACCAGACCCCTGACCGGCGCCTGCCTGACCCTGGCCTCCGCACTGACCCTCACCGGCTGCTTCCCGTCCGGCGAGCCGACCGCCGCCACCGACGACCGCCTCTCGGTCGCGATGATGCAGCCGCCCCGATCGGCGCTGTCCCCGCTGAGCGACGACGCCTTCAAACTCTCCCGCTGGAGCACCGCCGAGACCCTCGTCGTCCTCGACGAGAACGGCGACCCCCAGCCCGCCCTGGCCACCGAGTGGACCCGGACCGACATCGCCACCTGGGAGTTCACCATCCGCGACGGGGTCGTCTTCCACGACGGCACCGATCTGACCGCAGCCGTGGCCGCCCACGCCCTGGACCACGCCGCCCACGCCTCACCCAAGCCCCGCATCCTCGACGGCGTCGACCTGACCGTCACGGCCGAGGGCGACACCGTCACCGTCACCACCGCCGAGGAGGACCCGCTCGTCCCGCACCGGCTCTCCTCCCCGCAGCTGTCGATCCTGGCCGAGAGCGCCTACCACGGCGGCACGGTGGACCCCGTCGGCACCGGCACCGGCCCCTTCGAACTGGTCGAGGTCGACGGCACCACCTCCGCCCGCCTGGACCGGTTCGACGGCTACTGGGGGGACCCCGCCCAGGTCGCCGGAATCGACGTCACCTTCGTCCCCGACGGCACCGCCCGGGCCGCCGCCCTGCGCACCGGCGAGGCCGACATCGTCGAGGCCGTGCCCGTCTCCCAGGCCGCCCTGCTGGAGCAGGACCTGCTGACCGAGGTGCCGATGCCGCGCACCAACACCCTCTACCTCAACGCCGACCGCGGGCCCCTGGCCGACCCGGGACTGCGCGCCGCCGTGCGCGACGCCGTCGACCGCCAGGCCCTGGTGGAGGGCGTCTACGAGGGCCGCGCCGACGTCGCCGAGGGCCTGCTCGGCCCGGCCATCCCCTGGTCCGCCGACCGGCCCGAGCGCACCGACCCCACCGAGGCCGACGACCCCGACGGCGCCGGGATCACCCTGGCCACCTACACCGACCGGGCCGAACAGCCCGAACTCGTCACCGTCCTGGAACAGCAGCTGGAGGACGCCGGGTTCGAGGTGGAGCAGGTCGTCCGCGAGTACGCCAACATCGAACAGGACATGCTGGCCGGGGAGTTCGACGCGTTCGTCCTCTCCCGCGCGACCGTCCTCGACTCCGGTGACCCCCTCGCCTACATGGCCAGCGACTTCTCCTGCGACGGCTCGTTCAACATCGCGCAGCTGTGCGACGAGCGGATCGACGCCCTCCTCGCCCAGGCCGAGCCGCTGACCTCCGGTGAGGACCGCCGCGCCGCGATCCTGGCCGCCGAGGCGGCGATCCTGGCCACCGACACCGCCATCCCGCTGCTGCACGAGCGCGTCATCCAGGGTGACGCCGCCCGCGTCGTGGACTCGGCCAAGGACCCGCGCGAGCGCCTGCTCGTCACGCCCCGGACCCGGCTGGACTGATGGACACGACCACATCCGCCACGCCGGGGGAGGCCGCGGACTCCTCTCCGCACGGGGCCGACGACGGCGGCGCACGGCATGGGTTCGACGGCCCGGGGGACGGTGCCATCCGCCCCACCGGCACCACCGGCACCGGCCGGTCGCGCTACCTCACCCGGCTCGGACCGCCGCTCATCCGCCTCGGCGCGCTGGCCGCCATCACGGTCGTCGTCGGTCTCTCCTGCCGTGGCTGTCCGACCGCGACCCCGCCCTGGCACTCCTGCGCGCGCGGTCGGCCGAGCAGGAGCCCACCGCCGAGGCCCTCGACGCCATCCGGGAGGAGTACGGCCTGTCCGACGGACCGCCGGTCCTGCTCGCCCGCTGGTTCTCCGGCGTGCTCCGGGGCGACCTGGGCACCTCCTGGGTGTCCGACGCGCCCGTCCTGCCGTCGGTGCTGTCGGCCACCGGGGTGTCGCTGACCCTGATGGCCTGCGCCCTGGCCGTCGCCCTGACCGTGGCCGCCGCCCTGTGCGCCCCCGCCCTGCTCCGGGGAGCGCGCGGCACCTGTGGTCCGGCCCGGTCCGGTGGCGGAGCGGTCGCCGCCGCACTGACCGCGCTCCCGGAGTTCCTCCTGGCCATCGTGCTCATGGTGGTGCTGTCGGTCTGGTGGGGTTGGCTGCCGCCCTACGGCTGGGCGGGGCCGGAGAACCTCGTCCTGCCCGCCCTGGCGCTCGGACTCCCGGCGGGCGGCCTGCTGGGTCGTCTCGTCGACGACGCCCTGCCCGCGGTCCTGAACGAGCTCTGGGTGGCGCTGTGGTCGGCCTCGGGGTGCTCACCGGCCCGGATCGCGGGCGCGGCCCTGCGCCGCGCGATCCCGGCACTCGTCCCCCAGTTCGGCCTGGTCGCGGTCGGCCTCACCGGCGGAGCCGTGGCCGTCGAGACCATCTTCACCGTCCCCGGGATCGGCCGCACCGCCCTGGGCGCCGCCCGCTCCCAGGACCTGCCGCTGCTCCAGGGCGCGGTGCTGGCCCTGGTCCTGCTCGGCGTCCTGGCCGGGCTCCTCGCCCAGGCCGCCCACCGCCGCCTGCTCGGCCCGGGCCTGGCCGACGCCGCCCTCTCCCTGGCCCCGCCGCCCACCGCCCCCGCCGGGCCGCTGCGCCGGGCGGTCCCCGCCGTGTGCGCGGCGGTCCTGCTCGCCGTGACGGTGTGGGGGCTGACCCGCGACCCGCTGACCGTGGACGCCGTCGAACGGCTCGCCGCCCCGTCCTGGCCCCACCCCCTGGGCACCGACGCGGTCGGCCGCGACGTGCTGGCCCGGCTCGGCCACGGCGCCGCCGCCACCGTCGGCATCGCCGCGCTGGTGTGCCTGGTGAGCCTGGTGATCGCCCTGGTCCTCGGGTTCCGCCCGGCCCTGGCGTCCGGCGCCGCCGAGATGACCAACGCCCTGCCCCCGGTCATCGCCGGAATCCTCGTCGTCGCCGTCACCGGCCCCGGCGTGTTCGGGGCCTGCGCGGCGATCGTCCTCGTGTCGTGGCCCCCACTGGCCTCGCACGCCGCCGCGCTGGTCCAGGAGACCCGAGCGGCCGCCTACCTGACCGCCCAGCGCGCCATCGGCGCCCCGCCCCGCTGGATCCTGCTCCGGCACGTGCTGCCCGCCGTCACCGGACCCGTCACCCGCCACGCGGTGCTGCGGCTGCCCGGAATCGCGCTGGCGCTCGCCTCGCTCGGCTTCCTCGGGCTCGGCGCCCAGCCGCCGTCGCCCGAGTGGGGGCTGAGCCTGTCGGAGTCCCTGCCCTACGTCGAACGCGCGCCGCTGGCCTCCCTCGCCCCCGCCGGGATGCTCCTGCTGCTCGCCGCGTTCGCCGTGTCCCTGTCCACCCTGCCCACGGCGGCCCGGCCCCGGAACGGACGCCGGTTCCGGCCCGCCGCCGCCACGCGCCGAGGAGCACGACGATGAGCGAACGACCCGTGCTGTCCGTGCGCGACCTGCGCGTCACCCTGGACGGCGGCGGCCCGCGCCAGAACCGGGGGCTACCCGCCGTGCGCGGCCTGTCCTTCGACGTCCTGCCCGGCGAGGCGCTCGCCCTCATCGGGGAGTCGGGGGCGGGCAAGTCCCTCACCACCCGCGCGATCCTGGGCCTGGCACCGCACGGCGCGACCGTCACCGGCAGCGTCCGCGTCGGCGGCCGGGAGGCGGTCGGCGCCGCCCCCTCGACCCTGCGCGCCTTGCGCGGACGGCGGATGTCGCTCATCCCGCAGGACGCCCTGTCCGCGCTCAGCCCCGTGCACACCGTGGGCGCCCAGCTCGCGCACGCGCTGCGCTCGGTGCGCCGCCTGTCCCGCGCGCGGGCGTGGGAGCTGGCGGTGGCCGCCCTGGACCGGGTGGGCGTCCCCGACGCCGCCCGCCGCGCCCGCGCCTACCCGCACGAGTTCTCCGGCGGCATGCGCCAGCGCGCCGTCATCGCGATGGTCACCGTCAACGAGCCCGACGTGGTGTTCGCCGACGAGCCGACCACCGCCCTGGACCCCCGTGCCCAGACCCGGGTGCTGGACCTGCTCGACGACCTGCGCGCCGCCACCGGCACCGCCCTCGTCCTGGTCACCCACGATCTGGCCTCCGTCTCCGGGCACGCCGACCGCGTCGTGGTGCTCTACGCCGGACGGCACGTGGAGTCGGGTCCGGTGGAGGGGGTGTTCGCCGCGCCGCGCGCCCCCTACACCGCCGGTCTGCTCGCGTCGGTGCCGCCACCGGAGTCGAAGGACCGCCGTCTGCCCGCGATCGGCGGCGCGCCCCCCTCTCCCCGGGACCTGCCCGACGGCTGCGCGTTCGCCCCCCGCTGCCCGCTCGCCGCGGACCCCTGCCACACCGACCTGCCCGAGCCCCACCCCACCGGCGACGACGGCCACCTGGTCTCCTGCCACCGCTGGCGGGACCTGCCCGACCCCGCCCACCGCCTGTTCACCGCCGGGTCCCCGTGATCCGCCCGACCGACGCGACGACCGACCCGCGCGAGACCCGACCGGTGGGCGGCGCGACCGCCCGCCCCGCCCGCCGGCCGGCACGAGGAAGGACACCATGACCGACCCCGCCCCGCCGCTGCTGCGCGTCCGCGACCTCGTCGTGCGCTACCCGGCCCGCACCCGCCGGGCCGAGCCCGTACCCGCGGTCGACGGCGTCTCCTTCGACCTGTACGCGGGGGAGACGCTCGCCCTGGTGGGGGAGTCGGGGTGCGGCAAGTCCAGCACCGCCGCGGCCGTGCTCGGCCTGCGCCGCCCCGACGGGGGGTCGGTGTGCTTCGAGGGCCGGGAGCTGACCGGGATGGACGAGCGCGACCTGCGACCGCTGCGCCCCGCCCTCCAACCGGTCTTCCAGGACCCCTACGGCTCCCTCAGCCCCCGCCTGCGGGTACGCGACGCCGTCGCCGAACCCCTGCGCGTCCAGGGCCGGTGGGACCGCGCGACCGGCCCCGACCGGGTCGCCGAACTCCTGGACCGGGTGGGCCTGGACCCCGAGCACGGCGACCGGCTGCCGCACGAGCTGTCCGGCGGCCAGGCACAGCGGGTCGGGATCGCCCGGGCGCTGGCCAGCCAGCCGCGCCTGATGGTCCTCGACGAACCGGTCTCGGCGCTGGACTCCTCGGTCCGCGCCGGGGTGCTCAACCTGCTCACCGACCTGCAGGGCGAGCTCGGCGTCGGCTACCTGTTCATCTGCCACGACCTGGCGCTCGTCCGCCACCTGGCGCACCGCGTCGCGGTGATGCACGGCGGCCGGATCGTGGAGACCGGCCCCGCGCGCCGCGTGTGCGCCGAACCCGAGCACCCCCACACGCGCGAACTCGTGGCCGCGATGCCCTCGATCGCCCCCGCGACCGCCGCCACCCCCGCCCCGAGCGCGCCGTGACCCGGACCGCCCCGGCCCCCGGCCCCCGGACACGCCCCTTCGACACCGTCGGGGACCTGCGCGCGGTCGGACCGGTCACCCGCCTGCTCATCGGATCGCAGCTGGCGTTCAACGTCGGGTTCTTCGCCGTCCTGCCCTACCTGGCCGCCCACCTCACCGGCGCGATCGGCCTCGCCGGGTGGCTGGTCGGCCTGGTCCTGGGACTGCGGACGTTCAGCCAGCAGGGGCTGTTCGTCGTCGGCGGGGCGCTCACCGACCGGTTCGGGGCGCGCCCGGTCGTCCTGGTCGGCTGCGTGCTGCGCGTGGCCGGTTTCGCCTGGCTGGCGTTCGCCCGCGACACCGGGCCGGTCATCGCGTCCGTGCTGCTCATCGGGTTCGCCGCCGCTCTGTTCTCCCCGGCGGTCGAGACCGAGGTCGCCCGCCGGGCCGTGCGCCACGAACGGGCCACCGGCACACCGCGCACCCGTGTGCTCGGCCTGTTCTCCGTCGCCGGTCAGGCGGGCACGCTGATCGGTCCGCCGCTGGGCACGCTGCTGCTGTTCACCGGTTTCCCGACCGCCTGCCTCGTCGGCGCGGGCGTGTTCGCCCTGGTCCTGGCCGCGCACCTGCGCTGGATGCCGCGCCACGCGCCCGGCGCGCCCGGTGTCCCCGACGGCCGGAACCGTCCACGTCCGGGGGAGGGGGCGCGAGCCCTGCTCGGCCACCGCCGGTTCCTGCTGCTGTGCCTGGCCCACAGCGGCTACCTGCTGGCCTACAACCAGCTCTACCTGGCCCTGCCCAGCGAACTCGAACGCGCGACCGGCACGCAGACCGCCCTGGGCTGGCTGCTGGCGTGGGCGTCGCTGCTCTACATCGCCGCCCAGTTGCCCGTGCTGCGCTGGGTCGGTGGCCGCCTCTCCCACCGCGCGACCGTCCGCTGGGGGCTGGCGCTGCTCGCGGCCGGGTTCGCCGCCGTGCCCGCGCTCGCGTCGACCACCGTGCTCGACGGCCTGGCGCCCTCGGTCGTGCTCGTCACCGCGCTCACCCTCGGACAGGTCCTCATCGTGCCGACCGTGCGCGCCTGGCTGCCCGACCTGGTCGACGGCGCCCGGCTCGGCCTGTTCACCGGGGCGATGTCGTCACTGTCGGGACTGGTGGTGCTCCTGGGGAGCGTGCCGGTCGGAGCGCTCCTGGACCTCGGCGACCCGGCGGTCTGGATCGTCCTGGCCGCCGTCCCCCTGCTCGGGATCGCCTGCGTTCCGCGCACGGCTTCGGGGACGCCGGAGACCGGTGTCCGCGTGTCCTCCGGACCCGGAAGGACCGGGTCTCCACGCCCGACACACCGATGACAGGGGCCGGGCCGCACGACGGCGCGCCCCGGCCCCGAAGGCGCGTCAGCTGCTCGCGCCCGCCACGGCGTCGAGCGCGGCACGGTAGAACAGGCCGATCGTGACCGCGCCCGGGTCCGGCACGCCCAGGGCCGCCTCGCCCACGTAGCTCGTCCGGCCCTTGCGGCCCAGGATCTGGCTGGTGTCCTCCGCGCCCCGCTCGGCGGCCTCCGCCGCCGCCCGCAGGCCCGCCTCCAGCGAGTCGGCCTCCTGCTCCGACCGCTGCAGGGCCTCGGTCGCGGGGGCGATCGCGTCGACCATCGTGCGGTCGCCGACCTTGGCCGACCCCAGCCGGGTGATGGTGGCCCAGCCCTTCTGGCTGGCCTCGGCCACCGCTCCCAGGGTCAGGAAGTCCACCTGCGCCCCCACCTTGGCGAAGTCGCGGAACCACATGCCGAACAGCGGGCCGCTCGTGCCGCCGCTGTGGGACAGGAAGGTATCGCTGAGCACCTGGAACGGCGCTCCCGGGCTACTCGGGTGGTCGGGCAGGTCGGCCAGGGCGCGGCGCAGGCCGGTGGTCATGTTGACGCCGAAGTCGCCGTCGCCGCTGCGCCGGTCCATCTCGGTCAGCCGGTCGCCCGCGTCCTCCACCGCGGCCGCGAAGCCGCGGACCCAGCGGTCGGCGAGTACGGGGCTGAGCTGGTCGGCCATCTCGGTTCTCCTCCTGCGGTCTCGGTGGTCTACCAGGTCAGCGCGGGCGTGGTCACGGGGGCGTCCCACAGGTCGAGGATCTCGTCGTCGGCGCGCACCAGCGTCACCGAGCAGCCCGCCATGTCCAGGGAGGTGACGTAGGAGCCGACCAGCGAGCGCGCGGTCCCGATTCCGGCCGCCTCCAGCACGCGCCGGACCTCGCCGAACACCCCGTACAGCTCCAGGTCGTGCGTGCTGCCCAGGCCGTTGACGATCACGATGACCCGCTCGCCCCGGGTCAGGCCCAGCGCCTCGATCACCGGCGCGGTCATCTGGGGGACGATCTCACCCGTGGGACCGAACGCGCGGCGCTCGCGGGCCCGCTCGCCGTGGATGCCCACGCCGAACTCGACCTCGTCGGCGGGCAGCTCGAAGGAGGGTTCGGACTGGCCGGGGTGGGCTCCGGCGGCCAGGGCCACCGACAGCGTGCGGCTGCCCGCCACCACCCGGCGCCCGAGCTTGGCGAGTTCGTCCAGGTCCGCGCCGCGTTCGGCCGCCGCCCCGCACACCTTCTCGACCGCCACGACGGCGGCCGTGCCGCGCCGTCCCGGGGCGTCGGGGTCGTCGGTGTCGGTGGCCAGGTCGTCATCGACCAGCACGAACTCGGTCCGCACGCCCTCGTCGGCCAGCAGCTCACCGGCGATGCGGAAGTTGAGGACGTCGCCGGTGTAGTTCTTGACCACGTGCAGGACACCCCGGCCGCTGTCGGCGGCCAGCGAGGCGGCCTTGATCTGCATGGCGGTGGGGGAGGCGAAGACCGCGCCGGGCACCGCCGCGTCGAGCATGCCCTCGCCCACGAAGCCGACGTGGAGGGGTTCGTGGCCGGAGCCGCCGCCGGAGACGAGCGCGACCTTGTCCCGGGCGGGGGCGGCGCGGACGACGTAGCTGGGTTCCGGGCTCCAGCTGACGTGGTGCGGCCACGCCGCCGCGAAGCCCGCCAGGGCCTCGGGCACCACGTCCTCGGGAGAGTTGATGAACTGTCGGCGCATGCGCTGCCCCCGTCAAGTAGCCCCTGTGTTGGCTGGCGTGGCACATCCAACCACGGCGGACCCCGACGGAGCCAGAGCCGCGCGGGAAGAGGCCCCGCCGCGATCGGCGGGGCGCGGGGGGTCAGAGTTTGGCAGTGGTGAGGAAGGCGTCCCACTCGGCGGCGGGGAAGGGGAGGTGGCCCTTGGCCGGGTGCTTGGAGTCCCGGACGGCCGCGCCGCAGGGGAGGGAGCCGACCTCCACGCAGTTCTGTCCCTGGCCGCTGTAGCTGCTCTTGCGGAAGTTCGCAGGGATCTGGGCCACTTCAACACACTCCTGGTCCTGAGCGCTGTAGCTGCTCTTTCGAAACTCAAGCTTACTGATCATGACCGGCCTTCTAGGGAGCGCAGAACGTCATCGATGAACTCCAACGACAGCGCTGTGGATAGTGCCACGCCCTGTACGTTGCTGAATGCCACGTTATAGCGCTCCAGATCTTCCGGTAGTTCGAGGTACAGGCCGTCTGCGGCCGTGCTCACGTAGATGATCGGTTGGTCCCGAGGCTCAGGGAAATCAAGGATGGTGAAGGCACCGCCGAGTGCCAGATGCGCCCCAGCCTCGTAGGGCAGCACCTGGATGTCGATGTGATGGCGGATGGCCATGTTCTTGAGGTGCACAAGCTGCCCGCGCATCACCTCGGGGCCGCCGATGACGCGACGGAGAACACCTTCATCCAGAACCGCGATCAGGTGTGGAGGCTTGATCCGGTTGAAAATCCTTCGGCGCTCCATACGGGCCTCAACGCGACGTATGACCTCGGCTTCGTCTATGGCTCGCCCCGCTCGGAAGACCGCCGCCGCGTACTCCGGTGTCTGTAGAAGTCCGGGGATCGTCTGCGCCTCGAACCTGCGGATCATGGAGGCTTCGGCCTCCCAGTCGGGGAGTGCCTGGTCTCCGAAGATGTCCTTGTACTTCGACCACCAGCCACGCTGCTTGGATTGCTGGGCGAGTTCGTGCATGCCCTCACGTGTGGCGGGGTCGACCTTGTAGAGGTCCGCCAGGGAATCGAGGTCGGCTTTCCGGAGTCTGCGCGCTTCGGCGGTCTCCATCCGGCCGAGCGTCGAGCGCGGCACCTTGGACTGCTTGGCCGCCTGTTCCAACGTGAGATCCGCCTTCTCACGGAGGCTGCGCAGGACGTGGGCGAGCCGCCGCCGTCGGATGTTGGGACTCTGCTGATCCATGGGGGCACCTTACATCCTGTTCATGGGAATCCCATGAAATCTCTTGACTTGTGGGATTCCCATTACACGCTTGTCGTAGCGGGATGACTACGGGGTGCCACTCCGTGCTGAACGCTACTGCGCGCCCGTCCTCCATGTCCCGGCAACCGGGAAACCTCCACGGGCCCGCGCGAACCGTTGCCCACTCCCACACGCCAAGGAGCCTGTTCGCCATGCGCTCTCTCGCGCCGCCGCCCGCCCTGCCCGAGGTGACCGTCCCGCTCATGGAGCTGGTCCACCCCTACTACCGGCACTACTTCACCGGCAGCCCCGACGACGCCCACTACCGCGTCCGCCGCTACGACTTCGGCCCCTCGCCGCTGTACCTGCCCCTGGTCCGCGCCTACCTGGGCACCCTCTCCGCCCACCGCGACGACGAGTACCGCCACCTGTTCACCCTGCTCGGCTCGGAACTCGCCGCCAACGCCCTCACGCACACCCGCTCCGGCCTGCCCGGCGGCACCTACTCGCTCCTGGCCCAGCGCCACCGCGACGGCATCACCCTCACCTGCCGGGACGAGGGCAGGCCCACCGACCGCGTCCTCGGCCACCGCGAGCGCGAGTACCTCGCCCCGGACCCCGGCGGCCTGGACCCCTCCGCCGAGGCCGGGCGCGGCCTGGCCATGATCGACGCCCTGTCCACCCGCTGGGGCGACAACGGCCAGCCGAGCCACCGCCAGGTGTGGTGCCACCTCGCCTACGACTTCGCCGACAGCGCCTGGCCCGGGCTCTGATTCGCACCCCGGAAACCAGAAGGGCTCAGAAGAGCGTTGCCGCGCTCTTCTGAGCCACACGAACCGATCCCAACCAACGCAATCGAGTAAGGAAGGATTCGATGACGCATCGTATCCCCTCCCCGCGCCCGTCCAGCGATCCGCTCCACCATGCCAGCCCACCGCTGCCCCGACGACCCCCGCTGATCGGCCCCTCCTGCCCGTCCTACGCACACCCGTCCTGCCGTCGCCGCCGCGCCGAGCGCTCGCCCCGCCTGGGCGGCCACCGCGCCGAGTTCGCCCCCGAGCACGCGCTCGCCGCCGCCGTCCAGGACCGCCACCCGCACCTGATCATCTGGTACGGAGAGGAAACGGGCTCGTACTGGGTGGCCTCCTCCTCCGGCCTGGCCGAGGTCCCCGACGCAGCAACCCTGACCCGCCTCCTGACTCCCGCCCCGGCACGCCGCTGATTCGCCTGACCGTCCCGCCCCGGCGCGCTGTCTCCGGGGCGGGCACTCGTGTGGTCACGTGGTCCGCCAGCGTCGGAAACCGGCGTGGAGCACCTCGTCCGCCCCGGCGGTCCAGGGCAGGACCTTACCGTCTCCAGCCCTCAGAACAGGAGGAAACTCCTGCCTTCGGAGGGCCAGTCGGCGTCGTTCCCACCGTCGAACGTGACCGGCATGACCTTCTCGACAGCGGTCGCGGACCCGGCCCCGCACGGCCGGTCCATGATGACCACCAGGGCGTCGCTGTTGTTGAGGACGCGCAACGTCCCCTCGGGCGCGTCGTGGCAGCCTCCCCTCTCCAGATCGGTGAACAGGTGTACCTGGATGACGCCGTCCTGGCGTCCGAAGAGCGTGACGCCGCCTTCGACGGACCTGGCGTGGGCCGGTGCGGCGGCGGACAGCGCCAACCCGAAGGCGGCCAGGGTCGCGGCGACGGCGGTGGGAACGCGAACCACGTTCATCCCTTTCCGTGATCATGTAATGGCACAGCGTGCTGGGTGCGGCCTATGCGTACCACGAACACGGCGACGACACACCGTGCGACCACCGCGCTCGGCGGTCCGCCGCAGGGTCGGGGCTCCGCGCACTCCTCCGGTTCCGGCTCCACCGGGTAGCCGGATTCCACGCCCTCCCCGGAACCGGTGGAGGTCGGCACCGCGTCCGACGACCTCCCTCCACCCCGGTGTTCGCCCCCTCACCTCCGGGTCGTGCGGGTGGCCGCGCGTCTCCTCCCGCCGCGCAGCATGCTCAGCTCGTAGACCACCACCGACAGCAACCACAACGCGGTGATCGGGATGACGAACCACACCATCGCGGCGCTGAAGGGCCGCAGGGCCGCGTGTCCGGTGGCCTCCATGACCAGATAGGTGATGTAGGCGGCGTAGAAGCCGACGAGCAGCCCACCCTCCCAACGGGCCACTTCCCACCCGGTCAGGGCGATCGGCAGCAGCACCAGGGACACCGCCGCCATGATCGGCAGATCGAACCGCAGGGCCTCCGGCGCGATGGCGATCCCCGCGGGGGACACGATGGCGGTCAGTCCGAGGACCGCGCCGATGTTGAACACGTTGCTGCCCACGATGTTGCCCACCGCCATGTCGCGCTCGCCGCGCACTACCGCGACGACACAGGTCACCAGCTCGGGCAGCGACGTACCGACCGCGACCACGGTCAGCCCGATGAGCAGGTCGCTCACCCCCAGCGCCGTCGCGATCGCGCTGGCCCCGTACACCAGCAGCCGCGCCCCCGCCACCAACAGGGCCGCTCCCAGGACCACGAGCGTCACGTCCACCAGAACGCGCCTCGTCCGTGTGGCGCCGCGTACCGGACCGTCCGCGCCCGGACCGGTGCTGTCGGCGCCCGCACGCGCGGAACCCGAACCGCCCGTCGCCCGCCTTCGGGAGACGAGCACCGTGACGGTGACGTAGACCAGCAGGGTCACGAACAGCGCGGCGCCCTCGAAACGGCTCAGGACCCCGTCCAGGGCCAACAGGAGCACCACCACCGACAGCGCCGCCATCACCGGGATGTCGGCGCGCACGACCTGCGATTTCGCCGCCAGGGGAACGAACAGCGCCGACGTCCCGAGCACCAACAGGATGTTGGCGATGTTGCTGCCCACGACGTTGCCCACGGCCAGACCCGGGTACCCGGAGAGCGCGGCGTCGGTGCTGACCGCCAGCTCGGGCGCCGACGTCGTGAACGACACCACGGTCAGACCCACGACCAGCGAGGACATCCCCAGGATCCGTGCCAGAGAGCTGGCGCCTCGCACGAGTGTCTCGCCTCCGGCCACCAACAGAACGAACCCCGCCACCAGAGCGAGAACCACCAGTACGCCCACTCGAACCCTTCGATCGTCCCGCCGTGCCGCGCCCGGCATACCCGTTCGCCGCGGGGTCTCGTCACGCAAACTACTCGGTTTCCTCCGGTCCAGCCCGTGTCACACCCGTCGTGGCCGGTGGTGAGGTGTTCCTTCACAGGATCTTCATGCCGAGTTCGCGTTCCACTCCCGGCACTTCCGGCCGGGGGAGCCCGGCCGGGCGCTCGGACGCCGTATGGGCACGGTGGTACGGGGTAGCTCCTGCGAAGGGGGAATCACGAGCCGGGGGAGGGGGTGACCGTCGTTGTGGGACGTGGCGGCGATCACGGCCGCGGCACTGATCCTCATCATCGTCGGAGGTCCGTTCACCCGGCTGGTCGACCGCCTCGCCGACCGCACCGGCATGGGCGAGACCCTGGCGGGGATCGTCCTGATCGGCGCGGTGACCTCCCTGCCCGGCCTGATCACCAGCATCGTCGGTGCGGCCCACGGCGACGCCTCCTTCGCCATGAACAACGCCCTGGGGGGAATCGCGGCGCAGACGGTGTTCATCGCCCTGGCGGACATGTTCTACCGGCGGGCGAACCTGGAGCACGCCGCCGCGTCGCTGCCCAACCTCCTCGCCCCGATCGGGCTCTCCGTCATGCTCGGCGTGGTGCTGGTGGCCGGGATGGGGCCGCCGCTCGGCGTCCTGGCCGTCCATCCCGCCTCACTGCTGCTCGTGGCCTGCTACCTGTACTGGCTGTGGCTCTCACGCAAGGTCCGCGCCAAACCCATGTGGCGCGTCACGCACACCCGCTACACCCAGGTCGACGAACCGGACCCGACCACCGAAGGCGGTGACGAACCGCTCGGACGGATGTGGGTGAGGTTCGCGGTGCTCGCCGGGGTGGTGGCCACCACCGGCTACGTCGTGGGCGAGGCCGGGTTGTCGCTGGCCGAACGGACGGGGGTGTCGAGCGGACTGGTCGGTGCGGTGATCACCGGTGTGGTCACCTCCCTGCCCGAACTGGTGACGGTGCTGTACGCGGTCCGCATCCGCGCGCTGCACCTGGCGCTGGGGGACATCATCGGCGGCAACGGCTTCGACGTGCTCTTCCTGTCCGCCTCCGACGTCGCCTACCGGGAAGGCCCCCTGTACGCGGCGATGGACGCCCGGGTGGTGCTGCTCATCGGGCTGGGCGTCGTCCTCAACCTGCTGGTCGCAGCGGGACTGATCCGCCGCCAGGAGTCCGGGATCGGCTTCGAGGGCATCGCGCTGCTCGCCTTCTACGCGCTCGGCGTGGCCGCGTTGGTCTCCCTGGGATGACCGAGACCCCGCCAGGGAATCCGGATCGGTGCGCCTGATCCCGGCCGTCCTGGCCCGCGCGTCGTCCACCCGGCGGTCGCACCGACGCGAGGCCCTCAACGTCCCGTCCCCGGGGACACCTCGTCCGCACGGGGTCGTCCGCGGCATGCGTCGCGGCCCCGGGTTCACGACGAGGCCGAGGGGGCGCCCGCGCTCGCCGTCGCCTCCTCAGCGGCCAGCGCGGCGATCGCGTGAGACGTCCTCCGCGTGATCCGGTTGGACCTTCCAGCTGGGTGGAAGGTCCACAGTGGGAGGCAGGAGGCCATAATGCGTATCGGGGAACTCGCCCGCCGAGCCGGGGTCAACCCCAGGACCGTCCGCTACTACGAGGACATCGGCCTGATGCCCCCCGCCCGCAGGACGGGCGGCGGATACCGCGACTACGGCGGGGCCGACGCCGAACGGCTGGGTTTCATCCGAGCCGCCCAGCGGCTGGGCCTGCGCCTCGACGAGATCGCCGAGGCGCTCGCCCTGCGCGAGGACGACCGGCGGCCCTGCGACTACGTGCGACGGACGATGCGCGACCACGTCGCCGACATCGACCGACGCATCGCCGAGCTGCGGCGGTTGCGCCGGGAACTGGTGGACCTGGAGGCGCGCGCCGACCGGCTCACCGCAACCCCGGACACCGCCTCCGCTTCGTGCCCGCTCATCGACCACGTCCGCGACCGGGAACGGAGCCGGAACCGCACTTGACCTTCCAGCCGACTGGAAGCCCTAGCGTGTGGTCATCAGGAGGTGGTGATCATGGCCAAGCGCCGTGTGGAGGTGTTCACGACCGGATGCGCGGGTTGCGGGCCCGCGGTGGAACTGGTGAGGGAGACGGCCGGCCCCGAGTGCGAGGTGGTCGTGCGCGACCTGCGCACCGACCCGGACGCGGCGGCCGACGCCCGGAACCGCGGGGTCACGCGTGTTCCCGCCGTGGTGGTGGACGGCCGGTTGGCGGCGTGCTGCCGGGACGGCGGGGGACCGACCCGCGAGGGGCTGGCCGAGGCCGGTGTCGGCGGCTGCCGGTAGTCGCCCCACGGTTTCCCCGGGGGGTGGAGCGCACGGCCCCACCCCCACAGCGCCGAATCCCGGTGGGCCGGTGGTCCGTTCACGCCTGCCCGTACCTCCCGAACCAGCTCCCCGGGGGAAGACCGAACTTAGGATCCGTCGGCGGAGCGGGGCCGAACTCCAGCGCGGCCGACGTCTCCCCGTGCCCGTCGTGGCGTTCCGGTTCGGCCCTGGCACCGTCCAGGGCCTCCCTCAGGGGCACGTCGCGCACCAGCCCGGAGACCGTCGCGGCCAGGGTCCCCGCCGAGAGGTAGCTCGTCGGGTGGCCTGGGTCAGCGCGGCCGTCGCGACCCCGAGGGCGAAGGCGGGCCCGGAATCGCGGCTGAGGAACCCGTACGGTGCGGCGCGCATGACGCCTCCGCCCCCTTGGAGTCGTTGATCGGCTCCTCCACCGTCCCCAGCGGCCACCCGGATCTGCGCCGTACCGCGGCCCTGCGCAACGCCGAGATCACCGTTCTCCCGGGCCCGCGCCGATGGTGATCCCGGCCCCGGCGTGGTCGGTGTCGAACACACCGATTCCGCCCACCTCTGATACGTGACTAAAAGTAGTTAGTCATGAACATTTTGTGTCTATTTCCATGGGGAACTGGCTTCCCGTTCGGCGCCCATGATGTCGGCGGTTCCTTTACTCCACGCCCGAGGTCGTATGCAAGGGGTTTCCTGGGCCTGGAGCGGCCAGGTTCGGCGGCGCGACGGGGGTGGCTGTTCGCGCGTGCGCGCCCATCTGGGATTGTGCGGCCGCCCGGTCGCTTCTGCGGCGGCTCTCCTCATGTTCTCTGAACGTGTGATCTCAAACACGGAGAGTATGCCTTGCTGTTTTTTGCGCCCAGGCGTAATTTGTCCGTGCATAACACAGTCAAGCATCTTATGTACGTACAAGTTATTATTGGAGGTGCCGGTATGTCCCTGGCCGTACCCGGCTTCCGACTGGAGATCGTCGACGATGAGATCACGGACGGATACTGGATCACCGCTGCGGACATCGACGGTGACGGACGGGTCGATCTCGTCACGTCGGGTGTGGCCGACGGGCGGATCGCCTGGTACCGCAACTCCGACTGGACGAAACGGGAGATCGCCAAACTCCACCGCCCCGTCGCCGTCGACGCGGCGGACATCACCGGTGACGGCCGGCCGGACCTGGTCGTGTGCCATGAGTACGGACGCACCCTGAGCGAGTGCGACCCCGACGAGGGACGTGTCTCCTGGCTCGCGAACCCCGGGGGAGGGGCCGAGTCCGGCTCCTGGGAACGGCACGACATCGGTCAACTCTGCTCCGCGCACCGCGTGCTCGGAGTCCGCCTGGGTGACCGCGGGAACGTCCGCGTGCTCGCCGCCCCGATGGTTGGCCCGAGCGGCGGTCGCGCGGCACTGTCCCAACCGGTCCGGCTGACGGCCTACCGCCCCGAGGGCTCCCCCGCAGGCCGTTGGAGCGCCGAGACCATCGACGACAGCTCCTACCTGCTCGTCCACGAACTCACCCCGGCTCGGCGGGCCTACCGTTCCTCCGACGACCCCTTCCTCCTCGCGAGCGCCGAGGGCGTCACCCGGCTCGACCTCGACCCCGAGACCGGGGAGTGGCGGGCCACCCCCGTCGGCGCCGGTGAACGGAGCCAGCAGGACCACACGGGCTTCACCGGGAGCAACAGCGCCTCCCTGGGCAGACTCAACGGAGGCCGGGACTCCTACGTCGCGGCCCTCGAACCCTTCCACGGCAACACGGTCGCCGTGTACACGCGCGCCGCCGGTGGCGGCGAGCGCTGGGAACGCACGGTCCTGGACGTGTTCGGCGACCCGAACGAGCTTGGCGAGGGCCCCGGGCACGACCTGGTCTGCGCCGATTTCGACGGTGACGGCGAGGACGAGTTCCTCGTCGCCCTCCGCGGCCCCGAACCCTGGCAGGGCGTCCACTACTACAAGGCCGTCGACGCCGCCCGGGGCCTGTGGACCCGCAAGCGGGTGTCCACCGAGTCCGCGGCCCGCATCGCCGTCGCCGACTTCACCGGAGACGGACGACTCGACTTCGCCACGGTCGGTTACTCCGTCCCCGGCTACTTCCAGGCCGAGGCCCCCAAGGTGGTCGTCGCCCACAACCAGGGGACGACCGCCTGATCCTCCGGGCACCCCCGGTTCCGCGACGGACCCCCGCGTCACGTCGAGCACCCCTTCGAGAGCGAACGGGAGAAGACCCAGCATGCCCAGAATCCTCTACCTGGCGGGAGGCTGGCCGGGGCACGACCCCGACGGCGTCGCCCGCTGGCTCACGCCCAAGCTGCACGATCTGGGGTACGAGACCGAGCTGACCGCCGACCCCTCGCGTCTCGGTGACGACCTGTCCGGCTTCGACCTCGTCCTCCTGGGGTGGACGCAGTCCGACACCACCGAACGGCTCCCGCCCGCCACGGAGGAACGGTTCTCCCGTTCCGTCCAGGACGGCCTGGGCGTCGCGGGCTGGCACGGCATGGCCGCTTCGTTCAGGGCGAGCCTGACCTACAACATGCTGGTCGGCGGCAACTGCGTGTCCCACCCCGGCGGGGAGGGCGTACGCGTGCCGTACAAGGTGCGGATCGTCGACCACGAGCACCCGGTGACCTCGGGGGTGTCCGACTTCGAGGTCGCCTCCGAGCAGTACTACATGCACACCGACCCCTCGAACCACGTCCTGGCCGAGACCACCTTCAGCGGTGAGCACCTCCCCTGGATCGAGGGCCTGACCTCGCCCGTCGCCTGGACCAGGACGTGGGGCTCCGGGCGCGTCTTCTACATGTCGGTCGGCCACTACGTGGAGGACCTCCAGATCCCCGACGCCGACCGCCTCCTGGCCCGGGGCGTCCTCTGGGCCACCAGGGGAGCGCCGGCACCCTCCTGAGACCGACACCGGGCCGCGTTCACCGAACCTCGTCCCCGGGCCCCTGACCCCGGTCCGCGCCCACCCATCCTCACAACACGCGAAGATTCGGAAAGTTCCCATGTCAGACAGCACACGCCCGTCCGCCTTCCCGACCCCCGAGGTTCCCTCCAGACTGGGCGTCGGGCCCATGTCCAGGAACGCCGTGGACGCAGCCCTCAATGTCGCCGATCGCCTCGACCAGAAGCTCATGCTCATCCCCAGCCGCCGCCAGGTCGAGGCGGCGAGCCAGGGCGGCGGCTACGTCGAGGGATGGGACACGGCGGCGTTCGCCGAGTACGTGCGCGGCAACGACGCCGACGGACGCCTCCTGCTGTGCCGGGACCACGGCGGCCCCTACCAGTCCGCCGGTGAGCGCGACCGGCGGCTGACCCCCGAGCAGGCCATGTCGTCCGCCCTGGAGTCCTACCAGGAGGACATCCGCAACGGTTTCGACCTGCTGCACATCGACACCTCCATGGACCTGGACGGGGTCGCCGACGACAGGGTGGCCATCGACCGCGCCGTGGAGCTGTACGGGCAGTGCGTCGAGTACGCGCGCGGCCAGGGCAGGGAGGTGATGTTCGAGATCGGCTTCGAGGACCAGGGGCGCGACACCAACGACCCCTTCGAGTTCCAGGAGCTTCTCGGTACCGCTCTGGACCGGCTGGGCAAGGCCGGTCTGCCGCTGCCCACCTTCGTGGTCGCCCAAACCGGTACCAAGGTCGTGGAGACCCGCAACACCGGCGGCGTCGTCGTGGCCCCCAGCGCGGTCGGAGTCGCCGTCCGGGCGCTCGCCGACGTCACCGAGCGCCACGGCATCGCACTGAAAGCGCACAACTGCGACTACCTGAGCGAGACCACGGTCGAGTATCTCGCCGCCAAGGGTGTGCACGCACTCAACGTGGCACCCGAGTTCGGCGTGGTCGAGACGCGGGCCTTCATCGCCCTGCTGAGGGAGCTGGGTCTGGGCATCCAGCTGGAGCGGTTCCTCGCACTGGCCTACGCCTCCGGTTCCTGGCGCAAGTGGATGACCGAGGACACCACGGCCACCGACTACGAGCGCGCCGTCATCGCGGGCCACTACGTCTACAACACCGAACACTTCCGCGACATCAAGGCCGCCGTCCAGCACGAGGCCCGGTCCAGGGGTGTGGACGTGGACGCTCGGCTGCGCACCGCGATCGAGGCGTCGATCGAGAACTACGCGCGACCGCTGAGCGCGGTCGAGCGGCGCGTCCCGGTCGCCGGTTCGGCGCTGTGAACGCTGTACCGCCGGAGCCGGTCGGCTGTACAGCGACACACCCAGCCCACAGGAGGACACCGTGACCACCACCACCGCCCAGGTCCCCGAACAGACGAGTGTCGGGGCCCGTGAGGACGAACTGATCGAGGAACTGACCGGAGAGCTGCGGGCGACTGTGGAGGAGGAGGTGACCGAAGGCGGATCTCCCGCCCGCATCCTGCGGCTCCGCATGCCGGACGGCACGCGCCAGGTGCTCAAACTCCAGGTGGAGATGCCCGGTGCCGTGGACGGGCACGACCTGGAGTCCTTCCGGGTCAAGCTCCGTCAGATCGACAAGATCCGGGCGGACGCACCGGCCCTGCGTGACGTGTACACGGAGAAGCTGCGCGAGTTCCACGGCCATGACTGGTCCGCGTACACGATGCCCTACTACCCCAACGAGGACATCGCGGCCGTCATCCGAGGTGAGCGGTCCGACGTCGCGGAGTTCTTCAACCGCTTCGACGTCACCATGTCCCTCCTGGCCCGTCGAGGGTGGAGCCTGGAGGAGGTCCGCTCGGAGCCCGGGCAGATCGCTGAGATACACGCGGACCGGTTGACCCGCCGGTTCTGGCTCCTGGAGAGGCACCTGCCGCGGGAGTACACCGAGCGGGGGCGCCTCGTCGTCAACGGCGTCCCCTGTCGGCACCCGCTGGAGATCGCCGAACTCCTCGGTCAACGTCCGGAGCTGACCCGGCACGTGGACGCCACCCGGTTGCACTTCCCCGCGCACGGTGACCTGAACACGCGCAACGTGCTCATCACCGGCCGGGAGGACGGCCGACCGACCGTGCGGATCATCGACCCGCGCGGCACGCTCCAGCCTTGGGACCTCGGCTACGACTGGGGCAAGGTGCTCTTCAGCCTGACTGTGTGGGACGCCGGTCTCCGCGAGGGCTTCGAGATCGACACCGCCGGTACGGGCTCCGTCCGGGAGGTGTCCGTCCACCAGCGGGGCGGACTCTATCCGGGGTACCGGGAGGCCGCCCGGGGGCTGGTCGACGCGATCGCCGACCACGAGGATCTGGCCCCCCTGGTGGCCGAGGACCCGGGATGGCGCAGCCGTCTCCTCCTCGGTCACGGCTTCCACCTCCTGGCCGAGGCCGCGTGCCGACTGTCCGACATCAAGAAGCGCGCCAGCACGGTCGGAAGCATCGACCTGAGCCCGATCGAACTGGCCGGCGGGCACTATCTGCTGGGTGTGCTGTTCCTGGAGGACGCTGTCGCGCAGTTGGAGGAGAACGGCGAGATCGACCCCAGGAGCCACCTGGATCTGCTGGACCTCTGACGCTTCGGTCCGACCCGGGGGTGGGGACGTCGAGGGCCCCACCCCCTTCCCCGCTGTCCTCGTTTCACGTTTTCCGGAAAGGAGTCATGGTGTTGGAGTGCGACGCGGTGCTGTTCGACTTGGACGGGGTGCTCGTGGAGTCGGGTCCCGTCATCGAGAGGATGTGGCGGGGGTGGGCCGCACGGCGGGGCCTGGACCCTGACGAGGTGATGGCACTCACCCCCGGACGCCGCGCGCCGGACGTGGTGCGTCTGGCCGCTCCCGAACTGGATGCGGTGAAGGAGGCGGACGACCTTGAGGAGCACCAGGTCGCCGACCCCCACCTGCTGCGGGAGATCCCGGGGGCCCGGGCGCTGACCGGGGCGCTTCCGGTCGGCGCGTGGGCCGTGGTCACCTCCGGAAGCAGGTTCGTGGCCACGACGCGGCTGCGCGCCGTCGGCGTCACGGAACCCCCGGTGCTCGTCACCGCCGACGACGTGGTGCACGGCAAGCCCAGCCCGGAGGGATACTTGTCGGCGGCCGAGGCGCTGGGGGTCCCGGCTGGCAGGTGCGTGGTCGTCGAGGACGCGCCCAGCGGCGTACGCGCGGGATTGGCCGCCGGTATGCGGGTGATCGGGGTCGAGGGGGGTGGTGTCGGCGACGGGGTCGAGTTCGTCGTCGCCGACCTCACCTCCCTGAGCGTCACGGTGGTCTCGGGCGGGGGAGGCGGTCTGCGGATCAGTCGGACAGCAACGCGGTGACCGCCGCGCGCAGGTCACCCTCCCGTTCCTCGGCCAGGACCCTCTCCAGAGTGGCCACGTAGCTCTTCCTGGCCTCCTCGACCTTGGCGCGCCCCTTGTCGGTGATCTGCGTGTAGACGCCCCGCCGGTCGTCGGCGCAGTGGTAGCGCTCGGTCAGTCCGTTGCGCTCCAGGCGGCCGACCAGCCTGCTGAGCGAGCTCTGGTTGATCGGGATGGAGTCGGCCAGGAACTGCTGGCGAAGGTGCCCGTTGTCGTCGGAGTAGTGGAGGGCGACCAGGGCCGAGTACTCCGAACACGTCAGGCCGTGCGGCTCCAGGGCCACCTCCAACCGCTCGCGTACCCGCGCCTCGAACAGACGCAGCCGGCGCCAGTTGCTCTCCAGTTCGGTGGGCTCCTGGATGCGCGGGACGGGGTGGGTGGAGGAGGCGGAGCTCATGTACGACTCCCAGTCGTTGTGGACTTTGCACCAGCATACCCCTTCCATGCGTCTAACGTCCGAGCGCACGTTTGAACCAAGGATAGCGCCTGTGCAATAGTTGCACAGGCGTGTACTTCTGGAGAGGTTACACGCCCCGACCCGCCCTGCCCCCGCGGGAAGGACCCAACAGAGCCGCTACCAGCGGAGGAACCTCCATGCCCCTCGCCGTATTCGCCCTGATGATCGCCAGTTTCGGTATCGGTACGACCGAGTTCGTGATCATGGGCCTGCTTCCCGAGGTCGCCGACGACATGTCGGTCAGCCTCACCAGAGCCGGACTGCTCATCTCCGGCTACGCGCTCGGAGTCGTCTTCGGCGGCCCGTTGTTCACCGCAGCGGCCACACGCATGCCCCGCAAGAGGATGCTGCTGATCCTCATGGTCCTGTTCATCCTGGGCAACACGCTCTCTGCGGTCGCGCCCGCCTACTGGATCCTCATGGTGGGCCGGATCCTGGCCGCGATCTGTCACGGTGCCTTCCTCGGCATCGGCTCCGTCGTCGCCGCGGACATGGTCGCCCAGGACAAGCGCTCCCGGGCGATCTCGCTCGTCTTCACCGGACTGACCGTCGCCAACGTGTTCGGCGCCCCCATGGGCACCTGGATCGGGCAGTCCTTCGACTGGCGCGCGACGTTCTGGGCCATCGCCGCGATCGGCGTGATCAGCCTGATCGGCCTCGCGGTCCTGGTGCCCACCAGGCGCGACGACGGTTCCGTGCGCCTGCGGGACGAACTGGCGGTGTTCCGCCGAGGCCAGGTGTGGATGGCACTCGCGATCGCCGGTCTGAGCATCGGCGCCCTGTTCGCCGCGTTCAGCTACGTCGCCCCGCTCATGACGGAGGTCGCCGGGTTCAGTTCCGGGATGCTGACGCCGCTGCTCATGCTCTTCGGCGTCGGGTTGGTCATCGGCAACCTGCTGGGCGGCCGGTACGCCGACCGCGCACAGGTCGCGACACTGCTGACCGCGCAGGCGCTGCTGTTCGCGGTCCTGATCGTCTTCGCCCTGACCGCCCGGTTCGAGGTGGCCGCCGTCGTCCTGCTCATGCTGCTGGGCGGTGCGGGCTTCGCCACGGTCCCCGGGTTCATGACGAGGGTCATCGACAAGGCGAGGGGGGCCACCACGCTCGCCGCCGCCGTCGCCTCCTCCGCGGCTAACGCGGGGATCGCGGTCGGTTCCTACCTGGCCGGGACGACGATCGACGCGGGTTACGGATACACCGCGCCCCTGGTGGTCGGCGCGCTCATGGCCGCCGCCGCGTTCGGCGTCACCTTCGCCTCCCACGCGTCGGACCGTCGTTCCACGCTCGTCCAGGCGGGGTCGCGGCCCACCGTTGCCCCGTCCCCCGAGGAGACGAGGTGACCGGTATGCGGCGACCCGACACCACGGAGAACACGCTCGACGCACTGCACCGCGTCGCCCCGGGGCCGGGGCGGATCACCCTGGGGCTCGAACTCCCGCTGGACAACGACTGGTCCCCCGGGGGCGAGCGCTCCCGGCGGGTGGCCGGTCGGCTTGGCGGGGAACCCGACATGACCTCACACGCCGAGCGCGCCCGCCTGGCCGATCGGTGGGGGTTCTCGGCCTTGTGGTTGCGCGACGTCCCGGTGTACTCCCCGAACTTCGGTGATGCGGGGCAGGTCTTCGACCCCTTCCCGTATCTGGGCTACCTGGCCGCGGCCACGGACCGCGTCGTGCTCGGGACGGCGGCGATCGCGCTTCCCCTGCGCGCCCCGGCCCACGTCGCCAAGATGGCCGCGACCGTCGACCGGCTGTCCGGGGGGCGACTGATCCTGGGCGTGGCCTCCGGAGACCGCCCCGTGGAGTTCCCCCTGTTCGGGGTGGAACACGGGGACCGGGCACGGCTCCTTCGCGAGGGCGTGCACACTCTGCGCTCCCTGTGGGCGGGCCACGAACTCGCCGAGGGCTCCGGACTCCGCGTGCTCCCCACGCCCGACGGTTCCGGGATCCGCACGGTCCTGGCGGGACGCGGCGGGCAGTCCATGGAATGGATCGCCGAGCACGCGGATGGCCACTTCACCTACCACCGGCCACCGGACGCCATGCTCCCGGTGGCGTCGTCCTGGCACGGGACGGTCCGCGAGGTCCACGGCGACCCCTCCGCGTTCCGCCCTCTGCTGACCACAATGCTCGTGGATCTGTTCGACGACCCGCGGGCGCCCGTCGTACCGATCCGCTTCGGGGCCCGCCTCGGCCGCGACGCCCTGATCGCCTACCTGGCGGGGCTGCGGGAGAGCGGGGTCAACCACGTGGCGATCAACCTTCGGCCGAGCCGACGTCCGGTGGAGGAGGTGATCGAGGAACTCGGCGCCCACGTGCTTCCCGAGTTCCCTTCGCCGGATTCCGTGGCCTCCCCCTCGTCCCGGGGCCGGGAGCGCGCTGCGAGGGAGGGGGAGGCCGAGGTCGGGTACGCGCGCTGACGCCGTACCCGGGGCGGCCCGTGAGCTGGCTCGGCCCGACCTCGGAGGAGGCGGCGGTGGTGGAGTCCGCTCCGGGCCCATCACCGCCGTCGTTCCCGTGGAGTCGAGGTTTTCCTCGGGCTCTCGGACGACCGCCGGGGTGGAGCGGCGGCTGGCGAGCAGCGTCCCGATCCCCGCGGTCGGGTTCAGTCCTCGAAGGTGTGGGTGTTGTACCCGGCGGCGCGCTCCTGACCGGACAGGTCGTGGATGGCGTCCATGATGCGGTCGGTGATCTCCCGACGCGCCCTGCCCGGGGCCAGGTGATCGTAGCCGGTGGAGAAGTCCATCGGCCTGCCGAACCGCACGGTGAACGGGTGCGGTCGGGGGACCGGCGCACCGATCGGCTGCACGTGCTGCGTCCCGGACACCGCCACCGGGACCACCGGAGCCTTGGACTCCAGCGCCAGGTGGGCCACGCCCGTCCGCCCCCGGTACAGTCGCCCGTCGCGCGAGCGGGTGCCCTCGGGGTAGACCACGCACGCCTCGCCCTCGCGCAGCCGTTCGAGCATCAGCTCCAGCGACAGCATCGCGTCACGGGCGTTGTCCCGGCGGACCGGCATCGCCCCCAGAGAGCTGAACATGGCCTTGGTGGCCCGCCCCCTGACGCCGCTCCCCTCGAAGTAGTCGCTCTTGGCCAGGAACCGGACCCGACGTGTCCTGACCGCCAACGGGATCACGACGCTGTCGACGAAGGAGAGGTGGTTGCTGGCGAGCAGGACCGCCCCCCGGGCGGGGACGTTCTCCCGGCCCTCGATGGTCGGTCGGCACAGGGTCCGGGCGAGGACCGCCGCGGTCTGCCGCAACGCACCGTACAGCACGTGTTCTCCCTCACGAAGGTGGTCGGATGTGGACCCCAATGTAAGGGCGACCCGTGGGTAACAATGGCGTGGCGCACATGAGCGCCATCACAGTGCGAACCGGGGCGGTCAGCGCACAACACGTCGGTGACGTGCGAAAACCCCGTGAGGTGGGCGGATCGGGGCCGCGTTGGCTCAGTCCGCGCGCCGCCAGTGCGCGTTGGCCCCGCACACCACCAGACACGGGTTCTCCCCCGGGACCCGACCGGCCAGCCAGGCGGCGAACGGCACCGCAGCGGCCGGTTCGGTGGCGATCCGGAACTCCGTCCACAGCCGGTCCTGCGCCCGGACGATCTCCTCGTCACTGACCAGCGCGGGCGTCACCGGGTGGGTGCGCAGCACCTCGAAGGGCACCCGGCCCAGGACCGCCGCGCCCAGCGCCGAGGCCGCGACCGAGTCCACCGGCCCCGACACCGGGTGCCCGGCGGCCAGCGCCGCGTGCAGGCTCTGGCAGCCCTCCGGCTCCACCGCGACCACGCGCCGCTCACCGCTGCCCAGGCGCACACCCGCCACCAGACCGCCGCCGCCCACCGCCACGGCGACGGTGTCGCACTCGGGGGCGTCGGCGGCGATCTCCAGACCGATCGTGCCCTGACCGGCGACGACCAGCGGGTCGTCATAGGCGTGCAGGTAACGCACACCCTCGCTCTGCGCGCGCGTGCGGGCGGCCTCGGCGGCCTCGGCGTACTCCCGTCCGACGCGCACGATCTCCGCGCCCGTGGTGGCCAGGGCCACCGCCTTGGCCTCGGGCACCGTCTCGGGCACGTACACGGTCGCCCGGATCCCCAGCAGCGAGGCCGCGGTGGCCACGCCCAGCCCGTGGTTGCCGCCCGAGGCGGTGATCACCCGGTCGGTGGGCTCCCCGCCGAGCAGGGCGTTGAGCGCTCCGCGCAGCTTGAACGCCCCCGTGCGCTGGAGGTACTCCAGCTTCAGGGTGAGCGGACGCCCGTCGACCTCGGCGCGCATGACCGGGGTGCGGCGGGCGTAGGGGGCGATGCGTTCGGCTGCGGCACGGACGTCGGTGGCCGTGGGCGTGCGAGAGGCACGTGCGGTACTCGGGCTCATGGCCCCATGCTGCCGCTACTGGGCATTAACTTAAAGTTGGGTCTGCTAAAGATCATTAAGTGAAACTTTGTGCCTGACTTTGTTGTACAGCGGAAAGGGGGGAGAACCGTGCTGGACGCCAACCGGCTCCGCGTCCTCGTCGAGATCGCGCACGCCGGATCCATCGCCGCGGCCGCCGAACGGCTCTCGTTCACCCCACCGGCCCTGTCCCAACAGCTCACCAAACTCGAACGCGAGGTCGGCTGCCGCCTGGTCGAGCGCGGCCGGACCGGGGCCACCCTCACCGAGGCCGGACGGGTCCTGCTCGACCACGGTGAACGCGTCATGGGGGAGCTGCGCGACGCCGAGGCCGCCGTCCGCTCCATCGCGGGCGAACCCCCCGACCGCCTGTCCCTGGGCGCGTTCGCCAGCGCGGGCAAGGTACTGCTGCCCGAGACCCTCGCCGCCTTCGGCCACGCCCACCCGCACGTGCGCCTGTCACTGTCCGACATCGAGCCGCCCGGAGGGTACGGCCTGGTCACCTCCGGCGACCTGGACCTGCTCGTCACCCACCGCTACCCGGGCGCGCCCCTGCCCCACGCCGGCGGCCTGCACCGCGAACGCGTCCTGGTGGATCCGCTCATAGCGGTCGCCCCGGCCGGACACCCCGTCGTCGCGCGCCGGTCCCCGACCCTGGCCGACCTGGCCGAGGAGGAGTGGATCTGCGGCGCGCCGGGCATCCCCAACCGGGTCAGCCTGGACACCGCCGCCGCGGCGGCCGGAGTGCGCCTGACCGTGGCCTACGAGACCCGCGACTACGAGGTCGCCCTCGCGCTGATCGAGGCGGGTGTGGGCGTGGCGCTCGTCCCCAGCAGCATCCTCGGCGCCGCCCGGCGCGGGGACTGGGTCAGCCGTCCGCTGCGCGGGGCCCGGCTCGCCCGGGACATCTTCACCGTGCACCGCCGCCGCCCCTCCGAACCGGTCTCGGCGATGGTGGCGATCCTGCGGAACACCGCCGCGCGCGCCCTGGACCGGAGCGGAGCGTGAGAGCCGGAGAGGACCTCGCCCACGCCCGCCCGGCCCGGTAGGGTCGCGGGGGTTCCCCACCGCGGGGGCCGCGAGATCCGCGCGCGGTCACCCCCCGGCAGCACCCACGTTCGAGAGCAGGTTTTGTCGATGGCATGCCGTATCAGTGACCTCGTGCTCGCCTGCCGCGACCCCGAGGCGCTGGCGCGGTTCTGGTGCGAGGTGCTGGACTTCGTGGTGCTCGCCCGCGGCGAGGACGGCGTCGAGATCGGAC
Organism: Nocardiopsis sp. FIRDI 009; assembly: GCF_003386285.1. Classification (GTDB taxonomy): domain Bacteria; phylum Actinomycetota; class Actinomycetes; order Streptosporangiales; family Streptosporangiaceae; genus Nocardiopsis. Next base: position 130,432 of record NZ_QPNC01000018.1, read on the forward strand.
CGCGCGAGGCCTCCGGCGACCCGCAGCCGGTGATCGTCCTCATCCGCGACGACGAGCCGGCGAAGGGCAGGCTCCGGCTGCACATCGACGTCGCCGCCACCGACCGCGACCAGGACGCCGAGCTCGAACGCCTCCTGGCCGCCGGAGCCGAACCCGTCGACGTCGGGCAGACCGGAAAGGAGCCCTGGCACGTCCTCGCCGACCCCGAGGGCAACGAGTTCTGCCTGCTCGGGGGGCGTCTCGACCCGCTCTGACCGCCCCGGCCACCGCCGGGCTAGAGCGAGGGCGCCCCGGGCGGGCGCGGCGCGTTCCACCGGTAGCGCAGCGACAGGACGCGGACGGTGAAGCACGTCGCCGCGCCGCCGACCGCGACCCACCCCGCCCCGAACCCGAACACGTCCACGACCACCACGAACCCCGCGCCGAGCATCGCCGGGATCGCGTACAGGCGCGAGTCGGCGCTCAGCACGGTCGGCACCCGGTTGATGAGGACGTCGCGGACGGTGCCGCCGCCCACCGCGCTCAGCGCCCCCAGGATCGTCGCCTGGAGCGGACCGACCCCCAACTCCAGCGCCTTGGTCGCCCCGATCACCGCGAACAGGCTCAGCCCGGCCGCGTCGAAGAGCAGGATCGGCTTGTTCAGATGGTGCAGCCAGCGGCTGAGGAAGAACGCCACCGTGGCCCCCGACAGCGCCGTGACCAGGTACCGCCAGTCCTGGAAGGTCGCCGGGGTCACCCCGAGCAGGACGTCGCGGATGATGCCCCCGCCGATGGCGGTGACCACGCCCAGGGCCATGACGCCGACGATGTCCACCCGCGCCGAGCGGATCGCGGTCAGGGCCCCGTCCAGGGCGAACGCGAACACGCCGAGCAGGTCGAGGACGAGAAGGATGGTCTGGGTGGACATACGGGTACGCCGGAACGGCTTCCTCTCCGGGACGGACGGTGCGACAACCCGCCAGTACACCACGGGCTGACGGCGTCACCGCACGTCTCGGCTGTGACACGCCGCACGGTCGGGGCGCTGCGGCCGTACGGCGTGTCACCCCTTCCCCCGGCGCCCGTCAACCGTCACGATCGAGGGGACCACCAGCACACGGGCGGAGCCGGGCACATGGAGCACGTCGACGCGATCGTCATCGGGATGGGGCCGGGGGGTGAGACGGTCGCCTCCCGCCTCCTGGACGCGGGGCGCCGCGTCGCCGTGGCCGAGCGCGCGCTCATCGGAGGGGAGTGCGCCTACTACGCCTGCATCCCCTCCAAGGTGCTGCTCCGCGCCCCCGAGGCCCGACAGGAGGCGGTCGAGGCCGCCGGGGTGGACACGCCCGGACTCGACTGGCCCGCCCTGCGCGACCACCGCGACCGGATGATCCGCCACCTCGACGACTCCGCGCAGGTCCGGGGCTACCGCGACCGGGGCGCGCTCGTGCTCCGGGGCCAGGCGCGCGTCGTCGGACGCGACCCCTGGCGGGTGTCCGTGGGCGAAAAGCAGGTCAGCGCCGACCACCTCGTCGTGGCCACCGGCTCCGAGGCGGTCCGCCCGCCCGTGGCGGGCCTGGACGAGCTGGGACCGGCCCGGATCTGGACCAACCGCGAGGCCACCACGCTCACCGCCCCGCCCGAGAGCGCGCTGGTGATCGGCGGCGGCGCGGTCGGGATCGAACTCGGCCACTTCCTCAACCGGATGGGCGCCGAGGTCACCCTCGTCCAGCGCGGCCCCCGCCTGCTGGACCGCGAGGAACCGCGCCTGTGCGAGCTGATCGGAGAGCGGTTCGCCCGCGACGGCGTCGACGTACGCGTGGGCACCACCGTCGCATCGGTCGCCCGCGACGGGTCGGGTGTACTCGCACGCCTCGACGACGGCCGGCGCGTGCGCGCCGACGTCGTCGTCCTGGCCTCGGGCCGCCGCCCGCGCGCCGACGGGCTCGGTCTGGCCGAGCTGGGCGTGGACCTGGACCGGACCGCGCTGGGCGTGGACGAGCGCTGCCAGGCGGCGCCGGGGCTGTGGGGGGTCGGCGACGCGACCGGACGCGCCATGTTCACCCACGTGGCCAAGTACCAGGGGCGGGTCGTCGCCGACAACATCCTGGGCCTGGGCCGGAGCGCCGACTACACGGCCGTGCCCCGCGTGGTCTTCTCCGACCCCGAGATCGCCGCCGTGGGGCTCACCGAGGAGCGGGCCCGCGCCCAGGGCGTCGACGCGGTCACCGCCGAGGTGGACGTTCCGGCGAACCTGGCGCGCCCGTGGACCTACTCCATCGACCCCGAGGGCACGCTCGGCCTGGTCGCCGACCGCGCCAGCGGCGTGCTCGTGGGGGCGTGGGCGTTCGGCCCCCTGGCCTCGGAGTGGATCCACACCGCCGCCCTGGCGATCCACGCCCGGATCCCGGTCGCGCTCCTGGCCGACTCGATCCCCCAGTTCCCCACGTTCAACGAGGCCTACCTCGTCGCCCTGGAGCGACTGAACCTGTGACGCGGCGGGGCGGGACCGGTCAACCGCCACTCCGGCCCCGCCCCGACCGGTCTCACCCCTGGCGGTACACCACCCGCCCGTCGACCACGGTCATCGCCACCGGCAGCTCGGGCAGGTCGTCGGGGGCGGTGGTGAGCGGGTCGCCCGCGAACACGGTCAGGTCCGCCCGGGCCCCCTCGCGCACCACCCCGGCGACGGACTCCTCCCCGGTGCCGTAGGCCGCCCACGACGTGTAGCCCGCCAGGGCCTGGCCCGCGGTGAGCGCCTGCTCCGGCCCCACCGGCTCCCGGCCGTCCCGCCCTGCGGGCCGCCGCAGCCGAGCCCCGGCCATGACCGGACGCGGGTCGAAGGCGGCGATCGGCCAGTCCGAACCCAGCGCCACCCGGCCGCCCGCGGCGACCACGTCCCCGTAACGCCAGGCGCGGGCGCAGCGCGCGTCGCCCACCCGGCCCGACCAGTTGTCGGAGTGGTCGGGCAGCGTCCAGTCCATGTGCGTGGGCTGCATCGAGGCCACCACGTCCAGCTCGGCGAAGCGCGGGACGTCCTGGTCGAGGATCAGCTCGGCGTGCTCGATCCGGTGCCGCCCCCGGGCGGGCGCGCCCACCCGCGCGTAGGTGTCGAGGGCGTAGGTGACCGCGCGGTCGCCGATCGCGTGGGTGAAGGAGGGCAGTCCCAGCGCGGCCACGGCGCCCACCGCCCCGCGGTACCGCTCCGGGTCCCGCCAGATGGGCCGGTTCCCCTCGCCCAGGCAGTCGGGGTGGTGCAGCCAGGCCGCGCCGCCGTCGATCGTGCCGTCGAGCAGGAACTTCACCGCGCCCGTCCGCAGCAGCCGACCCGACCGCCCGCGCAGGTCGCGCACGATCTCCAAGGTGTCGTCGACCCGCCCGGGCAGCGCCCATGGGGCGAGCAGGACCCGGCTGGTCAGCTCGTCGCGCTCGGACAGCAGTTCCAGCGTCTCCAGGGTGCCGGGCGCCAGGTCCAGCACGTGCAGCCCGGTCAGGCCCACGGCGTTCTGCCCACCCAGCACGCGCCGCAGCCCGCGCGCGCACTCCTCGACGTCCATCGGGGGCACGGCCTCCTGGCCGGTGAACACGGCCAGGGTCTCGCGCAGGTAGCCGGTGGGGAGCCCGTCGTCGTCCACGTCGATCTCGGAGTGGTCGGCGAACTCGATCGGTCCGGTGATCCCCGCGCGCCGCAGCCCCTCGGAGCTCATCAGCGCGTTGTGGGCGTCGATCATCGAGATCATCGCGGGGCGGCCGCCGACCGCCGCGTCGATGTGGTCGCGGTGGGGGGTGCCGGGCCGGAACGCGGTGTACTCCGCGCCGAAGCCGATCACCCACGCGTCGGGCGGGAGGTCGGCGCAGTGCGCGCGCAGGGCCCGGCGCAGGTCGTCGAGGTCCTCGATGTGGGTGAGGTCGACCCCGCGCCCCTGGGACAGGGCCAGCACCGGGTGCTGGTGGGAGTCCACCAGGCCGGGGGTGACCGTCAGGCCGGTCCCGTCGACCACCTCGGTGCGGCGGCCCGCCAGGGCGCCGACCTCGCGGTCGTCGCCGACGGCCACCACCGTGCCCGCACGGACGGCGACGGCGGTCGCGGACGGGCGCGTCGGGTCCATGGTGTGGACGCGGGCGCCGCGGATCAGCAGGTCGGGGGCGGTCAACGGTAACCTCCTCGGTTCAGCGGGCGGACGATCGCCTTGGTGAGCACGACGTGCACCGCGGCGGTGACGGCGAAGGCGGGCAGGGACGCGGTCAGGTACGGGAAGAGGGGGGAGCTGGCGTAGGTCACGGGGTTGAGCAGGAGCAGGTAGGTGACCGCCCCCGCCGCCACGGCGACGAAGGCCACCGGGTTGATCCCCTGCCAGAACCCGTAGCGGGACTCCTCATCGCCGGTGTACAGGTCGCGCAGGTGCAGCCTGCGGCGGCGCAGGAGGTAGAAGTCGGCGAAGTACACCGCGCACAGCGGCGCCACGATCAGCGCCACCAGGGCGAGGAAGCGGAAGAACAGCTCGTAGACGCCGCCGGGGAAGAAGACCATGACGGTGGCGGGCAGCAGGAGCAGCGCGGCGAGCACCGGCCAGGGCAGGTGGGCGATGGCGCCGTGCAGACGCTGCACGGCCAGCGCCCCGGAGTAGGTCTGCCCCAGGATGCTGGTGACGTTGGCGAAGGCGACGAACAGCAGGGCCAGCGCGCCCAGGACCACGCCGCCGACCGGGACCATCCACGTCGTGGGGTCGCTGGAGCCGAAGGCGAGCGCGGCCAGCGTGCCGACCAGCCCGGCGACGGTGCTGGCGCCGAACAGGCCGATGAGGTTGGGCCAGTACGCCACCCGCGCGGTGGTGGTGAGGCGGGCGAGGTTGCCGGTGATCGCCCACCAGGAGAACCCGGCGCCCAGGCAGACCTCCAGTGCGGCGGTGTAGCTGAGCAGCGGATCGCCCAGGGGGGTGAGCGGGGCGAGGGCCGCGAGCTCGGCGGGGCCGCGTTCGCGCAGGATCACGACGAGCATGACCAGGGTGATCACGGCCAGGGCCGGGGCGATGAGGCCGTTGACGCGGCTCAGTGAGAGCGGTCCGCGCAGCAGCAGGAGCCAGCAGGCCACCAGCGCCACCAGGCAGAAGCCGATCACCACGGGGGAGTCCGCACGCAGGTCGGTGCCCAGGACCGCGTTGGACACGTTGGCCAGCGCGCGACCGAACATGATGGCCAGGATGGCGTTCCAGGTGGCCAGCAGGAACGGCATGAGCAGCAGCAGGAGGATCCGGACGCCGTTGCGCCCGAAGACGCTGCGCAGGGCGCCGAACTGCTCCACGCCGTACTTGGCGGACGGGACGCACGTGGTCAGCGCGACCAGGACCACGCCGACGAGATTGCCGACCACGGTGACGGCGATGGCCGCCTTGGCCCCGACGAAGAGCGCGACGCTCCCGCCGGTGAGGAAGGCCCAGGTGGCGATGGCCAGGCCCACGTTGACCGAGGTGAAGCCCCAGAAACCCCACACGCGCTCGCCGCGCAGCAGGGGGAGTCCGGCCAGGGAGCCGGCGGAGCCGGAGACGGTGGGGGTGTCGCTCATGACAGCCCCCACCACAGCAGGAGGACGCTGACACCGACGACGGCGACCGCGGTCACCACGAGGTCGAGGGCGGGCAGGTCGGCGTGCGCGGGGTCGTGGTAGTCGGGGGATTCGATGGTGCGGATTCGGGTGTCCAATTCCGCCAGATCGTTCGCGTGCATGTGGAACTCCTGACGACTAACGTTGTTAGTTGATACGCTAGGGGGAGTTTCCCGATTTGTGAAGTACCTCACGGAAACCCTGACGGAGAGCGGTGTGGATGCGCGGGCGGCAGCGGTGAACGGCGGACCCCGGACGGCCCTGACGCGTACCCTGATCGCCTCCGCCGCCCTGGGCGTGCTCGACGAGGAGGGCGTCGACGCCCTCACCCTGCGCGAGGTCGCCCGGCGCCTGGAGGTCAAGGCGTCCTCGCTGTACAACCACGTGCGGTCCAAGTCCGAGATCCTCGACCTGGTCACCGAGCTGATCAGCGGCAAGGTGGATCTGGCGCTGCTGGACGCGGACGACTGGCGCACGGGGCTGCGCCGGTTCGCGGTCGCCTACCGGGACGCCTTCCTCGCCCACCCCAACGCCACCGCCGTCATCGCCCGCCGCGCCGTGGAGACCCCCTCGTCCCTGCGCTACTACGCCCGATCCGTCTCGTCGCTCACCGACGCCGGATGGTCGCCCGCCAAGGCGTTGGAGATCGTCCTGGCGGTCGACTACATCGTCATGGGCTCGATCATCGTGCCCTTCTCCACCGGCTTCGTCCGCCCCCCGACCTCCTACGGGCCCGACCACGCCCCCCTGGCCGCGGCCATCGGCGCCGTGGACCCGGACACCGTCGACGACACCGCCTTCCGGGCCACCCTGGACGCCTATCTGACCGGCCTCGGCGACCCGCCGACCGGGTAGCGGCGCGGCGTCTCTCCGAACCCCCGCCCCGGTCCGCCCGACACCCCGGGCGCCGCTCCGCGACGGACTGGCCGGGCGACCTCCACCGGCGCCCGCGGCGCGCCACCCCTCGTGGGACCGCCGCCCGTTCCTCGCCGCGCGGCATCCCTCCTGCGCCCGAACGGCGACCGGTGGCCCGTCCCGGGAAACAGGGCCGGGTCCCGGTCAGGCGGCGTCACTCCGGCCGCTCCGCCGACCCGTCCGGGTGAAGACCTCGTGCAGCGCGCGGTCGGTGTCGGACACGCCCGCGCGCAGGGCCGCCAGCCACGCCGCCCCGCCCGCCGTGCACCCGGCCATGACGATCTCCGTCCCCGACGATCCCAGCTCCAGCTTGCGGGTGAGCGCGGCGCGCACCGGTGCGGAGTGGCTGAGCACGCCGCCGGACAGCACCACCGGGGTGTGCTCCCCGGGCGTGCGCACCTGGTGCACGGTGTGCGCCAGGTGACCCGCCGCGGCCTCCACGATCACCTCCGCCGCCGGATCACCCGCCGTGTGCGCCTCACTGACCAGCGGCGCGAGCGTGGCCAGCGCCACCGGAGGCCCCTCGGTCAGCGTCCGGGCGAAGTTGCGGGCGTGCTCCTCGGGCCAGTGGTCCTGCCCGTCGACCGGGCGCTGACCGGGGATGACGCGCTTGGCCACCGTGCGCGCCAACGGGCTGAGCTCCCCGCCCCGGGACAGCTGCCGCGCGGTCTCCTTGGCCGCCTGGTGGCCGATCCAGAACGCCGAGCCGTCATCGCCGATCAGCCATCCCATGCCGTCGGCCGACCGGGTGCGACGCCGTCCCTCGAACCTCGTCGCGATCGCCCCGGTCCCGGCGATGAGGACCGTTCCGTCGGGCAGCGGCGTGCCCGAGGCGAAGGCGACCTCGTCGTCACCGGTGAACTCCGTCTTTCCCCGGGGCAGGCCAGCCTCGACCAGGGCCTCCTCCATCCGCGCGCGCACGTCCGCGTCCCGCAGCGCCGACACCCCGGCCAGGCCGACCACGATCGCCGCGACCTCCTGGCGCGCCCAGCGTTCGGCGCGGTCCAGGGCCCCCTCGACCGCCTCGGTCAGCTGGGCGGCGGCCCGGATGACGCCGTGGGTGTTGGGGTTGGCGCCGCCCGCCCACGACTCGCCCAACCGCTCACCGGTCAGGGTGGTCACCAGGGCGCGGGTGGTGGTGCCGCCCGCGTCCACCCCCACCACGACGCGCGTCGCGCCGCGCGCGGACCGGGTTCTGTGCCGTTTCGGTGTCGAAGGAGGAGTCACACCGTAGAGGTGCCCCTCCGTGACGTCCGTTACTCCTCGGTGAGGTATCGGCCTCCGAACCGGGCGGACACCGCGCCGTGCTCTCCACACCCCGGGAAAACGGGTGGCCACGTCCGCGGAGCCCCTGATAGGCAGACTGTCATGACGAAGACTTCCGAACCTGATCCGACCCCCGCGCCAGCCACGGACTGGACGGTGCGCGGCACCGACCGCGACGAGTACCCCCAGGCCGCCGGAGTGGTGGGGGAGGCGCTGCTGGCCCCGGGCTCGGTGGAGGAGCGACTGGAGTACATCCGCCCGCTCATCGACGCCCACGGCTACGACCGTGTCCTGGTGGCCGTGGACGGGGACCAGATCATCGGGTCGGTCAACGCCTTCGGGTTCGAGATGACGATGCCCGGCGGACCGCGTCCGGTCGCGGGCGTCACCGGAGTGGGGGTGTGGCCCACCCACCGCAGGCGGGGCGTGCTCAGCGCGCTCATCCGCCGTCAACTCCGCGACCTGCGGGAAGGCGGTGAGAGCATCGCGGCGCTGTGGGCGTCCGAGGGAGGTATCTACGGCCGGTTCGGCTACGGGGCGGCCTCGATGGAGACGGAGCTGACCGTCGCCCGGCCGCACGGCGCCCTCGTCCCCACCGCCCCGCGCGATCCCGCGCTCACCCTGCGCCTGCTCGGCGCCGAGCAGGCCCGGGAACAGGTGGCCGAGGTGTTCGACCGGGTGCGTCCCACCCAGATCGGCCGCTTCCGACGCGACCGGGCCTGGTGGGACCGCGTCCTGAGGGACACCCCGCAGGTGCGCGGTGACCGCACCGCCCTGAACGCCGCCGTCGTCAGCGACGCCGACGGTCCGCTGGGGTACGCCCTGTACCGGACCCGCAGGGCCTACGACCAGGCTGGCTGGCACAGCGAGCTGCGCGTCGAGGAGCTGGTCGCGGCCACACCCGCCGCCCGGGTGGCCCTGTACGACCACGTGTTCCAGCGCGACCTGGTCGCCACGGTCGTGGTGGAGCACGCCGCGGTGGACGACCCGCTGTGGACCCTCATGGCCGACCGGCAGCGGATCAGCGCCGTGCCGACCACCGCCCTGTGGGTGCGGCTCGTGGACGTGCGCGCCGCCCTGGCCGAGCGCTCCTACGCGGCGCCGGTCCGGACGGTGGTCGAGGTCGGCGACCGGTTCGCGCCCTGGAACGCGGGTCGGTGGCGGCTCGGGGGCGACGGGGACGGCGCCGCGGTCGAGCCCACCGACGACGAACCGGACCTGTCCCTGGACGTGTCCCATCTGGGCGCGGCCTTCCTCGGCCAGCACACGCTCGCCGCCCACGTCGCGGCCGGGGTGGTCACCGAGCACACCCCCGGTGCCGCCGACCGGTTGGACGCCGCCCTGCGGGTGCCCCACGCCCCCGTGTGCGGGGTGGTCTTCTAGGAGTCCGCCGCCTTTCCCCGGCCGTCGCGGTATGCGGCCGGGGTGTTCGGGGTAGGTGCCGACCTGGGCACACGACGATGTGTGTCCGTCGCGTCACGGAAACGGGCGCGCGGAGCAGCGACCGGGGGAGTCGAAGACATGCACGCGAGCGTGGGAGACCGGGTCCGGATCAGGGGCAGGGTCGTCGGCATGAGGGAACACACCGGCGAGATCGTCGAGGTCCGCGGTGCGCAGGGTGAGCCGCCCTACCGGGTGCGGTTCGACGACGGGCACGAGTCCCTGATCGTTCCGGGGCCCGACTGCGTCGTCGAACCGCGTCGCCCGGCGGACTGAGCACTCCGTCCACGCGTGGAGGTCCGGGTTGTCCCGGGCCTCTCCCGCGTGGCCGCATCCGGCCTACCGCAGCGCCTTGACCAGCCGGTCGACGTCCTCCTCGTCGTTGTACAGGTGGAACGAGGCCCGCAACCGCCCGGCGCGGGTGGAGGTGACGATCCCGGCCTCCGCCACCCGTCGGGCGGACTCCTCGGAGACCTCCAGCGACACGATCGCCGATCCGGTCGGTTCGAGGTCCAGGGCGGCCCGGAGGCCGTCTCCCAGGGCGGTGTCGTGCCGGTGGATCGCCGCCACACCGACCTCCTCGATGAGTTCCAGCGCCGGGGCCAGCCCGATCCAGGCCGACCACACCGGTGCCAGGTCCAGGCGGCGCGTCCCCTCGGCCAGCCGCAGCGGGCCGCCGTACAGGGAGTCCCAGGGGGTCTGGCCCGCGAACCAGTTCGGCGCGAGCGGGCGGAGCGCGGCCAACGCCTCGTCCGTGCCGGTCAGCAGTGCCGCCCCGCGCGTCCCGAGCGCCCACTTGTAGGTGCTGCACACGGTGAAGTCGACGCGGTCCGCGGGCACGGGGAGCCAGCTGAACGACTGGGTCGTGTCGACCATCAGCCGGGCGCCGTGGTCGGCGCACGCCGCGAGCAGGTCCTCCAGCGGGGCGATCGCGCCGTCGGCCGACTGGACGGCGGCCACGGCCACCAGGGCCGTGGCCGGGCCGACCTCGTCGGGCAGGCGGTCGAGGGGGACCTCGCGGACGCGGATCCCCTCGTCCCGCCGGGCCATGAAGGGGAAGACCACCGACGTGAACTCGTTCTGAGCGACCAGCACCTCCGAGCCCGGGGGCAGGCTCGCCGCGATCGTCCCGACGAACTGGGAGACGTGGGCGCCCACGGCGATCCGGTCGACGGGGACACCGGTCAGGCGGGCGTAGGCGGCGCGGGCGGAGTCCACCGCGGCGTCGGCGCGGGCCGGCTGGAAACGGCCGGCGGCCACCTCGTGGGTGTGCCGTTCGAGGGCCCGCAGCGCCCGGTGGGGCGGGAGGCCGTGGGTGGCGGTGTTGAGGTAGGTGACCTCGGGGGAGAACTGCGTTCGTGCGGTCTCGAGTCGGGATCGGCTGCTGTCGTCCATGCCCTGATGCTCACAGCGGCGGGTGGTCCGCTCAAGGGCCAATCGGGGCGGAAGTGGTGTTCGATCCGCGGCGCGCCTCAGCTGCGGAACTTGGCCTGTGCGGTGGTCGATCCGGCCATGAGTTTGTTGAGCAGGCGGACCAGCTCGCGGCGCTCCTCGGGTTCGAGCGCCTCGGCCCAGGCGCTCTCCCGCCGGTTGTGGGCGCGGAAGCCGCCCAGGATCGCGCCGTAGCCCGCCTCGGTCAGGCTGAGCTGGAGGGCGCGGCGGTCGTGTTCGGCGCGTTCGCGGACGATGAGCCCGTCCCGTTCGAGGGTGTTGAGCAGGGCGGACAGGGCGGCGCGGCTCATGCCGGAGATCTCGGCGGTGGTCTTGGCCTCCATCGGCCCGGCCAGCCACAGCGCGAAGATCACGCGGAACCCCGGCCAGGTGAGCCCCCTGGGCCGGTGGACGGACGACTCCAGGTCGTAGATGACCATGCTCGTCGCCCGGTTGAGGGTCAGGACCATGCGCATGGCCTCCGCGTCGACGGAGGGCAGCTCTCGTTCCGCCTTCTGCACCGCGTAGTCGACGAATGACCAGAAGGTGAGGTCGGTTGGGGGAGCGGTGTTATGGGTCACCTCACCAGCCTAGTACCTGGGTCCGCCGTGGAACGGGCGGATCCCGTGCGCCTCGGCCGAACGGGGGCCGGGTACGGCGGCGGTGTGTTCCGCGGCGGGTCGTGCGCGGGCGGGGAGGATACCCTCGGAGAGTGATCTGTATCACCCACGGATCGGCCGGAGATCTCTTGGCCGTGTGGTGCGGAGCACGTTATGGTCCAAATCATCAAAGGTTTGATTAATTGGGCGGCCGACCGCCGTCCATGAGCGAGTGAGAGGTCCCACGACCATGGCCAAGCCGTTCGCCTCGTCCGCCGACACCGAGGCCAAGGAGCAGACACTGGAGGTCCTGGCCGACGGCGTCTACGCGCTCACCGCCGAGGGCGACCCCAACGTGGGCGCCATCGAGGGCGAGGACTTCCTCGTCGCCTTCGAGGCCCTGGCCACCCCCGCCGCGGCGCGGGACTGGCTCGCCCTCCTGCGCGAGCACACCGACAAGCCGGTCCGCTACCTCGTGCTCTCGCACTACCACGCCGTGCGCGTCCTGGGCGCCAGCGCCTTCGACGCCGACATCATCCTCACCCACGAGAAGACCCACGAACTCATCCGCGAGCGCGGCAAGGAGGACTGGGCCAGCGAGTTCGGCCGCATGCCCCGCCTGGCCAAGGACCCCGACTCCGTCCCCGGCCTGACCTGGCCCACCCAGACCTTCGCCGACCGCACCACCATCGACCTGGGCGGCGACCGCGGCGAACTGGTCCTGGAGTACTTCGGCCGCGGCCACACCGAGGGCGACATCGTCGCCTGGCTGCCCAAGCACAGGATCCTCTTCGCCGGCGACCTGGTCGAGGCCGAGGCCGCCCTCTACACCGGCGACGCCTTCCACCACGACTGGGCCGGACCCACCCTCGACCGCGTCGCCGCCCTGGAGGCCGAGGTGCTCGTCGGCGGTCGCGGCGCCGTCACGCACGGCCGCGCCGACGTCGACGCCGCCATCGACCAGACCCGCGGCTTCCTCACCACCATGATCCGCGAGGTCGGCGCCGTCCACGAGCGCGGCGGCACCCTCAAGGAGGCGTTCCAGGCCGCCCACGCCGCCCTGGAGGGGACCTACGGGCACTGGCCGATCTTCGAGCACTGCCTGCCCTTCGACGTCTCCCGCCTGTGGGACGAGTTCTCCGGCATCGAGCGGCCGGTCATCTGGACCGCCGAACGCGACCGCGAGGTCTGGGACCAGCTCCAGAGCTGACCGAGGCCGACCGCCCCCCATCCCCCGACCGCCGCGCCCCGCACGGGCGCCCCACGCCGAACGGAGCCCACGATGCGCCCTCCAGCTCCACGACCCCCCGCCGACACCGTCGCCGACCCCGTCCTGGTGCTCGGCGCGGGGCCGGTCGGCCAGACCGCGGCCCTGCTCCTGGCCCGGCGCGGGGTGCCCGTCCGGATCGTCGACACCAGACCCGAACGCGACGCCGTCGGCTCCAAGGCCATCTGCCAACAGCGCGACGTCCTGGACGTGTGGGACTGGCTCGGCGCCGGAACCATCGCCGAGGAGGGCCTGACCTGGGACACGGCCCGCACCTTCTACCGCGACCGCGAACTGTTCAGCGTCCGCCTGCCCGACCCCGGCGCCTCGCCCCTGCCCCCCTTCGTCAACATCTCCCAGTCCCGCACCGAGCAGGTCCTCGACCACCTCCTGGACGAGGCCGGCGTGCCGACCCTGTGGAACCACCGCGTCACCGGCCTCACCCAGGACGACGAGGGGGTCGACGTCGAGTGCGCCACCCCCGGCGGGCCGGTCCGCCTGCGCGGCTCCCACGCCCTGGCCTGCCTCGGCGCGCACGGCGGCGTCGTCCGCGACGCGCTCGGCCTGGGCTTCGAGGGCACCTCCTTCGACGACCGCTTCCTCATCTGCGACATCCGCGCCGACCTGCCCGGCTGGGAACGCGAACGCCGCTTCTACTTCGACCCCGAGTGGAACCCCGGCCGCCAGGTGCTCATCCACCCCTGCCCCGACTCGGTGTTCCGCATCGACTGGCAGGTCCCCGCCGACTTCGACCTCGACGCCGAACGCGACACCGGCCGCCTGGACGCCCGTATCCGCCAGATCATCGGCGACACCCCCTACGAGATCGTCTGGAACTCGGTCTACCGCTTCCACACCCGCGTGGTGGACCGCATGCGCGCGGGCCGCGTCCTCCTGGCCGGGGACTGCGCCCACCTGGTCGCCCCCTTCGGCGCCCGCGGCCTCAACTCCGGCGTCCAGGACGCCGAGAACGCCGCCTGGAAGCTCGCCTACGTACGCGCCGGATGGGCGGGGGAGGAGCTCCTGGAGAGCTACCACACCGAACGCCACGCCGCCGCCCTGGAGAACGCCGAGGTCACCAGCGCCACCATGCGCTTCCTCGTCCCCCACGGTCCCCAGGAGCACGACCGAAGGCTCAGCGTCCTCGACCGCGCCCTGACCGACCCCTCCGCCCACCCGCACGTCGACTCCGGACGCCTGGCCGAACCCTTCTGGTACACCGACTCCGCCCTGACCACCCCCTGCCCCGAACGCCCCTTCGGCGGGCGCCCCCCGCGCGGACAGGCCCCCGTCCCCTGTCCCGGGGTGATCCTGCCCGACGCGCCCGCCGTCCTGCCCGGCTCCGCGCGACCCACCCGGCTGCGCCCCCTCCTGCGCCAGGGCCTCACCCTCCTGCTCGGCCGCGCCCCCGAGGGGCAGGACCCCGCCGCCCTCCTCGACCGCGTCCGCGCCACCGCCGAGCACGCCTGCCCGGCCCCGACCACCGCCCTGTACCTGGCCGACGTCGACACCACCGGCGCCCTCACCCGCGCCCTGGACCCCGCCCCCGGGCAGGTGTGGGTCGTGCGCCCCGACGCCCACATCGCCGCCGTCGTGCCCGGAACCGACACCGCCGCCCTCCGCGCGGCCCTGCGCGCCGCCCTCGGCCTGGCGTCCGACCGGGCCGAGCCCGGCACGCGACACCCGCGGACCACCACGACCCGCTGATCCCGACCCACCACGGCTCGACGACCACGGTAAGGAGATCACCGCCATGGCCCACTACCGGAAGGTGGGCGAGGTGCCCCGCACCCGCCACACCCGGCACCGCAACCCCGACGGCGGCCTGTACTACGAGGAGCTGATGGGGGAGGAGGGCTTCTCCAGCGACTCCTCGCTCCTGTACCACCGCGCCATCCCGTCGGCGATCGTCGACGCCGCCGAGTGGGAGCTGCCCGACCTGACCCGCACCCGCAACGCGCCCCTGGTGCCCCGCCACCTGAGGCTGCACTCGCTCTTCACCGACCGGGACTGGAAGGCCGCCGACGTCGTCGGGTCCCGCCGCCTGGTCCTGGGCAACGACGACGTGCGCATCTCCTACGTCGTCGCCGGGGCGCCCTCGGAGCTGTACCGCAACGGCATCGGCGACGAGTGCGTCTACGTCGAGTCCGGCCAGGCCCGAGTGGAGACCGTCTTCGGCGCCCTCGACGTCGGCCGCGGCGACTACGTCATCCTGCCGCGCGCCACCACCCACCGCTGGGTGCCCACCGGCGACGGACCCCTGCGCGCCTACGTCGTGGAGGCCAACAGCCACATCGCGCCGCCCAAGCGCTACCTGTCGCGCTACGGGCAGTTCCTGGAGCACGCCCCCTACTGCGAACGCGACCTGCGCGGGCCCTCCGAGCCCCTGCTCGTCGACGGAGAGAACGTGGACGTGCTCATCAAGCACCGCGGCGACGGTCCCGGCGGCATCTCCGGCACCCGCTACACCTACCCCACCCACCCCTTCGACGTCGTGGGCTGGGACGGCTGCCTGTACCCGTACGTGTTCAACATCGACGACTTCCAGCCGATCACCGGCCGCGTCCACCAGCCGCCGCCCGTCCACCAGGTCTTCGAGGGGCACAACTTCGTCATCTGCAACTTCGTGCCCCGCAAGGTGGACTACCACCCCGAGTCCATCCCCGTGCCCTACTACCACTCCAACGTGGACTCCGACGAGGTCATGTTCTACTGCGGGGGCGACTACGAGGCCCGCAAGGGCTCCGGCATCGGTCAGGGGTCGATCTCCCTGCACCCGGGCGGCCACTCCCACGGCCCCCAGCCCGGCGCCTACGAACGCAGCGTCGGCGTGCACTACTTCGACGAACTCGCCGTCATGGTCGACACCTTCCGCCCGCTCGACCTGGGCGAGGGCGGCCTGGCCAGCGACGACGGCGGCTACGCCTGGACCTGGGCCGGAGGGAGGAGGAACCGGTGACCCACCCCCTCTACCACCAGCTGTTCGACGACGCCGCGCTCTTCCCGCCCGGCAACGCCCCCATGGGCCAGGCCGTGCCCGCCCACCGCGGGTACCGCTCCGGGTGGCGCGACGGCTACGTCGGCCCGTTCCTGGTCGCCGACGGCCGCGTGGCCGAACTCCGCGCCGTCCTGGCCCGGGAGGAACCGGCCCACGAGACCCTCGCCGTCGCGGTCACCGTCCCCGGCGGCCCCGACGGAATCGGCCCGGCCGTCGAGTCGGTCCTGGCCGATCCCGCCCTGCGGCTGGTCGGGGTCGAGGCCGCGGCCGAACCCGGCGCGGCCGCGACCGTCGCCGGGCACCTCACCCGCCACCTGCCGCCGGGCGCGTCCGGGTTCGTGGAGGTCTCCCGCGCGGGGAACGTGCCCGCTGACCTGGACGCCCTGGTCGGCACCGGCCACAGCGCCAAGTTCCGCACCGGCGGCCTGACCCCCGAGGCCCACCCCGGCGAGGCCGAACTCGCCGCGTTCGTGACCGCCGTCCTCGCCCGCGGACTCCCGTTCAAGTGCACCGCCGGGCTGCACCACGCCGTCCGCCACACCACCGCCGAGGGCTTCGAGCAGCACGGGTTCCTCAACCTGCTCGTCGCCACCGCCGCAGCCGCCGACGGCGCCGGGACCGACGACCTGACCGGGATCCTCGCCGACCGCGACGGCGCCGCCCTGGTCGACGCCGCCGCCCGGCTGACCCCCGACCAGGCCGAGGCCGTGCGTGCGAGGTTCGTCTCCTTCGGCACGTGCAGCGTCGTCGAACCCCTGGAGGATCTGGTCACCCTCGGCGCCCTGGTCCCCGACCCCCGGCCGCACTGACCACCACCACAGAAAGCAGCGATGATGCCCGACACCTGGCTCGACCTGGACCCGGACGCGCCGTTCGGCCCGGCGACCCTGCCCTACGGGGTGTTCAGCACCGACACCGACCCCGCGCCGCGCACGGGCGTGGCGATCGGTGACCACGTCCTGGACCTCGGCGCCGCCGCCCGCGCCCTGGACGCGCCGTTCGCCGACACCGTCGCCCGGCCCGACCTCGACGCTCTCCTGGCCGCCGGACGGCCCGTCTGGGACGCCGTACGCGCCGCCCTGACCACGTGGTTCACCGACCCCGGCCACGCCGACGCGATCCGGCCGCACCTGGTCGAGCGGTCCCGGGCGCGCCTGCACCTGCCGTTCACGGTCGCCGACTACGTGGACTTCTACGCCTCGGAGCACCACGCGAGCAACGTCGGCCGGATGTTCCGGCCCGACCAGGAGCCGCTCACGCCCAACTGGAAGCACCTGCCCATCGGCTACCACGGACGCGCGGGCACCGTCGTGGTCTCGGGGACCGACATCGTGCGCCCCACCGGACAGCGCAAACCCCCGACCGAGCCCGCGCCCCTGTTCGGGCCCTCCGCGCGCCTGGACATCGAGGCCGAGGTCGGCTTCGTCGTGGGCACGCCCAGCCGCATGGGCGAGCGCGTCGCCGTGGACGACTTCGCCGACCACGTCTTCGGGGTGTTCCTGCTCAACGACTGGTCCTCGCGCGACCTCCAGGCGTGGGAGTACGTGCCGCTCGGCCCGTTCCTGGGCAAGTCCTTCGCCACGTCGGTCTCGCCGTGGATCGTGCCGCTGGCCGCACTGGAGTCGGCCCGCGTCGAGCAGCCCGCCCAGGACCCCGAACCGCTGCCCTACCTGCGCGGCAGCCAGCCCTGGGGGCTGGAACTGGACCTGGAGGTGCGGATCAACGGTCACGTGGTCTCGCGTCCGCCGTTCGCCACGATGTACTGGACGGCCGCCCAGCAGCTCGCGCACATGACGGTCAACGGGGCGTCGCTGCGCACCGGCGACGTGTACGCCTCGGGCACGGTCAGCGGGCCCGAGCGCGAGCAGCGCGGGTGCCTGCTGGAGCTGACCTGGGGCGGCAAGGAACCACTGCGGCTGCCCGACGGCACCGAGCGCACCTTCCTGGAGGACGGCGACGAGGTGGTCATCACCGCGACCGCGCCCGGGCCGGACGGGACCAGGGTGCACTTCGGCGAGGTGACGGGACGGATCCTGCCCGCCCGTTAGGGCGCCGTCGTCGGCCCCGCGCACCCTCCCGGGGGTGTGCGCGGGGCCGACGTACGAGGAGTGTCCAACATTTGTTGGACCTTGGAGGTATGAGCACCGGATTTCGACCCACGGAAGCGGACACACAACTCATCGAACGTCTGAAGAGCCCGGGGGAGTCGACCAGCGAACTGATCCGGCGTGGACTGCGCTCCCTGGCCAGGGAGGAAGAACGGCGCAGAGCCTACGAGGACATGATCCGTATCGCCGAATCCGGCGAGAATCCTGCCGATGATCCGGACGAATGGGAGTACACGGCCGACGGTCGTATCCGCGTTATCGGCACTGACACGACCGTGAGCGCACGTCGGGAGGGGCCCCGTTGATCCGAGGCGCTGTCTACCCGATTGAGTCGGGGGACGCCAAGCGCGGCCATGAACAGCGTGGACGCCGTTTGGGGGTGGTCGTCAGCGATGGCCCACGTGTGTGGTCCACGGTAACCGTCCTCCCCACATCGACCAGTGCCCAGGCGGCGCTGTTCAGGCCCCGGTTGCACATCACCGGACGCGACACCCCGGCCCTCACCGACCAGATCCGGACCATCGACACCAGCTACGTGGTCGGTCACCCGGTGGGGTACCTGGACCACACCGACATGGCGCAGGTGGAGTACGCGCTGGGCCTGTGGCTGGCGTTGAGCATCGACAGCGGTTTCCAGTCCGAAACCGCTGTTCGTCTCATGACTGAGTCGGTCGTCTGAGTCGTGCGTCCTGTGAACACGCAACCATCCCGACCCCCGCCGCGTCTCACGTTCCGTCGCGTCCTCCCGACACGTGACAGAACGGAAGGGTTTCCCCACGATGCGAGACGACCTGACGGATGAAGACGACTGGAGGGAACTCGAGTCGATGGGATTCGGGCAGCACGACGACACACGCTCCGTGTTCGACCCGACCCTGCCCGAGGAGATGCTCCGAGGGCTGCGCGCGGGCGCCGCCGAGGTCCGGAAGGCCCCGCCAGGGACGCGGCCGCGGCTGCTGCGGACCCGGCGGGAGCGTCTGATCACGGGCGGGATCGCCTTTTCACCGCCACTCTGGGCGCGATGGCCGTGTGCGACTTCGTCCTGGACGCGGCGACGCTGTCCATCGTGGTGGGCGTCCTCGGGCTGTTCCTCTACATCCCGGTGCGCCTGGGAGAGGACGGGATCAAGGGGGAGCTGTCGACCCTCGGTTTCGGACTCCTGTGGTCCCTGTGGGGGATCGGGATGAGTGGTTTCGGTGGGGCCTTCTTCTCCTTCCTCCTCGTCCACCTGCTGCGCTTCGTGTCCTTCGTCTTCTTCGTCGGGAAGGTGGCGGAGTACGTGGTGCCCGCGGACCGGTTCGTCGACCGCGCCAGGCTCGGACACGGGGCGCGCGGGAAACTGCGCCGGGTCCAGGACGCCTGTGACCGTGTGGCGCGGGCCCAGCGCCTGATCCCGGCCTTCGACGGCCGGTCGGCACTGGTCGTCCTGCGTGAACAGGAGTGGCTCGTGGCGTGCGACCTGGCTCGGATCGCGCCGCTGGCCGAGGAGGTCCGGAGGATGGAGGCGGAAGCCGTCTCCGACCGGGTCCGCGCGGCCACGCACTCCAGGGCGCGGGCGGTGGAGGCCGCGAACCGCCAGGTGGACCGGCGGCTGGACCAGATCGCCGCGTACGTGCGACCGGTGGACGCCGCGCTCACCGCCTACCGGGAGTGGGAGCAGCTCTCCCGGCTGGCCGAAGACACCGATGACTACACCGACCTGCTGGCGCACAGCGGCTCCGACCCCGCGGGCCCGCTCCCGCACGACCTGCGCAGGGAGGACGCGCTGCGCGCGGCCCGGAGCGCGTTCGAGGAGCGCGTGCGCGAGGCCCACGAGGCCGCCGACCGACTGGCCTCAGCGGTCCGGTAGAGAGCGGCGGGGCCCACCGGTGGCTCCGGTTCGGTCGAAGCCCCCGCCGTGTCCTTGGGCGTCCGGCGGCCGTGACCGGGTGACCGATGGCATGATCGTGCGCCTCCTCCCGCGTGGGGAGGGTTGCCTGTCCGACTCACCGGTAATGAATCTACGCCGTAAAGGTGGCCTTTCAGTTCACCGAACCAGAAACAAAGACCAACGAACGAGGGCGCGTCCGGTGTCCTCACCGAACGCCCCCGACGACATTCGGGCCGCGGATCACTCAGGCCGACGCCCCACCGCCACGTCCACCTGGTTCACCGCGTTGGCCGTGGCGATCGAGAACACCAGGTGCGCCAGTTCGCCCTCACTGAACCGCGCCCGGGCCTCCTCCCACACCCGGTCGGGCACGGGGCCGCCCCCGGCGACCGTCATCGCCTCGGCCAGGTCCAACGCCGCCCGCTCCTTGGGCGTGAACAGGTCGGTCTGCCGCCACACGGCGACCGCGTGCAGGCGCCGGTCGCTCTCGCCCTTCCCGGCGGCGGTCTGGGTGTGCCGGTCCACGCCGTGGGCGTTGCCGCTCAACTGGGCGGCCCGCACCAGCACGAGTTCGGTCAGCAGGGGGTCCAGGAAGCCCACCGCCTTGTCGTGCAGGGCGGCCAGGGCCGTGTTCAACTGCGGAGCCACCTGGCGCGGCTCCATCCGGGGCTCGTAAGCAACGTCACTCATGGTGGAGAGGTTAGCGCGGTGCGTGACCTCATGGGAGTGGTTTCCATGTTCACAACTCCCGGAGGACCGCCAACAGCCCGTCGATCTCCGCCACGGTGTTGTACACGTGCAGACTCACCCGCACCGAACCCTCCCCCGGCTGGGCCCCCGCCTGGCAGTGGCTGTCCGACCGCACCATGAACCCGTGGCTGAACAGGATGAACCCCAGATCCCCCGAGTCGATCCGCTCGTGCCGGAACGCGACGATCGACGTACGCCGCTGCACGGGGGAGTCCTCGGCCAGACTCAGCTGACACCCCAGCACCTCGAAGGCGGGCAGTTCGCTCAGCCCCTCGGTCAGCCGGGCCGCCAGCCCCGCGCACCAACGGTCGATCCGCTCCAGTCCGGCTTCGTCCAACCAGTCCAGCGCAGCCGCCAGACTGGCGATCCCCACCGTGTTCGGCGTGCCGTCCCACCCGCCGGGGGAGAACCGCGGCCCCCGCGCCTGCCGAGCCCACACCGCCCCCGTCCCGGGCAGCGCCAGCGCCTTGTGCCCGGAGAAGACCACGAAGTCCACGTCCGACGCGGCCACCGACACCGGCAGGTGCCCCACGCTCTGCGCCGCGTCCAGGCAGATCACCGCGTCCGGTCCGACCGCCGCGCGCACGCGGTGCACGTTCATGTCGCCCCCGTAGACGTGGTGCACGTGGGTGACGGCCACGAACCGCGTCCGGGGCCCGGCCAGCGCGGCCAGCGCGTCGGTGTCGTAGTCACCCGACCCCGCCTGCCTCGGCATCTCCACCACCCGCACCCCGATCCCGCGCCGCGCCAGCACATCGCGCGCCTCCAGCCACGGCGACAGGTTGGCCTGGTGGTCGGCGAACGGCACCACGATCTCGTCCCCGTCCGCCAGGAACCCCGTCAGCCAGTCCAGGGCGATCCTGCGCAGCCCCTCGGTCGTCCCGCCGACGAAGTGCACCGCCGATCGCGCCGGCTCCGGATCATCGAGGAACGCCTTGACCCGCTCCCGGGTGTCCTCCACCATCGTCGTCGTCGCGTTGGCCCAGGGGTAGGTGCCGCGCCCCGCGTTGGCGTTGCCGGTGACCAGGTACTCCTGGACCGCCTCCAGCACCGCGCGCGGCTTCTGCGACGTCGCGGCGCTGTCCAGGTAGGCCAGGTCCGGGTGCCCGGTGATGATCGGGAACTGCTCGCGCAGGGGCCGCTGCCAGTTCCCGAGCTCCTCCCACGCCCGCCCCACCTCAATCACGCACCAGCGGGGCACCCGCGTCGCGCCAGGCGATGATCCCGCCCGCCAGGCTGCGCGCGTCGGTGTGACCCATCCGGGTGAGCAGCGCGGCGTAGCGCGCCGACTGCTCACCGACCGGGCATGCCAACAGGACGGGCTGCCGGGTACTGAACGGCAGCCCGCCGCGCAGCATCTCGTCGAACAGTTCGTCCACGATGTTCACCGATCCCTCGATGTGCAGCGCCGCGTAGGCGAAGGGGCTGCGCAGATCCACGACGAGCGGCCGCTCCTTCGCGATCCAGCCACGCGCCTCCGCCACGTCCAGGGCCGGGGCGGCCAGCACCTCCTCCTCGGTCAGGCTCGCCACCGAGTTGGCCTCGGGCGGCCGGTGGAACAGGTCCGGGCGCAGCCGCCGCACGTAGCTGAGGTAGCTCTCGCACCGGTCGCACACGATGAACACGGCCGTGGCCCGCCCGGTCAGCGTCGCGTCGACCTCCCGCAGGTGCCGCACCGCCCCGAAGTAGGCCGCACCGCCCGTCGGACCGGCCAGGATCCCGCACCGGCGCACCAGCGTCAGCATCCCCTCGACCGCGTCCTCGGCGCTGACGTCCTCGATCGTGTCGTACACGCCCGGGTCGAACAGCCCCACCTCGTGCACCTCGTCGATGGTGCGGATGCCGGGGATGAAGTCGGACTTGGCACCGACCAGCCCGACCACCCGCGTCCCCGGGTCGTGCTCGCGCAGCACCCGCGCCACCCCCGTGGAGGATCCCGCGGTGCCCACGCACGCCACGAAGTACTCCGGGGCACGTCCGCCCAGGTCGGCGACGATCTCCGGCCCCGTGCCCGCCGCGTGCGCGTCGGCGTTGCGCGGGTTGAAGTACTGGTCGGTGTGCAGGTGGGCGCTGTCGGGCGCGGACAGTTCCTGGTGGATGAGGGTGAGCGGGTCGTCGGTCAGGGTCGGGTCCAGGCACTCGGTCCGCCCGGGCAGCTCCTCGATGTGCGCCCCCAGGAGCAGGAGCAGGTCCTTGATCTCCGGCACCCGCATCCGGTTGGTCACGCTGCGGAACGGCAGACCGTGCATCCCCGCGATGGCGGCCAGCGCCTTGGCGGTGTTGCCGCTGGACAGTTCCACGACCGTGGCGCCGGACCGCCGGGCCTCGGCCAGCCCCGGCCGTGCCATGTTCCACGCCGCCCGGTCCTTGACCGAGCCGAACGGGTTGAGCATCTCCAGCTTCGCGTACAGGTCGATGTTGCGCAGGCCGTGCACGGCCGGGTCTATGCGCACGAGCGGGGTGTCGCCGATGGCGTCGGTGATGCTGTCGTACCTCACGCCGACCTTCCTTCCGGACGCGGAACCGGCCAGTACTCCTCGTCGAGCGTCCACCGCCAGCGCCCCGGCCCCCCGCCGATCGCGACCTTGCGCGCCGGGGGTTGGCGCTGGGCGTGGGTGGCGGCGAAGTCCATGCAGTAGCCCGCCGTGTTGGCGAAGGCCAGCAGGTCGCCGGGGCATGGGGTGCGGGGGAGGAAGACCCGGCGGCGGGTGATCAGGTCGCTCTCCAGGCACAGGCTCCCGGTGAGGAACACACCTGCGGGCTCCTTGGCGTCGGCGGGGTCGGCCGGGCCGCTGCCGCCCCTGTCCAGCAGCAGCGGGTCGACGAGCACGCCGTGGTCCTCCAGCCCGATGTCGGTGGCCTTGGCGGCGAGTCGCAGCACGGGCTCGCCCGCCCGCGTGGTGCGGGTCTCCAGCACGCGCGCCAGGGTCAGGCCGCACTGGTCGAGCAGGGCGCGGCCCGGTTCGACGTACAGGTCGTAGAGGTTCTCCAGCAGCAGACCGCCCAGCGGACGGCCCAGGGTCGGCGCGGTCCGCGACAGCAGCGCGTCCAGGTAGGCGGGGCCCGCGTCGGGGCGGTGGGCGGGGTACAGGCCGAGCGACCCGCGTACGGTGCCGCCCTCGGCGCGCAGGCCGTAGCCGTGCCCGCCCCACGTCAGCGGCGGTCGCTCGCCCAGGACGGCGCGGGTCAGTTCGGTGGTGTAGCGGTCCCACTCGTCCCGGTGTTCGACGTAGCCGGTCCCGAACCCGCCGCCGACGTCGACGATCCTGGGCTGGAAGCCCCGGGCGCGCAGGGTGTTCATCGCGTGCAGGCAGCCTTCGAGGGCGACCGCCTTCTCGTCGAGGCTGACGGTGTCCAGGTGGTAGGCGGTGCCGACGGGGTCGATCGCGTCGCGGTGCCGTTCCAGGTCGTCCAGGAGGCCGTCCAGGGCCGCGGCGGGCACGCCGAAGCGGCTCTCGCGCGAGCGGATCGCCACTCCCGGCGAGGTGAACCCGGACAGCCGGACCAGGACGCGCACCGGGGCCAGCCGATGGTCGCGGACGATCCCGGCCAGGGTGTCCAGCTCGGTGGGGCCGTCGATGTGGACGGTGGCGCCCACCAGCGCGGCCAGCCACAGGAACTCCGGTCCCTTGGGGCCGGAGGCCACGATCCGGTCGCCGGTGAACCCGGCGCCGAGCGCGTGCCGCAGTTCGTCGAGTGAGGCGACGTCGACGCCCGCGCGGGTCGCCGCCAGGTGCCGGACCAGGGCGCTGGACCGGTTGGCCTTGTGCGCGAAGAACTCGCGCCCGCCCAGCCGGTGGGCGCGACGGACGTCGGCGAAGCGCTCGGCGTTGGCCGCGATCCGGTCGGGTAACAGCACGTCGAGGGGGGATCCGAGCGCGTCGACCAGGGTGTGGAGGAGGTCGGACGAGTCCAGGAGGGGCGCCAGCGGGGGTTCCAACCGCGGTCGCAGGTACAGGGGGGCCTCGTCCACCCGGCTCTTCCTCCCCAGAGCGGAACACTCTCGACGGTCCTCCCGACTCCTTTCCAGTTGCCGCGCCGCTTACCCGCGCATGACCGCCACTTCACCGGGCGTGAGGCGGCGGGGGAGAAGTCTTTCGAGGAAGGAGGTACTGCGACCCCCGCAAACTATGACCAGGGTCACATTGAAGAGTGGGGTGTGCGGACTCAGCACAGCTCGACGATGACGCCGAAACGCCGCAGGGTGCGAAAGACGTCGTCGAAGTAGCCGAGCCGTCCCTCAGGGGCGAGGCGGACGTCGGCCAGTGCGCGCCGTGACGCTCGGGCGTCGTGCCACACGAGCCGGAAGGGGGGCTCGGCGGCGAACCCGCCGGACAGGCAGTCGCGCATCGCGTCCATACCCGATCCGTAGTAGCCGCCGGGGCCGTCGAGCGCCTCGCCCAGGGCGCAGTGCAGGCCGGGGACGTCGCTGACGGCCCGGCCGTCCAGGTGGTATTCGCCACCCGAGCGCGGGAGCGGGGTGTCGGCGCGGGTGAAGTGCAGGTGGAGCGCCAGTCGGAGCCACGCGTTCCTGCCCTCGGCGGAGAAGGCGGTCCACTGGTTGAGGGAAGTCGGGACGCCCTTTCGCCACAGGTCCCACACCGGCCGCGCGGTCACTGGGAGACGCTTGTCGTCCCCGTCGGCGATGGGGATGTCGAGGAGCGCGCCGCCCGTCGCCGACGGCTGGGCTCCCGCCGTGTCCAGGGTGACCGAGAACCGTTGCATCTCCCGCCCGCTCGCGTCCAGTGGGCACAGCTCAACCCTGACCGGGGCGCGATCGTCCGCGCGGCGCAGGGCGTCGACCAGCGCTGTGGCGGGTTCGCAGCCGATGAGCCGGAACGGACTTCCCGTCGCGTCCCCGGGGGCGACAAACAGGCCCTCGACGTCCGCGCACCGTCCCCACAGCTGTGTCCCCTTCCAGGAACGGCGCGTCAGCGCGTACCCCACCGGGAACGGCCGGTCCCACGTGACCCACGCCCGGCCGACCACCGGCTACCCCTCCGCGCCCAGGGCGCGCATCAGGTACGGCAGCAGTCGGTCGGCCATGTCCGCGCCCGGGTTGGCCCCGGGCACGTGCGGGATGAGGAACGTGTGGGTGACCATCGGTCCGATCACCATCTCGCCGACCACCACCGGGTCCTCGACCGGCGAGATCTCCCCGCGCTCGGCCGCCCGCTCCAGCAGCGCCGCCACCCGGTTCTGCAGCGGCATGACGAACGCGTCGAACAGCACGTCCGCCAGCGCCTGGTTGTGCGCGGCCTCGCCTACGATCGCCCGCAGCAGCCGTCCCGAGGGGCCGTCGAGCGCGCGGGCCTTGTCGTGCAGCACCCGGCTCAGGTCCGACTCCAGGCTTCCGGTGTCGAGGTCGGGCCCCAGGTCCTCGGCCCAGGCCTGGGCGGCCCCCACCACCAGGTGCTCCTTCGACCGCCAGCGCCGGTACAGCGTGGCCGTGGAGACCCCGGCGCGTTTGGCGACCGCGGCCGTGGTCAGGCCGCTGTACCCGTGCAGCTGGAGTTCGGTGAGCGTGGCGTCCATCAGCGCGCGGTCCCGGGCGGCGTCCCGCGGCCGCCCCCGGGAGGGGGCGCCGGACGCCTCGGGCAGATGGTCCGTGGTCATGCCAGGAATCCTATGCCAGCCACCCTGTTGGAAACGAAACATTTTCGTTTAGTATCGGCCCATGACCGACACCCACGCCCCCAGCGAACCGCTGACCGACACCTCCGCGATCCCCGGGATCGTCGACCGCCTGCGCGCCACGTTCGCCGCCGGTCGCACCAAACCGCTCTCCTGGCGCCGCGACCAACTGCGCGCCCTGCGCCGCCTGCTCACCGAGGAGCGCCCCACCCTGGAGAAGGCGCTCAAGGCCGATCTGGGCAAGAGCCCGGTCGAGGCGCACACCACCGAGATCGGGTTCGTGGTCAACGAGATCGACCACACCCTCAAACACCTGGCGTCGTGGCTGCGGCCCCAGCGGGTCTTCGTGCCGATGGCGCTCGCCCCGGCCAGGGCGCGCCGGGTTCGTGAACCCCTGGGCACCGTCCTGATCATCGCGCCCTGGAACTACCCGGTGAACCTGTCCCTGGCGCCCCTGGTCGGCGCCATCGCGGCCGGCAACACCGCCCTGGTCAAGCCCAGCGAACTCGCCCCCGCCACCTCCGCCGCCCTGGCCGAACTGCTGCCCCGCCACCTGGACACCGAGGCGATCGCGGTCGTCGAGGGCGGCGTCCCCGAGAGCACCACCCTGCTCGAACAGCACTTCGACCACATCTTCTACACCGGTAACGGCGCCGTCGCCCGCGTCGTCATGGCCGCCGCCGTCAAGCACCTGACCCCCGTCACCCTGGAACTGGGCGGCAAGAGCCCCGTCATCGTCGAACCCGGCGTCGACCTGGCCACCACCGCCCGCCGCCTGGCCTGGGGCAAGTACACCAACGCCGGACAGACCTGCGTGGCCCCCGACTACGTCCTGGCCGTCGGCGACACCGCCGACGAACTGGAGCGCGAGCTGGCCGCCGCCATCACCGAGATGTTCGGCGACGATCCCCGCACCAGCCCCGACTACGGCCGGATCGTCAACGAACGCCACTTCGACCGGCTCACCGCCCTGCTCGACTCGGGCACCGTCGTCGTCGGGGGCGACCACGACCGCGACGAGCTCTACATCTCCCCGACGGTCCTCAGCGGCGTCACCGCCGACACCCCCGTCATGGCCGAGGAGATCTTCGGCCCCGTCCTGCCGGTCGTCCGCGTCCCCGACCTGGACGCCGCCATCGCCTTCGTCAACGAACGCGACAAGCCCCTGGCCCTGTACGCGTTCACCGACTCGGAGGAGACCAAGCGCCGGCTGACCACCCAGACCTCCTCCGGGGCGCTGGCCTTCGGCCTGCCGATCGCCCACCTGGCCGTCCCCGACCTGCCCTTCGGCGGTGTCGGCGAGAGCGGCATGGGCGCCTACCACGCGGCGGCCTCCGTCGACACCTTCTCGCACACCAAGTCGGTGCTCGACAAGTCCCTGTTCCTGGACACCATGCGGGTCGCCTACGCGCCCATCACCGACCTCAAGGAGCGCGTCCTGCGCCGCATGCTCTGACCGCCGCGGCCCGCCCGGCCCCGACGGCCGCGCGGCCCGCCCGGGGCGTTCGCCCGGTCGGGCCGCGCGGCTCACCCGTGCCGGGCGTCGGTGTACACGTCGCCGGGCTCCAACCCCGACTCGAACAGCTCGGTGACCGTCACGAAGTGGAACCCCCGCCGGTGCAGCTCGTCCAGGACCTCGGGGATCGCCCGCACGGACGACTCGTGGATGTCGTGGAAGAGCACCACGCTGCCGGACGTGCTGTGCTCGATGGCGTGCGCGGCGACCTCGTCGGTGTCCCGGCTGCGCCAGTCCATCGTGTCCACGTCCCACAGGATGATCGGCATGCCGACCGTCTCGCGCACGGTCCCGTTCAACGCGCCGTAGGGCGGCCGCATGGACGGCGGGTCCACCCCGATCACGTCGCGCACCGCCGCGTTGGTGCGCGCCATGTCGGCCTCGATGTCCTCGGCCGACATGCCGCTCAGGTCGTCGTGCTCCCACGTGTGGTTGCCCAGCTCGTGCCCCTCGGCGGCCATCCGCTCCAGCGCCTCGGGGAACTCCTCGACCAGGGAGCCCAGAACGTAGAAGGTCGCCTGTGCGTCGTACTCGGCGAGGGTGTCCATGAGCGCGTCGGTGTGCTCGCCGGGGCCGTCGTCGAAGGTCAGCGCCACACACCTGAGCCGCTCGCAGTCCAGACTGCCGCCCTCGCCGGAGGGCCCCTCCTCCAGGAAGACGTCCGGGTCGGGGCCGGACAGCGCCGCCTCACGGGCGTGGAAGCCCAGCTCGGACAGGAGTTCCTCGGCCTCCTCCGGAGCCACGGGAAGCATCACGTCGGAGACCTGGCCGGTTCCGGGCATCCGTGTGGGGTCCAGCCGCACCGCCAACCCGCCCGCGGTGCTGAACGCGACGTCCTCCAGGGGAGAGCCGGACCAGGCGTCCGCGGCCTCCCGCGCCCACTCGGCGTCGAAGGCTCCGGTCGGCGCCGCCGCTCCGGCCCCCGCCGCCCCCGCGGTGTCGGGGGACGCCTCGGCGCTCTCCGGTTCGTCGGTGGCCCCGGCCTCCTCCTCGGCGCGCCGGGCGGCCTCGCCGACCACCCCGGGCAGGTCCGCCAGGGGCAGGTCGTAGTCCTCCCGCAGCACGTCGGCCAACAGGACGTGGGCGCGTTCGACGGCCTCCTCGTCGCGGAACAGGGCCGTCCAGGGCAGGACCGCTCCGCTGTCGGCGTCGAACCACAGCGTGGTGGCCTCCCGGCTCTCCCGCATGCCCGCCGTGGACACCGCGGTCAGCCGTGCCCCGACGACCTGGGGGGACGCCGCGAGCAGGGACACGTCCTGCCGCAGTTCGGGCCGCCCGTTCCCGGACAGGTCCTCCAGGAAGGCGGTCTGCCGCTCGGCCATGACGGTGCGCACCTCCCGGGTGAGCGGGTGGCCCGCGCCCAGGAGCGGATAACGGTAGCCGACGACGCTGTGGTCGGTCTCCACCACGTGCTCGCCGACGGTCGCGCCCGGCACCTCGTCGACCGGGAAACCGATCGCCTCGGCGTGGGGCTGTGTGTGCTCGGCGACGTGGCAGCCGGGGACCAGAAGGAGTCCCAGGGCCGCGCCGACGGAGACCTTGCGTCGCAGTGAGGTGACAGCCACGAAGGGACCATATCGAAAGTCCCGCCCGGAGTAGCCGTAACACGGCACGCTCGGCACGGAGTGTCACGAAATGGTGGAGGGCGCGGCCATCGGCGCCCCCGTCGTCAGCATCCTCGTGCCCCACGGCGGCATGGTCCCGTTCATGCCCATGGACACCCACAGCGGCGGCTACCAGGGTCGGTCACCGGGCCGGGCGCCCCGGTTCGGGAGAGGGGGTCAGCCGACCACGGCCGCCACGATCTTTCGGAGCTGTGCCAGCGCCTCGGCGTGCTCGGCCGGTGTCGTCGTCCGGGGCAGGTGCACGTGGCCGGCCGGAACCGACCGACCCGAGCGGTCGCGCAACAGGGTGTTGCGGTAGGCGATCTCGTTGGACAGGTAGTCCCCGCCGCCGCCCGCGCGGGCGGCCGACCCCTCCGTGGGGCCCTGCGGACGGCGGATCTCCTCTGCCGATCCGGCCGGAACCTCGACCACCTCGGTGTTGGCCACCACCGGGTGGCGACCCGCGGCGCGCTCGACGATCCGCTCGAAGGGCAGGGAGGAGCGCGTCCACTCGGGCGCCTCCGGTCCCGGCACCGGGGCGCGACCCGTACCGGTGCGCCCCTCGTTGTCGGTGCCGCCACCGCGCCACACGCCGTTCCACACCTCCAGGTCGAACCGGTCGGGACGCCCCCGGCTCAGGGTGACCACCGCGTCGGCGTCGGCGTGGTGGCGGCCCAGGGCCCGCTCCACCACACCGGAGTCGAAGTCCGACCAGCGCACGGGGAAGATCGCGGCGCGCACCACGGCGGTGCGCTCCCCCGCCGGGAAGGTCCACCCGTGCAGGTCGAGCGCGGCGGCCCCGGAGGGGTTGGAGCACTCCACGTCCTCGTCCAGGCGGAAGGGGTCGAAGCCGGTCACCACGATCCGCGCCCAGCGCTCCCCCGGAGGGAAGTCGATGTCGGAGAAGCCCCGCGACTCCCACTCCAGCAGACGTAGCAGGTCCGCGCGTTGGCCGTCGGTGAGGGCGAAGTCGGGCCGCCAGGCGCGCAGCCGCGCGGAGAGCACCAGCCGGGCCCAGTACAGGGGGCGGTCGTCGGTGTCCCCGGCCTCCGCGCGCGTCGCCTCGGTCCACAGGCGGGAGGCGTGCGCGGCGACCGTCTCCCTGGCCTGGCCGAGGTCGGTGCTGGCCGCCAGGTCGGCGGCGAACAGGGGTCCGGCGGCGGCGAACCCGGACCGCGCCAGGATTCGTTCGGGTTGGGGGAGTCGGGCGCGAACCTCTTCGGGCGTGGTGTCGTGCTGCACGGTTCCCTGTCTGCTGGTCGGGGGATGGGCGCGGTGCGCGCGGGCGGGCCGGTCGAGTGTAACGCCACCGGTCCGGGCCGCCGGGAGGGGGCCGCCGCCGTTGTCCACAACCTCGACACCGGGGGTGGACCGGCGGGCTCGGAGTTGGCAGTGTGAGAACTGACATACCGTCCCTCTCAACGGAGAGAGCAACACATGCACACTGGCGCCCTTCCCGACACCGACGTCCTCGCCGATCGCGCGCGGACCGCGTTGGAACGGTGCGGAGTCGACCGCCTGCGCGAACCCATCGGCGCGGCCGGGGTGGCGAGGACACCCATCACCGGTCAGATCCTCTTCCCGGTCGAGTTCGACACCCCCGCCTCCGTCGGCCGGGCCGTCGGGACCGCCCACGAGTGCTTCACCGCCAGCTGGCGGGACACGCCCGCACCCGAGCGCGGCAGGCTCGTCCACCGGTTCGGCGAACTGCTGCGGGAGCACAAGGCGGACCTGGCCGAACTCGTGACGATCGAGGCGGGCAAGATCACCTCCGAGGCCCTCGGCGAGGTCCAGGAGATGATCGACATCTGCGACCTGGCCGTGGGCATGTCCCGACAGTTGTACGGGCGCACCATGCCCTCCGAACGCCCCGGCCACCGCCTCATGGAGACCTGGCACCCGCTGGGCGTGGTCGGCGTGATCACGGCGTTCAACTTCCCCGTCGCCGTGTGGTCCTGGAACACGTGTGTGGCTCTGGTCTGCGGCAACACGGTGGTGTGGAAGCCCTCCGACCTGACCCCGCTCACGGCGCTGGCCTGCCACGGGCTGCTCATGCGCGCCGCGGCCGACGTCGGCGCGCCCTCGGACGTCCACACCGTGGTGCTGGGCGGCCGCGAGGTGGGGGAGGCGCTCGTGGACGACGCGCGGGTGGCGCTGCTGTCAGCCACCGGCTCGGTCGCGATGGGCAGGACGGTCGGCCCCCGGGTCGCCGCGCGGATGGGCCGGTGCCTGCTGGAGCTGGGCGGCAACAACGCGGCCGTGGTCGCCCCGTCGGCCGACCTGGACCTGGTGGTGCGCGGCAGCGTCTTCGCCGCCGCCGGGACAGCCGGGCAGCGGTGCACGACGCTGCGCCGTCTGATCGTGCACGAGGACGTGGCCGACGAGGTCACCGAGCGCGTCGTGGACGCCTACAAGCAGCTCCGGGACCGGATCGGCGACCCGTTCGAGGAGTCGACCCTGGTCGGTCCGCTGATCGGGGAGCGCGGGTACTCCGGCATGGTCAAGGCGCTGGAGCAGGCCAAGGCCGACGGCGGAGACGTGCTGGTCGGCGGTGGGCGCCGCCTGGAGCAGGCCGCGGCGGACGCCTACTACGTGGACCCCGCCGTGGTGCGGATGCCCGGGCAGACCGAGATCGTCCAGGAGGAGACCTTCGCGCCGATCCTGTACGTGCTCACCTACCGCACCCTGGACGAGGCGGTGGCGCTGCACAACGGCGTGCCGCAGGGGCTGTCGTCGGCGATCTTCACCCAGGACCAGGCCGAGGCCGAGCGGTTCCTGTCCTCGGCGGGTTCGGACTGCGGGATCGTCAATGTCAACATCGGCACCTCCGGGGCGGAGATCGGCGGCGCCTTCGGCGGTGAGAAGGACACCGGCGGCGGGCGCGAGTCCGGCTCCGACTCCTGGAAGGCGTACATGCGGCGGGCGACCAACACGGTCAACTACGGCGGGCAGCTGCCGCTGGCCCAGGGGGTCCGTTTCCTCTAGATCGTTGATGGGGGTTGTTGTGTGTCCTGGTCAGTGGTCGTAGGCGATCAACGACCGCTTGACCGGGGCACCGATCAACCAGTTGTGCCAGATCACGGCGTTGAGCGCCACGATGCGCTGGCACACCCTGGCCCACAGCCCCTCCGTGGTGCGTGCCGCGTGCCGCTCCAGCCCAAGCTGGTTCTTCAGCGTCCAGATCACCGCCTCGATCCGCTGACGCAACCAGGACGGGAACACCTCCACCCCGGGTGCGGGCTCGTCCTGGCGCACCGGGCGGATGAGCACATGGCCCAGATCGGCCGCCGCGTTCTCGATCCCGACCCCGGCGAAGCCCTTGTCGCACACGATCGGGGCCGGACCCGGGGCGCAGTCCTGAACGTGGAGCAGGTGCAGGGCCTGTTGACGTTCGTCCAGCTCCTTGGGGTGGGCCAACGAGAAGGCGCACACCGCCCCGTCGGTGGTGGTGATGAGCATGAGTTTGGCGCCCCAGTAGAACGCGTGGTGGGACACGTCCCGCCCGTATCCGGCGATCTCACCCAGCATCGAGCGGTCCACCGTGACCTTGGGGGCTCCGCAGCGTACCGGGGTGCCGTCCATCAATCGCAGGTTCTCCCACCAGGTGGGCACGGCCCGGGCGAGCCACATCGCCGCCGTGAGCAGGGCCGGGGCCAGATCGCGCAGGTGGCGGTTGTACTCGGACTGGCCGGGCAGGCGGGGGAACAGGTGGCCGATCCGGGTGGGGGCGGCGCGTATCCAGGGGGGTGGACAAGATAAGCCGGAAAGGGGCAACGGGCTGGTCGGCGGGTAGGTAGAGGCCATGGGCAGGCACACCGAGATGGACAAGGACGCTACCGCGCGGATCCAGTCCGCCGCAGCCCGCGACCCCGAGTCGGACACGGCGCAGAGCGGGTTCGGCTCCCGGGCGCAGTCGGCGGCCGACCGCCACCAGAACGAGGCGGAGCAGGACGACGAAGACGACGACCCCGCCGGGACGGTCATCGGGGTCCGGGCGAGGATGACCGCGGAGTCGTCCTACCTTTCACCGTGGCCGAACAGCTCGGGTCCTTCAAATAACCAACGTTTTCTGAAGCCTGTGGCGAGCGAGGGCAGAGGCTACCCAGGGCCTTCAAAAACCCCTTCAGAAACCAGAAGGATTCAACAACCCTCCCAGGCCGTTTTCTGAGGGAATCGCGGGCATGGAGCACTCCGCGCACGAGCCATCGGACCTGCTCGCGGCCGAACCGGTCGTGCTCACCGAGATCCGCATCGGCTACGCCCGCGTCTCCACGCGCGAGCAGAAGCTTGACCGCCAACTCGACGCGCTCACTGCGGCCGGGTGCCGTCGGATCTTCGCCGACACCAAGTCCGGCCGCACCGACGAGCGCCCCGAGTTGAAGGCGTGCCACGCCTTCCTCAACCCCGGCGATACCCTCGTCGTCCCCTCCCTGGACCGCTACGGCCGCTCCCTCCAGGACCTGGTCACCATGGTCGCCGACCTGCGCACCCGCGAGATCGGCTTCACCTCCCTGCACGAGAAGCTCGACACCACCACCCCCGGCGGGCGGCTGGTCTTCCACGTGTTCGCCGCCCTGGCCGAGTTCATCCGCGAGCTCATCGTGGCCGGCACCCACGAGGGCCTGGCCGCCGCCCGCGCCCGCGGCCGCGTCGGCGGCCGACCGAGCGTGGTCAACGCCGACCTGATTCGCGCGGCCCGCGACATGCTCCCCAACCCGGAGTACTCAGTGACCTCCATCGCCAAGCTGCTCGGTGTCAGCCCCGGGACGCTGTACAACCACATCCCCGACCTGAAGGAGCTGCGCGCAAAGCGGTGTAGCGCACCCCCGAGTCAGCCAAAGAGATGAACGAAGCAGAAGAACCCACAGATTCGGACCTGTGTGCCGACACCACTCTCGTGACCGGGTCGAAGCGATGCACTGGATACGTGTGGTGAGCAGTCCTTGCTGAAGGGCGGGCTCCTGATCCGCAACTCCGAATGTTGTACCTGTTGGAGTGCCAAACCGAAGCAGGGTAAGTTTACTTGATGGGTTTCTTGTCCGTAACCAGTCTGGTAAGTACCGCTATCGTCCTCTCACTCCCACTCGCTCTTATCGCCGTTGTCCTGTTCCTGGTTCGGTTGCGGCGTGACCGGAAATGGAAAGAGGCCGCCTTGGACAGCGCCTTCGATGCGCTCACCTTGGGTGTGCTGGCGCTTATGTCCATCATTACCCTGGTGAACCCCGGTAGCAGCGGCGGGGTGGAACTCGTGCCCTTCGCTGACATCGCGGCGGCAGGGTGGGGTTTGACGGGGCTCTACCAGAACGGCGGAAACATCGCGATGTTCGTGCCGTTGGGTGCGTTGCTGCCCCTGGCGCTGGGAGGGAGGCTGGCCAGCTTTCCCAGAGTGCTCGCCGTGTCAGGGGCCGTGTCGATCACTGTGGAGATTCTTCAGTACGTTCTCGACGCCGGGCGCATCACCGCTGTGGACGACGTCATCCTCAACTGTGCTGGAGCCTTGATCGGTGCAGTTTTGACCTGGCCCTGGTGGCGCACACGAAGTCGGCGGCGTGGCCGGGAGGGTGCACAGGTCACCAGGGGCCTCAGTCATCGATGACAAGTCGAGGTCGGATCGCCCAAGGGCACGTCTCCTGGGTGATCCGACCTCAGGAGTTGCATGCGGTCGCTTAGGGGTAGTACGTGGTTCCGCTGGTGTAGCGCCCGTAGTCGCTGCCGCTGCTGGTGCCGTCGATGCCCAGGAACCAGCGGTAGGTGTCAGACTCCATGCCGCTCCATCTGAGTGTGCCACCACCGCAACTGAACTCTTTGGTTCCCTGATCGCTCCAGCCGTACCAGGTCTTCTGCTCCAGCCGGATGTAGGGGGTGTCGTAGGAGTTGTTGCAGTTGCTGATCGAGTTGACCTGGACCGTGTGCGTCCCGCTGTTGGGCGTGCTGTACTCACGCGAGAAGATGCCCATGTCAAACTCGGCCGTCCAGTCGAACTGGCCGGACATGAGCATGGTCGAGGAGAAGGTGGAGCCGTCCTCGTAAGTCAATTCGTTGGTACTGCCGACCGTTGTCTCCCGAACGATGCGATCGGTCGGCTTCTGCGCAACCTCCTCAGCCAGGGCGGTCGTGGTCGGCAGCAGGCTGAAGGCGAAAGCGGTGGCTCCAAGTACGGCAGCCGTCCTGGGGATCAAGCGCATGAAATTCATCCATCCTTCACTTTTGAGGTCATATCGACCAGCGAAGGTCCTTGCCCATGGAGACCTGACAAATCATCTGGGGCCAGATCCGGTCACAAAACAACCTGGCTCCCAGCTCACGCCTTTGATTGAAAGGCGGGCTGAAACAAAGGGACTTACGCCTCTTCCTGGCCTGGGAGATATCTGTTATATGACTCAGTTCTTCTGGAGGGGAGACGATAGAAATTTCAGGGGCGGTCGCTGCATCATGCGGCCAGGTCCAGGCAGCGGCGCACGTGGTCGACCACCTCGTCGGGGACCTCATGGGCCCGGGGGAAACGCGCCATCTTCTGGTGGCACTTCAGCGCGAGCACCACCGCGAACAGCGCCTCGGGGGTGCTGGTCAGCTTGGTCGCCCACGTGATCTCGTCGGCGTTGGGGGTGAAGGACAGGTGCAGCATCCGCACTGAGGCCAGCTTCCTGAACTGCGGGTGGGCCGTGAGTTCGATCGAGGTCACCGACAGCCCTCTCCGGATGGGGGGGTCAACGAACGCCGAACACGGTACGGCGGTCGGACACGGCGTTCTGGGCACTTCACCGAACCGCAACCGAACAGGCGCACAACGTCACATCTCAGCGAAGAGTGAGGCCGCCGACCAGCCCGTTGCCCCTTTCCGGCTTATCTTGTCCGCCCCCCTATCCAGTGGCGTTCGGAGTTATGGCGCAGCAGGACCTGGGCCACCGCGACGCAGACGAGTTCGGCGTCGGTGAGCAGCCGGTTCGGGCCGCGTTTGAGGGGTTGTTCGCGCGAAGGCAGGACGTGGTCGTCCAGGTGGACGTAGAGTGCGGTCAGAAGGGCGTCAAGGTCAGTCTTCACACACCGATCCTCGGCGCCCTTCGCCATGGGCGCAGGAGTTCCAGGAAACCCCCATCAACGATCTAGGGGTTGACCGCCGGGCCGCCATGTCGGGTGGCGGGCGGCCCGGCGGGTCCGCGCGTGGCGGTGGGCCGCCCTGGCCGGGGTGCGCCCGCCTGTCCGGGGCCGGGTGCCGGGCGGTGGGTTCCCCGCCCGGTGTCGGGGCGGGTCCGTGCTCGGCGGTGCGCCCTGGGAGGGGCTATCCGGTGTGTCCGAGGGTCCACCCACCAGCCGTCGCCGTGATCTGCGGTCACGCCTCGGCTTCGCGGACTCCGTCGGCCGGAGTGGCGTGGTCTCGGGGATCGACCCACCCGTACAGCAACACCGTCTCCCCGGAACCTCCCTCTTCCCGGGACCTTCCTTTCGACGCGCCCCTGTGCACCGGGCGCGTGCGCACCGCGCCCAGCGGGTTCGTGTCGCCGGATCACGGTGGTCGGCCCGTCGCGGAAGCCTCCGGGCGGTTGTCCGCGGTGTCCCTCGTCCGGAACCGCTGCCGCTCGCCGTGCGCTTCGGTGGTAGCACGTTCCGGTCGGCCTCCACCCCCGCCCCCGAAGGGTGACGACCGTGTCCGACCCCGACGTCAGCGGGGCATGGTGCCGGGGCGCGGCGCCGCCCGGCCTCGGCCTTTTCCCGCTTCCCGGGGCAGGAGGCGACACGCGATCAAAAAAATTGCGCGAAACCATGTTGTGCACAACTAATCTCTGTTACGGTGGTCCCGATCGATGGACGGTGCCGCGCACGCGAGGGGAGGAACCATGTCCGACCCCGACGGGGGAGACGCCCTCGCGCTGGACAACCAGCTGTGCTTCTCCCTGTACGCGGCCTCCCGAGCCCTGACCGGGCTGTACCGGGAACTCCTGGACGACCTGGGACTCACCTACCCGCAGTACCTGGTCATGCTCGTGCTGTGGGAACGGGGGACGTTGACCGTCAAGGAGCTGAGCCGGGCACTGCACCTGGACTCGGGGACGCTCTCCCCCCTGCTGCGCCGGCTCCAGGCCGCCGGGCTCCTCACCAAGGAGCGCCGGGCCGACGACGAACGCGTCGTCGAGGTCACGGTGACCGAGGAGGGAGCACGACTGCGCGCACGGGCCCGGGACATCCCGGACCGCCTGCTGTGCGCCGTCGACCTACCCGAGGACCGGGTGCGCGAGGTGAAGGGGATCCTCGACCAGATCACCCGGTCGGTGGAGACCGCCACCGGCGGGCGGGCGTCCACCGGACCCCAAGCCCCGCGTGACTGAGCACCGCCACCGACATCCCGTCACCTTCCGACCCCGAGTCGGAGCAGAGAAAGGCAGTCATGGCAGTCGACATCCTGTACACCGCCAACGCCACCGTCACCGGTGAGGGCCGCGCCGGAACCGGCAAGACCGACGACGGCCGCCTCAACGTCGACCTGTCCGTGCCCAAGGGCATGGGCGGCGACGACGGCCCCGGCACCAACCCCGAGCAGCTCTTCGCCGTCGGCTACGGCGCCTGCTTCCACGGCGCCCTGAAGAAGGTCGCCCGCGAGGCCAAGGCCAATGTCGACGGCTCCGTCATCGACTCCCAGGTCAGCCTGGGCAAGGCCGAGGACGGCTTCGCCCTCGTCGTCGACCTGACCGTCACCATCCCCGGCGCCGACCAGGCCGCCGCCGAGAAGCTCGTCGAGGCCGCCCACCAGGTGTGCCCGTACTCCCGCGCCACGCGCGGCAACATCGACGTCAACCTCACCGTCAAGACGGCCTGAGACGCGTCCCTCCCGGAGCGCTGACTCCGGGGCGCCCACGGGGCGGGGGCGGGGGATGCACGTCCCCCGCCCCCGCGTTCGTGTGTTCCCGCGCCTAGGCCACGGGCTCCAGCAGCAACAGCCGGTCCAGGATGTCCTGGAGGGTGACCAGGCCGATGACACCCTCCTCCTCGACCAGCGACAGGTGGCTGCGGCTGTCCCGCATGATGCTCATCGCCGCGTACATCGGCGTGCTCGCGTGCAGCAGGAGCACCGGACGCATCAGGTCGGCCGCGGTCGTCCCGGGCGGGCAGGTCAGGGCCTCGCGCACGTGCAGCACACCCACCGGCTCACCCCGGTCCATCACCACCAGACGCAGGTGCGTGGAGGAACGGGAGACCCGCTTGATCTCCTCCAGGTCCGCCTCCGGAGCCACCCACGCGATCTCCTCGCTCGGGGTGACGATCTCGCTGAGCGGACGGGAGTTGACCTCCAAGGCGGTGGCCAGCTGGTCACGGCGCTCGGTGTCCAGCGCTCCGGCCTTGGCCGAGTGCTCCACCAACTCCCGCACATCGTCGGGGTTGTGCCCCGACGTCATCTCGTCCACCGCCTCGACACCGACCCGGTGCAGGCACCAGTTGGCGAGCCCGTTCACCCCGACCAGGAGCGGACGGGTGAACCACATGAACGCCCGCATCGGCACCGACAACAGCCTCGCCGACTTCTCCGGGTGCGAGATCGCCCAGGACTTGGGCGCCATCTCACCCACCACCAAGTGCAGGAAGGTCACGATGACCAGGGCCAGCACGAAGGAGAGCGTCGAGGACACCGCGTGCGGCAGGCCGTGGAACAGCGGCTCCAACAGGTGGTGGACGGCGGGCTTGGAGATCGCGCCCAGCGCCAGTGTGCACAGGGTGATCCCCAACTGGGACCCGGCCAGCAGCAGCGACAGGTCACGCGCGTTGCGCAGCGCCGCGCGCGCGGCCAGACTGTGGTCGGCGTCGGCCTCCAGGCGGTAGCGGCGCGCCGCCACCAAGGCGAACTCGATCGCCACGAAGAAGGCGCTCAGCGCGATGATGAACACGGTCAGGGTCAACGCGACCCACGGGTTCATGTCACTCATGCCCGCACCTCCCGGGACCCCTCACCGGCCAGCTCCCGCAGCCGCAGCTCCACGGTGTGCGGAACGTGCCGCTGCACCGAGTTCACGATCATCGTCAGCGCCATGTCCGGGTCGCCCTCGTGGGCGCTCGCCGGACGCGGCAGGACGAGTTCGACCCGGTCGCCGACCTCGGGCAGCCGGTGCAGCTCGTGGATGACCAGACCGCCCACGGTCTCGTAGTCGCCCCCGGGCAGGTCGTGGCCGAGCAGGCGCTCGGCCTCGTCCACGTGCAGGGCGCCGGGCACCATGTAGCCGCCCTCGCCCTCCAGGTGCGCCGGAGCCTCCTCGTCGGGGGAGTGCTCGTCGGCGATCTCCCCGACCAGCTCCTCGGCCAGGTCCTCGGTGGTGATGACCCCGGCCAGGCCGCCGTACTCGTCCACCACGCAGGCGAACTCGTCGTTGGCCTCACGCAGTTGGCGCAGCACCCCGGGCAGCGCCAGCGACACCGGCACCAGGACCGTGGGCCGGGCCACCTCGGAGACCTTGATGTCGTCCAGGTCGCGTTCGCCCAGGGCCAGCACGTCACGCAGGCAGATCACACCCACGATGTCGTCCACGCCGTCACCCAGGACCGGGAAACGCGAGTGGTCGGAGGCCATCAACTCCACGACCCGGCTCACCGGGTCGCCCTCCTCCACGGTCGCCACCTCGGGCCGCGGGATCATCGCGTGCCCGGCCGTGCGCTCGTGGAAGTCCAGGGTGCGGTCCAACAGGGTGGACAGCTCCGCGGGAAGGTCGCCGGACTCACGCGACTCGGCGATGATGCTCTCCAGGTCGCGCGGTGTCGCCGCGTGCTGGACGTCCTCGACCGGGGTGATCCGCACCGTCTTGAGCAACAGGATCGCGGCCTGGTCGAACAGCCAGATCACGGGGCCGAACACACGCAGGTAGACGAGGGTGGACAGGGCCAGCCAGCGGGCGACCGGTTCCGGCCTGGCGATCGCCAGGTTCTTGGGGAACAACTCGCCGAACACCATCTGCACCACCGTGGAGAACAGCAGTGTGAAAACGGTGCCGACGGCCACACCGGTGGCCAGGGGGACACCGGTCACCCCCAGCAGCTCACCGATTCCCCGCCCGATCATCGGTTCGGCCACGTAGCCGACCAGCAGACCGGTCACGGTGATGCCCAACTGGGCGCCGGAGAGCATGAACGAGGTGCGGTCGGTGACCTTCTTGACGCGACGGGCGACGGGGTCCCCCGACGCGGCCCGGGACCGCACACGGGAGCGGTCCACGGCCATGAAGCCGAATTCCTGGGCGACGAAGTAGCCGTTCGCGGCGATGATCACGAGGATCACCAGGATGCCGGCGGCGATGGTGAGGACGGTGCTCATCGGGCACGCACCGCCTGGGTCCGCCGCTCGGCGGAGTTCCTACGAAGGTACGTGCCCCTCGGAGAAGGAGGCTCGTCGGAGTCTGAGTCACAGCATCCACGGGGGATGCTGCTGGTACTTCGGGACGGGTCCACTGTTCCTCTCTCTGCGCCTCGGCGCTCGGTTGTGATTGAAGTGACTCTGGTGAAGTAGAAGACGATTCGTACCGGTTCGGAAGTTCCCCCGGTCAGTTCCCGACCGGAGCGTCGGCCTCGCCGCCGAGGGCCGCCCACTCGCGGCGGCGCGCCTCGGACAGGGCGATCGCGGTCGCCACGGCGACGTTGAGCGATCCGACCCGGCCGATCTGCGGGATGTAGGTCACCGCGTCCGCCCCCGACAGCAGCGCCGGGGAGCACCCGTGGTCCTCGGCGCCCACGGCCAGGCACACGTCCGGCTCCAGCGGGGCGGCGTGCAGGGGAACGGCTCCACCGGCCAGCTCGACGGCGACCACCGGGTAACCGTCACCGCGGGCCGCGGACAGGGCCTCACCGGTGGTCGCGAACCGGGTGTGCGGCACCTTGGCCGCCGTGCCCAGGGCGGTCTTGCCGACCTTGGGGTCGTCGGGGTCCGCGCTGTTGCCCGTGAGCCACAGCTGGTCCACACCGAAGGTCGCGCATGTGCGCAGGATCGACCCCAGGTTGAAGGGCTGGGTGACGGATTCGACGAGGAGGGCGAGCCGCCCCTCGGTGCGCCTGCGCCACTGGCGGTTCAGGCGTTTGACGTCCGTGGGACGCAACTGCGTGCTCAACTGCGGTGTGTTCCTCAGCGGGTCTGTTCCGGGACGGTCCCGGTGGTCTGGTGCTCGCAACAGGTTACCGGTCAGCCGGGGAGACCGCACTCCCAGCCCGGGACACAACAGGCAAAAACGGGGTTCGGCTTCCGTTCAGGCGGTCCGGGACCTTCGGACGGCCAGGACACGGAACCCGGCGCGCGAGGCCACGCGTTCGGCGGGCAGCCCCTGGGCGTCCAACCAGCGCTGGAGCGAATCCGCGCCCAGGTGCCTCTGCACGACCAGATGGGCGACGCCCTCGGGTGTCAACCGCCCCAGCCACGTCCGCAGCATCGCGTGCAGCACGCCCTTGCCCACTCGGATCGGCGGGTTGGACCACACCGCGTCGAACGGCCCGAGCAGGTCCTCGGCGGTGGCCGCCTCCTCCGGAGACTCCCGCCCCTGGTCCGGGGCCAGCCCGGCCTCGGCAGAGACCACCGCGAAGCGCGCGTGGGCCAGGCCGTGCTCGGCGGCGTTGCGCCGCGCCAGACCCACCGCGCGCGCGTTGACGTCCACCCCCAGGACCCGCGCCCCGGGGGCGCGTGAGGCCATCGTCAGGGCGATCGGCCCGTACCCGCACCCCAGGTCGAGCAGGCGGCCCTCGGGAGGCGGCGCGGGCACCGTCTCCAACAGCACGCGTGTGCCCAGGTCGACCCTGTCCGGGGAGAACACCCCCCGGTCGGTGCGCAGCCGCAGGTGCAGGTCGGGCAGGACCAGATCGGCCGTCGAGGGGCGGCTGGCGGCGTCGGGATCGGAGTCGAAGTAGTGCTGGGCCACGCCGTGACGCTACCAGGGCCGGAGCACCCCCGCGCCCCGGGCAAAAACCTCCTTCGCCACCGGAAACGAAATCGTCAAGCCTCCGGACCTGGCGTCGCTCAGTGCAGAAGATGGAGGTAGCCGAGGTTTGTGGGGGAAGCATGCGAGCACAGGTAGGTGACCGACTCGTGGTCGAGAGCCCGCGCGCCGACACCCATCGCCGGACCGGGGTCGTGACCGAGGTGCGGGGAGCCAAGGGCGAACCGCCCTACCAGGTGCACTGGCTCGACACCGAAGAGGGTCACGACACCCTCGTGTATCCGGGACCGGACGCGCACATCGAGCACACGCCCGACGTCACGGGCACGCAGGCGGAGGGGGCGAGCACCATGCAGACGACCAAGCGCTGGGACGTCGACGTCGTTGTGTCCGAGGAAGCCGAGGGTGACACCGCGCGCACGTGGGCCGAGGTCGGCCTGGTGGCCGACGACGGAACGGCGCTGAGGGGACACGGTATGGCCCGCAAGCACCCGGCGGACATGGACGTACCCGAGATCGGGGAGGAGCTCGCCGTATCGCGCGCGCTGTCCGACCTCTCCCGCCAGCTCCGCCAGGTGGCCGCGGAGGACATCAACGAGAACACCGGCACACCGTGGCGGCCCAGCTGAGCCGACCGCCAGGACACGGTCGAGGCCCCCGGCGGCGCGCCGGGGGCCTTCGTCTGCCTCCGGTCTCACCCGACCGGACCGAAACACGAGACGTCCATGTCCGGAACCAGTGCACGTCACCGGCCCGACCGGAAGTGGCCACCCTCACCACGGGTGGCCCGCACGGGTTGGTCACCCGCATCGGGCAGACTCGGAACCGTTCACCGATCCAAGGAGGCCCGTTGCCCACCTCTTCCGGAGCCCAGGCCAGACCCGCCCGTGCGCTGGGCACCGTCGACGCGGTCGCCATCGGCGCGGGCGCGATGCTCGGCGCCGGGGTGTTCTCCGTCTTCGCCCCGGCCGTGGTGGGCGCCGGGGCCTGGCTCCCGGTCGCCATCCTCGTCGCCGGAGCGGTGGCCTACTGCAACGCGATCTCCTCCGCCCGTCTGGCCGCCCGCCACCCCCAGTCCGGCGGCGCCTACGTCTACGGCCGCGAGCGCCTGGGCGAACTGTGGGGCTACCTGGCGG
The DNA here is from genome assembly GCF_003386285.1 of Nocardiopsis sp. FIRDI 009. Lineage (GTDB taxonomy): Bacteria > Actinomycetota > Actinomycetes > Streptosporangiales > Streptosporangiaceae > Nocardiopsis. Next base: position 173,440 of record NZ_QPNC01000018.1, read on the forward strand.
GCTGGTCCTTCGTGGTCGGCAAGACCGCCTCCTGCGCCGCGATGGCGATGACCTTCGCCGCCTACACCCTGCCCGGCTGGGAGAAGCCCGTGGCCGTGGCGGCCGTGGCGGCGCTCACCGCCCTGAACTACCGGGGCGTGCGCCGCTCGACGTTCGTGGTCAAGATCCTGCTGACCGCCGTGCTGGCGGTCCTGCTCGCCGTCCTGGTGGCCATGGGCGCCAGCGGGCGCCTGGGGGCGGTCCTGGAGGTGGACGGTCTCGGGCCCTGGCCCGGTTCCTTCGGACTGCTCGGCGCGGCCGGGATGATCTTCTTCGCCTTCGCCGGGTACGCCCGTGTGGCCACCCTGGGCGGTGAGGTCCGGGACCCGGCCACGACGATCCCCCGCGCGATCACCCTGTCCCTGGGCGGTGTCCTGGTCCTGTACCTGGCCGTGGGCACCGGAGTGCTCATCGTGCTGGGCCGCGAACGCCTGTCCGAGAGCACCGCGCCGCTGGTCGACGCGGTTCGGGTGGCGGGCTTTCCGGGTCTGGTCCCCCTCGTCGTGGCGGGCGCCGCCCTCGCCAGCCTGGGTGCGCTGCTCTCCCTCGTCCTGGGGGTGTCGCGGACCACGGCCGCGATGGCCGCGGACGGCCACCTGCCCCGCTGCCTGGGCGCCGTCCACACGCGCTACGGGGTGCCGCACCGCGCCGAGGTCGCCGTGGGCGCCGTGGTCGTCGCGCTCGTGCTGCTCACCGACCTGCGCGGGGCGATCGCCTTCTCCGCCTTCGGCGTGCTGGTCTACTACGCCATCACCAACGCCTCGGCGCTGCGGCTCGGCCCACACGAGAACCGTCCGCCCCTGTTGGTACCGGTCAGCGGCCTGGTCGGATGCGTGATCCTGGCGTGCAGCCTGCCGCTGCCGGTGGGCGCCACCGGGCTGGCCGTGCTCGCCGCCGGAGCGGGCCTGTGGTGGCTCCGCGATCAGCGGCGCTGAGACCGGTCCCGGGAGTGCCGGACCAGGAACTCCAACCCGCGCCGCGCCGTCGTCGACAGCCGCAGCTCGGCCAGCTCATCGGGGGTGAACCAGGCGCAGGCGGCGGTCGACCCCGCCTTCTCGGTCACCTTCGGCTCACCCGGACGGGCTACGTGCACGTGGGAGAACACCCACACGCCGTGGATCTCCGGTTCGCCCGGGCGCGTGCGGTGGTGGCTGGAGACGGTGATCAGGTCACCGATGACACCGTCCTGGCCGGTCTCCTCGACCACCTCGCGCCGTAGCGCCGTGCGGACGTCCTCACCGGGGTCCACGCCCCCTCCGGGCAGGTGCCAGGTGCCCGCGCCGGGGAAGCCCTCGGCGATCAGGCACAACAGCACACGGCCGCGCGGGTCGGTGACCATGCCGTAGGAGGCCAGGCGGCTCATCCTCGGCCCGCGGGCACCGGGCTCCTCGTCGGGCGCCAGCTCACCGACGGCGGGGAGCAGCCCGGCGGGCGGGAGCACGGTGGGCCAGGCGCCCAGGGCCCGGGGCTCGGCGTACACCACCCGGTCCACGTGCAGCCGCCGTCCCTCCGGGGTGGAGGCGAGCTCGGTCACCACGTCCACGGCCACGAGCGGGGCGCCCTCCGACAGGCCGCCGAGCTCGCGGGCCACGGACTCGGGGTCCTCGCCGAACAGCAACCGCCGCCCGCGCACGGCCGGACCGGAGGCACCCGAATACACCAGGTGCACGGTGACGCGGCGCGCCGTCTCCGAGGCGGGGGAGGGCGTCACAGCGCCCCCGAGGCGGCCGTGTTGGGCAGGCCCACCAGCTGGAGCAGCTCGTCGAGGCTGGCGATCGTGGTCACGCCCTCCAGCTGCTGGCGGCTCTGGCGGTCGATCATGATCGGACGCATCCGCGAGGCCACGGCGCCGACCCCGTCGGACTGGATCTGGTCGCCGACGTGCCAGCAGGCCCGCGGGTCCACACCCAGGCGCTGGGCGGCCAGCTCGAAGATCCGGGGGTCGGGCTTGCCGGCGCCGGCGCTGTCGGCGCAGACGACAGCGTGGAAGTACGGGGTCAGTTCCAGGGCCTGCATCTTCGCGTGCTGGAGGGACTCCACCCCGTTGGTCACCACCGCGAGACGGTACCCGGCGGAGGCCAGGGCGTTGAGGGCGGGGAGGGTGTCGGGGAAGACCTGCCAGCCGGAGCGGTGGGCGTCCAGGTAGAGGTGGTAGAGCTCGTCACAGTGCTGGTCGGCGATGTCGGCGTGACCGGCCTGGACCGCCAGGGCGCGGATGCGCTCGCGGCGCTGCTGCTCCAGACTGAGCCCGCCGCGCAGGTAGGCGCCGAAGGAGATCTCCGTCTGCACGTCCCACAGGGTGCGTGCGGCGGCGAAGTCGGGGTGGCCGAGCCGCTCCATGACCGCGCGCAGTCCCGTGGACGACGCGGCGTTGTCGTCGATGAGGGTGTCATCAAGGTCGAAGCAGATCGCGGTCGGGGCCGCTGCGGGTATGTTCGGCATCGTTCCTCAACTGAATGGGCAGAACAAAACATGCCAACGCTAACCCGTGGACAAGACAGAAAAGGTGTAAACCCCGCCTAAAGGGATGTGGTCAAAGTCACTGTACGCAGGGTGTCGTTCGCTTATCCCCTCAGCTCAGAGCGTTAGGGCAGGCGTTGGAACCACAGGAGTGATGTCACAGCGGTGGCCGCGCCGAGCAGAATCGCAATCAACACGAAACGCGTCACGATCTCCTCGTGGACCCACTCGGTGCCCAACGACGAACCGATGTCCTCGTACACGTCGTTGAGTTCGGTCTCGCTCTCGGCCTCGTAGTAGTGGCCCTCGGTGTCCTGCGCCAGTTCCATCAGGGCCTCGCGGTCGATGTCGGCGGGCACCTGGTAGCCGTCGATCTCGATCATCGCCGCGCCGCTGCCGAACGCGATCGTCGACACCGGCACCTCCGCCTCGGCCGCCGCCGCGGCGGCCTCCTCGATCGACCGACCGCTGGTGTTCTCCCCGTCCGACAACAGGACGATCGCCGACGGCGGCGGGTCCTCCCGCGAGTCCTCGTCGAAGCCGCGGATCGCCTCCAGCGAGGCGAACACCCCCTCGCCGATCGCCGTTCCCGGCCCCAGCCGCAGGTTCTCGATCGATCCGATCACCGCCCGGTGGTCCTGGGTGGGGGAGGCGACCACCGTCGCCGCCGACGAGAAGGACACCAGCCCCACGTTGAACCGGTCGGGAAGGGTCTCCACGAACCCCTGCGCCGACTCCTTGGCCGCGTTGAGCCGGTCGGGCTCGATGTCGGTGGCGGCCATCGACAGCGACACGTCCACCGCCACGATGATGGTCGCCCGCTCCCGGGGCGCCTGCACCGGCATCGCGGGCAACGCCAACGAGGAGACCAGTACCGCCAGGGTCGCCATGAACAGCGCGGCGGGCACGTGACGGCGCACGTCCGGGCGCCGCGGCACCACCTGGTCCAGCAGCGCGAGGTTGGTGAACCGGGCCGCGTACCTGCGCCGCCGGGTCTGCGCGAACACGTAGGCGGCCACGAGCACCAACAGGGTCAGCAGCCACCACAGTCGCTGGGGTTCCAGGAAGGTCATCTCACACCCTCCGCGCGTCGGCTCGGTCCCGCGGGGCGCCCCCGCGCCGTCGCTGTCGCATCTTCAGCCCTTCCGTGGTCATCTGGGGGTTCCCGGAGTGTGGCGCGCCAGGTGATGGGCGGTCCGCCGCTGGTGGATGACGAACCGCGCGGTGTCCAAGACCCAGTCGCGGTCGGTGCGCAGCACCAGGTGGTGGACCCCGCAACGGCGCAGGGCCGCCCGGATCGCGGTCCGCTGGGCGTGGGCCGCCCGTCGGTAGCGTTCGCTGACCGACCGGGTCAGCCGCACCTCGCGCACCCGTCCGGTGCGCGGGTCGCGCAGGGTCACGTTCCCGATCGGGGGCACCTCCAGCTCCCGGGGGTCGATCACCTCCACCACCAGGACCTGGTGGCGGGAGGCCATCAGGCGCAGCGGCCGCTCCCAGGGGACCGGGCCGTCCCCGACGGGGGTGTCGAGGAAGTCGGAGATGACCACGCGCAGGCCGCGGCGGCGACGGGTGCGGACCAGGTCGGTGCAGGCGTCGGCCAGGGTGGCGCGGTCGGGGTCGGGACGGTCCTCGTCACCGGTGGGGGCCGCGGCCACCGTCGCCAGGAGCGACAGCAGGGCCTCCTTGCCCGACCTGGCGGGCCAGCGGCGCACCGTGCCCCGGTGCAGGAAGTGCGCGCCGAACCGGTCGCCGACCCGCTGCGTGAGCAGGTTGGCGGCGACCAGCGCGCCGACGGCCACCTCCCGTTTGGAGCGCAGGCCCGTCCCGAAGTCCATGCTCGGCGACAGGTCCAGCAGGGTCCAGCTCTCCAGCTCCCGGTCGGCGACCAGGTCACGCACGTGCGGGGTGTCGGTCCGCGCGGTCACGGCCCAGTCCATGCGCCGTACGTCGTCCTCGCCCGGCCGGTACAGCCGCGCCTCGGCCGCCTCGGAGCCGGGACCCAGCCGGAGCCCGAGGTGCTCGCCGTGCAGCAGACCCTCCAGACGGTGCACGATCCGCAGGTCCAGGCGGCGCAGCGCGGCCCGCAGCCGCGGGTCGGCGCCGATCATGGGCGCGGACACTCCCGTCACCTCGGCGCGGCCAGGGAGGCGGACTCGCCGCTGGGCGGTTCGTCCCAGATCACCCTCGGCGCCAGCACCGTGGCCAGGATCCGGTCGACCACCTGCTCGGGGGTGATCCCGTCGGCGAGGGCGTCGAAGGTCAGCACGAGCCGGTGGGCGATGACGTCGCGGGCCAGCACCCGCACGTCGTCGGGGAGCACGTAGTCGCGGCCGCGCAGGACGGCCAGGGCCCGTGCGGCGGCGACCAGGCCGAGGGTCGCGCGGGGGCTGGCGCCGACCTCCAGGACGTTGCGCAGGTCCGGCATCCCGTGGTTCTCCGGTTCTCGGGTGGCCATGACCAGGCGGACGACGTAGTCGGCGATGAGCTGGTGCACGTGGACGCGTTCGGCGTCGGCCTGGAGCTCGCCGAGTGTGACGGGGTCCAGGACCTGGTGGGCGGTGGGCGGGGTGGTGCTCATCCGCCGCAGGATCTCCATCTCCTCGTGCGCGCGCGGGTGTCCGACGTTGACCTTCATCAGGAACCGGTCGCGCTGCGCCTCGGGGAGGGGGTAGACGCCCTCGGACTCCACCGGGTTCTGTGTCGCGATGACGATGAACGGGGAGGGGAGGGGGTAGGTGGTGCCGCCGAGGGAGACCTGGCGTTCGGCCATGACCTCCAGCAGGGCGGACTGCACCTTGGCGGGGGCCCGGTTGATCTCGTCGGCGAGGACGAAGTTGGCGAAGACCGGACCCAGCTCGACGTCGAACTGCTCGGTGGAGGGGTGGTAGATCCGGGTTCCCACGATGTCGGAGGGGACCAGGTCCGGGGTGAACTGCACCCGGGCGAACGAGCCGCCGGTGACCTTGGCCAGGGTGGACACGGCCAGGGTCTTGGCGATGCCGGGGACGCCCTCGATGAGGCAGTGCCCCCTGGCGACCAGGGCGATCAGGGAGCGTTCCACCATGCGCTCCTGGCCGACGATGACCGTGGACACCTCGTGCAGCGCCGCCCGCAGCAGTCTGGTGGGCTCGCCCGGGGCACTGTCCGGGCCCGGGGAGGGCGCAGCGCCGCTTCCGGGTGCGTTCTCTGACATCTTCCGCCTTCCCGACAGCGCGCCCCGGCGGACGGGGCCGATTAGGGTGTGCATCATCCGCCTGTGGCGACCCTACCCGTTTCGGTCGGCACGGTCTGGGACACAGCGCGCGCGAGGTGTGCGACCGCATTCGGTGGAGAGGGGCGTGACATGGAGGTTCCCACCCCGGGCCTGCACGAGGGCGATCCTCGTCAGTTGGGCGGCTTCCGCCTGGTCGGCCGGGCGCGCACGTCCTCTCTCGGCGTGGTCTACCTGGGGCGGGACGCGTCGGGGGACCAGGTGAGCGTGGCGGTGCTCAACGCCGGCGCGTCCGGTGATCCCCAGGCGCGGCGGCGGTTCGCACGGGCGGTCCGTGAACGGGGGGACGTGCTGGCGGCCCGTACCCGGGGGCGGTCGGTGCTCTGGGTGGCGGTGCCCGCGGAGACGGACGGCCCCGGTGCCGAGGCGGTCCTGGAGGAGACCGCGCGGGGCGGGCCGGCGGGTGACGGCGGTCCCGTGGTCCAGCCCTACTGGGCGGGGGAGCGCCGCGGTTCGGTGGTGCCGTGGACTCCGTGGCGGGCCCGCCGGGACAGTGCGGTCGGCGCGGGCGCGGCGAGCCTGTGGCTGGCGGCCGCGCTGGGGGTGCTCCTGCTGGTGCTCATGCTCGGGGGCACGTCCCTGATCGGGTGGATCTCGACGTTCCCGCGCCCGGAGATTCCGCGGCCCGGGCAGCAGGTGGAGATCGATCCGGAGGGGTCCGAGCCGGCGGGGGAGCCGACCCCGGCGGAGGAGGGGGAGGAGGAGGCCCCGGACCCGCGGACCGACGGTGGGGAGACGGAGGTTCCCGAGCCGAGGGTTCCGGAGGAGCTGGAGGGGGATCCCGAGGACCACCTCTAGCGGTTCGGCGAGAAGAAGAAGGGGGCGCCGTGGGGACGGCCCCCTCTCTGTTCGCGATGATAGAAATCTACATCGTAAAGGTGGCGGAGCTGATTTCCTCAGCCCCAGAAAGAGAGATATCGCGCGGCTACGCCGCACGCCCTCCAAAGAACCCCGCACTCGGGCGTGGCGGCCCTCTCAGGGGTATGTCCTAGAACGTGTTCAGCGTTGCGTAAGAGGACTTGTGAGGCAAGAGGTGAAGGTGGGGTCGGGGATGACGGATCACGCGCGCCAGCGGACGTGTCAGGGGTCCGCGCTCCGGTCGTCCGGGTCGGTGCGGTCCCTATGCTGGTCCGCGTGCTGAAAAAGGTGATCGCGACGCGGTACGTCCTGCCGCTGCGCGAAGGAGGTTCGCTCCCCGGGTTGGTCGAGGCCGACGACCTGGGGATGTACGTGGTGAAGTTCGTCGGTGCGGGGCAGGGCCGCAAGACGCTGGTGGCCGAGGTCGTCACCGGTGAACTCGGACGGGCCCTGGGACTGCCCGTTCCGGAGTTGGCGCTGGTCGAGATCGACCCGGTGATCGGCCGGGGAGAGCCCGACCCGGAGGTGCAGGAGCTGATCAAGGCCAGCGGCGGGCTCAACCTGGGAATGGACTTCCTGCCGGGGTCGCTCGGTTTCGACCCGCTCTCGGTCGAGGTGGAGGCGGACTTCGCCGGGCGGGTGCTGTGGTTCGACGCGTTGACCGGAAACGTCGACCGTTCGTGGCGCAACCCCAACATGCTCCTGTGGCACGGGAGCCCGTACCTGATCGACCACGGGGCGACACTGATCTTCCACCACAACTGGGCCGGGGCCGAGCGCTACGTCACCCGCCCCTACGACGCGCACGACCACGTTCTGGCGGGGTCGGCGCCCGACCTGGCCGCCGCTGACGCGGAGCTGGCCCCGCGGGTGGACGAGGAGCTGCTGCGAGGGGTGGTGGACCTGGTGCCGGACGAGTGGCTGTCGCAGGAGCCCGGCTTCGGGTCGCCCCAGGAGGTCCGGGACGCCTACGTGCGGCATCTGCTGGCTCGGGCCACGGACCGCTCCTGGCTTCCGGAGGTGGCCCGATGAGCGAGGCCAGGCGGTACAGCGAGGCGGTGACGACCGGCCGCGTGGGTGAGGAACGCGACCGGGCGGTGTTCGAGTACGCCCTGGTGAGGGTGGTACCCCGGCTGGAACGGGGGGAGTGTGTCAACGCCGGGGTGGTCGTGTACTGCCAGGAGCGGGCGTTCCTGGCGGCACGCACGGCGTTGGACGAACGGCGGTTGCTGGCCGTGGACCCCGGGGTGGACGTGGCCGGTGTACGTCGTGCGCTGGAGTCGTTCGAGGTGATGTGCGCGGGGGGAGCCCGGGCCGGTGCGGTCGGGCGTGAGCGTCCGGGGCAGCGGTTCCGGTGGCTGACCGCTCCGCGGAGCACGATCGTGCAGACGGGGCCGATCCACGGTGGTCTGACCGAGGACCCGGCGGCCGAGGTGGAGCGGTTGTTGGACCGGCTGGTGCGGTGAGGCCGTCGGGGTAACCGACATCACAGGCGGTCGGAGGGTTGTGGGGGACAGTTCCTCCGGTGTGTGGTGTTGGTAGTGGGTGGTCCGTGTTCGGGAGCGTTCCCGGGTGCGGACCACCCCTGTTCCCCTCTCCTCGCCGTGCATTGGAGTGCCCGTGCCGTCTTTGAACGCCTCGTCAACGCCCGCCGATGCCAGTGGGTCGGTTCCCTCCGGTGGGTCCCGCTCCCGGGGGTGGGTCGCCGGGTTGGTCCTGGTGCTGGGTGTGCTGACGGCGGTCGGACCGTTGGCCACCGACATGTATCTGCCGGCGTTTCCGGAGATCACGCGTGATCTGGGGGCGACGGAGGGGCAGATCCAGTTGACGCTGACGGCGATCATGCTGGGGATCGCGGTCGGTCAGTTGGTGATCGGCCCGATGAGTGACGCCTGGGGCCGGCGTAGGCCGTTGCTGGTGGGTGTGGCTCTGTTCACGGTGACGTCGGTGCTGTGCGTGTTCGTGCCGGACGCGACGGTGTTCGCGGTGGTGCGGTTCGTGCAGGGGGTGGCGGGTGCCGCCGGTGCGGTGATCGCGCGTGCGGTGGTGCGTGATCTGTTCTCCGGTGACGGTGCGGTGCGGTTCTTCTCGCGGTTGGCGCTGGTGATGATGTTGGCGCCGCTGTTGGCTCCGTTGGTGGGGGCGCAGTTGCTGCTGGTGGGTCCGTGGCAGTTGAGTTTCTGGGTGCTGGCTGGGGTGTCGGCGGTCAGTTTCGTGTTGGTGCTGGTGTGGTTGCCGGAGAGTCTGCCGGTGGAGGAGCGGCGTGCGCGGGGGCCGCGGGAGTTGGCGGTGACGGTGGGGCGGCTGCTGGGTGATCCGCGGTTCGTGGGTCCGGTGCTGACCGTGGGGTTGAGCTTCGGGATGCTGTTCACGTACGTGTCGTCGTTTTCGTTCGTGTCGCAGGAGGAGTTCGGGGCCTCGCCGCAGACGTACGCGTGGCTGTTCGCGGTGAACTCGTTGGCGATGATGGCGGGTACGCAGCTCAACGGTGTGTTGGTGGGGCGTGTGGAGACGCCGCGTCGGTTGGCTGTGGGGTTGGTGGTGGCGCTGGCGGCGGTGGTGTCCCTGTTGGTGGTCGCGCTGGCGGGTGTGGCGTCGTTGGGGCTGGTCGCGGGGTTGCTCGGGCTGATGATGTTCAGCGTCGGGTTCATCATGCCGAACGCGACGGTGCGGGCTCTGGACGGTCAGCCGGTGGCGGTGGCCGGTACGGCGTCGGCGTTGATGGGGGCGTTGCAGTTCGCGTTGGGCGGCGGTGTGGCGGCGTTGGCGGGGTTGACGCCGTCGGGTGAGGCTTCGGTGCGGAGTATGGCCGTGGTGATGGTGGCGGCGGCGGGGTTGTCGTTGGCGGCGTTCGTGTGGTCGGTGCGGTCAAAGGTCCGATGACCCTGGGTATGGGCGGTCTGCGCTGGGTTTTTGGCGGATCGCTCCGGGTTGCCGTCGGGTGGGAACTCCGGGCACAGTAGGCGTTCTGTTCCCCTTTTGTGTGGCGGCCCCGCTCTGTGGTGGGTCCGTCCTCCGACGTGGCAGGTGATGTGTGGGTATGGGCGAGGCGAGTGTCAGCCCGGGTGTGCGGGTTCGGGAGCTGTCGGGGCTGGGTGACCTGGTGTATGAGGCGGCCCATGCTGACGCCCACGCCGAGGTGTTCTCGGTGCCGTTGGACGAGGGTTGGGAGCGGCGGACGGCGGGTGCCTTCGCCACGGATGTGACGGGGATCGCCAAGGGTCTGGTCGCGGCGGGTGTGTCCGAGGGTGATCGGGTGCTGGTGGTGTCGGGTACGCACCACGACTGGGCGAGGTTGGCGTTCGCGGTGTGGTCGGTGCGGGCGGTGCTGGTGCCGTTGTCGTCGTCGGCGTCGGTGGAGCGGGTGACGCACGTGGTGCGGCAGACGCGGCCGGCGGCGGCGGTGGTCGAGGGTGAGCGGTCGCTGCGTGCGGTGGCGGCGTTGCAGCGGGAGTTGCCTGATCTGGGTCGTGTGTGGCGGTTGGAGGAGGGGCTGCCGGAGGTCGTGCGGTTGGGGGCGTACATGGACGCCTCGGCGGTGCGGTTCCGTCGTGACGCGACGATGCCCGAGGACGCGGCGGTGGTGCTGTATCCGATGAGTACGGTGTCGCGGCGGATGCGGGGTGTGGTGCTGTCGCACGGTGCGTTGTTGTCGGCGGCAGCCGGTGTGGTGGATCGGATGTGGCCTCGGTTGTCGGAGTTGGAGCCGGGGCGGGCGAGTGCGCTGTTGGATCTGCCGTTGTCGGAGATCTCGGGGTTGGCGTCGTTGTTGGCCTGTGTGGTGGGCCGGGTGCGGGTGGGGTTGTCCGCGCCGGGGTCGTTGACGCGGTTGGTGAAGTCGTTCCGGCCGACGGTGCTGGTGTGTACGCCGGGGTTGCTGGAGCGGGCCTATGAGGTGGAGCGCAGGCGGGCGCACTCGACGGGGTGGGATTCGTTGGGGACGTTCAACGCCGCGGCTGAGGCGGCGGTGCAGTTCGACCGGGCGCCGAAGAAGGGCGCGTGGCGGCGGTTGTCGCGGTCGATGTATGACTGGTCGTTCGCCAAGATGCGGGAGATGTTCGGTAACCGGGTGCATCTGGCGGTGTGCTGGGGTGGGGGTCTGTCGCAGCGGTTGGATGAGTTCTTCGGCGGTGTGGGTGTGCCGGTGATGCAGGTGTTCGGTGTGCCGGAGACGGCTGGTGTGTTCACGGCGAACGCGGTGGGGGACCGTTCGGCGGGGTCGGTGGGGCGTGCTCTGCCCGATCGTGAGGTGTGGGTGTCGCGTGAGGGCGAGGTCCACGTGCGCGGTGGTGGTCTGTTCTCGGGGTATTGGGCTGATGGTGAGGCTTCGGGGACGGCGTTTCGTGAGGGGTGGTTGGCGACGGGGGTGGTCGCTGAGGTCGATGAGGCGGGGTTTGTTCGGGTGAGTGGCCGGTTGCGGCCGCAGGCGGCGACGGCGGAGGTGCCGGGGCGGTTCGTGCCGGTGGCGGGTGCGGTGGAGCCGTCGGTGCCTGCTGTTGCGGCTGAGGGTGGTGGGGTGCCGGAGGAGGGGGGTTCTGGGGCTCCTGTGGTGTCGGTGGTCGGGGAGCCGGAGGGCGGGTCGGCCGTTGCTGCGGTGGAGGGCTCGGATGCGGCGCTGGTGGCGGAGTTCGAGGCGCGGTTGCGGGCGCATCCGTTGATCAGTCAGGTGTTGGTGATCGTGGAGGGGCGGCCGTTCGCGAGTGCGTTGGTGACGTTGGTGCGTGACCAGTTGGAGTACTGGCGGTTGGTGAACGGGCGTCCGTTGTCGATGGCGCCGGAGGAGATCGCGGGGGATCGGGATCTGCTGCGGGAGGTGCAGGGGTTGGTGTATGAGGCCAATCGGAGTGTGCCGCGGCATTTGGCGGTGCGGTCGTTCCATGTGTTGGCGGAGGAGTTCACGGTGCAGTCGGGGTTGGTGGCGCCGTCGGGTGAGTTGCGGCGTGATGCGGTGTTGCGTGCGTTCGCTGAGGAGATCGACGGGTTGTATCGGGTGCGTCGTGATCAGCGGTAGGGCGTTGGGGTAGGTTCTGTCGTCGGCGAGGCCGCGACCCTGGGTGGGTCGCGGCCTCGCCGTTGTCGTGTGTGGGGGTCAGGGGTGTTGTCGCCAGCCTTGCTGTTGGGCTTGGAGCAGGTTGGTGAGGTGGAGGTGCAGTTCGTTGGCGATGTCGCGGCCTTCGCCCCAGTCGATGAGGCCGAAGTTCATGCTGGTCGAGACGCGCATGTGGGTGCCCTGGGGGAGGGGGTGGAGGTCGACGAAGACGGTGAATCCGAAGGTGCGCAGGCTGATGCGGGTGGAGAAGGTGTAGCGGCGGCCGTCGGGTGTGGGGTTTCCCGGGCCTGTGGCCTTCTTGGTGTGCTGTACGGCTGAGGGCAGCGTGTTCCACACCTGGTTCGGTGGGAACGGGAGTCGGTAGTCGTGGGTCGCGGTCATGGTTGTCATTCCTGGGGTGGGGGAGCGTCCGTGGTGGGTGCTTTGGGGTGGTTGGTCTTTGGGGTGGTTGGTCGCGTGGTGGGGTTCTCAGGCTGGGGGCATTTTCGTGGAGGACAGGTAGGCCAGGACGGCGAGGACGCGGCGGCTGTCGTCGGCGGAGGGTGGGAGGTCGAGTTTGGTGAAGATGTTGTTGATGTGCTTGCTGACGGCTTTTTCGGTGATGTAGAGGCGGGCGGCGATGGCGGAGTTGGAGCGGCCTTCGGCCATTTCGGAGAGGACTTCGCGTTCGCGGGGGGTGAGTTGGGCCAGGGGGCCGCTCTGGTCCTGGCGGGCGAGGAGTTGGGAGATGACGGCGGGGTCCATGGCGGTGCCGCCGGCGGCGACGCGGCGGACGGCTTCGATGAACTGGCCGATGTCGAGGACGCGGTCCTTGAGGAGGTAGCCGACGGCGCCGGTGTCGTCGGAGAGGAGTTCGCGGGCGTAGAGCTGTTCGACGTGCTGGGAGAGCACGAGGATGGGCAGGCCGGGGATCTGGGCGCGGGCGCTGAGGGCGGCTTGGAGGCCCTCGTCGGTGAAGGTGGGTGGGAGGCGGACGTCGACGACGGCGACGTCGGGTTTGTGTTCGGTGAGGGCGTTGTGGAGATCGGGGCCGTTGTCGACGGCGGCGACGACGGTGCAGTCGTGGGCTTGGAGGAGGCGGATCAGTCCGTCTCGGAGGAGGGCAAGGTCTTCGGCGATGACAACGCGCACGGGATCTCCAGGGTCACGATGGTGGGTCCGCCTGGTGGGCTGGTGATGTTCATCGTGCCATCGAATGCGTCGAGGCGGCGTTGGATTCCGGTGAGGCCGCTGCCGGGGGTGGGGGTGGCGCCGCCGGTGCCGTTGTCGGTGAGGGTGATGACGAGGCGGTTTTGGCCGTGGTTGATGCGGATCCAGGCGTGGGTGGCGTGGGCGTGTTTGGCGGTGTTGGTGAGGAGTTCGGCGATGGCGAAGTAGGCGGCTGATTCGACGGGGTCGGCGGGGCGGCCGTGGAGGTCGACGTTGACGGTGGTGGTGAGGGGGTGGGTGAGGGCGAGGGCGTGGACGGCGCCGTCGAGTCCGCGTTCGGCGAGCAGGGGTGGGTGGATGCCGCGGACGAGGTCGCGGAGTTCGGTGAGGGCTTGGCGGGTGGTTTCGCGGGCTTCGGTGAGCATGTCGCGGGCGGTGGCGGGGTCGTGGTCGATGATTTGTTCGGCCATGCCGAGGTTCATGCCGAGGGCGACGAGGCGGGCTTGGGCGCCGTCGTGGAGGTCGCGTTCGATGCGGCGGATTTCGGCGGCTTGGGTGTCGATGGTGTTGGCGCGGCTGGTGGCGAGGTGGGCGACGCGGGCGGTGAGGCGGGCTTTTTCGTTGGGGGCGAGGAGGAGTCGGTTGAAGGCGAGGTAGAGGTGGAGGGCTTTGGGGGCGGTGTAGTAGGCGAGGTAGGTCAGGAGGGCTCCGGTGAGGAGGGGGATGAGGGTTTGGGTGGTGGTGTGGGGGGTGTAGAGGCCGTAGAGGGGTGCTGTGGGGTTGAGGGTGTGGAGGATTTGGTAGAGGCCGTGGGTGAGGAGGGCGGTGGGGATGGCGATGAGGAGGAGGTTGGCGGGCGCGGCGGTGAGCCAGAGGATGTCTTTCCAGGTGGCGGGGTCGGTGAGGAGGGTGGTGGCGCGGCGTAGGACGCTGCCTTGGGGGATGGGGCGGTAGGCGGAGGGGACGGGGCGGTGGGGGAGGAGGTGGCGGAGGGTTCGGCGTTGGGCGTTGGCGAGGGTGCGGAGGAGGGTGGTGGTGAGGATGACGAAGGGGAGGCCGATCCAGACGAGGGTGAGGATGGCTGAGGCGAGGATGAGGGGGGTGAGGAGGAGGGCGGCGGTGTTTTGGGACAGGAGGAGGAAGAGGTAGGCGAGGGTGGTGAGGGGGCCGGGGCGGTGGGTGCGGTGGTGTGTGGTGGTCATGGTTGGTGTGGTGGTGGGTGTCCTTGTGGGTGGGTGGTGGGTCTATTGAATCGTGGTGGGGTGGGGGTGTGCATGTGGGTGGGTGGGGTGGCGGTTGGTTTTTGGGGTGGGGTGGTGGGGGTGTGGGGGACAGTTGGTGGTGGATCGGTTGGTTGTGGGGTGAACGGGGCGTGGCCTGGGGGTATGCGCGGTGGGTGGGTGGGTTTTCGGGTCGACTCGCCGTCGGCGATTTCCCGTGGGTTGCCACGACCTGTGATGATCGGGGGTGTGTGGCGTGAACTGATCCTGGAGATGTATCCCGAGGCCGATCTGCGTGATGCGGCTGATGAGGTGGCCCTGGCGGAGGTGGAGCGGCGGTTGATGCTGCCGTTGCCGTTTGAGTTGGCGTCGTTGTTGCGTGAGACGGATGGGGTGGTCAATGAGTATGGGGACGCTGTGGTGTGGGATGCGCGGCGTCTGGTGGAGGACAATCTGGCGATGCGTGCGGAGCCGGACTATCTGGAGTTGTACGCGCCGTTCGACGAGATGATCTTCTTCGGTGATTCGGACATGGGTCCGCAGTTCGCTTATGTGCATACGGACTATGGGCCGGGGATCGTGGTGTGGGATCACGAGACGGATCGGCGGCGGTTGGTGGTGGTGTCGTTGCGGGACTACCTGGCGCGTTGTCTGATCCAGGGGAATTCCTGGTTCCGTTGACGTGGTGGGTACTGTGCGTGGTTGACCAGCCGTTTCGTGCTATTTTTCGGGTGTTGGGGTGGTGTTGTGCCACCTGTTGTCTCCCCGAGCACGTTGTGAGAGTAGGACCATGTCGGAGCAGTCCACGCCCGCGCAGGTGGCCGCCGTCGTTCAGGGGCGGGAGGTGGCGGAGTTTCCCGTGTTGGCGCCGGAGGCGGCGCGTGGCCGGGTGCTGCGGGTGACGGTGACCGGTGAGGAGGTGCTGCACCGGCGGGGTGTCGATGTGCCTGAGGAGATGTTGGGCGGGGCGGAGCTGGGGCAGTTGGTCGACGATATGTTCCGGACGATGTACGCGGCTGAGGGTGTGGGGTTGGCGGGCAACCAGGTCGGGGTGGATTGGCGGTTGTTCGTGTATGACTGCCCGGATGATGATGGTGTGCGGCATGTGGGGCACGTGATCAATCCGGTGTTGGATGAGCGCGATGTGGATGACGCGGTCGTGGTGGAGAGTGAGGGATGCCTGTCGGTGCCGGGGCCGCACGCCGATCTGGGGCGGGCCGAGCACGCGACGGTGCGGGGTGTGGACCGTGACGGCGCGCCGGTGGTGATCAGCGGTAGTGGGTATTTCGCGCGGTGTCTGCAGCACGAGACCGATCACACGTTGGGGCGGTTGTACGTGGACCGGCTCTCCAAGCGTGAGCGCAAGCGGGTGCTGAAGAAGATGAACGAGATGTCGGCCGGTGTGTTCGAGCGGCGTCAGGTGCGTGCGGCGGAGTTGGAGCGTGAGTTGGCGGGCTGAGCGGCTCGTCGGTGTGCGGGGGTGTTCGCGGTGGTGGCCGCGAACACCCCCGTCGTCGTTTCGGCGTTCGTGGGCGCCGCGTGCGACGCAGGACTCGTTGCCCTCGGGGTCGGCCAGGGCGGAGCCGTCGGGTCGGCGTCGGTCGTCGATGAGGGGGCGGTCGGTCTCCGGTTCGCGGGTGTGGCCGGGGGGTGGCTCGGCGGTGGGGGCGGCGCGGTCGATGGTGAGGGTGTGGGGTTCCGTTCGGTGTGGTCGGTGGGTGTGGGGCGGGTGGGGGCCATTGGTGGGTTCGGTGGTCCGGGGTGGGGGGTGTGGGGGTTCCACTGGGGTGGAGTGGCTCTGTTTGTGGCCTGGTTTTGGTGGTTTGTGGTCTTTTTGTGATCGGTGGGGGCGGTAGATTGCCCGGCATGGACAACGGGGAGGACCAGGTCGACCTGGAACAGCGGGTGGTCATCTACACCGACGGGGCGTGCAGCGGCAACCCCGGCCCGGGCGGGTGGGGTGTGTGGCTGCGCTACGGCGCGCACGAGAAGGAGTTGTACGGGGGCGAGGAGAGCACGACCAACAACCGGATGGAGCTGATGGCGGCCATCCGGGCGTTGGAGAGTCTGACGAGGCAGGTGCCGGTGGTGGTGCACACCGACTCCTCCTACGTGCGTGACGGGATCACGTCGTGGCTGGCGAACTGGAAGCGGCGCGGGTGGCAGACGGCGGGCAAGAAGCCGGTGAAGAACGTCGACCTGTGGCAGCGTTTGGACGAGGTGGCCTCGCGGCACGACGTGGAGTGGCGGTGGGTGCGCGGCCACAGCGGGGATGAGGGCAACGAGCGCGCGGACGCGTTGGCGCGGCGCGGTCGGGACGAGGCCGCCGCGGGGGTGTAGCGATCGCGTGCGCGCCGGCGGTGTCCGGTGCGGGCGGTTGAGGTGGTGGCGGTGGCCCGGTGGGTCGCCGCCACCGGTGTGTCAGGGGGTTTTGTCCTTGAGGGCGTCGACGAGGAGTCGGCGGGCGCCGGGTCCGGTGGTGGACAGGACGTCCTCAGGGTTGGACAGGGTGCACGAGTCCAGGGACAGGCAGCCGCAGCCGATGCAGTTGGTGAGGTCGTCGCGTAGGCGGGTGAGTTGGTTGATGCGGGTGTCGAGTTCGTCGCGCCACTGCTGGGACACGCGCGCCCAGTCTCTGGGGGTGGGGGTGCGGTTGTCGGGCAGGGAGTCCAGGGCCTGGCGGATGCGGGCCAGGGGGATTCCGACGCGTTGGGAGATGCGGATGAAGGAGACGCGGCGCAGGGTGTCGCGGCGGTAGCGGCGTTGGTTGCCGGTGGTGCGTCGGCTGTGGATGAGACCTTGGCGCTCGTAGAAGTGCAGGGCGGAGACGGCGACTCCGGCGCGTTCGGCGACCTGTCCGACGGTGAGTTCCTTGGCGATCGGTGGCACGTGCCCATCCTAGGGCGTGTGTGCGGGGGGTGTGGGGTCAGCGGGGTGGGGTGCGGTGGGGGCCGTGGAGGGCGTAGAGGCGGGCGTAGGCGCCGCCGCGGGCCAGGAGTTGGCGGTGGGTTCCGGTTTCGGTGACGCGGCCGTGGTGCAGGAGGAGGATGCGGTCGGCGGTGCGGGTGGGGTGGGCGGTGATGTGGATGAGGGCGGTGGTGGGCGGGGGCGTGGGGGGTGTGGGGTCGGTGTGGATGAGTAGTGGGGGGTGGGTGGGGTGGGGTTC
>NZ_QPNC01000019.1 GCF_003386285.1 Nocardiopsis sp. FIRDI 009
CCCGGGCCCTGCGGGGTCGGGTGCGGGCTCTGACGGACAAGCACCCGCTCTACCCCAACCTGTGACGGGTCCTGACACGACAGGGAGAAGAACAGTGGTACACGCAGTCAAGGGTGTCGTGGCCCCGGGGCGCGGAGCCGAGGTCTCCGTCGAGACGATCCTGGTCCCCGAGCCCGGCCCCGGCGAAGCCCTGGTGAAGGTCCAGGCATGCGGGGTCTGCCACACCGACCTGCACTACCGGGAGGGCGGCATCAACGACGACTTCCCGTTCCTGCTCGGGCACGAGGCCGCCGGGGTGGTGGAGGCCGTCGGAGACGGTGTCACCGACCTGTCGGCGGGGGACTTCGTCGTCCTCAACTGGCGTGCCGTCTGCGGAGTGTGCCGGGCGTGCCGACGCGGACGGCCCTGGTACTGCTTCGACACCCACAACGCCGCGCAGCCGATGACGCTGGAGGACGGCACCCCGCTGAGCCCCGCGCTGGGCATCGGCGCCTTCGCCGAGAAGACCCTGGTCCACAGCGGCCAGTGCACCAAGGTCGACCCGAAGGCGCCGCCGGAGGTGGCCGGACTGCTCGGCTGCGGCGTCATGGCGGGCATCGGCGCGGCGATCAACACCGGGTCGGTCGGCCGCGGGGACAGCGTCGCCGTCCTCGGCTGCGGCGGTGTCGGCGACGCGGCCATCGCGGGCGCCCGACTGGCTGGCGCCCACACGATCATCGCCGTCGACCTCGACCGGCGCAAACTCGACTGGGCCGAACAGCTGGGCGCCACCCACACCGTGGACGCGGGGGCCCGGGACGTGATCGAGTCGATCCGGGAGCTGACCGGCGGTCACGGGGCGGACGTCGTGATCGACGCGGTCGGCAGGCCGGAGACCTTCCGCCAGGCGTTCTACGCCCGCGACCTCGCCGGGACGGTGGTGCTGGTCGGCGTTCCCACCCCGGACATGACCGTCGAGCTCCCCCTCCTGGACGTGTTCGGCCGCGGCGGGGCGGTGCGGTCGTCCTGGTACGGCGACTGCCTGCCCAGTCGCGACTTCCCCATGCTCGTCGACCTGTACCTCCAAGGCCGGCTCGACCTGGGCGCCTTCGTCACCGAGACGATCGGCATCGGCGACGTCGAACGCGCCTTCGAGGACATGCACGCCGGGCGCGTCCTGCGATCGGTGGTGGTCCTGTGAGCGCGCGTATCGAACACCTGGAGACCTTCGGGACCTTCAGCCTCGACGGCGGCACCTGGGAGGTGTTCAACAACGTCTGGCTGGTGGGCGACGACGAGGAGGTCGTCGTCATCGACCCCGCGCACGACGCCGCGGCGGTCTCGGCGGCGATCGGCGGTCGCACCGTGGTCGCCGTGGTCTGCACCCACGGACACGACGACCACATCAACGCCGCCGCCGAGGTGGCCGACAAGTCCGGTGGGCCGATCCTGATCCACCCCGACGACGAACCGCTCTGGCGGTCCGTCCACCCCGACCGCGACCCCGACGTCTGGCTGGCCCACGGGGAATCCGTCACGGTGGCCGGGGTGACGCTGCGGGTGCTCAGCACGCCGGGCCACACCTGGGGCGCGGTCTCGCTGTACGCCCCCGACCTGGGCGCCGTCTTCTCCGGCGACACCCTCTTCCAGGGCGGTCCGGGCGCCACGGGCCGCTCCTACTCCTCCTTCCCGACCATCATCGAGTCGATCCGGGACAGCCTGCTGACACTGCCCGCCGACACCGTCGTCCACACCGGACACGGTCCCACCACGACCATCGGCGCCGAGGCGCCGCACCTGGACGGCTGGATCCAGCGCGGATTCTGACGCGCTCCGACCACACGATCAGGAGGGACCCCCCTATGCCGACCCAACCACGCGTCGTGCTCATCGGAGCGGGCATCGTCGGCTGCGCGCTGGCCGACGAGCTGACCGCACGCGGGTGGACCGACGTCACCGTGCTCGAACAGGGGCCGCTGTTCGCCACCGGTGGCTCCAGCTCCCACGCGCCCGGTCTGGTGTACCAGACCGTCGGGTGCAAGACCATGACGGAGTTCGCCAAGTACACCGTCGCCAAGTACACCGCGCTGACGCTCGACGACAAGTGGTGTTTCCAACAGCTCGGCGGTCTGGAGGTGGCCACCACCCCGGAGCGCTGGGCCGACCTGAAGCGCAGGCACGGCTGGGCGACGTCGTGGGGGGTGGAGAGCTACCTGCGCGACCCCGGCGAGTGCGCCGAACTGCACCCGCTGCTCGACCCCGGCAAGGTCCTCGGCGGGTTCCACATCCCCAGCGACGGCCTGGCCAAGCCGCTGCGCGCGGCCGAGGCCCAGGCCAGGCGGGCGATGGACCGCGGCGCGCGCTTCCTCGCGCACCACAAGGTCACCGGGGTAGAACGCCAGGGCGGACGGGTCCGCTCCGTCGTCACCGAGCACGACACCTTCGCCGCCGACATCGTCGTCTCCTGCGCCGGCATGTGGGGACCGCGGATCGGCCGCATGGTCGACCTCGACATCCCGCTGGTGCCGATGGCGCACCAGTACGTCAAGACCTCGCCGCTGCCGGTCCTGCGGGGCGTCAACGACGAGCTGCGCGAGATGAGCAAGCCCCTGCTGCGGCACCAGGAGGCCGGCCTCTACTTCCGCGAACACGTCGACCGCCTCGGCATCGGCGCCTACGAGCACCGCCCGATGCCGGTCTCCGCCGACGACATCCTCGACCCCGGGGACGCGCCGACCATGCCGTCGGAGCTGCCGTTCACCCCGGACGACTTCGACACGTCCTGGGCGGACTCGGTCGACCTGCTGCCGTGCCTGGCCGACGCCAAGGTCGACGAGGGGATCAACGGGCTGTTCTCCTTCACCCCGGACGGCAACCCCCTGCTCGGCGAGCACCCCGACCTCCGGGGTTTCTGGGTGGCCGAGGCGGTCTGGATCACGCACTCCGCGGGCGTGGCCAAGGCGATGGCGGAGTGGCTGGTCGATGGTCACCCCACCCTCGACCTGCACGGCTGCGACCTCAACCGGTTCGAGGAGGTCGAGCGCGGAGCGGACTACGTCCACCTGCGCAGCTGCCAGGCGTTCGACGAGGTCTACGACGTGCTGCACCCGTTGCAGCCCGCCGAACGGCCGCGTCCGCTGCGGACCAGCCCGTTCCACGAACGACAGGTCGAACTCGGCGCGGTGTTCCTCGAGGGGGGCGGCTGGGAGCGGCCGCACTGGTACGAGGCCAACGCGGACCTGCCCGAGATCGAGGAGATCCCCGAACGGGGCGACTGGGCCGCCCGGTTCTGGTCGCCGATCGCGGGTGCCGAGGCGTTGGTGGCGCGCAAGCGGGTGGCGATGTTCGACATGACCCCCCTGAAGCGGATCGAGGTCACCGGCCCCGAGGCGCTGACCTTCCTCCAGACGATGACGACCAACCAGCTCGACCGCAGGGTCGGATCGGTCGTCTACACCCTCATGCTCAACGAGGACGGCGGGATCCGCAGCGACCTCACCGTGGCCCGGCTCGCCGAGGACCGCTTCCAGGTGGGCGCCAACGGCCCGATCGACCTCGACTGGCTGCGCCGGCACCTTCCGCCGGGCGGGCGCGTGCAGGTCCGTGACATCACCGCGGGCACCTGCTGCATCGGGCTGTGGGGGCCCGCCGCGCGCAGGCTCCTCCAACCGCTGACCCGTGAGGACTTCTCACACGAGGGGCTGGGCTACTTCAAGGCCAGGTGCGCCTTCGTCGGCGACGTCCCGGTGACCGCGATGCGCCTGTCCTACGTCGGCGAACTGGGCTGGGAGCTCTACACCACCGCAGACCTGGGCCGTCGCCTGTGGGACACGCTCTGGGAGGCGGGCCGGGAGCACGGCGTGATCGCCGCGGGCCGCAGCGCCTTCAACAGCATGCGCCTGGAGAAGGGCTACCGCTCCTGGGGCACGGACATGACCACCGAACACGACCCGTACGAGGCGGGGCTCGGCTTCGCGGTGCGCATGAACAAGGGCTACTTCCACGGGAAGAACGCCCTGAAGGGCCGCTCCGAGGACACCGTCACACGCAGGCTCACCTGCCTGACCATCGACGACCCCCGCCAGGTCGTCATGGGCTCGGAGCCGGTCCACGCCGACGGCGCGCCGGTCGGCTACGTCACCAGCGCCGCGCGCGGCTACACCGTCGGCAGGAACATCGCCTACGCGTGGCTGCCCGCCCAGGTCTCCCGGCCCGGCACCCCCGTCGAGATCGAGTACTTCGGCGAGCGCGTTCCCGCGGTGGTCGCGGCCGAGCCGCTCTTCGACCCCGACATGACCCGTATCCGGTCGTGAACCGGACACGGAACTCCCGGCCACCGGCCACGGTTCCCGAACGTTCCCGTCCCCTTCGATCCCCGGCGCCCCGTCAGCGTCCGCACAGCACGGAACGGAGACCACATTGACCGAGAACCTCGTCGCCCCTCCAGCCACCGGCGGTTCCGAACTGCCCGAAAGCCTGATCCCGACCCTGCCCGGCCACACCTACACCGACCCGGAGGTCTTCACCCGGGAACAGGAGAGGATCTTCGAGCGGATGTGGTTCTGCGCGGTCCGCGGCGCCGACCTGCGCAAACCCGGCGACTTCCGCACCGTCCAGATCGGACGGGAGAGCGTGGTCGTCACCCGGTCCCGCGACGGCGCGCTGCGCGCCTTCCTCAACATCTGCCGGCACCGGGGCGCCAAGCTCTGCGTGGAGGAGTCGGGCAGCGTCAAGCGGAACTTCCAGTGCCCCTACCACGCCTGGACCTACGGGCTCGACGGGAAGCTGGTCGCTGCCCCCAACCTGACCTCGATGCCGGACATCGACCGCACCGAGTACGGCCTCAAGCCGGTACACCTGCGGGAGTGGCTCGGCTACGCGTGGCTGTGCCTGGCCCAGGACCCGCCCTCGTTCGCCGACACCGTGCAGGCCGACGTCATCGGGCGGCTGGGGTCGCTGGAGGCCATCGACAACTTCGAGATCGACGAGCTCGAACTCGGCCGGCGCATCACCTACGACGTCAGGGCCAACTGGAAGCTCATCATCGAGAACTTCATGGAGTGCTACCACTGCGCGACCATCCACCCCGAACTCACCGAGGTGCTGCCCGAGTTCGCCGACGGCTACGCCGCCCAGTACTTCGTCGGCCACGGCGCGGCCTTCGGTGAGGACGTCTCCGGGTTCACCGTGGACGGCAGCGAAGGCTTCGACAAACTGTCCGGGGTGGGCTCCGACCAGGACCGCAAGTACTACGCGATCACCGTCCGGCCGCAGGTTTTCGTCAACCTGGTCCCGGATCACGTTATTCTGCACCGGATGTTCCCATTGGCCGCCGACCGCACCCTCGTGGAATGCGACTGGCTGTACAGCAAGGACGTCGTGGCGTCCGGCCGCGACGTCTCGCACTCCGTCGAGCTGTTCCACCGGGTCAACCAGCAGGACTTCGACGCCTGCGAGCGCTGCCAGCCCGCGATGTCGTCGCGGGCCTACGCCGACGGCGGTGTCCTCGTTCCCTCCGAGCACCACATCGGCGAGTTCCATGAATGGGTGCAGAACGTACTATCCCCCGACAAGGACGGTGACTAGCAGGCATGATCACTGCCCCCAGGGTCTTTTGGCCCTCAGTGATTCTAGTAACGGTATTCGTCGCGTTCACGGTAGCCTTCACCGACGTCGTGTCCACGGCGATCACCACCATGCAGAGTACCCTGATCGGCACGTTCGGGTGGTACTACATCCTGATCGTGTGCGGGTTCGTGGTGTTCTCGGTCCGGGTGGGCCTCGGCCGGTTCGGCGACATCAAGCTCGGCCCCGACGACGAGGAGCCCGAGTTCAAACTCAGCACCTGGTTCTCGATGCTGTTCGCCTCGGGCATGGGCATCGGGCTGGTGTTCTGGGGCGTCGCGGAGCCGCTGAACCACTTCGCCGCCCCGAAGCCGGGTGTCGAGGGAACGTCGCAGGAACTCGCCCAGCAGTCGCTGGTGCAGACGTTCCTGCACTGGGGCCTGCACCCGTGGGCGATCTACGTGGTGGTCGGCCTCGCCATCGCCTACGCGATCCATCGCAAGAGGCGTCCGGTGTCGATCCGCTGGGCGCTGGAACCGTTGCTGGGCAAGCAGCGGGTGAACGGCTGGCTCGGCGACCTGATCGACATCGTCACGGTCATCGGGACCCTGTTCGGTGTGGCCACCTCGCTCGGCCTCGGCGTGCTGCAGATCGCCTCCGGGCTCGACGCGCTCGGGATCGTCAGCGACCCGGGCAACTGGACGAACATCATCCTGATCGGCGGCATCACGGCGCTGGCCATCTTCTCGGTGACCACCGGCGTGAAGCGCGGGGTCAAGTGGCTCTCCCAGATCAACATGGGGCTCGCCGCCGTCCTGATGCTCGTCGTGCTGGTCACGGGGCCGACGCTGTTCCTCCTCCGGGAGTTCGTGCAGTCGATCGGGCTCTACTTCCAGAACCTGCTTCAGCTGAGCTTCGACACCACCGCGCTGGAGGGTCAGGACGGCGCCCAGTGGCAGGGCGGGTGGACGACCTTCTACTGGGGCTGGTGGATGTCCTGGGCGCCGTTCGTCGGCGTGTTCATCGCGCGTATCTCGCGTGGCCGGACGGTGCGGGAGTTCGTCACCGGTGTCCTGCTGGTGCCGACCGCGGTCACCTTCCTGTGGCTCACCGTGTTCGGCGGCAGCGCACTGTACCGCGAGCTGTTCGGTTCCGGGGGAGGCGTCTCGGCGGACGGAGGCGTCAACACCGAGGGCGCCCTCTTCGGCCTGCTCGGTGGTCTGCCGGGGGGCACCGTCCTGGTCGCGGGCGCGGTCGTCCTGATCGTGCTGTTCTTCGTGACCTCGTCGGACTCCGGTTCGCTCGTGGTCGACATGCTGGCCTCCGGGGGCAGCGCCGAGACGCCGGTCTGGAGCCGGGTGTTCTGGGCGACCGCCGAGGGACTGGTCGCCGTCACGCTGCTGCTCGCGGGTGGCTTGGGCGCCCTTCAGGTCGGCGCCATCCTCATCGCCCTGCCGTTCAGCGTCGTCATGCTGCTGATGTGCGTGGCGACCTGGAAGCAGCTCGGGGAGGAACGCCGCCGCCAGATCCGGGCCCAACGCAGGATGGAGCGCGAGGAACTCACCGAGCAGGTCTCCCAGAACCTCCTCGAAGAGGGGGAGTTCACCGAGCAGGTCTCCCAGAACCTGCTCGAAGAGGGGGAGTTCACCGCGCAGCTCTCCCAGAACCTCATCGAAGAGGGCTGGACCGACCCGAACGGCGGAGCGAACGGTACGGAACCCTCGCCGAACGGTACGGGCTCCTCGGACACCGCGGCCGCCGACACCGCCAAGGACAAGGTCTGACACATGGCGAAGCGCGTATCCGACGAGGACATTGACGAGGATGCGCTGCGCGTGGGTGAGCCCGGCCACGCCGCGGCCGGGCTCACCGGGGTTCTCGTCTCGCTCCAGCGCAGCCGGGAGCAGATGGGCGTCGGCCGGACCGTGCGGACGCTGCCGCTGATCAACCAGCGGGCCGGGTTCGACTGTCCCGGCTGCGCGTGGCCGGACCCGCGCGCGGCCGAGGGAGAACGGCGCAAAC
The DNA here is from genome assembly GCF_003386285.1 of Nocardiopsis sp. FIRDI 009. Taxonomy (GTDB): domain Bacteria; phylum Actinomycetota; class Actinomycetes; order Streptosporangiales; family Streptosporangiaceae; genus Nocardiopsis. Next base: position 7,567 of record NZ_QPNC01000019.1, read on the forward strand.
CCGCCGAGTTCTGTGAGAACGGGGCGAAGGCCGTCGCGGAGGAGGCCACGACCCGCCGGGTCGGCCCCGACTTCTTCGCCCGGCACCCGGTCGCCGAACTGGCCGAGCGCACCGACTACTGGCTCGGCCGGCAGGGGAGGCTGACGCAGCCGATGATCCTGCGCCGCGGCGACGATCACTACCGGCCGATCGGCTGGGACGCGGCGTTCGACGTCATCGCCGAGAACCTGGCCTCGCTCGGTTCCCCGGACGAGGCGGCGTTCTACACCTCGGGCCGGACCAGCAACGAGGCGGCGTTCGCCTACCAGCTGATGGTGCGGTGCCTGGGCACCAACAACCTGCCCGACTGCTCGAACATGTGCCACGAGTCGTCGGGGGTGGCGCTGAAGGAGACGATCGGGGTCGGTACCGGGTCGGTGTCGCTGTCCGACGTGGAGCACGCGGACCTGGTCCTGGTGCTCGGCCAGAACCCGGGCACCAACCATCCGCGCATGCTGGCGTCACTGGAGAGGGTGAAGCACCGCGGCGGCCGGATCGTGGCGGTCAACCCGCTGCCGGAGGCCGGGCTGTACCGGTTCAAGAATCCGCAGAAGCCGAGCGGGATCGTGAGCCGGGGCACCGCGCTGGCGGACGAGTTCGCGCAGATCCGCATCGGCGGCGACCTCGCGCTGCTCCGGGCCCTGACAGGGTTGCTGGCGCAGGCCGAGGACGCGGCGCCGGGCACGGTACTGGACCGCGCGTTCATCGAGGCGCACACGCACGGCTTCGCGGAGTTCCTCGCCCAGGCCCGGCGGATCGACTGGACGGCGACCGAACGCGCGACCGGACTCGACCGGCGGCAGATCGAGCGGATCGCGCGCATGCTGATGGACTCGGAGCGCACCGTGGTGTGCTGGGCGATGGGCCTGACCCAGCACAAGCAGGGGGTGGCGACCATCCGGGAGGTCGTCAACCTGATGCTGATGCGCGGCATGGTCGGCAAACCCGGGGCCGGGCTGTGCCCGGTGCGCGGGCACTCCAACGTGCAGGGCGACCGCACCATGGGCATCTACGAGAAGATGCCCGACTCGTTTCTGGACGCTCTGGAACGCGAGTTCGGGGTCACGGTACCGCGGGAACACGGCATGGACACCGTCGAGGTGCTGCACGGGATGCACGACGGGCGGGTCAGGGCGCTGTTCGCGATGGGCGGGAACTTCGCCGCCGCCACCCCGGACACCGAGGCCACCGCGCGGGCGCTGCGCGGCTGCGCGCTGACGGTGCACGTCTCGACGAAGCTCAACCGCTCGCACGTCGTGCCGGGGGAGACCGCGCTGATCCTGCCCACCCTCGGCCGCACCGAGCGGGACGTCCAGGAGTCGGGGGAGCAGTTCGTCACCGTCGAGGACTCGATGTCGGTGGTGCACGCCTCCCGGGGCAGGCTCCGCCCCGCGAGCGAGCACCTGCTGTCCGAGGTGGCGATCGTCAGCCGTCTCGCCCGCAGACTGCTCGGCGCGGACCATCCGGTGCGGTGGGAGGAGTTCGAGCGCGACTACGACGTCGTCCGCGACCACATCGCGCGGGTGGTGCCGGGCTGCGAGGACTACAACCGGCGGGTGCGGGAGCCGGACGGGTTCGTGATGCCGCATCCGCCCCGTGACTCACGCACCTTCCCGACGCGGACCGGACGGGCGAACTTCACGGTCAACGTCCCCGAACCGATCGAGGTCCCCGAGGGCAGGCTGCTCCTGCAGACGCTGCGCAGCCACGACCAGTACAACACCACGGTCTACGGGCTGTCCGACCGCTACCGGGGCATCGAGGACGCGCGCCGCGTGGTGCTGGTCAACGACGCCGACATCGCCGCGCTCGGCTTCGCCGACGGGGACCTGGTCGACCTGGTCTCGGAGTGGCCCGATCCGCGCGGCGGCGTCGAGGAGCGCCGCGCCCGCCGGTTCCGGATCGTGTCCTATCCGACGGCCGTCGGGTGCGCCGCCGCCTACTATCCGGAGGCGAACTCGCTGGTGCCGCTCGGCGCGGTGGCGGACAGGTCCAACACGCCCGTGTCGAAGGCGGTCGTGGTGCGGTTGGAGGCCCCTGCCGGTGCCGACTAGATTCCGCGTCTCGGAAGGGGTACTCCGGGGGCGCCCGAACGCGGGCCGCAGCGCAGCGGAGGGCCAAGGCGAGGACAGCGTCAGATCAGGGCGCGGATGGCCTCCTCGAACCCGGTGACGTGTCTCAGGGCGAGGTCGGCGGCTTGGTCGGCCTCGCCCTCGATGATGGCGGTCAACAGCGGGACGTGCTCGTCCACGTGGCCGGTCACCCCGGACAGCCGGGGGATGAAGACGCACCAGATCCTGGTGGCCAGACTGTCGTAGGCGATCAGCGTGTCCTCGAGGAAGGGGTTGTAGGCGCACCGGTAGATCGCCCGGTGCACGGCGACGTCGGTGCGGAGCAGTTCGGCGTTGTCGTTGCCCCGCTCGCTCTCCAGACGGGACCGCAGCTCGGTGAGCTCGGCGCGGTCGGCGGGCGTGGCGCGCTCGGCCGCGGCCGAGGCGGCGAGCGGCTCCAGGGTGCGCCGCACCTCCGAGATGTGCGCCAGGTCGGAGATCTGCACGTCGGTGGCGAAGGTGCCGCGGCGCGGGTAGGCGACGACCATGCGGTCCCTCTCCAGGCGTTTCAACGCCTCGCGGATCGGCGTGCGACCCATCCCGAGGTCGGCGCTGAGCCGGTCCTCGTTGATCGGATCGCCCGGCTTGATCTCCAGCATCACCAGCCGGTCGCGGATCGTGACGTAGGCCTGTTCCGCGAGTGAGGCTCCCGACGATTGGTTCTTGACCTGAGTTCCCATGTGACCTACAGTACTACGAAGACTGATATATCAGTAGTTGATCAGATGGCGTCCCCCTTCCGCTGGAGGCATCGCGATGACCGACCCCGTGCCCCCCGTCCAGCCGCCCGGCGCGCACCTGCCCGACCACCCCGACTTCCTCTGGGACGACCTGGGCCCCAGGGCCTTCTACGACGTCGTGATCGTCGGCGGCGGCGGTCACGGCCTCGCCACCGCCTACTACCTCGCCAAGGTGCACGGCATCACGAACGTGGCGGTGCTGGAGAAGGGGTGGCTGGCGGGCGGCAACATGGCCCGCAACACCACGATCATCCGCTCCAACTACCTGTGGGACGAGAGCTCGGGCATCTACGAGCACTCCCTGAAGCTCTGGGAGGGCCTGGAGGAGGACCTCGGCTACCCGATCCTGTTCGACCAGCGCGGGGTGCTCAACCTCGCGCACAGCCTCCAGGACGTGCGCGACAGCGTGCGGCGGGTCAACGCCAACCGGCTCAACGGCATCGACGCCGAGTGGCTCGACCCGCGGGGCGTCAAGGAGGTCTGCCCGATCGTCAACATCTCGGAGGACGTGCGCTACCCCGTGCTGGGGGCGACCTACCAGCCGCGCGCCGGGATCGCCAAGCACGACTACGTGGCCTGGGGCTACGCACGCGCCGCCCACGAGATGGGCGTCGACCTCATCCAGAACTGCGAGGTCACCGGGATCGAGACGGTCGGCGGCCGGGTCACCGCGGTGGAGACCACCCGCGGCCGCATCGCCGCGGGCCGCGTCGGACTGTGCGCGGCGGGCCACAGCTCCATCCTCGCGGCGATGGCCGGCATCCGGCTCCCGCTCGCGTCGCACCCGTTGCAGGCGCTGGTCTCGGAACTGCTCGAACCCGTGCACCCCACCGTGGTGATGTCCAACGCGGTGCACGTCTACGTGTCCCAGGCGCACAAGGGCGAACTGGTGATGGGCGCCGGGATCGACAGCTACAACGGCTACGGCCAGCGGGGGTCGTTCCACATCATCGAACGGCAGATGTCCGCCGCGCTGGAACTGTTCCCGATCTTCGCCCGGGCGCACCTGCTGCGGACCTGGGCGGGCATCGTCGACGTGAGCCCGGACGCCTCCCCGATCGTCGGCCTCACCCCCGTCGAGGGCCTCTACCTCAACTGCGGTTGGGGCACCGGCGGGTTCAAGGCCACCCCCGGCGTCGGCGACTGCTTCGCCTTCACCATCGCCCACGACAAACCGCACGCCCTCAACGAGCCGTTCACCCTCGAACGGTTCACCACCGGAGCCCTCGTCGACGAACACGGCGCCGCCGCCGTCGCGCACTGAGGGACAAGGAGCCAGGCATGCAACTCATCCCCTGCCCGTGGTGCGGGCCGCGTGAGGAAACCGAGTTCCACTACGGCGGCCAGGCACACGTCGCCTACCCCGAGGACCCAGCCGCCCTGACCGACGAGGAGTGGGCGCGGTACGTGTTCTTCCGCGACAACCCGAGCGGCCCGTTCGCCGAACGCTGGAGCCACAGCGCGGGTTGCCGCCGGTGGTTCAACGCCGTCCGCGACACCAGAACCTACGACCTGCTGGCCGTCTACCGCATCGGTGAGCCGATGCCCGATCTCAGCGAGAGGGACGAGGTGGTCTCGTGAGCGCGACCTTCCGCCTGCCCACCGGCGGCCTCATCGACAGGGACACCGCACTGCGGTTCACCTTCAACGGCCGGTCGATGACCGGGCACCCCGGGGACACCCTGGCGTCCGCGCTGCTGGCCAACGGCGTGCACGCGATCGGCACCAGCGTCAGGTACGGCCGGCCGCGCGGCATCGTGGCGGCGGGCTCGGAGGACCCGACGTCGCTGGTGCAGATCGAGCGGCCGTTCCCCGAGCCGATGCTGACCGCGACCACCGTCGAACTCCACGACGGCCTGGTGGCGTACGGCCTGCCCGGACAGGGCAGGCTGGCGGACGAGCCCGACCCCGCCCGCTACGACGCCAAGCACGTGCACTGCGACGTCCTCGTCGTCGGCGCGGGGCCCGCGGGCCTGGTGGCCGCGCTCACCGCCGCCCGCGGCGGCGGCCGGGTCGTCGTGGTCGACGAGCAGGACCGGGCCGGGGGCGCGCTGCTCGGCACCAGGGAGTACCTCGGCGAGCGGCTGTCGCAGGAGTGGGTCGCCGACATCGTGGCGGAACTGCGCGGCACCCCCGGCGTGCTGGTCCTCGACCGCACCACGGCGTTCGGCGTCTACCAGGACGGGTTCGTCCTCGCCCTCCAGCGCCGCACCGACCACCTCGGCTTCGACGCGCCCGCCGACGCGGCCCGTCAGCGCGTCTGGCGGATCAGGGCCAGACAGACCGTGCTCGCCACCGGCGCCCACGAGCGCCCCGTCGTCTTCGCCGACAACGACCGTCCCGGGATCATGCTCGCCGGTTCGGCGCGCACCTTCCTGCACCGCTACGGCGTCCTGCCCGGCACGCGGGCGGTCGTCTTCACCACCAACGACAGCGCCTACCGCGCGGCGATCGACCTCGCCAGGGCCGGTCTGGACGTCGCGACGGTCGTCGACGCCAGACCCGCCGCGCCCAGCGTCCTCGCCGCACGCTGCTCCGCCCGCGGGATCGAGGTGCGCGCCGGTCACGTCGTCACCGGCACCGAGGGCGACGCCCGGGTCACCGGCGTCCGCATCGCCCCGCTGCCCGGCGCCGACGGGACCCCCGAGACCGTCGACTGCGACACCCTGCTGGTCTCCGGCGGCTGGAACCCCGTCGTGCACCTGTTCAGCCAGGCGCGCGGCATGCTCCGCTACGACTCCGGGCTCGGCGCCTTCGTTCCCGGCGAGGAGCTGCCGACGGTGCGGGTCGCGGGGTCGGCGACGGGTGCGCTGGACCTCACCTCGTGTCTTCGACAGGGTCGCGCCGCCGGGCTCGCGGCCGCGCTCGCGGCGGGGTTCGCCCCGGTGGACGAGGACGAGCTCCCGGTGTCGGGCGAGCGGACCGACGAGCAGCCCGGCACGGTCATGTGGCGCGTCCCGGGCGAGCCCCGCAAGGGCGCCCCGGACACCCGCTTCGTCGACTTCCAGCGCGACGCCACGGTCTCCGACGTGCTGCGCGCCACCGACGCGGGGCTGCGCTCACTGGAGCACGTCAAGCGGTACACGACCATCGGCACCGCCCACGACCAGGGCAAGACGTCCGGGATGATCACCGCGGGGCTGGTCGCCGAGGAGCTGGGCGTCGAGCTCTCCGAGCAGCGGCCCACCACGTTCCGGCCGCCGTACACCCCGGTGTCCTTCGCCGCGCTGGCCGGACGGGACCGGGGGGAGCTGCACGATCCGGTGCGCGTGACCGCACAGCACCCCTGGCACGTCGCGCGCGGCGCGCTGTTCGAGGACGTGGGCCAGTGGAAGCGGCCCTGGTACTTCCCCCTGCCGGGCGAGGACATGGACACCGCCGTCCTGCGGGAGTGCCGCGCGGCGCGCGAGGGCGTCGCCCTCATGGACGCCTCGACCCTGGGCAAGATCGACCTCCAGGGCCGGGACGTCGGGTCGTTCCTCGACATGCTCTACACGAACAAGATGAGCAGCCTGAAGGTCGGCAGGATCCGCTACGGGGTGATGTGCGGCGTCGACGGCATGGTCATCGACGACGGAACCGTCATCCGGCTGGCGGAGGACCGGTTCCTGGTGACCACGACGACCGGCAACGCCGCGACGGTCCTGGACTGGATGGAGGAGTGGCTCCAGACCGAGTGGCCGCACCTGGACGTGTACGCCACCTCGGTCACCGAGCACTGGGCCACGTTCCCGTTGGTGGGGCCGCGGGCGCGGGACGTGCTCGCCGGGATCGCCCCCGACCTGGACGTGAGCAACGGGGCCTTCGGGTTCATGGAGTGGCGGGACACCGTGCTCGACGTCGGAGCGGGCGTCCCCGCGCGGGTGTGCCGGATCAGCTTCTCCGGCGAGCTGGCCTACGAGATCAACGTGACCGCCTGGCACGGCCTCGCCGTCTGGGAGGCGCTCATGGCGGCGGGCGAGCGGTACGGGATCACGCCGTACGGCACCGAGACCATGCACGTGCTGCGCGCCGAGAAGGGCTACCCGATCGTCGGTCAGGAGACCGACGCCACGGTCACCCCCCAGGACCTGGGAATGTCGTGGGCCGTGTCGAAGAAGAAGGCCGACTTCATCGGCAAGCGGTCCTTCGCCAGGGCGGAGAACACCCGGCCGGACCGCAAGCAGCTCGTCGGACTGCTGCCGGTCGACCCGCAGGTCCGGCTGCCGGAGGGCGCGCAGGTCGTCGGTACCGATCGCCTGCCCGACCCCCCGGTCCCGATGCTCGGCCACGTCACCTCCAGCTACCGCAGCGCCGCACTGGAGCGGACGTTCGCGCTCGCGGTCGTGCGCTCCGGCCGCGAACGCCTGGGGGAGACGCTCTACGTCCCCGTCGGGGACGACCTCGTTCCGGTCACCGTGACCGAGTCCGTGCTCTACGACAAGGAAGGAGCCCGCCGTGACGGCTGACACCAGCTCCCGGACCAGTCCGCTGACCGCCTGGGCGGACCGCCTCGCCGACCTCGCGCCCGCGCTGACGGCGGTGGAGCGGCCGTTCCTGACCCAGCTCACGGTCCGGGTCTCGGACCCGGAGGCCGTCGTCGCGATGGGGGAGGCGCTGGGCGTCGCGTTCCCTGCCGCCCCGTGCACGTTCACCCGGGGAGGCGGCCCCTTCGGCGACGTGGAGGTGCTGTGGCTGGGGCCGGACGAGTTCCTCGTGGTGGCCCGGTCGGAGCTGGACCTGCGGGTTCCGGTCGAGGACGCGCTGCGGGCCGCCCTCGGGCCTGCGCGGGGGGCGGTCGTGGACACCTCGGCCCAGCGCACGACGGTGGCGCTGTCGGGGCCGCACGTGCGGGACGTCCTCGCCCACGGCTGCGCCGTCGACCTGCACCCCTCGGCGGCCCCGACCGGCACCTGCGTGCAGACACTGCTGGCCAGGGCCGGGGTCATCATCCAGGTCGTCGACGCCGAGGCCGACATGTTCACCGTGCTGGTGCGGTCGTCGTTCGCCGAGTACCTGGCCGCGTGGCTGAGCGACGCCTGCGTCGAGTACCGGGCGGCCCTGTCATGAGCCTGAGCGTGTTCGACCTGTTCAAGGTCGGCATCGGGCCGTCGAGCTCGCACACCGTCGGTCCGATGCGCGCGGCGAGGACGTTCGCGGAGGGGCTGCGGGAGGAGCGGCTCCTGCCGCGGGTGGCGTCGGTACGCGTCGAACTGTTCGGATCGCTCGGAGCCACCGGCCACGGACACGGCAGCGTCAGGGCGGTGGTGCTCGGGCTCGCGGGGCACGCGCCCGACACCGTCGACCCGGTCGCGGTCCAGCCGGTGGTGGACGACGTGGCGGCGACCGGGAAGCTGGAGCTGGCGGGCGGCCGTGTGATCGGGTTCTCGGTCGACGACGACATCGTGCTGCACCGGAACAGGCGGCTCGACTTCCACAGCAACGGCATGGTGTTCCAGGCGTTCGACCGCGCCGGGACCCCGGTCGCGAACCGGACGTACTACTCGGTCGGCGGAGGCTTCGTCGTGGACGGGGACACCGCCGGGGCGAAGGTCCTCGTCGAGGACCCGACCCCCGTGGAGTACCCGTTCTCCACCGCCGAGGAACTGCTGGCCCACACCGCCCGCACCGGCCTGTCCCTCAGTTCGCTGATGCTGGCCAACGAGCGGGCCCGCCGCCCGGAGCAGGACACCAGGGACGGGCTGCTGGAGATCTGGGCGGTGATGCGGGAGTGCGTCGAACGCGGCTCCACGACCCGGGGCGTGCTGCCCGGCGGGCTCAGGGTCCGACGGCGCGCCGCGGCGCTGCGGGAGGAACTGGAGGCCGCGGGTGACCCCGGTGATCCGCTGCGGGCCATGGAATGGGTCACGATGTTCGCCCTGGCGGTCAACGAGGAGAACGCGGCGGGCGGTCGGATCGTGACCGCGCCGACCAACGGCGCGGCCGGGATCATCCCGGCGGTCCTGTGCTACTACGACCGCTTCGTTCCCGGAGCCGACGAGGACGGGATCGTGCGGTTCCTGCTCACAGCGGGCGCGGTCGGCATGCTGTTCAAGCGGAACGCCTCGATCTCCGGAGCGGAGGTCGGCTGCCAGGGTGAGGTCGGCTCCGCCTGCTCCATGGCCGCCGCCGGTCTCGCCGAGGTCCTCGACGCGACCCCCGCCCAGGTGGAGAACGCCGCGGAGATCGGGATCGAGCACAACCTCGGCCTCACCTGCGACCCGGTGGGCGGCCTGGTGCAGATCCCCTGCATCGAGCGCAACGCGATCGCCGCCGTCAAGGCCATCACCGCGGCGCGGATGTCGGTACGCGGCGACGGCGCACACCACGTGAGCCTGGACAAGGCCATCAAGACCATGCGCGAGACCGGTGCCGACATGAAGGACAAGTACAAGGAGACGGCTCGTGGCGGGCTCGCGCTCAACGTCGTCGAGTGCTGACCGGCGCCGCCTGAGCGTGGAGAACCCCCATCCCTGCACTCCGAGGAGGACATCGTGGCGCGCAACTTCATCCTCACCCTCCGGTGCCCGGAACGGGCCGGCATCGTCCACGCGGTGACCGAGTTCCTGGTCGACCGGGACTGCGACATCGTCGAGCACCAGCAGTTCGACGACGACATCCGCGGACAACTGTTCCTCAGGACGTCGTTCTCGTGCTCGGAGCCGGATGCGGACCTCGACGACCTGCGCAGCGCGTTCGTTCCCGTGGCGCGGGAGTTCGCCATGGAGTTCCAGATGTGGGACGAGCGGCCGCCCCGTGTCCTGGTGATGGTGTCGAAGACCGCCCACTGCCTCAACGACCTGCTGTTCCGCTGGCGTGCGGGCAACCTCGGCGGGGAACTCGTGGGGGTGGTGTCCAACCACGAGGACCTGCGGCCGATGGCCGAGGCGGCCGGCCTGGACTTCGTCCACGTGCCGGTGACCGCCGAGACCAAGGCCGCCGCCGAGGCGCGTCTGCTGGAGCTCGTCGAGGAGTACCGCGTCGACCTCGTGGTGCTCGCCCGGTACATGCAGGTGCTCTCCGACGACCTGTGCGCCAAGCTCGAAGGGCGCGTGATCAACATCCACCACTCGTTCCTTCCGGGTTTCAAGGGCGCGAAGCCGTACCAGCGGGCCTACGAGCGCGGCGTGAAGTACGTCGGAGCGACCGCGCACTACGTGACGGCCGACCTCGACGAGGGCCCGATCATCGAGCAGGAGGTGCTGCGGGTGGACCACTCCCACGACCCGCGCGCGCTGGCGACGGTGGGCCGCGACGCCGAGGCGCTCGCGCTGTCCCGGGCGGTGCGCTGGCACTGCCAGCACCGTGTCCTGCTCAACGGCCGCGGCACCGTCGTCTTCCGCTGACTTGCCAGGGCTGTCCCGCCCCCGACCCCCCAAGGACGGACATCGTGATGCACAGCCAGACCATCGGCGACTTCCTGGCCGAACTCGCCGCCCGGACACCCGCCCCCGGAGGCGGCGCCACCGCCGCCGTGCACGCGGCCCAGGCCGCCGCGCTGCTCGGCATGGTGGCCCGGTACAGCGACGGGGCGCGCTTCGCCGAGCACGCCGAGGAGATCTCGGACATCGTGCGGGCCGCCGACCGGCTGCGGACCGAGGCACTGCGTGTCGCGGAGGCGGACGCGGAGGCGTTCTCGGCCGTCGCCGACGCCTACGCCCTGCCCCGCTCGACCGACGACGAGAAAGCGGCGCGCGCCACCGCCGTCGCCGCGGCCCTGAGGGCGGCCTGCGCCGCCGCCACCACGGCCCGGGTGAACATCGAGGTCCACCTGGGCGGCATCGGGGACGACGGGGCGCGGGTGGAGTCCTCGGCGGCGACCCGGTCCGTCGACCCCGTCGTCGAGCGGGCGGAGAAGGCCCCCGCCGCGGTCAGGAAGGAGCTCGCCGGATGACCACCGCGACGACGTCGGAGCACCACGTCACCGCAGCGCTGTCGGGCAGGCCACTGGCCGCGGAGATCCGGCGGCGCGTCCGGGAGGAGGCCGCCGACCTGGGGGCGGCGGGCACCCAGCCGAGGCTGGTCGTCGTCGCTGCCACGGACGACGGGTCGACCATGTGGTACGTGCGCTCGATCGCCAAGGCGACCGCGGCCGTCGGGATCGACTGCGACATCGCCGACCTCGGCCCGTCGGCCTCGCGGGCGATGGTCCGGGACACGCTTCGCGCCCTGAGCCGGGACCCGGAGGCGCACGGAGTCATCCTGCAGACCCCGCTGCCCGACGGCATGTCGTCGGCCGAGCTCGCCGCGGAGATCGACCCGGCCAAGGCCGTGGTGCGGCTGCTCGACCACCACGGGACCGAGCTCGCGGGCAGGGACGTCGCCGTGGTCGGCCGGTCGGTCGTCGTGGGCACACCGACGGCGCTGCTGCTACTGGAACGGCACGCGACGGTGACGGTCTGCCACTCCCGGACGGCCAGCCTCGAGGACCACACCTCCGCCGCCGACATCGTGATCGTCGCGGCGGGCGTGCCCGGACTGATCGGCGCGAACCACCTCAGGCCGGGTGCGGTGGTCATCGACGTGGGCACCAACGCCACGGACGTCGGCCTGGTCGGCGACGTCGACGCGGACGCGGCGGACGGCGTCGCGGGGGCGCTCACCCCGGTGCCCGGCGGCGTCGGACCGGTCACCACCGCTCTCCTGCTCGCGCACACCGTGCGGGCCGCGGGCGGTGCGGCGGTCGACGCCCTGGAGGCATAGCGACGGGGCCACCGGTGGCGCCGTCCGGCGTCACCCGTGCCGCCCCGGAGGCCGCCCCAGCGGCGGGGCGGCCGTCTCAGAACGTACGTCGGTCGCGGCGCAGAGGATGGTCGTCCGGGACCTGGACCAGGACGATCCGCACACCGTCGGGGTCGGCGATCCACGCCTCCCACAGCCCCCAGGGCTCCAGCCTCGCCTCGCGCAGCCCCCGCACACCGGCCTCCCTCAGGCGCGCGTACTCGGCACGGACGTCACGCACCTGCAACCAGAGGGACAGCGGCGGCGCCGCGAAGGGCTCGGAACTCCCGGAGACCTCCAGCAGCCCGTTGCCGACGAAGAAGACCGTTCCAGGCCGCTCGGGGTCGCCGAACTCGCGATGCACCGCCAGACCCAGCACGTCACGGTAGAAGTCGCGGCTCCGGATCAGATCGGTGGGGCGCAGCAGGATGCGACTGCTCAGAATGTCCATACCCGCATCCTCCCAGTCACCCGGGGAGCCCGCCGGGTCACGCCTTCGGCCGTGCCCGGGCGGCGCGGCTCCGGGCGATGATCCGGCGGCGCTGGACGGTGATCCAGGCGCCCGCGACCAGGACCGGCAGCGCGTTCAGGAACACGCCGAGGAACGAGAAATCGTCGTCCGGGGTGCGCAGGAGGTCGACGTTGAGCTGCTGGCGGATCCCCAGCAGCACGAAGAGGGCGCCGCCCACGACCCACAGCGTCCTCGTGTGGGTGACGTACACGTTGATCCACCGGCCCGTCGCGAACCCGAACAGGATCCGCAGGACGGTGAGGACGGCCCCCGCCACCAGGGGGATCCCGACCGGGTTGTACGTCCACGACAGAGCCGGGTCGCCCTTCATCGCCAGCCACACCGACCGGGTGCCCCCGCACATCGGGTCCATGACCCCCAGGAAGTGGAGCGGCCCGTGGATGCTGACCGGGGGCAGTCCGAAGACCGCCATGCCCGCGCCGAGGGTGAGTCCGGCCACCGCCAGCCAGAACATCCACCGGTGCTGGTCGTGGTCCTCGATCCGTGCCGCGATCGGTGTCGCCCACTGGGGCATCGTGTGGCTCCCGTCAGGTGTCGTCTCGCAGGTGGGGTAATCGTGACCGGCGGTCAACCGTGGACCAGGCAGCAGTCCACCGTCGCCGTCAGGAGACCGGAGGGCGCCACGACGGCGAACGGCACCGCGAGCGCCGCGCCCACCGCGACGGCGGCCACGAGCAGTCCGCCCCGCCCCAGCGGGGGCTGTGCGTCCAGCAGGCGCCGCACCCGGCGTCCGCTCCCCGAGCCGCTGGCGGCCAGGGCGACACCGGGTATCCCGTCGGCCGGGGGCGCCTGTCCGGCCGTGTCGCCGCGGTCGCCCCGGGCCAGGGCCAGCAGCGCCCCGGCGACGGTGAGCCGGTCGGTGGCCGAGGCGGCGGCGTCGTCGGCGGCCAGCTCGGTGAGTCTGGCGACCTCCGCACGAGCGTGGGCGAAGGCCGAGGCGAACGGGAACGCCCGCTGCACCCCGCGCGCCGACGCGACCATCAGATGGTGGCGTCGGCGCAGGTGTTCGCGCTCGTGCGCCAGGACCGCGGTCAGCTCCGGACCGTCCAGGGCGGCCAGCGCGGCGCTGGTGAGCACCACGTGGCCGCCGCGTCCGGGCAGGCAGTAGGCGGCGCACGCGTCGTGGTCGACCACGGTCGCGCCCAGACGCGCGTTCCCGGTGCCGACCACGGCCAGGGCCGCGAGGTGGCGGCGGCGGTCGAGGACCGTCCGCGCCCACTCGGCGCCGAGCCCGTAGCCGGTCCGCAGCACGACCACCGCCGACACCGCGAGCCCGGCGGTGGCCGTGAACGCACCGCCCGGCGTGGCGTAGGCCCGGCGGAGCATCGCCGCGCAGGAGTGCAGCACCTGGGCCAGGTCACCGGAGACGGGGGTGACGGGTACGGCGAGGGTGATCCCGGCCAGGACCGCCGAGACCAGGACGGAGAAGGTCAGGACCTGCCAGGCCAGCAGTCCCAGCCGGGGCGCCCGGTCGACCCAGGCGGCGCGGCGCAGGAGCGGTGCGACGAGGAGGAGCCCCGCGACCGTGTGGGCGGCCAGGAGCGGTGCGGCGCTCACGAGGGCCTCCCCTCGGCGGAACCGTCCCGGCCGGAGTGCCGTGCCCTGGCGGTCGCCAGGCGTTCGGACAGCTCGGAGATCTCCTGGGCGTCCATGCCGTCGACGAACCTGGCGAGCGCCGCCGACCGGTCGGGGCTCTCGTCCAGCGCGTCGCGCATCAGCCGGGCGACGTAGTCCTCGCGGCCGGCCGTGGCCCAGTACCGGTAGGCGCGCCCGTCCATCCGACGGTCCAGCCAGCCCTTCCCGTGCAGGATGTTCATCACCGTCTGCACGGTGGTGAACGCCGGCGCGGGGTCGCGGTCGAGCCGCTCCAGGACCGCGCGCACGGTCAGGGGCTCCCCGACGCCCCACACCGCGTCCATGATCGCGGCCTCCAGGTCTCCGAACCGCTGCACGACTCCCTCTCCTCCCTGTTCGCCGTCCCCCGGCCGGGGCATCCGCAGCGTACCGGGCGCGTACCCGCCGAGCGCCCCGCCCCGGGATCAGCCGGACGCGACCCGCCCCCGGTCCACCACGGCCTCCCACGTCCGGCCGCCGTCCTCGCTCCGGTGCAGGCCCGCGCCGAAGGTGCCCGCGTACACCACATCGGGGTCCTCGGGGTGGATCGCGAGGTGGCCGACCGCGTCCTCCTCCAGCGTCCAGCCCAGCTCCGACCAGGTCCGTCCGGCGTCGGTGCTCTCCACGAGCCCGGTGGCGACACCGTAGGCCAGGACGTGGTCGGGGTCGGCGGGGTCGAGGTGCACCGCGCTCACCGCGCCCCGGTCCAGGACCGGTTCCCACCCCTGCCCGCCGTCGGTGCTCCGGAGCAGACCGTCCTGGGTCCCGGCCCACACCTCGTCGGGGTCCTCGGGATGGGCGGCCAGCGCGGTCGCGCCCTGGGCCCGGACCAGCGCGGGGGCCTCCACCCGGTCCCAGGTGAACCCCTCGTCCCCACTGCGGTACAGCCCCTGGGACCAGCCGTACACGGACTCTCCCCCGGCGCCGACGCTCATCGCGTGGAAGTCGACCTCCCCCTCCAGTGAGCGCGTCTCCCAGGTCCGGCCGCCGTCCTCGCTGACCATGAAGCCGAGCGGGTTCACCAGCGAACTGCCGGGGGCGGGGTGCCCGCTGGAGAACATCCGCCCCTCCTGCGTGGGGTGCGCCGTGAACCCCATGAAGTCGTGGCGTTCCTCGCTGACCGTCCGCCAACCGCCGTCGGATCCGCTCTCGACGAGACCGTCGTGGGTGGCCACGAACGGCTCACCCGACGACCACGCCGGGAGGGAGACCCCGTGGATGTGGGTGAACGCCGCCGTGTCCCCGCCGTGCCCGTCCGGCCCCTCCGACGACACGACCGTCCACCCGACGCCCGCCGCGAGGGCGACGGCGCCCACGGCGGCGCCCCCGCCCCAGAGCCAGCGGCGGCGTGTCCTCACCCCGCGCTCGCGCTCCCGCTCCCGGCGGCGCCGTTCGGCGGCCTCCCGGCGTGCTCGGGCCCGTTCCGCCCCCCTGCCGTCTGCCATCGGTGTTCCCGTCTGTCCGAGCACGTGCGGTCGGTGCCGACAGCGCGGCCCCGCACATGCTGACCTATGTACCTAAGTTGCTTAGGTCTGATGTCGGGGGACACGCTACCCCCTCCCCGGGGCCGCCCGTACCCGGCCCCGGTCCGACGCGGCTCAGCCGGTCGGTTCGCGGTCGCCGGCCCCGACGTCCTGCCGTCCCACCAGACGCAGACTGCGGCGCCACAGCTGTGCCCTGACCTTCGGGTCGGCGGCCTGGTCATGGGCCCGGCTCTCGCGCAGCCGGTCGTAGAAGCGGTCGGTCACCCCGGTCAACGCGGGGTCGGTGACCAGGCGGTACGTCGCGGCCACGCCCTCCTCCAGGGTGTCGACGGGGGTGATGCCGTGCAGCGTGACGATCTTGGTCGGCATGTAGGTGGCCGGATGGAGGCTGGTGAAGGTGACCTCGTCGGCGGGGACGCGGGCGGCGAACTCGGTGGCCGACATGATCTGCGCGAGCTTGCTCCGCCGGTAGGCGTCCACCCCGTCGTAGCCGCGCTCGAACATGAGGTCGTCCAGGTCGACGGGGGCCTGGCCCAGGGAGGAGACGTTGACCACGCGTGCGGGCGCCGAGGCGCGCAGCAGGGGCAGCAGGTCGAGGGTGAGCAGGAAACCGGCCAGGTAGTTCACGGTCAGGCGCAGTTCGTAGCCGTCGGCGCCGACCCCGCGCTCCCGTCCGTCGGGTTCGCCGAACCCGATGCCCGCGTTGCTGACCAGGACGTCGAGGCGGTCAGTGCGGGTGGGCACCTCGGCGGCCATCCGGGCCACCTGGGCGAGGTCGGAGAAGTCGGCGACCAGCGTCTCGGGGGGCGGCGCGCCCTCCTTCCCGACCTCCGTGGCCAGGGCGGCGAGTTTGGCGGGGTCGCGGCCGTGGAGAAGCAGCCGCGCCCGGTCCCGGGCCAGGCGCAGGGCCAACGCGCGGCCGAGACCGTCGGTCGATCCGGTGATGAGGATGGTGGTCATGTGGTCCGCTCCGGGGCGTGAGGCGTCGGTGGGGGCGAGGCTAGCGCCGGGGGCGGTCGCGTGCGTGGGCGTGTTGTGCCTACGCTCCCGAGGGTCTGTCCGGCGTACCGGCCCCGGGGCCGCCGACCCTCGTGATTCTGCTGATATCGGATATGCGTTATCGTCGTTACATGACGGGACGACAGGACACTCGGGCTCGGATCGTGACGGCCGCCGCGGAGCTGCTGTCCGAGGGCGGACGCGGGGCGGTGACGACGCGGGCGGTCAGCCAGGCGGCCGGGGTGCAGCCGCCGGCGATCTACCGGCAGTTCGGTGACATGGACGGCCTGCTGGACGCGGTGGCGGCGGCGGGTTTCGGGGACTACCTCGCCCGCAAACAGGCTCAGGAGCCCTCCGGGGACCCGGTGGCCGACCTGCGCTCCGGATGGGACCTGCACGTGGCGTTCGGCCTGGACAACCCGGCGTTCTACTCCCTGATGTACGGACGGACCCACCCGCGCGGCGGTGGTGAGGCGGCGGCCGAGGCGTGGCGGATCCTGGTCGGCATGGTCACCAGGGTCGCGGAGGCGGGGCGACTGACCCTGGATGTCGAGGGGGCGGCGGCCATGATCCACTCCGCCGCCGTGGGGGTGACGCTGACCCTCATCGACACCGCCCCGGAGCGGAGGGACCCCGGCCTGTCCGGACGGATGCGGGACCTGGTCGTCGACGGGGTCACCGACGCGGGCGCGGCGCGGGACGGCGGCCGGGTGGGCTCCGGTGACCGTGCGGCCGCCCGGCACGCCGTCGCCCTGGGGGCGGTCCTGGACACCGCCGCCGCCCCGCTCACCCCCGGCGAGCGGATGTTCCTCCGCGAACTGCTCGACCGCCTCGCGCGCGCCGAGTGAACGGTGGCCGTGTCCGGCGGACACGGCCCGAAGCCGGGGAACCGACCCCCGTACCGGTCTGGGGTCTGTTTCTCGGAACGGTCACCCGAGGGGGTGTCGTCCGGGCGTCGGCAGGGTTCTGTACGACGAGGCGAGCCGCGTGGCGAGGAACGAGCGGCAGGCGCGGCCGAGGACGGGGAGTCCCTGCCTTTCGGGCGCCCCAACACGGCCCGAAGCCAAGCGGAGGACCACGACGGACACCGCCTAGTTCCGCGCGGTCTGTGCGAGCGGGAAACCGAAGACGCCGTCCGGGTCGTAGTGGACGCGGATCTCCTCCAGACGGGCGTGGTGGGCGCCGTGGTAGGTCTGGCGCCAGTCGGCCCGGTCCGCCTCGGGGTGGTTCGGGTGCGCCGCGCCCGAGGCCAGCGGCCGGAGTACCCCGTGCAGCGCCTCCTGGGCGGCCCGTGACTCGGCGGTCGCCCCGACGGCGGGTCGGAACTCCGAGAGAGCCCCGAACAGGGCTTCGCGGTGCGGGAACGCCGCCGATTCCGCCGCCGGCCGGCCGTAGGCGCCGCCCATCGCCTCCAGGGTCAGGCGACGGTGTTCCCCGACACGCGGGCCCCGGTCCATCGCCGCGGTGATCCCGTCCAGGGCGGTCGCGTCGAGCGGGCGGTCGAAGAACTCGTGCCGCCGCAGCACGAGGCTCCGAGCGCCCACGTCGTCGGCCCGGATCGCGGACCCCGGCGTGGTGTTCCTCGCCCCCGTGGCTCTGGTCCGGACCCGCGGGGGCTGACCCACCGCCGCCACCAGGTCGTCCACCAGGTGCTCCACACCGGTCGGCTCACCCAGCCAGGAGCCGCTCACGGTGGCTGGGGACAGGGCGGGGTCGGGGGCGCCCGCGGTGATGGTGGCCGTCGTCGACAGCTCGTCCGGGGCGTGCGGGCCCCAGGTCTGCCAGGCGGCCAGTACCCGCGCGCGGCAGTCGGCGGGCCAGCCGAGCAGGAACTCGGTGACCGGCCGGGCGGGCCGGGTCCGGAAGGTCAGTCCGGTGACCACGCCGTAGGCGGCGTGGCCCGCGCCGCGCAGTGCCCAGAACAGGTCGGGGTGGTGGTCGGCGTCGCAGTCCACCACGTGTCCGTCGCCGAGGACGACGCGCGCGCCGGTCAGACTGTCGAGGGTGAACCCGTGCCCGCGTCCGGTCGGGCCGGTACCGCCGCCCAGGGTGTGGCCCGCCACGCCGACCGACGCGCACCGGCCGGTGGGCACCGTGCGTCCGTGTGCGTCGAGGGCCTCGGTGAACGCTCCGGTGAGCGTGCCCCCCGCGCACCAGGCGGTGTCGCCGTCGACGACGGTGCCGCTCAGCGGGGACAGGTCGATGACCAGACCGGGGCCGGTCGAGGAGCCCAGGGGGCAGTGGCCGCCCGCCCGGACGTGGGCGCGGATCCCCCAGCGGCGGGCGAAGTCCACGGCGTGGACGACGTCGTCCTCGTGGGCGCACCGCACCACCGCACAGGGCGTGGCGGTGTCGAAGCGCGGGTCGGCGGTGCGGCGCGCGGTGTCGTACTCGTTCTGGTCGGGCAGGATGAGCTCGCCCACGAGACCGCGTCCCAGCCGGTGCCAGACGCGGTGCGGGGCGCGTAGGCCCGATCCGCTGACCACGTCCCGGGGTATCCGGGGCGCTCCCTCCGCGCGCGTGCTGTCCAAACTCACCCGATCACCTCGCCTGTGTGTGGAAGCGTCCACCGGGGTTTCGACCCGCACGCGTCGAGGGGACGACGGGGGCGCCGCGGGGGACGTGCCTGCTATTTTTACCAGACGTAATTGGACGATGACGTTGAGTCCGAATCTCGGGGCAGGGGTTTTCCCTTTGGGAGAACGATCCGTCTCCTTTTGCGCGCGCGGGCCCCGGTCGTTCTTCCATCGCAGAACGAACGTTCGATTTTGAGGGTTCCCGTGAGGTGACGACGACGTTCCCGCCGTGGGTACGGGTCCCGCCGGGCTCGTGCCCGCCGTCGGACCGGCCCGGCGCGGTGCGGTCCCCGGCCCCGTCGACGCCCGACCCTCACAGCGGAAGCGGGCGCTCCTCGACGACGTGTTTCATCACCAGGGTGGAACTCAGCCGCTGGACGCCGGGCAGGGTGGCGAGCCGGTCGTCGTAGAGCCGCTGGAAGGCGGGCAGGTCCCGGCTCACCACCCGCACGAGGTAGTCCGGATCGCCGAAGAGCCGCTCGGCGCGGACCACCTCCGGGATGTCGGAGAGCGCCCCCTCGAAGGCGGCGACGGTGTCGCGGTCCTCCTGGCGCATGGTGACGAACACGAGCGCCTCGAAGGTCAGTCCGACGGCGCCCGCGTCCAGAATCGCGCGGTAGCCGCGGATGGCCCCGGAGCGTTCCAGTTCCCGCAGGCGCCGGTGGCAGGGGGACAGGCTCAGGCGCACGCGCGCGGCCAGGTCGGTGACCGTCAGACGGCCGTCCTCCTGGAGCTCGGCAAGGATCTTCCGGTCCACAGCATCCATGAGGGAGATTCTTGCGCATAATGCGGGTAGTAGTCGAAACTTTGGCAGCACCTTCGGGCAAAAGGCGGCTAATCTCCCTCACGCAGTCCGCACAAGGGGGAGAAACACGCCGTGGCCACCAGCTCCATCACCGCCTTCTGGGCCGTCTCGGTCCTGCTCATCCTCGTTCCGGGGGCGGACTGGGCCCACACGATCACCGCCGGTCTGCGGGACCGGTCGGTCCTTCCGGCGGTCGGCGGTCTCCTGCTGGGCTACGTGACGCTGACGGGCGTGGTCGCGGCCGGGGTGGCGGCACTCGTGGCGCGGACCCCCGCCGTGCTCACCGCCCTGACCGTGACCGGGGCGGTCTACCTCGTCTGGATCGGCGCCATGACCCTGGTGCGGCCCGCGGCTCCGGGTGTGTCGGCCGAGGACGGCGCCGGGGCCTCGTGGGGCGCCCGACTCGCCCAGGGGGTCGGTGTCAGCGGGCTCAACCCCAAGGCGCTGCTGCTGTTCATGGCGCTGTTGCCGCAGTTCACCGACCCGGAGGACGGCTGGCCGATGGGTGCCCAGATCGCGACGCTCGGCCTGGTGCACACGGCAAGCTGCGCCGTGGTCTACCTGTGCGTGGGCCTGCTCGCGCGGGCCGTGCTGGGCGCACGGCCCGCGGCCGCCCGGGCGGTCACCCGGGTGTCGGGGGCGGCGATGGTCGTCATCGGCGCCGTGCTGCTGGCCGAACGCCTGACCGCCTGACCCGGCCCCGGTCCACGGCACACGCGTCGGGGGCCGGCGGCCGGCTTCGCGGTGCGGACGGAGACAGGGGTAGGGTCGTGCGTGGCGCGCGCCGACCCCCGCAGGTCCGCCCCGCCCCATCCCCCTATCAGGAGACCGCCGCCCGTGAGCCTCACCGTCGTGCGTGCCGCCCCCGCCCTGTGGTTGTCGGCGCTGCTGTGCACGCTTTTCGCGGTGACGCTCGTGCACGGGGTCGAGGGGGCCTCGACCCACACGTCCCACGGTCCGGCGCGGTACCACGTGGTGCACGAGGACGCGCGGCACCCGGCACACGAGGTGTCGGGAACGGTCGAGGAACACGGCGCGGAGCCGGAGGTCGGTTGCGCCGCCGCGCACGAGCACGCTCACGCCGACTGCCTGAGCGCGGCCGCGGCCCCCTTCGTCCTGTTCGTGCCGCTGGCCCTGGCCCACCCGCTGGCTCCACCGACCCCCGCACGCCCACCGCGTGCCCACGGTGCCCCCGTACCGTGGGCGTTCGCGCGCGGGCTCCGGCGCCGAAGACGCGTGCCCAGGATCCTCGCCGAACTGTCGGTGCTGAGGGTGTAGATGCTCCCGGTCACGCGCGACGCCGCCTCACGCGGCTCGTGCGGGCCCTCGGCATGTCCACCTTCGACCGAACGTCATCGGGAGTACGTAAGCATGAGTCACACTCGTCGTCGCGCCGTGCCCAGGGGCAGCGGGCTGGCCAGGTTCGTCGCGGCCACCGCCTCCGTGGGAACCGCCCTGATCCACCTCGTCATGACACCCGACCACTGGAACGAGTGGACGCTGGCCGGTGTCTTCTTCGTGACCACCGGTGTGGTCCAGACGGTGTGGGCCGTCCTCGCCGTATGGCCCGGCGGCCGGGCGCTGATGGCCCTCGGAGCGCTCGTCAACCTGGGGTCCGTCGGGATCTGGGCGGTCAGCCGCACGGTCGGGGTTCCCTTCGGCCCCCACGCCTGGATCCCCGAGCCGATCGGCCTCACCGACACGGTCGCCGTCGCGCTGGAGGTCGTCGTGGCGGTCTGCGCCGTCTGGGCGGTGCTCCGGCGCGGCGGTCACGCCGAGCCCGGGGCGCCGGTGATCGGCGCCGTCGTGGTCGCCGCCCTGGCGGTGGCGTTCTCCACCGCGGTCGCCGTGACCGGCGCCTCGGAGCACACCCACGGTACGGACGCCCACTCCGACGGCGGTCACACCGACGGGGAGCGAGAGGGGGCCGGGACGGGCGCGAACGATCCGGCGGACTCCACCGAGCGGGCGCCCGGGCAGGACGTGTCCTCCGAGCCCGAGGACACCGACGACGGCCACGAACACGACGACGGGCACGATCACGAGCACTGAGCGCGCGTGGGCGCGCCCCGCTCCGAGCAACGACCCGGAGCGGGGCGCCTGGGCCCGGGACCGGTGCGGGCCCCGGGCCCAGGCGCCCGGGTACCGACCGACGGCGATCTGTTCGGTGCCGGTGACGGGAAGAACCGGGACGGGTCGCCCCGGACGGGGAAACCGGTCGGCGCCACGCCGGTCATCGCCCGCTGGCGGCCGGTCCCGCACGCGGCGCCGACCGCCCGATCCTCGGAACTCGGGGACGGTTCGCGCCGCGGTGGGCCGGGGTTCACGCGGCGGCCACCCGCGTTCGGGGCGTGCCCCCGCGGGCCGGAGCGGAGGGCGGCCCTGGTAGTGATGGTGGCCGTCATCATCCCCCACACGAGAGGCAGCCACCGGATGCGCATCCGGAACCTGGTCCCCGCGGTCGTCGCGGCGATCATCCTGGCACTCGGCGCGGCTCCCGCGTCGGCGGAGCGACAGGGAACCCTGGAGGTGGTGGAGGGCTCCCCCGTCACCTTCTCCTACACCACCGCGGCCCCCGACCCCACGAACTGGATCGGTCTCTACCACGCCTCCGGCGGCGGACCCGCCGACGAGGAGTACGTGTCACCCTCGCTGGTGTGGCGGTACGCCCCCGGAACCGCGGGGACCGTCACGCTCCCCGCCGACTCCCTGGAGCCGGGCCACTACGTCGCCTACTTCCTGGCCCGGGACGGCTACACGTGGCTGACCGAGCCCATCGACGTGCACCTTCCCGTCGACGCCCCGGTCACCTTCCCCGTCGACGCGGCCACCCTGCACAACGCGCGCGTCGGCGACCCCTACGAAGCCGAGCTGGGCGGCCTGGCCTCACGCCCGGACGCCCGGTTCGCCAAGGTCGCCGGAGACGCGTGGATCGACGTCTCCGCGGACGGAGCCCTGTCCGGGACACCGGACGGCCCCGGCCCGACGACGGCGGAGGTCACCGTTGAGGCGACCGTTCCCGGCGGCTCCTCGGCACGCCTCACCGCGACCGTTCCGGTGAGGCCGCAGGGCTCGGTGCTCGTACCCGAACTGGACGTGCTCACCTTCAACACCTGGCACGGCGGCAGCCGGGTGACCGGCCACCACGACAAGCAGGTCCGCTTCCTGCTGGAGAGCGGCGCCGACGTCGTCGGACTCCAGGAGACCGAGGGCACCGCCGCGGCCCGGCTCGCCGACGCCCTGGGCTGGTACCACTGGCAGAGCGGCGGCAGCCTGGGCGTGCTCAGCCGCTACCCGATCGTCGAGGAGTACGGCACGGTCAACGCGTCGGCCGGGGTGCGTGTCGCACTCGACGGAGCGCACTCCCAGATCAACCTGTGGACGGCGCACCTGGGCTACACCCCCTACGGCCCCTACGACGCGTGCTTCGACGGGATGGACGTGGACACCATCCTCGACCGTGAGGCGCAGTCGGGCCGGACCGGGCAGATCACCGACACCCTGGCGGCCATGTCGGGTCAGATCGACCGCGCCGACGACGTGCCGGTGCTGCTCGTGGGCGACTTCAACGCCCCCTCCCACCTGGACTGGACCGAGGAGCTGCGGGAGAAGAACTGCGGTTACGCGGACGTGCCCTGGCCGACCTCGGTCCTACCGACCGAGGCGGGCCTGGTGGACTCCTTCCGCGTGGCCCACCCCGATCCGGTCGCCGTACCGGGTACCACGTGGTCGCCGCTGTACCCGCGGCACAACGGGTCGACCGGTCGGGCCGAGCCCCAGGACCGGATCGACTTCGTCTACCACGCGGGCGAGGGCCTGCGCGTACGTGACTCGCGCACGGTGGTCGCCGGTGACCCCGCACCGGTGCCGGACCACACGGACAACGAGTGGACCACCGACCACGCGACGGTGCTGACCACCTACGAGCTGACCGGCTGACGGCCGGTTCCCCGGTGCGCGGCGGGGCGTTTCCCACCGCGCACCGGGTCCCGCGATCCCCGCCCCGTCCGGGCCACGGCGGGCGTGCCACCCCCGTACGGGCCGGGTGACCGCCTGCGGCGTCGGGGCGGGGACACCGTCGACGCCGCCCCCGGAGGAGACCACGCCGTTCCATCCGCGCGGTGTGCGCGGCGGCCGGGAGCGGCCGCTCTCAGCCACCCGCCGGAGTGCCGTATCCGCCCCCTCCGGGGGTCCGGACGATCAATTCGTCATCCGGTTCCATCCGCACCGAGTCGCACCCGCCCAGCGGCTCGACCTCGCCGGACGCACGGCGCACGGAGTTCTCGCCCAGAGCGCCGGGCGACCCTCCGGCCATCCCGTACGGCGGCACCCGGCGGTGGCCGGACAGGGTGGTCACCGTCATCGGCGCCCGGAACCGGAGCCGCCGCACCGCCCCGTCCCCGCCGCGCCAGGCGCCCGCGCCGCCGCTCCCGCGCCGGATCGCGAACTCCTCGACCAACACCGGGAAACGCCACTCCAGCACCTCGGGGTCGGTCATTCGAGAGTTGGTCATGTGCGTCTGGACCACCGAGGTTCCGTCGAACCCGTGCCCGGCGCCCGAACCGGAGGAGACGGTCTCGTAGTACTGGTGCCGGTCGTCGCCGAAGGTCACGTTGTTCATCGTCCCCGACCCCTCGGCCTGGACGCCCAGCGCCTGGTACAGCGCGCCGGTGATCGCCTGGGAGGTCTCCACGTTGCCCGCGACGACCGCGGCCGGGTGGACCGGGGAGAGCATCGTGCCCGGCGGGATCACGATCCGCAGCGGGACGAGGCAGCCGTCGTTGAGCGGGATGTCGGCGGCGACCAGGGTACGGAACACGTACAGCACCGCCGCCGTGGCCACCGAGGAGGGCGCGTTGAAGTTGGTGTCCAGCTGCGCCGAGGTGCCGGTGAAGTCGACGACCGCCGACCGCCGCTCCCGGTCCACCTCGATCCGCACCGCGATCACCGCGCCCGAGTCCATCTCGTAGCGGGTCGCACCGTCGCTCAGGGAGTCGATCACGGTGCGGATCGCCTGTTCGGCGTTGGAGCGCACATGTCCCATGTAGGCCTGGACGACGTCCCGGCCGAAGTGGTCGATCATCCGACCCACCTCCTCCACCCCCCGGGCGTTGGCCGCGATCTGCGCCCGCAGGTCGGCCAGGTTCACCTCGGGGGCGCGGGAGGGGTGAGGGGCCTCGGTGAGCAGGCGGCGCGTCTCCTCCTCCCGGAAGCGGCCGCCGCGTACGAGCAGCCAGTTGTCGAAGAGCACGCCCTCCTCGTCCACGTGCCGACTGGTCGCGGGCATCGAGCCCGGGGTGATACCGCCGATCTCGGCGTGGTGCCCGCGCGAGGCCACGAAGAACAGGGGACGGTCGCGCTCCGCACCGAACACCGGGGTCACCACCGTCACGTCGGGCAGGTGCGTGCCCCCGTGGTAGGGGTCGTTGACCGCGTACACGTCGCCCGGCCGCATGTCGTCCCCGTTGCGCCGGACGACCTCCCGGATGGTGGCCCCCATCGACCCCAGGTGCACCGGCATGTGCGGGGCGTTGGCCACCAGGTACCCGTCCGGGTCGAACAGGGCGCAGGAGAAGTCGAGCCGCTCCTTGATGTTGACCGACTGCGCGGTGGCCTCCAGGCGGGCGCCCATCTGCTCGGCGATCGACATGAAGAGGTTGTTGAACACCTCCAGCAGCACCGGGTCGGCCTCCGTTCCGACCGTGCCCTCCGCACGCGCGGCCACCCGCTCCAGGACGAGGTGGCCGGTGCGCCGGGTCACCGCCCGCCACCCCGGATCGACCACGGTGGTGGCGTTGGCCTCGGTGACCACCGCCGGACCGGTCACCCGAGCGCCCGGACGCAGTCCGTCGCGGCGGTACAGGGGCACGTCGCGCCAGGCCCCGGCGGTGTACACGCGCACGGTCTCGTCGGGCGCGGCGCCGGTGTCCGCGGCGGGGGCGACGCCCGCGCAGCCGGACCCCGCGGCCGGGTCGCCTTCGGGGGCCCCGGGGCCGACGTCCGACACGGCCAGGTCCGTTGGGTCGGGCTGGACGGTGGCGCCCACCGCCTCCACCGCCACGGCCTCGGCCACCAACGGCCGGTCCATCGTGAAGGAGTAGATCCTCTGGTGGTTCTCCGCGAACTCGCGCGCCATCGCCTCGATCCCGGCCAGGGCGACCGGAACGGCGGTGTCGGTGCCCTCGTAGCGCAGGTGTACCTGGCGCGACACCCGGATCCGGGAGCCCGGCACCCCTTCGTCGAGCAGTTCGGCGCGGGTACGCTCCGCCAGGTCGTCGGCGACCTCGGCCAGCCGTTCCGACAGTTCGGGCGCCAACCGGGCCTCCACCGACTGCTGCCGCATCGCCGTGGTGTCGGCCAACCCGATACCCAGGGCGGAGAGCACCCCGGCCATCGGCGGGACGAGCACCGTGCGGACCCCCAGCGCGTCGGCGACCGCGCACGCGTGCTGGCCGCCCGCGCCACCGAACGTGGTCAGGGCGTAGCCGGTGACGTCGTGGCCCTTGCGCACGGAGATCCGCTTGACCGCGTTGGCCATGTTCTCCACGGCGACGCGGAGGAACCCCTCGGCGACCTCCTCGACGGGCCGGTCGTCACCGGTCTCCTCCCGGATGTTCGCGGCGAGGCCGGCGAAGGCCCGCCGCACCCCGTCGACGTCGATCGGCTGGTCGCCGTCGGGACCGAACACCGCCGGGAAGTGGTGCGGCTGGATCCGCCCGAGCAGGGCGTTGGCGTCGGTCACGGTCAGCGGACCGCCGCGGCGGTAGCAGCACGGACCGGGGTCGGCCCCCGCCGAGTCGGGGCCGACCTGGTAGCGCCCGCCCGCGAACCGCAGCACCGAGCCGCCGCCCGCGGCGACCGTGTGGATGTCCAGCATCGGCGCCCGCAGCCGCACCCCCGCCACCCGGCTGTGGAAGACCCGCTCCAACTCGCCCGTGTGGTGGGAGACGTCGGTGGAGGTGCCGCCCATGTCGAAGCCGATCACCCGGTCGTAGCCCGCCATCCGCGACAGTCGGGCCATCCCGACGATGCCGCCCGCCGGGCCGGACAGGATCGCGTCCTTGCCCCGGAAGTGCCCGGCCTCGGCCAGCCCTCCGTTGGACTGCATGAACATCAGCCGCACGCCGCTGAGCCGTCCGGCGACACCGCGCACGTACCGGCGCAGCACCGGTGACAGGTAGGCGTCCACGACCGTGGTGTCACCGCGCGGGACGAGTTTCATCAACGGGCTGACCTCGCTGGACAGCGACACCTGATCGAACCCCAGCCGCCGCGCGAGCGCGCCGATCCGCCGTTCGTGCTCCGGGTACAGGTGGCTGTGCAGGCACACGACGGCCACCGCCCCGACCCCCGCGTCGCGGACGCCCGCCAGCTCCCCGGCCAGCCGCTCCAGGTCGGGTTCGCGCAGCACCTCACCCTGGGCGGTGACCCGTTCGTCCACCTCGACGACCCGTTCGTGGAGCCGGTCGGGCAGCACGATGCGGCGGTCGAAGATACGCGGCCGGTCCTGGTAACCGATGCGCAGCGCGTCGGCGAACCCGCGCGTGACCACCAGGACGGTCCGCTCCCCGGTGCGCTCCAACAGGGCGTTGGTCGCCACGGTGGTGCCCATCCGGATCACGTCGATCCCGGGGCGGCCGGGTGTGTCCGGCCCCGGCGCGTCGGACCCGGCCGCCCCCGCACGGGCGAGCAGGGCGCCGATCCCCGCCACCGCGGCGTCGTCGTAGCGGCGCGGGTCCTCGGACAGCAGTTTGTGCGTGAACAGGCGTCCGTCCGGACGCCGGGCGACGATGTCGGTGAACGTCCCGCCCCGGTCCACCCAGAACTGCCACCCCTGGCCCAGGTCGGCTCCGCCCATGCCGCCTCCTCGATCCGCGCTCCCGGTGACGCCTCGTGCGCCCCGGTCCATCATGACCCGAAGGGGACGTTCGGTGACAGGGCGATCACGCGGTTGTGGGCGACCGGGTGCCCGGGCACCCGCGCGGAACGGAGAGAGGGAGGCGCGGTCGGCGGGGTCCGTCGGTGGTGTCCTCCATGATGACCGGACCCCACCACTGCGGGAGGCGGACATGGATGCCTGGGGCCGTGGTCCCTTCGACAACGACACGGCGATGGACCTCTGGACCGAGTCGGACGGCGCCGCCTGGCGGGCCGAGGTCGCCCGGCTCCGGGAGGCGCTCGGGCCGGTGCCGGACGGGGTGGATCAGGGGTGGGGTGTCACAGGACCTTCTCGAAGCAGAGGGAGGAGGGACAGTCGGCGTAGGCGCCGAACGGGGGGATGGGCTCGTACCCCGAACGCGTGTAGAAGCGTACGGCGTCGGGCTGCCGGTCGCCCGTCTCCAACCTCAACCGCTTCCAGCCCCGCCCCCGGGCCCAGTCCTCCAGCGCGGCCAGGACCACCGACGCCGCGCCGGAGCCGCGCCGCTCGGAGACGACGTACATGCGCTTGACCTCGCCTGCGTCGTCGCCCAGGTCGCGTAGGCCGCCGCAGCCCACGGCGGTGCCGTCCTCGTCGCGCGCCACGACGAACACCGCGATGTCGTCGGCGGACGGGGGAGTACCGGGCTCGGAGTCGGGGGTGCCGTACCGCTCGGCGATCTCCGTGCGTTGGAGGCCGCGCAGGCGGACGGCGTCGGGGTCGGTCCAGGGGACCACGTCGGTGCGCATGGTCCGCACGTTAACGGGGTCGTGTTACACGCGTGTGTCCAGGTCCCGACCCGACCGGCTCCGTCTGCTGCGGACGGGCGCGGTCGGTGTCGCTCAGCCTCCGCTGAGGGCCAGGAAGCGGTCCACCGCGACGACCGCCTGCGTGCGGATCTCCTCCTGGGAGGGAGGGCGCTCGCCCAGCAGCACTCGGATCTGCAGGTCGCGGACCACCAGACCGTAGAGGAGCCGGAATGCCTCCTCCGGATCGTCGACGCGCAGCACGCCCTCGCCCGCGAGCCGGTCGAGGAACGCCGCGACCAGGGGGCCGGTGGTGTGGCGGCCGTGGCGCAACAGGAGTCCGGCCAGTTCCGGCGAGGTCATGGCCGCCCGGTTGAGCGCCACCGAGACGTCGCCGACGAGCAGCGTCAGGAGGTCGCAGGCGACCGCCGTGAGGGCGGTGCGGGGGTCGGACGACCGGTCGATCGCCGTCGCGACCGCGGCGTTCACCTGCTCGGCCTGTCGTTCGATCAGTGCGGCGAGCAGTCCCTGGCGGTTGCCGAACCAGGCGTACAGGCTCTCCTTGGACGAGCCCGCCCGGGTCGCCACCGCCTGCATCGTGATACCCGCGACGCCGCGCTCGAGGAGTTCGGCGAGCGCGGCGTCCAACGCGGCCCGGCGCCGTACCGCCCGCTCTCCCGCGCGGGGGCGGCCGCGACGGGAACGTCCGCCTGACGTCATGGGCACCTCCGGGTGTTCCAATAAACCGAACTTGTGAGTACGATTAAATCCGAACTCGTAAGTTCGATTTTAGTCGGAGTCGGAGGCCACATGACGAAGCTCCTTCCCCCGCCGTCTCCCGCGGGCTCGCCGAGCACGGCCGTCCTGCGCGCCCGAGGATGGGCGCTGGCGTCGGCCGCGCTGGCCATGGGGCTCATGGCGGGTTTCTTCTACGCCTACGCCTGCTCGGTCATGATCGGCCTGGCCCGCGTCGACGACCGCACGTTCATCGATGCCATGCAGTGGATCAACGCCACGGTGCGCAACCGGTGGTTCGCCCCCGGCTTCTTCGGGGCGCTCGCGCTGACCGCCCTCGCCGTCGCCCTGCACCTGTCGCGCGGGGGACGGCGGGTACTGCCGTGGACGGCCGCCGCCCTGGTGCTGTACGCCACGGCCTTCGGCGTCACCATGGGAGTGAACGTGCCCCTCAACGAGGACCTGGCCGCGGTCGGCGACCCCGCGCTCCTCGACGACCCCGCCGCGGTCCGCGCCGCCTTCGAGGACCGCTGGGTGGCGTGGAACACCGTCCGCGCCATCGCCTCGACCGCCGCACTCGTGTGCCTGCTCCGGGCCCTGGTGCTGCACGGCGGGGCGTCCCGTGTCCCGGCCCCGGAGCCCGATCGGTCGGTCTAGGCCTCGGGTCGGGCGGCGGGGTCGGTGAGGGCCTCGCGCACCGCCCGGAACTTGGACTCGGTCTCGGCGAGTTCGGCGTCGGGGTCCGAACCGGCGACGATCCCGCACCCGGCGAACAGGCGGGCGCGACGGCCCTCCACACGGGCCGAGCGCAGCGCGATACCCCACTCGGCGTTGCCCGCCCCGTCCAACCAGCCGACGGGACCGGCGTAGCCGCCCCGGTCCATCCCCTCGACCTCGGCGATCAGGCGCATCGCCGCGGCAGTGGGCGTCCCTCCGACGGCGGCGGTGGGGTGCAGCGCGGCGACCGCGTCCAGAGCCGACACCCCCGGGGCCAGGCGGGCGTGCACGCGGGTGGCCAGGTGCTGGACGTTGGCGAGGGCGAGCAGCTGGGGGGAGGAGGGCACGGAGAGCTCCCGGGCCAGGGGCCTGAGCGCGGCGCGCAGGGAGTCCACGGCCAGGGTGTGCTCCTCCACGTCCTTGGTCGAGGACCGGAGTTCCTCGGCCAGGCGGCGGTCCTCGACGGCGTCGCGTCCGCGCGGGCGGGTACCGGCCAGGACCAGGGAGGAGAGCCGGTCGCCCTCGCGGCGCAGCAGGAGCTCGGGGGTGGCGCCGACCATGCCGTCGACGCAGAAGGTGAAGCAGCTCGGGTAGCGCAGGCGCAGGCGGTCCAGGAGGGTGCGCACGTCGATGGGGGACCGCGCCTCGGCGACGACGTCGCGCGCCAGGACCGCCTTGTCGAGCCGCCCGGAGCGGATGCGGTCGACGGTGTCGGCGACGGTGTCCGTCCACTGCCGTCCGGTCAGGGAGCCGGGGCCCCAGGAGAGGGGGCCGACCGGGCGCGGGGCGCGGGCGGGGGAGGCCGGGACGTCCGGGCGCGCGTCCGGTTCGTCGGTCACGGTGGTCACCCACGCGCGCCCGTTCCGTCTGCCGATCAGGACCCGGGGCACCACGAGCGCGGAGCCGTGGGAGGTGGGCGCGAAGGTGAACGTGCCGAAGGTGACCAACCCGGTGCCGGGCAGGCCGACCGCGTCCACCACGTCGGCGTTCTCGACGAGGTCGGCGAACCAGCGGGCGGCCCGGGAGAAGCGGCCGGTGTCGGTGGGTTCGGTGCCCCGGGGGGCGCCCTCGATGTCCAGGCGTGCGGCCGAGCCCCAGCCCACGACGCCGTCCTCGCCGGTCAGCCAGGCCAGGGGGGCCTCGGCGGGCAGGCGGTGGACGAGGCTTCCGGTGCCGTCCCGCAGGGGGGTGGTGCGGACGAACAGTTTCGTGGGGCTCAGGGCGGCGTTCACGGGGACCGAGTCTAGGACCTCGTGTGCGGGCCCGTGCCGTGCTCCCTGACGTGCGCGGGAGCGTCGGAGCGGTCGGGGTCCGGGAAGGCGCGGCCGTCCCATACCCTGACAGGTCGCGCCTTTGTCCACAGGTTGGCGAAATCGTGTCCGAACCTTGACGATCTCCTTTACTCTGTTGTGCGGCGCGCCGTGCGCACGACGGTGCGCGAACGGGTGTGAGGAGCGTGGGCATGGGAGCACGGACAGCGGCGGCGCCGCGTCGGGGGGCGCGCTGGTCGGCGGCGGTCGTGGCGGCCGCCGTCCTGCTGTCGGGGTGCTCGGCCTCCGGGGACACCGTCGACGGGACCGGTCAGGCCGGGGCCGTTCCGCCCTCCGGGCCCTCGCCCTCGGACGCGGCGTCCCCCGACGCCGCGCCCTCCGGACCTGACGGGCCGACCTCCGCGGCGGCCCCGCCGTCGGCGTCCGCGGCGCCCCTCCGGTGCCCGTCCGACGACCGTGAACGCCGGATGCGCGGCGCCTGGCTGACCACCGTGCGCAACATCGACTGGCCCTCCGAGCCGGGCCTGTCCGCCGACGAACAGCGCGAGGAACTGGACGCCTACCTCGACGACGCCCTGGACCTGGGGCTCAACGCCGTGTTCCTGCACGTGCGGCCCACCGCGGACGCGGTCTACGCCTCCGACCTGGAGCCGTGGGCGCGGTACCTCACCGGCGAGCAGGGCGGTGACCCCGGCTACGACCCGCTGGAGTACGCGGTGGCGCAGGCCCACCGGCGGGGCCTGGAGCTGCACGCCTGGTTCAACCCCTACCGTGTGGGGTTCCTCGACCCGGACCTGGAGAACCTGGCCGAGGGCCACCCCGCCGAGGAGAACCCGGAGTGGGTGGTCGAACACGGCGACGAGGCCTACCTCGACCCCGGCAACCCCGAGGTCCGCGCCTGGGTCACCGACGTCGTGCTGGACGTGGTGGAGCGCTACGACGTCGACGGCGTGCACTTCGACGACTACTTCTACCCCTATCCCAAGGAGGGGGCGGTCTTCGACGACGACGCCACCTGGGAGGAGTACGGCGGCGACTTCGACGACCGCGCCGACTGGCGCCGCGACAACGTCGACCGGCTCGTCGCCGACGTCCACGCGGGTATCGGGGACCTCAAGCCCTGGGTGAGCTTCGGCATCTCCCCGTTCGGGATCTGGCGCAACAGCGACAGCGACCCGGACGGGTCCGACACCTCGGGTCTGGAGTCCTACGCGGCCCAGTACGCCGACACCCGCACCTGGATCCGGGAGGGCACGGTCGACTACGTCGCCCCCCAGCTGTACTGGAGTCGCGGGTTCGCCGCCGCCGACTACGAGACCCTGGCCCGGTGGTGGGCGGACGAGGTGGAAGGGACCGGCGTCGACCTGTACGTGGGCCAGGCCGCCTACCGGGTGGGGGAGGAGGGCTGGCGCGACGAGGACGCGCTGAGCACCCAGCTCGACTTCTCCGAGCGGCTGCCGCAGGTCGACGGGGACATCTACTTCTCCATCAGAAGCCTGCGGGAGAACGCCGCCGAGGCCTACGCGAACCTGGCCGAGGAGCACTACGCCCACCCCGCCCTTCCGCCGAGCACAGCACCCCGGGGGCAGGACCCGCTGACCGGTCGGGTCGGTGGCGTCACCGCCCGGGCCGACGGCGACCGGGTCGACGTGGCGTGGGAACCGGTCGAGGACGCCCGCTTCTACGCCGTGTACAGGGTGGGTTCCTCGGGGACCCCGGAGTCGGGGGACCCCGAGGGGTGCCCCGCCCTGTCGCCCGAGGACCTCGTGGGGGTCACCGGCGGGACCGGGCTGACCGACACGGCGCCGCCCGGGGACGGTGTGGGGTACGCGGTCACCGCCCTGGACGTCTTCCGGGCCGAGGGACCGCCCAGCGAGATCGCCGACGTGCGCGGATAGGCCGCCCTTCCGCGACCAAACACCTCGCGCCGGGGCGGTGCCCGCACGCCCCGGTGAGCAGGGGACCGCCGGGGCGGACGCCCGCACACCGCCGTGGCCCGACCGTCCGGGGTCGCGCCGCGCCCCGGCGTGGAGATCAACCGGGGGTCAGGCTCTTCGCCATGACCCGCTCCCCGCGAACGCCGTCGGCCAGTGGTTTGCCGGACTCGCCGGTGTCGGCGAAACCGTTCCGCTCGTAGAGCGCGGCCGCCTCGTCGTTGTCCGGCATCACGGACAGGCGCAGTCTCCGGGCACCGCGTGTGCGCCCCCACCGCTCCGCAGCCCGGATCAGCCGGTCGTCCACGCCTTGCCCCCGGGCCGTCGGGTCGACCCACATCGAGATCAGCTCGACGCGCTCCGGCCCGTCCGGAACCCCGCTGGCCATGCCCGCCGGAAGGCCGTCGAGGAACGCGACCAGACGGTGCGCGCCGGGAATCGACAGCCGGGCACGCCAACGCTCCTCCCGATCGCCGGAGCCCCGCCACCCGTCCAGCGTCGACCCGAACGCGTGGGGCGCTTCGGCGAGCGCCGCCAGCCGCAGCTCCCGCCAGAGGGGCCAGTCGTCCGATCCCAGGGTGCGCAGTTCGAGCATGTCCCAGAGCATGCCCGCCCGCAGGGGCGGCGGAACGTCGGTGATGGCCGCCCGCGGGTCGGGCGCGGCCGGAGGGTGGAGCGGCGGTGGCCACTGAACATCCCGGACCCACGAGCCTAGGATCGAAGAGAAGGGGAAGCGGGAGCCGGGAACCGCGTCGACCTCGGGGGATGGTCATGGACGAGACGGCCGGTTCGGGGGGCGGACGTCCCCCCGCGCCGTACCGGCAGGAGGCGCTCGACCAACTGCTCGTGGAGCTGCGGTCTCGGGTCGACGACGCCGTGGTCAGCCGCGAACGGCTGAGCGCCCTCCTGGACGCCGTCGTCATGATCGGGGCGGGACTGGACCTTCAGGGAACCCTGCGGCGGATCGTCGAAGCCGCCATGACCCTGGTCGGAGCCCGGTACGGCGCCCTGGGCGTGCTCGGACGCGACGGACGACTGGACCAGTTCGTCCCGATCGGCCTCGACGCCGAGCAGATCGCCCGCATCGAGCACTGGCCACGCGGGCGTGGTGTCCTCCGACTCCTGACCGAGGAGCCACGGCCGGTGCGGCTGGACGACATCTCCCACCACCCCGAGTCGCACGGATTCCCCGAGGGGCATCCGTCCATGCGGGGCTTCCTGGGCGTACCCGTGCAGGTGCGCGGCGAGGTGTTCGGCCACCTGTACCTCACCGAGAAACGGGACGGAGGCCGTTTCGACGAGGACGACGAGTCCCTCGTGGTGGCGCTGGCCGCGACCGCGGGCACGGCGATCGAGAACGCCCGCCGATACGAGCGCACCCGGCGGCGCGAGATGTGGTTGGACGCCTCCGACGAGGTCACCACACGACTGCTGAGCGGGGTGGACACCACCGACGTGCTGGGGATGATCACCCAGCGGGCCTGCCGCATGGCGGACGCGGACCTGGCCGCCATCGCCGGTCCTGACGCCTCCGGGCGGCGGCTCACGGTGCGGATCGCCAGCGGGCGGGGCGCCGAACGGATCCGGGGTCGCGGCACGGCCGTGGAGGGATCACTGACCGGTCGCGTCCACACCTCCGGTGAACCCGTGATCACCGATGTCTCCCGCTCCGGTGCGCACACCGCGGTGCTGCTGCGCGACCTGGGGGTCGGCCCGGTCCTGTTGGTGCCGCTGGGCCACGGGGAGGCGGTGCGCGGAGTCCTGTGCCTGGCCAGGAAGGAGGGAGCGGAGCAGTTCCACCCCTCGACGGAGGAGACGCTGCGCGCGTTCGCCGGACACGCCGCCCTCGCCCTGGAGCTGGCCGAGGCGCGCGCCGACGCCGAGCGCCTCAGCGTCCTGGAGGACCGGGACCGTATCGCCCGCGACCTGCACGACACCATCATCCAGCGGCTGTTCGCCGTCGCGCTGTCCCTGACGGGGGTGGTCGAACGCGTCGACGACCCGGCGACCGCCCGGCGGGTCCGCCGGGCCGTGGACGACCTCGACGACACCATCCGCCGGATCAGGTCGGTGATCTTCGCCCTGACGACGGCGGACGAGGAACAGGAGCGCACCTGGCCGCGTGACCGGATCGTGGGCGTGGTGAACGCCGCCACCGAGCCGCTGGGGTTCGCGGCCGGGCTGAGGATGGACGGTCCCCTCGACAGCCGGGTGCCCGAGCCGATCGCGGACGAGGCGGTCGCCGTGCTCCAGGAGGCCCTGACCAACGCCGCCCGGCACGCCCGGGCCCGGCGGGTGGACGTCCGGGTGGCCGTGGACGGCGACCTGACGGTCGAGGTCGCCGACGACGGCGTCGGACTCCCCGAGGGCGGCCGCCGCAGCGGTCTGCGCAACCTGGCCGAGCGGGCGGAGCGCCTGCGGGGCGCCTTCGCGGTCGGACCGGCCCCGGGCGGCGGGACGGTCCTGCGGTGGACGGTGCCGCTCCCCGACGACGGCGCGTGACGGGCGGCGGCCGTGGGCCCGCCGCGGAGCGGACCTTCGTTCGGGCGGCGCGGACCAACGGCACTGGCCCCGGCCCCGCGCCACGGGTGCAATGAGGTGCACACACTGGTCCGACCCGTGCGGCGACCGCCGCGGTGGGGAGCCGGGAACCCATGGAGACCGAGAGGAGCACGGGGGTGCCGCTCGACCGTGTGCGTGGGGCGGTCCTGGACACCGACGGTGTCATCGCCGACACCGCCTTCGTGCACGCGGCGGCGTGGAAGCGGGTGTTCGACGCCTTCCTGCGCCGCCGCTCCCGCGCGGGGGGCGGCGGCTTCCGCCCGTTCGACATGCGGGAGGACTTCCTGCGCTACGTGCACGGCCGGTCACGCGCGGACGGTGTGCGGGCCTTCCTCGCCTCCCGGGGCGTCCACCTGCCCGAGGACCCGGTCCCCGGCCACCCCGAGGCGGTGACGGTGGGATGGCTGGCCGACCGCGAGGACCGCCACTTCCTGGACTTCGTGGGCCGGTATGGGGCCACGGCCGTCCCCGGCACCGTGGAGTTCGTCGGCGGTCTGCGGTCGGCCGGGGTGCCGGTGGCGGCGGTCTCCCCGGGGCGCGACCGCGCCCGGGTGCTGCGCGCCGCCGGGGTCGCGGACCTGTTCGACGCCCGCGTCGACGGCTCCGACGCGGGCCGCCTCGACCCGCCCGGCGATCCCGGCCCGGCACTGTTCCTGGAGGCGGTTCGGCGGATGGGGGTCGAGCCCCGCCTGGCCGCCGCCGTGGAGGGTACGCCGGGCGGTGTGGGGGCCGTGCGGCAGGGGGGCTTCGGTCTGGTGATCGGGGTGGACCGCACCGGGTTGCGCGAGGAGATGCTGGCGCGGGGGGCGCACGTCGTCGTGTCCGACCTGGCGATGCTCCTTCCCGACCCGCGGGCGCGCTGACCCGCCGGAGGAGGTCCCCGTGGCCGGGTGACGAAAGACCCTGCGAACCGCACCCTTGGACGCCTGACACGGCCGCCGTGCGACGGGTTGAGTGGTGACGAGGCCCGGGGTACGCCCCCGCGGGCGTGCCGTGGACCGGTGAACCGAGGAGGTAGGACATGAACGCCATCGCCCGCCGCTCGGGGTTCCCGCGCTTCCCCGACCTGGCCGAGCTGTTCGAAGCCCCGTTCTTCTCGTCGCACGGGCCCGCGAGCCTGCGCGTGGAGACCGCGATGGAGGACGACCGGTACGTGGTCCGGGTGGAGGCGCCCGGAATGGACCCCGACGAGGACCTGACGGTGACCGTCGAGCACGGGGTGCTGACCATCGAGGGCGAGCGGAGTGAGAGTGAGACGTCCCCGCAGCACTCGGAGTTCCGCTACGGATCCTTCAGCCGCACGCTCACGCTGCCCTCGGACGCCTCGGAGGAGGACGTCGTCGCCTCCTACGACAGGGGAATCCTGGAGGTGAGCATCGGACTGACCAAGGCGGCCAAGGCCAGCCGCAAGGTACCGATCTCGCGCAAGTCCGAGGAGTAGACCGCCCGGGGCGGCGACCGCTGTCCTCCGTCCGCCACACCGGCTCCGCTGTCCGTGCCCTCCCCGCGACCGGCCGAGCGCCGTTCACGGGGAGGCGTCGCCCCGGCCGCGTGAACACGGGGGACGGGCTCCACCCGGGGCGGCGCGCCGGGGACCGGGGAAGGGCGAGCTCTCCCGGCCCGGCACCGGATCACCGCGTCACCGGGACGCCGTACGGGACGTGCGGACCACCGCGACCGGGCACGGGCTGTGCGAGATCACGTTCCGGCTCACCGATCCCAGCAGCATCCCGGCGAATCCGCCCCGACCACGGGAGCCCACGACCATCAGGTCGCAGTCCTCGGCCGCGGCACGCAGCACCTCGACCGGGTGGCCCTCCGCCACGACCTCCTCAAGCCGCACCCCCGGCCACCGCTCGCGCTCGCCCGCGACCGACTCCGACATCATCCGACGCGCCTCCTCCCCGGCTGCGGCCTCCCCGCTCTCGCCCACCCTGACCCGCGGCGGCCTCTCGGACGCGCCGAAACGCCTCCGCGAGGTCTCCCCGTGCGCCGTCACCGCTCGCAGCACCGCTCCGCGCAGGTCGGCGGCCTCGAACGCCCACGTCGCCGCGGTCCGCGCGGTCGCCGACCCGTCGACGCCGACCAGGACGCGGCCGGCGGGGGGAGGGAGTTCCCGGTCCGGTACGACGACGAGGGGGCAGGAGGCGAACATGAGCATGTCCAGCGCCGTGGAGTCGGGCAGGAAGACGTCCACGGCCGTCGTCCGATGGGCGCCGAGGACGAGGCTGTGCGCCTTCTGGCTCTCCCTCAGCAGGACCGGTTCGGGGTCTCCGGTGATGTGCGCGGCGTCGACGGCGAGGCCCGGAACCCGCGCCAGCGCACGTCGGCGCGCGTCGTCCACGACGTGACGCGCGAACTTGTACGCGTCGAACCCCGACAGGCCGCGCGGTAGCGCGCGGTAGAGCGGCCAGTCGAAGGCGTGGACGACCCGCAGCCCGCGCCCCCGCAGCCGTGCCTCGTCCGCGGCCCAGTCCACGGCCCGCTCGCTGGCCGGTGTCCCGTTGACCGCCACCACCACCGGGGCGTTCGCGCTCCGAGCCATCATGGCCTCCCCTCGCCGTGGACCCTCGCCGCCACTACGAACGGTCGGTTCCGTCTCCCAGGGTCGGACGCCGAGGCCGGTCGGCCCCGGTGACCGGTGGTCGGGGACCGGGCCCCCGCCAGGGACCGCTGCGGGCGGCCTGGGCCCTGAGCCGCGCGGCGTACGCCGCGGCCTGGGACCGGCGCTGCATGTCCAGCTTGGACAGCACGCTGGAGACGTAGTTCTTCACCGTCTTCTCCGCCAGGAAGATCCTCTCGCCGATCTGCCGGTTGGTCAGACCCTCCCCGATCAACTCGAAGACGCGGCGCTCCTGGTCGGAGAGTTCATCCAGCGGGTCCGCGGCGTTCGCCCCCTCACGGATCCGCCGCATGACCAGGGCCGTGCTGTGCGGGTCCAGCATGGACTCGCCGGAGGCGACCGTGCGGATGGCGCCGACCAGGTCCGAGCCGTGGATCTGCTTGAGCACGTACCCGGAGGCTCCGGCCAGCACGGCCTCGTAGAGGGCCTCCTCGTCGTCGTAGGACGTCAGCATCAGACACGCCAGCTCCGGGAACCGCGACCGCAGCTCCCGGCAGACCTCCACACCGCTGCCGTCCGGCAGGCGCACGTCCAGGACCGCGACGTCGGGCCGGGCGGCCGGGACACGCCCGAGCGCCTCGGCCGCGGTGCCCGCCTCACCGACCACCTCGATGCCCTCCTCGTCCTCGACCAGGGCCGTGATTCCGCGCCGCACCACGTCGTGGTCGTCGACCAGGAAGACACGGACGGTCCGGCCACCCTCCGGCATCGGCTCACACCTCCCCCGCGGACGGACACCCGCGGCCGGCCGTCCCCCACGGACCCGGAGCCGCGCCCGTCCCCCTGTCCTTCCGCCTTCTTCGCTCATACCCGCGAGGCGGCCCGGGGCACCCTTCTGACAGGGTGGGACGCGTATGGACGGAGACCAGAACTGTGTCCGGTGCCGTGGGACGGTCGCTCCGGACGGCCACTGCTGGGACTGCGGTGCGGCCCAGCCGTCGTTCCGATCCCGTGTGGAGGCGGCCGCCGCAGGCGCGGCGGGGGTCAGCGACCGGGGGCTGCGGCGCGGTGTCAACGCCGACGCCCTGAGGGTCGTGGTGACGGGGGAGTGGACGGTCGGGGTCGTCTGTGACGGCGTCTCCATGTCGCCCCGCTCGGACCGGGCCGCCCGGGTCGCGGCGCAGGTGGGCGCGAGCACCGCGGCGCGACGGCTGCGGGAGGGGGCGCTGCCCGAGGTCGCCCTGGACGAGGCCGTCGGACGGGCGGGGCGCGCGGTCGCGGCCCTGTCGACGTCGGCGAACCCGGCGCCCGCCTGCACCTACGTCGCGGCCGTCGTCGGGTCGGGGGGTGCGTGGGTCTGCTGGATCGGGGACAGCCGCGCCTACTGGCTGCCGGACGAGGGGCCGGGGTTCGCGCTGACCGAGGACGACACGGGCGCGTGCGACGCGCTCTCCGCGTGGCTGGGCGCGGACGCGGGGGAACCGGTGGGTCGGTTCCGGAGCTGGCGGCCGTCGGTTCCCGGGCGCCTGCTGCTGTGCACGGACGGGCTGTGGCGGTACCTGCCCTCGGCGGACGGGTTGCGCGCCGCCGCCGCGCGCCACCGGCCGGATCCGGTGTCCGGGGGCGGTCTGCTGTCCGAGGCGCGGGGCCTGGTCCGTCACGCGCTCGACGCCGGTGGACACGACAACGTCACGGCGTTGCTCATCCCCGTGGACGGCTTCGCGGGCGGCTGACCCGGTGGGACCCTCCCCGGGGTTTTCCGGGCGGAGGCGGCACCCCCTTGCTACAACAATCCAACGAACGTTAGATTGTTGCTATGTCATCGGACTCCTGCGAACTCCTCTGCGTCGACCTGCCCCAGGCGGAGAAGGTCCGCGCCCGCGTACCCGGCGACGACGACGTGCGCCCCGCCGCCGACCGGGCCCGGGCCCTGGCCGACCCCACCCGGCTGCGGATCGCCCGCGCCCTCCAGATCGGCGGTGAGCTGTGCGTGTGCGACCTGGCCTGGGTCTGCTCGTCCTCGCAGAATCTCGTCTCCCACCACGCCCGACAGTTGCGCACCGCCGGTCTGACCGCTTCGAGGCGTGACGGGAAGCTCGTCATGTACCGCCTCACCGACGCCGGACACGCCCTGCTGTCCCTCCTGCTGCCCGACCCCGGCCTCGAACCCGCCGTGAGAGAGGGCTGAGCCGTGTCCGACCCGTGCTGCGGCGACGAGTCCCCCGAGCCGCCCCGGAACCGCCCGCTCCTGAACCCGCTACCCGTCCGGCCCTCCGCCGCGCCCGTCTCGGTGACCTGCTCCTGCTGCGCGGACGCGACGCGGGGAACCGAGCCGCCCCCCGAGGCGGCCGCCGACACCGACGGGTGCGGCGACCCCACCTGCTCCCCAGCCGATCCCGCGCCCGAGTCCGGGCCGGGCGCGTGGTGGGGCTCGACCGGTCTGCGTTGGGCGGCCCTGTCCGGGACGCTCTGGCTGGCCGGCGTTCTCACCGCCGGGCTGACCGACGTCCCCGTGGTCGCGACCGCGCTGCTGGCCGGAGCGATCGCGGCGGGCGGACGGACGTTCGTCCCCGGCACCCTGCGCGCGCTGCTGCGGGGCCGGTTGGGCGTGGGCACGCTGATGACCGTGGCCGCGGTCGGCGCGATCGCGCTGGGCGAGGTCGGCGAGGCGGCGATGCTCGCCTTCCTGTTCTCCCTGGCCGAGGCGTTGGAGGAGCACGCCGTGGCCCGCACGCGCCACGGGCTGCGGGCCCTGCTCGACCTCGTGCCGCCCCGGGCCACCGTGCTGCGCCGGGGCCGCGAGACCACCGTCGACCCCGCCGAACTCGCCGTCGGCGACCTGTTCCTGGTCCGCCCCGGCGAGCGCGTCGCCACCGACGGCGTCGTGCGCTCCGGCCGCTCCACCCTGGACACCTCGACCGTCACCGGCGAGTCGGTGCCCGTCGAGGCGACCGCGGGCACCGAGGTGTTCGCCGGGACGGTCAACGGCGGCGGCGCCCTGGAGGTCGAGGCCACCGCGCGGGTGGCCGACAACTCCCTGTCCCGCGTGGTGCACATCGTCGAGCGCGAGCAGGCCCGCAAGGGCGCCGCCCAGCGACTGGCCGCCCGGATCGCCCGCCCCCTGGTGCCGGGGGTCCTGGTCGTGGCGGCGTTCGTCGCCGCCGTCGGCTCCCTGCTGGGGGAGCCGGGGGTGTGGATCGAACGGGCCCTGGTGGTGTTGGTGGCCGCCTCCCCGTGCGCCTTCGCCATCTCCGTCCCCGTCACCGTGGTCGCCGCGATCGGCGCGGCCAGCCGCTCCGGGGTGCTGGTCAAGGGTGGGGCCGCGTTGGAGGTGTTCGGAACGGTGCGCCTGGTCGCCCTGGACAAGACCGGCACGCTCACCCGCAACGCACCGGTCGTGGTGGCCGTCGAACCCGCCCCCGGCCGCACCCGCCAGGAGGTCCTCGCGACGGCCGCCGCCCTGGAGTCGCGCAGCGAACACCCCCTGGCCGCCGCGATCCTGGCCGCCCATCCCGACCCCGAACCCGCCCGCGACGTGACGGCGGTGCCCGGCGACGGCCTGACCGGCACCCTGGACGGGGCTCCGGTCAGATTGGGCCGCCCCGGCTACGTCGACCCCGGCCCCCTGGAGCGGGTCGTGGCCGACCTCCAGGAACAGGGGGCCACGACCGTCCTGGTCGAGACCGCGGGCCAGGTCGTCGGCGCGATCGCGATCCGCGACGACCTGCGCCCCGAGGCCGCCGAGGCGGTCGCCGCACTCCACCGCACGGGGGTGCGCACCGTGATGCTCACCGGCGACAACGAACGCACCGCCCGCGCCCTGGCCGCCCGGGTCGGCATCGACGAGGTCCACGCCGACCTGCGCCCCGAGGACAAGGCGAGGCTGGTCGCCGAACTGCGACGGCACGGACCGGTGGCGATGGTCGGCGACGGCGTCAACGACGCCCCCGCCCTGGCCACCGCCGACGCCGGTGTGGCCCTGGGCGCCATGGGCGCCGACGCGGCCGTGGAGGCCGCCGACATCGCCCTCATGGGCGGGGACCTGCGCGCCCTGCCCCGCGCCCTGGCCCACGCGCGCCGCGCCAGGCGGATCATGCTCCAGAGCCTGGTGCTGTCGGCGGGCATCCTGCTCGTCCTCGTCCCGCTCTCCGCGTTCGGGGTGCTGGGCCTGGCCGCGGTGATCCTCATCCACGAACTGGCCGAGGTCCTGGTCATCGCCAACGGGGTCCGCGCCGGACGGCGGACTCCGGCCGCGCCCGCCGCCGCCACGGCCCGGGAGGCGTCCGAACAGACAAGGGAGAGGGTATGAACCTCATCGTCCTCGTGCTCTACCTGGTCGGGCTGGTGCTGGTGTTCGGCGTGCGCACCCTCCAGTCCTGGCGTGCCACCGGAGACACCCGGTTCCGCCGTCCGGACACCACCGCCTTCGGCGCCCCCTGGTGGGGCACGGTCCTGTTCGCCGCCGCCTGCCTGCTGGGAGCGGCGGCGCCGGTCACCGCGATCGCGGCCGGAACCTCCGCCCCCTCCCCTGCGGTGGCGTGGTTCGGGGTCGGGACCATGACCGCGGGGCTGCTCCTGGTCCTGGCCGCCCAGCGGGGCATGGGCGACTCCTGGCGGGTCGGAGTCCAGGAGGGGGAGAGCACCGAACTGGTCACCGGGGGGCTCTTCGCCCTCGTGCGCAACCCCGTCTTCACCGGTATGGCCGTCCTGCTCGCCGGGATGGTCGTCGCGCTGCCCGGAGCGCTCTCCGTCGCTGCCCTGGCGGTCCTGGTCATCGCGGTGCAGGTGCAGGTGCGACTGATCGAGGAGCCCTATCTGCTGAGCGCGCACGGCGCGGCCTACCGCTCCTACGCGGCGCGCACCGGCCGGTTCCTCCCGCTGCTGGGGCGCCTGGCACCCCCCGGACGCGATTCCGGTCGACGGGGTGGTTCCCGACCCCGGTGACGGCGGGAGAACCGCCGCGCCAGCCCTTCCGTGAACACCCTTCACGATTCCCGTCGCCGTCCGTGCGCCGATCGGGCGTTCC
The DNA here is from genome assembly GCF_003386285.1 of Nocardiopsis sp. FIRDI 009. Taxonomy (GTDB): domain Bacteria; phylum Actinomycetota; class Actinomycetes; order Streptosporangiales; family Streptosporangiaceae; genus Nocardiopsis. The sequence goes on from NZ_QPNC01000019.1 coordinate 50,639, forward strand.
CGTTCACGATCCGTCTGCCCGCTGGTCGCCTTCCCGACCAGCGGGCACGGCGGTGGAGAAGCGGAACGCGCTGTCGGACGGCGCATGGTCGGACTTCTTTCACGCGCGTATCTCTGGAAACCCTCGTCATTGATGGGCGCTGACGGGAAACGTAAACTCCGCTGTGTGACACCGCGTGGAGAGCGCGACTGCGTGCCGACGCGTGGCCGCGACCCCGTCGCGTCCCGAGCCCCAACGCGTCCCTTCTGGCGATCCTGACGACGACCGGCGTGATCGACACCGACGATGTGGGGGAACGGGACGTTGACGACCACGAACGGCGGGGAAGACTCCACCCTGCACCAGATCCACTTCGGTCACCGGCAGAGCAACCTGTTGGGGCGGGGGTTCGGACCCACCGCCACGTCGTGGCGCGAGACCGACGACGGCCACCGGAGGCTGACCCACTGGTACACGCGGCTGAACGGGGTCGTCGACCCGGGGGCCGCCTCCGGGGAGGCGGAGGGCGGCTACTGGTACCGGTGGTACGACGACCAGCAGGGCGCACTGGTGTACCGCCTGCCCGAGGACCCGGGCCGCGACGGTCACGGCGACACGGCCAGGGCCCTGGTGGGGCGGACGATCACGCCGTCACCGGCGCTGGTGTTCGCCGCCCGCGGTTGGCCGGGGGAGCCCTCCGCGCCGCCCGGGACCTGGGGGGCGCTACGCCCGGTCCCCGCCCTCACCCACGACGACGTCGGGGCCGACAAGGCCGCCCTCACCACCGACGCCCTGGACAGTGCCGGGCTGCTCACCCTGGTCACGGCGGTGCTGGCCGACCCCTTCACCCCCGTGGACGTCCTCACCGCCCACGGGGACGGGGTGCTGGGACAGCGGGACCGCCTGGTGCTGCTGTGGGGGGTGTACCAGACGCTCCACGGGATCCTGGGGCGGGCCAGGGACCCCCGTTTCCCGGGTGTCGACTGGTCGTTCAGCACCTACGAGCCCTGGCCGACACGGCCGGGGGAGCACACGGAGCGGCCCCGGATCGCCTTCCGGCCGCCGCCCCCGGGCGGCGCGCCGGTCGACGGCGCGCGTGTCGTCGACCTGGCGGCTCCGGCCGGGCGGGACCAGCACCACCGTGTCGTCGCCCGGTGGCTGATCGGCCGCCTCGACACCGGTGCCGAGGTCCTCGGCGAGGACGAGTGGAGCCGGGTCCAGGCCCGCGGGAACGGCGCCGACGCCTACGCGGCCCTGCTCGACCTGCTCCACGATCGGGCCGAACGGGAGGGCGCGGGCTCCGCGTCGCCGGGACGGACGAGGACCACGCGGCGGGTGGGTGTCGGCGCGCCACCGGCGCCTCCGGGCTGGGAGGAACCCGGTGATCGGCTCCGGGAGCGGCCCGAGCGGACCCGGGACGAGCCCACCGAGCGGACCCGGACCGAACGGGAGGGCGCGGAGGACACCGAGGAACTCCCGCCGCGCCGGGACGCCGTCGAACGGACCGCCGAGGAGCCCGTCCCCGGCGGCGGCGCGGCGGACCGGACCGGGGCGCCCCCTCCGGGCGGCACGCAGGACCCGGGCGCGGACCCGCAGCTGGCGCTGTTGATGAGGATGATCGCGGGCGCTCGGGAGAACGAGGTGCTGGAGAAGGCCGTGAACGCGGTCGTGCACCGGCTCAACCCGGGTTTCATGGGGGAGATGGTGGTCGAGTCGGACACCCGGTACCGGCGGTTCTCCCTCACCACCACCCGCGCGTTCCTCGCCGTGGCGGGTGCGGCGCTGGTCCTGTTCGTCGTCTGTGTCGTCCTGCTGGCGCTCCTGGTCGGCTGACCGCACGTGCGCGGCCGCCGTGCCGCCCCCGCGGACACGGCGGCCGCTCCGACCGGGCGTCGCGTCCGCGGGGTTCCCCGACCCCGACTACAGTTCCGCGCTCAGCCCCAGCCCCAGCCCGCCGTCGACCAGGATCTCCTGACCCGAGGTGAAGGTCGCCTCGAACCCGAGGAAGAGCACGGCCCGGGCGACCTCGGCGATGGTGCCGTGGCGGCCCATGGGGGTGGCCTCGTCGCCGACGCGCATGAACTCGGCGCGCTGCTCGTCGGTCAGACCGGGGACACCCATGCTCGGGGTGTCGATGAACCCCGGGGCCACCGAGTTCACCCGGATTCCGCGCGGCAGCAGTTCGGAGGCCAGCACCCGGCCGAAACCGAGCAGGGCCGCCTTGGTGCCGGTGTACACGCTCATGCCCACGGCACTGCTCACGTTGGTCACGGAGGTGGTGAACACGATCGCCCCGTGGTCGGCGATCAGGGGAAGGAGCCGCTGGACGGTGAAGAAGGCGCCCCTGGTGTTGACACCGAACATCCAGTCGTAGGTCTCCTCGGTGACCTCGGTGACCGGCGCCATGCCCGACACCCCCACGTTGACGTGGAGGAAGTCGATCCCGCCGAGGTGCTCGCGCACCGTCACGGCGAGGGCGTCGATGTCGGCCAGGTCCGCCGCGTCCGAGCGCACCACCCGTACCCCGGGGCCGAGCTTGGCGCGCGCCTCCTCCAGGTTCTTCTCGTTGCGCCCGGTCACCAGCACCCGCGCGCCACCGGCCACGAGTTCCTCGACCACGCCCAGACCCATACCGTGCGTCCCGCCGATCACCACGGCCCGCCTGCCCTCGTAGACACCCATCGCACATCTCCGTCCTTCGACTCCGTCCGTGCGGCCGCTCGGCCGCCGGCTGACGTCCCCACGGTGTCCGCCGTCGCCACGGTTTCCCCACGGGTCCGCCACGGGTCCGCCCGTGGGCCGCTACGTTGGGGGCATGCGATTCGGGGTGCTGGGGCCGCTGGGGGTGTGGACCGACGACGGCGTGCCCGTCCGCGTCCGCGACACCAAGGTCCGGGCCCTGCTCGCCGCGCTCCTGCTGGCGGAGGGGCGGATGGTCACCGTCGACCACCTCGTCGACGTCCTGTGGGGCGACTCCCCGCCCGCGCGCCCCACCGCCGTGCTCCAGGCCCGGGTGTCCCAGTTGCGCGGCGTGCTGGACCGGGCCGAACCCGGCGCCCGCGCCCTGGTGCGGTACCGTGCCCCCGGCTACGCGCTGCGGGCCGACGACGTGGACGCCGCGCGCTTCGCCGCGCTCGTCCGCCAGGCCCGGAACGGCTCCGACCCCTGCTCGCGGGCGGACCTGCTGACCCGGGCCCTGGACCTGTGGCGCGGACCGGTCCTGGCCGAGTTCGCCGACACCGACGCGGTGCGTCCGGCGGCGGCCCGGTGGGAGGAGGCGCGGGTCACGGCGGTGGAGGACTGGGCCGAGGCCCGTCTCGAACTGGGCGAGTACGCGGCGCTGGCCGCCGACCTCGCCGCCGTCGTCGACCGGCACCCCTTCCGCGAACGGCTGCACGCCGCGTTCATCCGCGCGCTGTACGGGGCGGGCCGCCAGGGCGAGGCGCTGGCGGCCTATGAGCGGTTGCGCTCCCGGCTCGCCGAGGAGCTGGGGATCGACCCGGGCGCCGACCTCGTCGCCCTGCACCGCTCCCTCCTGAAGCAGGACCCCGTGCTCACCCCCGGACCGGCCGCCCACGCGCCGACCGGCAACCTGCCCGCTTCCGTCAGCGACCTGGTGGGACGCGAGGAGCGGCTGCCCCGGCTGGTCGCGCTCGCCCGGGAGCGGCGGCTGGTCACCCTGACCGGTCCCGGCGGGGTCGGCAAGACCCGACTGGCCCTGGCCGCGGCCGCCCGGCTCGCCGACACCGCGGCCGTGGGCGGCGCGTGGCTCGTCGAACTCGCCCCCCTGCCCGCGGACGGGGATCCCGTGGGGGTCCTGGCGGCGGTGCTCGGCGGACGCGACGACCTCGGCCCCTCCCCGTTCGAGCGGGTCGTCGACCTGCTGCGCGGAAGGCGGGCCCTGGTCGTGCTCGACAACTGCGAACACGTGGTCGCGTCCGTGGCCGACACCGTCGCCCGGCTGCTGCGCGAGGTGCCCGACCTGACCGTCCTGGCCACCAGCCGGGTCCCCCTGGACGTGGCGGGGGAACGGCGGTTCGTCGTGCCGCCGCTGGACCTGCCCCCGGACACGGACGACACCGAGGAGCTCGCCCGGTCCGGAGCGGTGCGGCTCTTCACCGCACGGGCGCGCGACGCGGTTCCCGCGTTCACGCTCGACGCGCGCACCGCCTCCGCCGTCGCGGTGGTCTGCCGCCGCCTGGACGGCATCCCCCTGGCCCTGGAGCTGGCCGCCACCCGCTTGCGGCACATGGGTGTGGACGAACTCGCCGCCCGGCTCGACGACCGCTTCGCCCTCCTGGGCATGGGCCGTCGCGACGCCCCCGCGCGGCAGCGCACCCTGCGCGCGACGATCGACTGGAGCTGGGAACCGCTCCCCCCCGTGGAACGCCGGGTGCTCGCCCGCCTGGCGGTCTTCGCCGACGGGTGCGACCTGGCCGCGGCCGAGGCCGTGTGCGCCGACGCCGAGGGCGCCGTCCTGGACACGGTCGGCGCGCTCGCCGACCGTTCCCTGGTCGTGGTCGCGGACCGCCCGGACGGGACCCGCTACCACCTGCTGGAGTCGGTGGCCGCCTACGCCCTCGACCGCCTGGAGGAGGCGGGCGAGACCCGCCGCTCCAGGCTGCGGCACGCCCTCCACTTCGCGGACGTCGCCGAACGCGCCGACGCGGCGCTGCGCGGGTCGGCTCAGCGGTCCTGGTTGGAACGCCTGGACCGCGAGGCCGCCAACCTGCGCGCGGCCCTGGACACCGCCGTGCGGGAGGCCGACGCGGACCTGGCCCTGCGGTTGGCCGACGCCCTGTGCTGGTACCGCTACCTGCGCGGCAGGACCGGTGAGTCACGGCGGGCGCTGGACCGCGCGCTGGCGCTGCGGGGCGGCTCACCCGGCGCGCGGGCGCGCGCCCGGGTGTGGCGGGCCGCCCTCGCGGACCCCGAGGACGTTCGGCTCCGGGACGAGGCGCGGCGGACCCTGCCCATCGTCTCGGGCACCGCCGCCCGCGTCCGGTTGGCCTGGTTCCTGGAGATGACCAGGTGGGGGCTGGGCGACACCGATCAGGCCACGCGGTGTGTCCGCGCCGCGCACGAGGAGGCCGTCGCGGCGAAGGACCCGTGGGGCGCCGCGGTCACCAGGATCCAGCTCGCGGACGCCGCCCACCAGCGGGGTGACCTGGACGTGGCGCTGGCGTTGGCGGAGGAGGGGGAGCAGGACATGCGTGCCCTCGGCGACCGCTGGGGACTGCTCCGGGCCGCGAACGTGAGCGCGGCGGTGCTGGAGGCGCTCGGCGACCTGGACGGGGTGGCCGTCCGCCACGAGGAGGGCAGGCGCATCGCCGAGGAGCTGCGGCTGTGGACGGTGGTCGCCCGCGCCCTCTCCGGCCTCGGGCGCGTGGCGCTGCTCCGCGGTGACCTGGACCGGGCGGTGGAACTGCTCACCAGGGCGCGGGGGATCGCGGCCGAACACGCGGACGCGCTGGGCGAGCAGTTCGCCGACGCCGGGCTGGCACTGGTGGCGCGGCGTTCGGGTGACCTCGGGCGCGCCGAACGGCTGCTGCACCGGTGGCTGGACTGGAACCGCCGGGCCGGCAGCCGGGTCGGGCTGGCGTTCATCCTCACCCAGCTGGGGTACGTCGCCGAGCAGCGCGGGGACGCCGAGCTCGCCCTGGCCCGGCACGAGGAGGCGCAGGGGGCGGCCGAGGAGAGCGGTGACCCCCGGGCGGTCGCGCTCGCGCTGGAGGGCCAGGCGGGCGCGTACGCCCTGATGGGGGACACGGAGCGGTCCGAGAAGCTGCTGTCCGAGGCCGAGGCGCTGCGCGAGCGGTCGGGCGCGCCGCTGACGGCGGCCGAGCGCGTGGACGTGGACCGGATCGGGCTGCGGCCAGGGTGAGGGGGCCGACCCCGCGGGCGGCACCGCTCCGACGGGCGCTGGCGGCACCGCCCGCGGAGGGCCGTGCCCCGGTCACTCCGTCGGTGTGGGGCGTCGGTGTCGGACAGCCCGGTTCGCGATCCGCCCGCCCCTGCCCGGGGTGGACCTGGACTCCGCCACCACCCCCGGCCTCGGTGTCGCGCTGTGGCTGAAGTGCGACGACGCGCCCGCACTGCACGACGCGCTGGTCGCGGCGGGGGTGCGCGTCGCCCGGCCTGTCGCACCGAGCCCGTCCGGTCCGCACCTCGCCTTCGTGGACCCGGAGGGTTACGTCGTCACCGTCCACGGCGGCTGAGCGCCCCGGACACGACGGGGGGACCGCGACGCCGTCGCGGTCCCCCCGGGGGTTCGTCGGCGCTCAGCCGACCGCTTCGGGGGTCCGGTCGCCCTCGGTCGGACGGTCGAGTCGGCCGGTGCGGCGCAGCCACCACTCCGCGGGCAGCGTGCCCAGGGGAGGGATGGAGGCGGCCAGCGCCACCAGGGTCGGCCACAGGCCCCACCGCAGGTGCAGCGCGGCCGCGACGGTGAGCACCACGTAGAGCATGAACGCGCCGCCGTGCAGCGGCCCGAACACGTGCACGCCGGTCTCGTCACCGTTGCCCAGGTACTTGAAGCCCATACCGACCAGCAGCCCGGCCCAGGTCACCGCCTCGACCACCGCCACCACGCGGAAGGCCGTCGCTGTCAGTCGCGGTTCGATGCTCACTGGAGTTCCCCGGGGTCGTCTGCGCTGGACACACAACGTCCCGGCGCTCGACGGCCGGGACCGGTCCCAGGTTAGGCCACCCCCGCGCGCACTCCCGCCCGGGGTACGGGGTAGGCGGGGCCACTCCCGGTCGATCAGGGGAGGCGGCGGAGGCGGTCCGTGAGCCGCCTCCGCCGCCGTGGGCGCCGAGGACCGGCACCCGAACTTCAGGAGGCCATCTCGGTGCGTGAGGTCCACTCGTAGACGGGCAGGTCGCCCTCGTCCGTGTACCGGTGCCGTGCCGTCGCGGAGAAATGCTCATAGCCCCCGCGGAACGGGATTTTGACCTCGTCGCCCGCGCGCGGGGCGGGCACGATCCGGTGTGGAAGGTCCTTCGGCCCGCCTTCCAGGACCGCCTTCTGTTTCTCGTTCATACGACCAGACTGGCACGCACCCGAGAGGGTGTCACGGACCACACCGCTGCCTTTGTCCAGGTGGGAGGGGTGAGAACGGCAGTGCCCCGTCGGAGGCCGACGGGGCACTGACTGCTCGGGAACCTACATCTCCACCATCGGGCGCTCCTCGGCGGAGACCTCCTCGGCGGGTGCGGCCTCCTCCGGAGCGACGGCCTCGGCGGGCGTCGCCTCCGCGGGTGCGGCCTCAGCCGGAGCAGCCTCGGCGGGGGCCTCAGCCGGGGCAGCCTCGGCGGGGGCGGCCTCCGCGGCCTCCGCGGGCGCCCCCTCGGCGGTGCCCTGCTCGGCGGACGCCGCCTCGTCCGGGGCCGCCTCAGCCGGGGCGGACCCCAGAACGATGACCGACTGGGCCTGCGGGTGCAGGTCGCGGATGGTGTCGCCCGCGGCGACGTACTCGACGGCCTGCGCCCGGCCGTTGGTCTCGAACTGCTCGCAGGCGTTCCGGATGAGGATGACGGGGGACTCCGTGTTGTTCGTGAACCTGTAGAACTCCGTCGTCCGCTCCTCGGCGCGCACCTCCTCCGGCACGGCGTGGCAGGACCCCGGCGCCGCGTCGGCGATGACGTGCTCCGTGGTCGTGAGCTTGCTCCAGTCGATGACCTCGAAGGTCAGGGTGCCCTCCGCGGCGTGGGCGGGGGTGGTGACGGACAGGGCCAGCGCGCAGGCGGCGAGACTCGTAGCGGCGGCAGTGGAGTAGCGGGCCACAGTCATCCCTTTCTGTGATTGATTAACTACACACAGTTATGCAGACACCTAGACCAGTATCACGAACAGGTCACGAATACGACGAGGAACCACCGGTCGTCCCAAGGTCGGGCCGCGACGGCCCGAGGTCACGCCCGCCCGGACAGGTGCTCCCGCAGCGCGCGCAGGGACGTGAACCGGTGCCCCCGCAGCCCCAACCCGATCGCGGCCCGCACGTTGGTCTCGCGGTCGTCGACGAACAGCACCCGCTCGGCGGGCACCTCCAGACGCTCCAGGGCCCACTCGAACGCCTCCGGTTCGGGCTTGGCCCTGCGGATCCGGCTGGACAGGCCCAACACCGAGAACGGCTCCAGCACCCGCGCGTGGTGGTGGCCGAAGTAGTCGGCGATCTCCGCGGGGATGTTGGACAGCAGCCCCAGCCGCGTCCCCTCCGCGCCCAGCCCGGTGACGAACGCGACCATCTCCTCGTCCACGCGCGACCAGCTCTCCACGTCGAGCGCGATCAGCCGCCGGATCGCCTCCTCGCCGAACGGCACGCCCAGGCGCTCGGACACCGTCGTCCAGTACGCGGGCCCGTCCAGGTCGCCGCGGTCGTAGGCCCGGCGCGGATGCCAGTACGCCGACCAGAAGTCCGGTCCAGCCACACCGGCCGCCCGCTCCAGGGCGACACGGCCCTCGGGGGACTGGTCCCGGGCGATGACCCCGAACATGTCGAAGAGCACGGCGTCCACGGATCGACCTCCTGTCGCTTGGGATCCGACCACCCTAGCCGCCGCGCCCCCGCGCCCCCGGGGCTGCTCCGGGCCGGACCGGGGATCACGGCGCGACCCGCTCCCGGGCCAGGGACCTCCAGGGCACGTCCCCGGGGACGGCGTCCGTGAGGACCTCGTCCACGGTCGCACCCAGCCCCCGGTTCGAGCCGCGGCGGATCCCCTGCCGTCGGAACCCCGCCCTCTCGTGGGCGCGGCCCTCACCGCCCCCGGGTGAGGGCTCCGACCGCCACCTCCGTGGCCCGCGCGACGAGGGCGTCGTCGTACCCCGCGCCCGCCTCGTCGCGGCTGGACATGACCGCCAGGACGACGGGGTCGCCCTCCGGAGGCCACAGCACGCCGATGTCGTGCCGGGTGCCGTAGCCGCACGCGCCGGTCTTGTCCCCGACCGCCCAACCCTCCGGAGCCCCGGCGCGGATCAGATCGTCGCCGGTGGTGTTGGAGCGCATCATGTCCACCAGGACGGCCCTGCGGTCCTCGGGCAGGACCTCACCCAGCGCGAACGCGCGCAGGCTCGCGGCCATCGCACGCGGGGTGCTGGTGTCGCGGTCGTCGCCCGGAACCGCCTGCGCCATCTCCGGTGCGAACCGGTCCACACGGGTGACGTCGTCGCCGATCCCGCGCAGGGCCTCGGTCAGCCCCTCCGGTCCGCCGAGCTCCGCCAGGAGCAGGTTGGCGGCGGTGTTGTCACTGTGGCGCAGCGCGGCGTCGCCCAGCTCGCGCAGCGTCATGCCGGTGGACACGCGCTCCCGGGCGACCGGGGAGTGGAAGACCAGGTCGGCCCCGGAGAAGGTGACGACCCGGTCGAGCTCGTCGACCGGTGTCCGGTCGAGCACGGCGCCGAAGGCCAGGACCTTGTAGGTGGAGCAGTGGGCGAACCGTTCGTCGGCCCGGAACTCCACCGCCTGCCCCGTGCCGGTGTCGAGCGCGTGGACGCCGAGCCGGGCACCGAACTCCTCCTCAAGCCGTGTGAACTCCGCGTCCATCCGCGGGGGGTCGGGCGGTGTGAGGGGCCGGGAGGTCTCAACGGTTCCGGTCGGTGACGGCGGAGCGCCGCGATCCGCCGGGCCGTCGGGGGGCGAGCAGGCGGCGAGCGGGATCGACGCGACCGCCAGCAGTACGGCCGACGCGACGCGTCGAGTCGTGGACCACGGCACCGCCAGGCACCTTCCCTTCGTGCGCGGACGCTGGCTCCCAGCAGTCTCGCGGCTGACGGGCGCGCTGTCGACGACGCCGACGGCACGGCGTGTACGTCCCCGGGGCCAGCGCACGCCCAGGCGTTCACCGCAGGCTGACGGGGAAACCCGTGCACAGGACGGCACCGCCCTGAACAGCACCGTCAGCCTCTGTCCAACCGCGTGTCCGGATCCGTCCAGGACCGTGTCCGGTGCCCTGTCCAGACCCGCTCCCGAACCTTCGTGTACCGCCCGCACCCCGTGGGCCGCACACGAAGGAGCAGACCCGTGAACGGATGGGTGCAGACCCCCGTCGGGACGGAACCGGAGAAGTGGACCACCTGGACCGGCTGCCGCCGCGTTCTGGCGATCGCTCGCACCGTCGCCGACACCCAGCGCCTCATGGATCCCGTCGCCACCCTCGCCCGCGACCCCCGAGTGCAGGTCGTGTTCACCGTCGCGCCCCGCGCGGCGTTCGGTGCTGGTGTCGAGAGGATCCTGGCCGGGATCGACGCCGCCGTCATCCCCTGGGAGCAGGCCCTCCACACCCGCTTCGACCTCGCCTTGGCCGCCAGTGTCGGCCGCGACCTCGACCTCGTGCGCGCCCCCGTCGCGCTCTTCGCGCACGGCGTCGGATTCAACAAGTACGTCCCCGTCTCACCCGCGCGGCGGCCCGACGCCTCCCGTGGCACCTACGGCCTCGGCCGCGACGGGCTGGTCCGCGGCGGCACGTTGGTCGCGGCCCGGGTCGCGCTCGCCCACTCCGACGAGGAACGCCGCCTCGCCGCCGCCTGTCCCGAGGCCGCCGATGCCGCCCGGGTCGTGGGCGACGCCGCCGCGGACCGGATCCTGGCCTCCCTCGACCGCCGTGACTGGTGCCGGGACCAGCTCGGCGTCGGCCCCGACGACCGCCTGGTGGTCGCCGCCTCGACCTGGGGTCGGGCCTCCCTGCTCGGCGCCCGTTCCCGGGTGCTGTGGCGCCTGGTCGCCGAGGCCCACAGGCAGGGCTGTCGAGTCGCCCTCCTCGTCCACCCCAACGTCCTCGCCGCGCACGGCCCCTGGCAGGTCCGGGAGTGGCTGAGCCCCTGGACCGATGCCGGGCTGCTCGCCGTCCCCACCGAGGCGGAGTGGCCCAGCGTCCTGGCCGCCGCCGACGCGGTCGTCGGTGACCACGGATCCACCACCGTCTACGCCGCCCTGACCGGGCGGCCCATGGCCCTGGCCACGGACGGCCACCGCGACGTCGACCCCGCCTCACCCATGGGGGAGGCGCTGAGGTCCGTTCCGCCCGCGGACGAAGGCGCCCCGCTCCTGGGCCAGCTCCTGCGCGAGGTGACCGACGGTGAGGCGCGCGCCCTGGCCTCGATCGCCTCCCGGGTCACCTCCCACCCCCGCCGCTTCGCCCACCGCGTCCGACCCGTCCTCTACGACCTGCTCGGTCTGCGCGAACCCGCCACCGAGCCCGCCGTGCGCCCCCTGCGCCCGCTCGGCCTGGACATCCCCGGAGGCCGGTCATGACCGACACACCGAGGATCGTGGTCGCCGGGGTGGCCAACCTGTGCACGGCCGCCCAGGTCGAGACCACCGCACCGGCCACCCCCGACCACAGGGGCTTCACCGATCACATGGTCACCGGGGTGAGCGGCGTGGGGGCCAACGTGGCCGCCACCCTCCGCCGACTGGGCACTGACGTCGACCTGTGCACCCTCGTCGGTGAGGACACCGCCGGGCGGGCCGTGCGCGCCGGGCTGGAACGGGAGGGCCTGCTCGGCCCCGGCTGCGTCCCGGCCGCCTCCTCCCCACTCGCGGTCAGCCTCGTCGGGGCGGACGGCCGCCAACTCGGGTACACCTTTCTCGGCCCACTCGCCGGGGCCGCCTACCCGACCGAGGTCTTCCTCGATCTGGTGAGCGGCGCTGACCTGGCGGTCCTCACCACGATCGGGTTCGCCCGGCCCCTGATCCACCACGCACGGCGCGCGGGCGTCCCGATCGCCGTGGACGTCCACGTCATCGCCGACATCCACCGTCCCGAGCAGCGGGCCTGGCTGCACAGCGCCGACATCCTGTTCTGTTCCCACGAACGGCTGCCCGGCCCGCCCCGCGAGTGGATCCGGCAGGTCTTCGACACCTATCCGGGGTGCGCGGTCGCCGGCGTGGGCAGGGGGTCCGACGGGGCCGTGGTGGGACTCCGGGACGGCACCCTCGTCAGCGCGCGGACGGACCCACCCCGCCCCCTGGTCAACACCGTGGGCGCCGGGGACACCCTGTTCGCGAGCTTCCTCCACGGCTGGGTGTCGGCGGGAAACCCGGTCCAGGCACTCCACGACGCCGTCCTGCACGCCAGTTGGGCGATCGGGGACCTCTTCCCCAACGACGGCCACCTGGAACGGGGGAACCTGAGCGAACTCGCGCACGCACACCCCGTCCAGGTCGACGTCGACCGCTGGTGACTCACACCCGGTCCAGTCCCGCCAGGCGCCGTTCGATACGGCTTCTGGCGGGATCGGCCGCTGGGAGCAGGTCCCGGGCCCGCTCGTACGAGCGTCGGGCCTCCTCGGTGTCCCCCCGGTCCTCGGCGAGACCTCCGAGCGCCTCCAGGGCCTCGCTCTCCCCGGAGACCGAATTCCACGCGCGCATCGCCGTCAGCGCACGGTCCAACTCGTTCCGGGCCCGGCCGGGGCGCCCCAGCGCGCCCAGGGCGGAGCCGAGGGCGACCCGGATCCTGGCCTGGTTGTAGCCGTCCTCCTCCAGGAGAGGGAGGCCGCGTTCCAGATGGGGCAGCGCCTGATCGGCGTCGCCGTCCGCGAGGTGGGCGCGGCCGAGCAGGAGGAGGGTGATCGCCAGGTTGTGCTCGTCGCCGGTGCGTTCGTCCAGGGTGAGGGTATCGGTCAGGAGGTCGATCGCCTCGCGGACCCGGCCTGACCGGAGGGCCAGTGCTCCGCGCTGCTGCCGGGTGAGCGCGATGCGTGCGGTGTCCCCGAGTTCCCGCCACACGGCCTCGGCCCGGGTGAGGTCGGCCAACGCGGCGTCCGCGTCCCCCAGTTGCCGGTGGCCGCGGGCGCGTTTGTTCAGCATCCGGCCCTCGGAGCGCGTGTCGCCGAGTGCGCGCGCGGCGGCGATCGCGGGCGCGGTGGCACGCAACCAGAGGGAGGCGTACCCGCGGTGGAGGAAGAGCGGCCACAGGCCCTCGACCAGACGCAGCGCGTGGGCCTGGTGCCCGTTCTCGTTCGCGTACGCCGCCAGGGAGGCCAGGGTCTCCCGTTCGTCGTCCAGCCACGTGATGGCCTCGGCCGGGTCGGTGAAGACCGGATCGTCGGATGAGGCGGCCCCCGCGTAGGGGCGTAGAGCGGCGTCGGCCGCGGCGGACAGCGAGGCGAAGTCGCTGAGCAGCCGTTCGACGGCGGCGAGGCGTTCCTCGGGATCCTCCTGCGCGCGGGCCTTCTCCGCGGCGTGCAGGCGGAGGAGGTCGTGGAACCGGTAGCGGCCGTGGGCGCCTTCCGACAACAGGTGTTGGCGCGCCAGGTCGTCGAGCAGGACCTCCGCGTCCTCCTCGGGGACGGACGCCAGGCGCGCGGCGATCCGGGCGGTGATGTCGCGTCCCGGGTGCCATGCCAGGCGCCGGTACATCCGGGCGTGGTCGGCGTCGAGCGCGGTGACGGAGAGGTCGAACGCCCCGCGCACCGACGTGTCCTCGCCGATCCGTCGGCTGGCCTCGCTCAGCCGGTGCAGCCGGACCTCGGAGTCCTGGAGGCCGTGTTCGACCCGCGCCCATGACTGTTCGCGGTGGACGCTCTCGCCGACGGCGACGGCGCACATCGCCACGGGCAATCCTCCGCACAGGTCCGCGACACGGCGGATCGCCGCGCGTTCGTCCTCGCCGCTGGGCGAGCGGCCGCTCAGCCGGGTGAGGAGTTCGACCCCGTCGTCGGGGGCCAGCGGCGGGACGTCGACGAACGCGGCTCCGTCCATGCGCAGTCCCGCGAGGCGGACACGGGTGGTGACGAGGACGGTGGCGTGCTCCCCGCCGGGAAGCAGCGCCCGGACCTGGGCCGCGGAGAGGGCGTCGTCCAGCAGGAGGCAGACGCGCGCGTCGGCGGTGACCGACCTCCACCAGCCGGAGCGGGCGCTGAGGTCGGCGGGGACCGACCGCAGGTCGACCCCCATGGAGAGGAGGAGGGACTCCAGCACGTCGTGGGGGTCGGCGGGCGGTCCGGGGAGGAACCCCCGCAGGTCCACGAAGAGTTGGCCCCGTGCGCCCAGCTCCGGGTGCGTGCGGAGGTAGTGGGTGGCCAGGGCGGACTTGCCGACACCGGCGGACCCGGTGACCACGACCAGGGCGCAGCGGCCGTCGGCGTGTGCCGAGGAGACCGCCGTGTCGATGGCCTCGACCAGTCCGGGTCGGGGAAGGTAGACGGCGGGTGACGGGGGGAGCTGCCGAGGGTTCGCCGGTGCCGGTGGTGGGGGAGCGGTGATGTGAACACCGCCGTGCACCGTTCTGGCCTGGACGGAGATTCCGTGCACGTCGCCTTCGAGGCGGTTGCTGGTCGAAGGAAGGGAGGGGCCTGAGCGGTGGGTGTCGGGAGCGGAGTCCACGTTCCTCCGGGGAAAGTCGCTCTTACGAAGATCGGCGCACAGACGTCGTGTTCGGGACCGTATGAGTTTCGGTTGCTCCATAGAGTGTTATTCGGATTCCTGGAGAACTCAAGGGTCTGATGACGCCAAGTTGCGGCCGACTTTCGGAGCGTCATGTTCGTTTGCATGGTCAGATGCACGTGCACCTGCATGGGGTGGCAGTTATTGCTGGTGGTGGCGCTTTCGGGGTATGCGAAAGGCCCACCGCGGCATGCGGTGGGCCTCGTGTCCTATGGGGGCGGTTGGATCACATGGATGCGCTCAGCAGTGGCTCGGCGGCGTTCCAGGCCACGAACCACGTCGTGACTGAAAATAGCGCGAAGGTGTGCGTCGCGCATACCATTAACTTCCTCATCAATCCTCCGGGAAGATGGTTCCTCTGGCTTTTGGTCAGGGCAGAAGGAACCGCTTGTGGTGAGATGAGGGGGGCGCACTGGTAAGACCGGTGCGCCCCGTTTTCGTGCAGGATAAACCGCACGTTCGCCTCATCACGACATCTCCCGGAGATACTATCGAATCAGGGGCGATCCGACGGGTGATAAATGGTTGGGTTTATCCCGATAGTGGCGTTTCGAGAAGAGTGCGCACCACGTCGGCCTCGGGTGCGGCCAGTTCGTTATAGAGCCGTGCCGCCTTCTCCAGTTGGCGGCGACCGTCCTTCTGCTCGCCGAGGGCGTCGAGGTGCTGTCCCAGTGCGTGATGGGACCGCGCGGCCTCCTTGCGCAGGCCGTGATGGCTCGCGGTCTCCACCGCTTTTCGCAGTAGACGTGTGGCCGTCTCCTGGTTCCCGTCCGCCTGTTCCACCTGAGCCAGGCCGAGCAGTGCGTCGACCGTTACCGCTGGGGAGGAGAACTCGCCGAGGTCGAGGCTGAGTTGGAAGCAGGGGCGGGCGTCCTCGAAACAGTCCATCATCACGTGGGCCAGGCCCAGGGTGGTGCTCGCGGTGCTCCTCGACCAGGGGTCGTGGAACGACCGGAGGCAGTCCAGGGCGTTCGACAGGAACTCCACCGCCTGTTCGGGGCGTTGCCGGTGAAGGGCCAGTTCGCCCAGGTTCCCCCAGGCCATGACCATTCTGCGATGGTCGCTCCGTCGGAGGGCACTGTCCAGGACCTCTTGGCAGAGGTTCCCGGACTCGCGGTGGTAGCCCAGTTGTTGCAGGGCACCCGCGAGGTTCAACTGGAGGTCCGGCAGGGTGTGCGGGTCGGGTGCGTGCCTGAGGATGCCGATGGCGTCGCTGAAGTCGGCTATGGCCTCGTGGAAGGCGCTTGTCATGAAGTGGCTCACCCCGCGGAACCTGAGCACGAAGATGATTCCCGGGCGGCTCCGGAGGACCTCGAACCTCTCTCCGCCCTCCTCCAGGAACGTCAGTGCCCGGTCATACCGTCCCGCGATGCAGTGGATCATGCCCCTCTGCGCGATGCTCCAGGCCACTCCCAGATCGTCGCCTGCCGCCGACCACCAGTCCTCGGCCGCTGCGTTGTGTGCCAGGGCGTCCCGGGGGTTCCCGACGCGCACCAGGGCGCGGGCCAGGTCGAAGCTTGCCCGGGCGGTCCCCCACGTGTCCCTTCGTTCCTGGTGCCAGGCCAGCGCGTGCTCGTGGATCGCGGGCGCGGTGTGCGAGGGTCCGTAGACGTCGAGGTGTTCGGCGAGGACGTGTGACAGGTCTGCGGCGACCTCACCCGGACCTTGGGTCTGGGCGTCACCGATCACGGTGAGCACGGTCGGCAGTTCGCGCCTGAACCACTCCTGTGCCCACTCCGGATCGCCGTCCGTCCGCTTCGCCCCCGGTCCGGCCTCGGTGGAGTCCCGGCCGGGGCGGTGCGGGTACAGGACCCGGTCCGCCCCGCGGCACGCCTCCAGGTAGGCGGTGTGCATACGCTTCCGCGCGGCCTGGACGGTATCGGTGGACAGTGTGGCCCGCGCCCTGTCGTAGGCGTAACCCTTGACGAGGGTATGGAACCTGAACCTATCTGGCTCATGTTCTTCCGCGAGGCTGGCACCCACGAGTTCGTCCAGCACACGACGGGAGGAGCCCCTGTCCCAGCCGATGAGCGCCTGGGCGATCGGCGCGCTGACGATCCTGGTCGGGTGCAGACCCAGGAGCAGGAACGCCTCGCGCGTCTCGGCGCTGACAGCTCGCAGAGCCAGGTCGAACACGCCCGCGATGTCGCGCTGACCCACGCGGAAGGCGTCGAGCCCGTGGTCGGACACGGGCGGCAGACGCCTGAGCATGTCGCGCGGCGACCAGCCGCGCAGCCGCAGCAGGGTGGCGATCAGCCGCATGGCGAGCGGTAGCCGACCACACCGGGTGATCACCTCCTCCATCGTCTCGGTGTCGGGGCCGTTCACGGGCTGGTCGCTGGCCGCGGCGAACATCTCCACGGACTCGGAGAGGGTGGGAAGCCCCAGCGGGAGGTGGGCCACATCGTCGAGTTCGGGGAGCTGGAACCGGCTCGTGACGATCACCGCGCACCGTTCGCCCGCGGGCAGCAGGGGGCGCACCTGCTCGGCGGTGGCCGCGTCGTCCAGGATCACCAGCGCGCGCATCGACCGCGTGTGCTCGTGCCACAGCGCCAACCGGTCGGGCAGCGACTCGGGGATGCGCTGGGCGGGCAGTCGCAGCAGTCGCAGGAGTTCGGTGACCGCCTCCTCCGGGGTGAGCGGCGGGAGCTGTTCGTGGTTGCCGCGCAGGTCCACGTCGATCCGCGCGTCGGGGAAGTCCTCGCCGACCCGGTGGGCGACGCGTGTGGCCAGGGTACTCTTTCCGATTCCCGCCATTCCGCTGACCACCCACACGCGAGGATGCTCCGACTCCTGTTCGCGAAGGTGCGTCGTGAGGATTTCGCACTCCTCGCTCCGGCCGCGAAAATATCCCGGATCGCGGCCGAGGTTGTTCGGCGCGGAGTTCTGTTTCTGGCCCTCGTTCGGCGTGCTCCGATTCTTCCTCTGCGGGGAGGGCGCGGACTCCTCCAGAAGGGCGTGGAACTCCGCCTGGACATCCCGGGAGGGGCTGGCCCCCAGTTTCTCCGACAACTGTTCCTGGAGTTCGTGGAAGGCCACGAGCGCGTCCGTGGTGCGCCCGAGCGCTCGCAGCGCGCGCAGGTGCCACAGGTGCAGCCGGTCGCTGGTGGGGTGGTGGACCAGGGCGTCGGCCAGGGTGGCGGCGACGCTGGCGGCGTCCCCGGTCTCCAGGGACAGCCGTGCCCACTCGCCGAGCGCCTCCTGGTGGGCGGTCCGCATCGTGGTCCTCATCCGCTCCATCCACCGCCCCGGCAGCCCGACCAGGGGCACGCCGGTCCAGAGGCGGAGGGCCTCCTCCAACGCCGAACGGGCCGCCGGGCGGTCCCCGGACCGGGCGAGCGCGGCGGCCCGGGACCTCAGCCTGCCCGCCAGTCCCCAGTCCAGATCCTCGGTGGCGAGGTGCAGGAGGTAGCCGCCGTCGGTGTGGGCGAGGACCGAGCGGTCGACTCCGGCCGCCTCCAGACGCCGCCGCAGCCGCGTCGCGTACGTGTGCAGAGTGCTTCGGAACGCCCTGGGCGGGGCGTCCTCCCAGAGCCGGTCGGCGAGTTCGGGGGCGGGGATCGGTTGGCCCTGCGCGAGGGCCAGGTGTGCCAGGAGTTCCCGTTCCCTGCCCGCCGGAAGTCTGATCTGGTGACCGCTGGACCTGAGGTGGATTTCTCCGAGTACGTAGAGCTGCACCGCCGCGTCCCTGTGTCGAGCCCATCCCCCTGATACAGGGTCGCATATTCGAGTGCGATGACAAGGGTCGGTTCCGGTTCCTTTGCGTGGCGGTTATATTTCCCCTGTTGCGTATTGGTAGCGTGCACGTGCATTGTCCGGAGAATATGTCAGTGCAAATGTTCTTGATGTGAATTGTGGTGTTTTCGCGCACGGGGGAGGCGGCTTCGCGCGTGGAGACGCCGTTCTCGCGGAGGGGTCTTCGGTCCGAGCCCGCGACCCCGCGATACTGGGGCGCATGGACGACCTCACGCTCTCGCTCCTGCCGCTGACCACCACGGTCGAGGAGGGCGAACGCGACGCCCGCATCGCGCTCCTGCCCGTCGGCAGCCTCGAACAGCACGGCCCCCACCTGCCCCTGGTGACCGACACCGTCATCGCCTGCGTCCTGGCCCGGGAACTCGCCCGCCACCACCCCGTGCGCCTGCTGCCGCCCCTGACGGTCTCCTGCTCCCACGAGCACGCCGCCTGGCCCGGCACCGTCAGCATCTCCGCGCGCACCCTGCACGCCGTCGTCACCGACGTCGCCGCCTCCCTCGGCGACACCCGGCTGGTCCTGGTCAACGGGCACGGCGGCAATCACGTCCTGGCCAACGTCGTCCAGGAGTCCCACGGCACGATGGCGCTCTTCCCCCAGCCGCACGAGTGGGAGGCGGCCAGGGCGGCGGCCGGGATGAGCACCGACAACGACACCGACATGCACGCGGGGGAGCTGGAGACCTCGGTCCTGCTGCACACCTACCCCGAGCTGGTCCGCCCCGGCCGCGCCGACCACGTCACCGGCCCCCGCGACCACATGCCCACCCTGGGCCTGGCGCCCTACACCCCCACCGGGGTGGTCGGCCGCCCCTCACTGGCCACGGCCGACAAGGGCCGTCGGCTCCTCGCCGCGCTCACCACCGCCCTCGGCGGACACCTGGCCGCCCTGGACCAGGCGGCGGCCGGCCAACCGGACGGCGATCACCGCCGCCCCGGGCAGCCCCGCCACCAGGGCGAGGAGTCCGTAGACGACTGACGCCGTCACCCCCAGACCGGCGCCCAGCCCCGCCGCGCCGAACGCCAACGCGGTGACCGCCTCGCGCGGACCCCACCCGCCCACGTTCACCGGCAGGCTCATCGCGATCAGCGACAGCACCACCAGCGGCACCACCTGGAACACCGGCGCCGACACCCCCGCCAGGGACGCGGCGAAGACGAACAGGGCCACGTGACCGGCCAGCGCCGCCGCGGACAGCCCCACCACCCGCGTCCCGCGCGCGAGCACGCCCGCGCGGGCGTCGGCCGCCGTCTCCCGCAGGGCGCGCCACCAGCGCGGCCGCCGCCCGCGGCCCCACACCAGCCCCACCGCCACCACCGCGACGATCCCCGCCAGCACCCCGGCGGACACACCGACCGCCCGCGCCCCCGGAACGAGCAGGGCGGCCGGAAGCGCGAACAGCACCCCCGCCCCCGCCGCCACCAGCACGGCCTGCCCCGCCAGCCGTTCCAGGACGACCGCGCGCACCCCTCGGCCCACGTCGCCCGCGTACCGGCCGTGGCTGACCGCCCGGTGGACGTCACCGAGCACCCCCGCGGGCAGCACGGCGTTGAGGAACACGGCGCGGTAGTAGTCGCCGACCGCCCGCGCGAAGGGCAGCCGCAGACCCACCCCGCGCGCCACCACCCACCACCGCGCGGCACTCAACACGGTCGTGTACGCGCCCACCGCGAGCGCCACCAGCACGGCGCCGGGGTCCACCACGGCGAACGCGGACGTGAACGCCCCGGCCGGGAACCACCACACCACCCCGGCCAGGACCGCCGCCCCCGCCGGAGCCCGCCACCACCCGGTGCGCCGGAGCGCTCCCGCGAAGCGGCCGCCCCGGGAGCCCCCGGCGCCGTGTACGGTCCCCGACACCTCCACCGCCCTCACGACGACTCCGTCCCCGGCGGCCGCACCGCCCCGGCCGACCCGGAAGATGCCGCTGTCCCGGCCGACCCGGGCAGCACCACCAGGTCGGTGTGGTGCACGACGGCCCGCAGACCGCCCCGCCCGCACTGCTCCAGCCGACGCTCCAGGTACCCCGCCACCGGCAGCCCCGGCTCCTGCTCGACCGCCGCCCCGACCCACCCGCGCAACCACTCCCGCAGCAGGTCGGCGCGGTCCGGCCCCAACCGCCACGGGCTCGCGAACGCGTGCGTGCGCGCCCCCAGCCCCTCGAACACCTCGGCCGCGACGGCGGCGGCGTCGGGCCCGAGCCTGCCCCCGCGCCGCTGGTGGTCGTCGAACGCCCGCCCCACCCGCGCGTCGAGCGGGTCGGCGGGGGACAGCTCCACCCGTCCCACCACCGTCAGCGTCAACAGCGCCGGACATCCGGCCGCCACGACCGCCCCGGCCAGCGTCTCCACCTCCGCGCGGGTGAGCAGGTCCAGCAGCGCCGACGCCGCCACCAGAGTGACACCGTCCAGATCGCGAGCCCGCAGCGACGCCAGATCCAGTTCACGGGTCCGCACCCGATTGACCGGCACCGTCTCCCGAGCCAACGCCAACAGGCCCGGATCGCGGTCGAACAGCACCCACCGCTCGGACCCGGACAGCCGGGGCGCGAGCCAACGGCCGAGCGAACCCGTGCCGCACCCCAGGTCGGCCACGACCCGGCCCAGGTCACGCACCACCTCGGCCGCCCGCTCCGATCTGGCCTCGGCGTCCGCGCCCTCGCGCAACGCCAGCCACTCCGGGGCGAACGCCGCACCACCCGCCGACGTCAACGGCACCCCTCCCTGTCGAGGACCGCGCCCATCGCGCGCGCCGCCTGCCTCCATCCTGCCAACTGTGACCGCCGCCGACGCGCCGAGGTTCGCAACCGTCCACGCAGCCTCGGGTCGGTGAGCCACCGGCGCAGGGCGTCGCCGAGCGCGTCGGCGTCCTCCGGGGCGACGAGGATCCCGGGCCGCTCACCCCGGGGATCGCGCCCCAGCGCCTCGGGAACCCCGCCCACCCGCGAGGCCACCACCGGCACCCCGCGCGCCAGCGCCTCGGTCACCGCCATCCCGAAGGTCTCGGCGCGGGAGGGCAGCACCACCAGGTCGGCGGCGGCGTAGGCGGCCTCCAGGTCGGCGCCGGTGAGAGCCCCGGCCAGCCGCACCTCCGACGCCTCCGCCGCCGCCCGCACACGGTCGGCGTACCCGCCTCGGCCGACCGGCCCCGCGCACACGCACGTCCACGGCGGGCCGTCCACCCGGGCCAGGGCCGCCAGCAGCAGATCGTGACCCTTGCGCGGGGTCACCGACGCCACGCACAGCAGGTGCGAGGCGCCGTCGGTGCCCGGGGCGAGCGGAGCGGGGTCGGTGCCCGGAGCGACGTGGTGGACCCGGGCCAGACCGTGGTGGTCGGCCAGCCGCCGGGCCGCCCAGCGGCTGGTGGCGACCACCCCCGTCATCCCCAGGACCGCCCGCTCGCGGGCGTCCAGGTCGGCCGCCGTCCCGGGGGACAGACCGGTCTCGTCGGCCAGGGGCAGGTGGACCAGGGTCACGATCCGCAGCCGGTCGGCGTGCGGGCCGAGGATCTCGGGCACCCCGCAGGCGACCAGGCCGTCCATCAGCACACCGGCGCCGTCGGGCAGGAGCGCCAGCTCCCGGGACAGCCGCTCCCGGTCGGCGGGACCCGGCCGGGGCCAGAACCCGGGCGCCTCGACCCGGCGCACGGGCCGCCCCGACGCCTCCAGCTCCGCCGCGATCCGCGCGTCGTAGGTGTTCCCGCCGCTGGGCACGTCGGCCGGCGGGACGACGAACGTGACGGTCACAGGTCGCGTTCGTAGGTCGCCCAGGCCACGTGGGACTCGTGCAACGTGACCGAGACCCCCGTCAGCCCGCGCCCGCGCGCGTCGATCCGCTCGACCAGCCGGTCGGCGACGACCTTCGCCAGGAACTCGGTGGAGGTGTTCACCCCCGCGAACTCGGGCGCCTCGTCCAGGTTGCGGTAGTTCAGCTCCGCGACGACGGCGCCCAGCTCCCGGGTCACCACACCGATGTCCACCACGATGCCGTCGTCGTCGAGCTCGGGGCGGCGCAGGGTCGCGTCCACCACGAACGTGGCTCCGTGCAGCCGCTGGGCGGGGCCGAACACCTCGCCCCGGAAGCTGTGCGCGACCATCAGGTGGTCGCGGACGGTGACGCTGAACACGAGGGGTGTCCTCTCGGGTCGGGGATCGGGCGGCGATACGGGTCGGGTCAGGGGTAGACGACACGGTGGCACAGGGCGGGCAGCGAACCGTCGGCCAACCGCGGCAGGACCACCGGCAGGCGCTCGAAGGTGCTCTCCCCGGTGACCACGGCGTCGAAGGCGGGGTCGGCCAGCAGCCGCAGGGCCAGGTCGAGCCGGTCACCGTGGCCGTACCGCCCGCGCCGGGCGGGGGAGACGGCCCCGACCTGGCTGGCGCGCACGGTCAGCCGCCGGGAGTGGAAGTCCCCGCCCAGCGGCAGGCTCACCTCGCGGTCGCCGTACCAGCTCAACTCGACCACCTCGCCCTCGGTCGCGACCAGCTCCAGCGCCCGGGCCAGCCCGGCACCGCTGGCGCTGGTGTGGAAGACCAGGTCACAACCGTCGAACGCCGAGGCGGGCCCGGCGAACCCGACACCGAGCCGGTCGGCGGTCGCGGCGCGGGCGGGGTCGGTGTCCACCAACTGCACGCGCGTCCCGGGGACCGCGCGCAGCAGCCGGGCCAGACAGCACCCCACCATCCCCGCGCCGACCACCGCCACGCGGTCCCCCACCAGCGGGGGCGCGTCCCACAGGGCGTTGACCGCCGTCTCCACCGTCCCGGCCAGGACCGCGCGCCCGGGCGGCAACCCCTCGGGCAGCGGCCGGACGGCCGAGGCCGGGACCACGAACCGGGTCTGGTGCGGGTACAGGCTGAAGACCGTCAGTCCCACCAGCTCGGCCGGTCCCTGCTCGACCACGCCGACGTTCAGGTACCCGTACTTGACCGGACCGGGGAAATCCCCCTCCTGGAAGGGGGCGCGCATCACCGCACGCTGGCCGGGCGGCACCCCGCCCCGGAACACCAGCGCCTCCGTGCCCCGGCTCACCCCGGAGAACAGGGTGCGCACCAGGACCTCCCCCTCACCCGGCGCGGCCAGGGGGACGTCACGCACCTCACCCCGGCCGGGGGCCACCACCCAGAACGCACGCGCCCGATCGTCCACGCGGCTCCTCCTCGTCTCGTTCCGGTCCGGCCCCGGCGGGGCGGCACCGGAGCCCTCACCACACGTCCTCCGCCGCCACGCCGCAGCGCCCGGTCACGTCCGCTGCGTCACCGACGCCCGCACCCGGCGACGCCGCGCGCCCCACAGGCCCAGCACGTCGCGCCCGAACGACCACACCAGCGCCGCCAGGGCCACCGCCACCACCACCGTCGAGACGGTGGGCGGCAGCACCCCCGAGGCCGCGACCACCAGGGTCACCCCCTGGAGCGCCGCCACCGCCTTGCGCGCCCGGCTCGGCGGCAGCGGGGCGCGCAACCACGGCGCGACCAGCGCGGCCGCGCCGAACACGTACCGCATCAGCCCGATGGCCAGCACCCACACCCCCAGGGACAGGGACACGAACGCGCTCAGCACCATGATCAGCAGGGCGTCCGTCTCCATGTCGAAGGCCGCGCCGAAACCCGACTCCGTCCCACCGCTGCGAGCGACCGCGCCGTCGACCAGGTCGAGCACCAGCGCCAGCGACGCCAGCCCCACCAACGGCCACACCGGACCGCCGCCGACCGCCAGCGCCAGCACACCCCCGGTCAGCAGCGCCCGCACCACCGTGATCCGGTCGGCCGCCCCCAGCGAACGGCGCCCCGAGCGCCGTGCCGCCCACAGCAGCGCGACCGCCCCCGCCGCCGCGTACGCGCCGCCCGCGTACCAGCCCCGCGGAGCCAGGCCCACGGTGACCGCGAGCCCGCCGAGCAGGGCCGCCTGGGCGAGGACGGCCGCCGCCACCTGGTGGCGCAGGGGTTCACGCACGGCCGGGCCCCGGTCCGGTCCCGTCCAGGTGTGGCAGGTCGTGCCCCAGACGGTCGCGCTTGGCGGTGAGGTAGGCGATGTTCTCCGTGCGCGCGGGCACGAGCAGCGGCACCCGCGCGACCACCTTGACCCCGTGGTCCTCCAGGGCCCTGCCCTTGGCGGGGTTGTTCGACAGCAGCCGCACCGATCGCACCTGAAGGTGCCGCAGGAGGCGCGCCGCCGGGCCGTAGGAGCGGGCGTCCACCGGAAGGCCGAGCACCGTGGCCGAGTCGACCGTGTCCAGGCCGCGTTCGTCCTGGAGGGCGAGCGTGCGCACCTTCTCCAGCAGACCGATCCCCCGACCCTCGTGGCCACGCAGGTAGACGAGCACGCCCCGGCCCCGTTCGACGATCGCGTCCAGGGCCGAGTTCAGCTGGTCGCCGCACTCGCACCGCAACGCGCCCAGGGCGTCGCCGGTGACGCACTCCGAGTGCAACCTGACCAGTACCTCCTCGCCGTCGCCCAGGGAACCGTGGGTCAGCGCCAGGTGCTCCTGTCCGTCGACGGGGTCGCGGAAGGCCAGCACGCGGAACGGGCCTCGGCGGGTGGCCAACTCCGACTCGGCGACCTCGGCGGGGTCGATGGTCCGCTCGTGCATGCTCCCCCTCACGCGGCAGGCGTCACATCGGGCCGGTGCCCAGCCGGTCCGTAGCGAAAACCTCGCGGTGCGTACGGGCCGCGTGCGGTGTCGTCGGGGTTGGACGTGATTCGCGTGGAACGTGGGACGAGCACCAGGTCAGGGCGTCGCGGTCACTCCCCGTGCGGCCGGTCAGGATTCGGGCAGCACGACGCGGATCTCGCCGCCCAGGCTCGCCCCGCCCGCCAACCGGAGGGTGGCGCCGCTCCAGAACCGGCCCGGGGCGTAGTATCCGGGACGGCGCCCGCGCGGCAACAGCCCCATCGCCTCGTAGGTCAGACCCATGACCTCCGCGCAGTAGGTGGTCTCCAGGTCGCGCTCGCGGGCGCGGCGGCCCAGCGGGACCCGCCCCCGGAGCCAACGGGTGACCATCGCCGCCGAGGACGGGAAGGGTGTGCCGTCCAGGCGGGCCACCGTGCGCAGGGCGGCGTCCTCCATCTCCGGGGTGGCCACCGGGTCGAGCTGCCGCAGCCAGCACTCCTGCCCGTAGCGTCGCCCCCACACCAGGACGGCGTCGCGCAGGTCGTGCAGCTGCGCCCCCCGCTGGTGGGTGCCCGTCCACATGTCGACGAGCGAACGTCCCAGCTCGGCGTGCCACATCAGCGGCGGCAGGTCCTCGATGGTCAGGGTCATGCCGACGTGGTTGACGGGGCTGTTCGTGCCGAGCTGGATGGCCCGGTCGGCCGCGCTCCTGCCGCGGAACACCCACGCGTCGCCGGTCCGGGTGATCGCCAGGGCCTGGTCCAGGGACATGCTCGCTTCCGTCACGCCGCTAGCCTAGGCGCATGCGTTGGAGGAGAGCTATCGGCGTGGCGGCCTTCGTCGGTGTGGCCGCCACCGGTGTCGTGATCGCCCGGGCCGAGCGCAGGCGCCGCGCCTACACCCCCGACCAGGTCAGGGAGCGTCTGCGGGAGCGCGTCGCCCGGATAGAGTCCGAGGGGGCCCCTGACCTCGCGCCGCCGCCCCGCACCCTGCGCGAGCGGGCCGCCGACCGGTGGAACACCCTGACCCGCTACCGCCCCCTGACGGTTCTGGCGGAGCGGATCCGGAAAAGGACCGGCGCGACGTGACCGCCCGGGTGTCGTACCTGTGTCCTAGGTTCGGCGAAGGTTTGGCATCCGACCCAGGAGGTTCCCGATGGACCGCGTTCCGACCGCCCCCGACACGTCCGGCACCCTGCCCGTCCCCGGCGCGCGCCTGTACCACGAGGTGCGCGGTGAAGGACCGCTCATGGTGCTCGTCGGCTCCCCCATGAGCGCCGTGTCCTTCGAACCGTTGGCCGCCCTGCTCGCCGCCGACCACACCGTGCTCACCACCGACCCGCGCGGGATCGGCCGCAGCCCGCTCGACGATCCTGAGCAGGACTCGGGACCCGACCTGCGCGCCGACGACCTCGCACGGCTCATCACCCATCTGGACCGCGGCCCGGCGACGGTCCTGGGCTCCAGCGGCGGCGCCGTCACCGCTCTGGCCCTGGCACAGAATCGCCCGGACCTGGTGGACACCGTGGTCGCCCACGAGCCGCCGCTGGAGGAGCTCCTGGAGGACCGCGACGAACTCCACGCCCAGACCGAGAAGATGATCGCCGTCTACCGGTCCGGCGACGTGGTCGGAGCCTGGCGCCTGTTCATGTCCGTCTCCGACATCCCGGTCCCGGACACGGCGCTCCAGGAGATGTTCGGCGGTGACCGGGACCCGCAGCAGGTCGCCGACGAGCGCCGCTTCTTCGAACACGAGCTGCGCCCGACCACCCACTGGAGCCCCGACCTCGACGCGCTGCGCGCCGCTCGGACGCGTGTGGTGGTCGGGATCGGAGAGGACTCGGCCGGGCAGCTGTGCGACCGCACCTCCAGGGCGCTGGCCACCGGGCTCGACACCGAACCCGTGCTGTTCCCCGGTGACCACACCGGTTTCGTCGAGAGGGCTGAGGACTTCGAGCCGCGGCTGCGCGAGGTGCTCGGGCGGGCGTAGCCGGGTCGTGCCCGGTGGCGTGCGGGTCGGCGTTCGGGGATCCGGAACTCCCGTGCGGTCAGAGGCAGCCGCCGATCTCGCAGATGTCCGCGGGGGAGGTGGACGCCTTCAGGTCGTCGTACCAGACGTGGCTGTCGTTGGCCGGGGCGAACCCCTCGGTGGACCCCCCGAAGAAGGACGAGAAGTAGGCCTTGTCCACCAGGTCGGCGTTGTCCACCAGCCGCAGACCGGTGACCAGGGCAGCGGGCGCGCCGTTGTAGAAGACCTCGATCTCACCGTCGGGGTTGGCCCGGCCGCCGGTCACGGTGTTGACCCTGAGCCGCTGGACGATGCTCACCCACTCGCCCCTCGGATAGTGGACGTCGGCGCCGTCGACGCGAAGGAACTCCTGGTCGCCGTAGGCACCCTTCTTGTCCATGTGGTAGTAGTACACGGCCGCCCGGCCGTCGCGGCGCCAGATCAGGCGCGAGGTGAACCCGTTCCGGCCGTCGCAGACCCGCCCGCCCGAGCACCCCCCGCCCCCGGCCAGCCCCAGCCCCAACTTCCCGCCGAACGACGTGGTCCCCCAGCTGAAGTCCTCGCTGAAGCGCGCCCAGAACGACAGGTAGTACTCGCGTGCCGGGGCGAGCGCGAACGGCGCCAGCGCACCGGACTCCCGCGGGCCGATCCTCCCCGCCGGGTAGGACACGCGCAGGGACTGCTCGCCCGTGCGGGCGGGAACCGTGTCGTCGATGAGCGTGCGCTCCTGCATCCCCCTGTCGCGGGTGGCGTACCACCCGTCCCTGGCCCACTCCTCCAACGGGTAGGGGCCGCCCGCGGCCGGGCGTTCGAAGGTGTTGTGCAGGGACGTGGACGGCGCGGCGGTGCCGGCGGTCGCGGGGGCGGCAGCGACGGCGGCCGACAGCACCGCCGAGGCGAACGTGACGGCGAGCGGGGCTCGGGTGACCGGCATGGGCGGCTCCGTTGCACGGCGACGGGTCGGTCGGGGGCGCCGCTGTGCCGTCCACAGGACGACGCTCCGGCGCTGCGATCATCATCCGTGTTCGATCGATCGCTGAGGGTGTTCGACACGGGTGGTCGGCGAACCGGCCCCCGCACCAGCGCCGGCCCCGCCCGTCGGCCGGCGCGCCCACGGCGGTATCCTGCCCGGGCCAGTCGTACCACGTTCGTGGTCAGGGAATCCGGTGCGAATCCGGAACTGACGCGCAGCGGTGAGGGGGACGGGCGGGGTACGTACGCCACTGGGGCGGGGCGGTGCCGACCGGAGCGTCGGCGCGGCCCGGACCTGGGAAGGCACTCCGTCCGGGCGAACCCGAGTCCGAAGACCTGCTGGCCCCTCCGCGTCGAGTGCGCGGAGGCGCACCATGCCGGGCTCCGCGATCGAGCCCCGACACACAAGGCATCCCCATGCTCAACCACGCCCTTCGCCCCCTCGGCCTCCTGGCCGCCTCCTCCCTGCTGCTCACCGCCTGCGGCCAGCCCCCGGGTGGGGAGGCCGACGGCACGGACTCCGCCGCCCCCACCGGGACGATCGACAACTGCGGCCACGCGGTCCCCCTCGGCACGGCACCCGAGCGGGTCGTCTCCCTCAACCAGGGCAGCACCGAGATCCTCCTCTCCCTCGGCCTGGCGGACCGCCTCGTCGGCACCGCCACCTGGACCGACCCGGTCATGGAGGGGCTGGAGGAGGCCAACGCGGACGTGCCCCGGCTGGCCGACGACTGGCCGTCCTTCGAGGTGGTCCTGGACGCCGAACCGGACTTCGTGACCGCCTCCTTCGTCTCCACGCTCGGGCCCAGCGGCCTCGTCGCCACCCGGGAGCAGTTCGAGGACCTGGGCGTGCCCACCTACGTCTCCCCGTCCGACTGCGCCGCGGGCAAGGACAACACGACCGGAGGCGACGGCACCCGCAGTGAGCCGCTCACCCTGGAGACCGTCTACGACGAGGTCCACGACCTGGCGGCGGTCTTCGGTGTGGAGGAGCGCGGGGAGGAACTCGTCGAGGAGCTCCGGGGGCGGGTGGACACCGCCACCGCCGACCTGGACGCCTCGGACGTGACCCTCATGTACTGGTTCTCCGACTCCCAGGCGCCCTACCTCGCCGGATGCTGCGGCGCCCCCGGCGCCATCACCCGCGCCGTCGGCGCGGAGAACGCCTTCGCCGACACCCACGACGAGTGGCCCCAGATCAACTGGGAGACCGTCGCCGACCGCGACCCCGACGTCATCGTGCTCGGCGACCTGACCCGCGAGTCCCAGACCGCCGAGAGCGCCGAGGCCAAGATCGACTTCCTGGAGGGCAACCCCGCCACCCGCAACCTCACCGCGGTCACCGAGGAGCGGTACATCCTGCTCAGCGGCCAGGCCATGAACCCCACGATCCGCACGGTCGAGGGGATCGAACGGGTCGCCGAGGGGCTGCGGGACCTCGGGCTCGCCCGGTGAGCGGCGCCCGTCTCGCGCTGCTCCTCTCCGGCGGACCGGTGGTCCTGGCCGCGTCGGTCGCGGTCGCCGTCACCATCGGCCCCGCCGACATCACCACGGTCGACGTCTGGCGCTCGGTCTCCTCCCACCTCGGGGTGGGCGAGACCGCGCTGAACCCGCTGCGGGACGGCATCGTGTGGAACCTGCGGATGCCCCGCACCCTGCTCGCCGCCGTGTGCGGGGCGGGACTGGCCCTGTGCGGCGCGGTTATGCAGTCCCTGCTGCGCAACCCGCTGGCGGACCCCTTCGTGCTCGGGGTGTCCTCCGGCGCCTCCACCGGCGCGGTCGCCGTGATCGTCCTCGGCTGGGGAGCCGGGGCGGTGTCCCTGTCGGCGGGCGCCTTCGTCGGCGCGCTGCTCTCCTTCGGGATGGTGGTCCTGCTCAGCCACAGCCTCGGCGCGACCATGGACCGCGTCGTGCTGTCCGGGGTCGCGGCCATGCAGCTGTTCTCGGCGCTGACCTCGTTCACCGTGCTGACCTCGGCGGACGCGGAGACCACGCGCGGGGTGCTGTTCTGGCTGCTGGGCTCCCTCAGCGGCGCGGGCTGGACCGACGTGGCACTGTGCTCGCTGGTGCTGGCCGGGGTGCTCCTGGTCTGCCTCGCCCACACCACCACCCTGGACGCGTTCGCCTTCGGCGAGGAGGCCGCCGCGCACCTGGGCGTCCGGGTGGCCCGCGCCCGCCTCGTGCTCCTGTGCGCCACCGCCCTGCTCACCGCGGCGCTCGTCAGCGCCGCCGGGGCGATCGGGTTCGTGGGGCTGGTCCTACCGCACGCGGCCCGCGCGCTCACCGGCTCCGGCCACGCCAGACTCCTCCCCGTCACCGCCCTGACCGGAGCCGTCTTCCTGGTGTGGGTGGACACGGTCGCCCGCACCGCGCTGGAACCGCAGGAGATCCCGGTGGGTGTGGTGACCTCCCTCATCGGCGTGCCCGCCTTCGTCGCCGTGCTGTACCGAGCCAGGAGGAGGACATGAACGGCCCCGACCACACCGGGCTGCGCGCCGACCGCGTGAGCCGCCGGGCCGACGGCGGATTCGTCCTCGACGGGCTCACCCTCGCCCCGAGCCCCGGCGAGACCGTCGGCCTGCTCGGCCCCAACGGCTCCGGCAAGTCCACGCTGCTGAGGCTGCTCTCCGGCGTCCTCGCCCCCTCCGCCGGGGTGGTCACCCTGGACGGCCTGCCGCTGCCCCGGGTCGGACGCCGCGCCGTGGCCCGCCGCGTCGCCTCGGTCCAGCAGAACGCGCACACCCAGACCGAGCTGACCATCCGCGACGTGGTGTCCCTGGGCCGTGTCCCGCACCGCCGCCCCTGGTCGCCCCTGTCCGCCTCCGACGCCCGCGCCGTGGCGGCGGCCCTGGACCGCACCGGCCTCACCGACCGGGCGGACCGGTTCTGGCACACCCTGTCCGGGGGCGAGCGCCAGCGCGCCCAGATCGCCCGCGCCCTGGCCCAGGAACCGAGCGAGCTCCTGCTCGACGAGCCGACCAACCACCTCGACATCCAGTACCAGCTCGACCTGCTGGAACTGGTCACGAGCCTGCCGGTCACCACCGTGATCGCCCTGCACGACCTCAACCTGGCCGCGATGTACTGCGACCGCCTGCTGGTGCTGCGGGACGGCCGCGCCGTCGCCGAGGGCGCCCCCGCCGAGGTCCTGACCCCCTCCCTCATCGGGGAGGTCTACGGGGTCCGGGCCGAGGTCGCCTCGGACCGGGGCCGCCCGGTGATCCGGTTCCTGCGCCGCGGCCCCGACCGCCGCGACCCCGATCCGTCGGCCCGGACCACCGGGCGCCGAGCTCCCCGCCCGAACGGGACCGGGAGCGGCCCGTTAGGGTGTGAATCCTTCGCTCGTGGTGCAGGAACCCGGTGTGAGTCCGGGGCGGTTCCGCCACTGTCAGACCCCCGTCCCCCGGGGGTCGAGCCAGACACTGGCCTCGGGCGCTCCTACCGCCGATGGGGCGAGAACCCCGAGGGAGGAATCCGACCATGACGGCACGGATCGCACTGCTGTCCACATCCGACACCGACCTGCTCTCCGCGCGGGCCAGCGGCGCCGCGTACACGTGGGCGAACCCGTCCCGCGCCGGTGACACCGAACTCACCGCCACCGTCGAGGGAGCCGACCTCGTGGTGGTGCGGCTGCTCGGCTCCCCCCACGACCTGTGGTCCGGACTCGCCGCCGTCCGCGAGCGGGGCACCCCCCTGGTCGTCCTCAGCGGCGAACAGCAGCCCAGCGCCGAACTGATGGAACACTCCACCGTCCCCATCGGCGTGGCCACCGACGCCCACCGCTACCTCGCCGAGGGCGGCCCCGACAACCTCGGCCGCCTGCACGCCTTCCTGTCGGACACCGTGCTGTTGACCGGAGAGGGCTTCGACCCGCCCGCCCCCGTCCCGCTGTGGGGCCACGCCGCGCGCGAGGTCCCCCGGGACCCGGAGCTGCCGAAGGTGGGCATCCTCTACTACCGGGCCCACGAGGCCGGGGGCAACACCGCGTTCGCGCACGCCCTGGCCGACGCCGTCGACGCCACCGGCCGGGCCGTGGGCGTCCCCGTGTTCGCCGGGTCGCTGCGCTCGGCCCCCGACGAGCTCTACGAGGCGCTCGGCGGCTTCGACGCCCTGGTGGTCACCGTCCTGGCGGCGGGCGGCAGCGTACCCGCGTCCGCGAGCGCCGGTGAGGACGACGAGACCTGGGACGTCGAACGGATGGCGGCCCTGGACGTCCCCGTCCTCCAGGGGCTGTGCCTGACCAGCTCCCGCGCCGACTGGGAGACCTCCGAGGACGGCGTCACCCCCCTCGACTCGGCGAGCCAGATCGCCATCCCGGAGTTCGACGGGCGGATCATCACCGTGCCGTTCTCCTTCAAGGAGATCGACCACGACGGGCTGCCCCGCTACGTCGCCGACCCCGAACGCTGCGCCCGCCTGGCCGGGATCGCCGCCGCCCACGCCCGCCTGCGCCACGTCCCCGCCGCCGAGAAGCGGATCGCGGTCGTCCTGTCCGCCTACCCGACCAAGCACTCCCGCGTCGGCAACGCCGTCGGGCTCGACACCCCCCGGTCCCTGGTCCGCCTCCTGCGCCGACTGCGCGCCGAGGGCTACGACCTGGGCGAACCCGGCGCCCTGCCCGGCCTGGACCTGCCCGACGAGACCGAGGCGGGCGACGCGCTGATGCACGCCCTGATCGAGGCGGGCGGCCAGGACGAGGACTGGCTGACCTCCGGCCAGCTCACCGACGCCCAGGTGCGGATCACCCCCGAGGAGTACGCCGCCTGGACCGAGGGCCTGCCCGCCGCCCTGAAGGACGCGATGACTGAGGCATGGGGTCCCGCCCCCGGCCGCCTGTACGTCAACGACGAGGGCGAACTCGTCCTCGCCGCGCTGCGCGCGGGCAACGTCGTCGTCCTGGTCCAGCCGCCGCGCGGCTTCGGCGAGAACCCCATCGCCATCTACCACGACCCCGACCTGCCCCCCAGCCACCACTACCTGGCCGCCTACCGCTGGCTGGAGCACGGTTTCGGCGCGCACGCCGTCGTCCACCTGGGCAAGCACGGTTCGCTGGAGTGGCTGCCCGGAAAGAACGCCGCGCTGTCGGCCGCCTGCGCCACCGACGCCGCCCTGGGCGACCTGCCGCTGGTCTACCCGTTCCTGGTCAACGACCCGGGGGAGGGCGCCCAGGCCAAACGGCGCGCCCACGCCACGGTCGTCGACCACCTCATCCCCCCGATGGCGCGCGCGGAGACCTACGGCGACATCGCCCGCCTGGAGCAGCTGCTCGACGAGCACGCCAACATCGCGGCCATGGACCCGGCCAAGCTGCCCGCGGTCCGGGGCGAGATCTGGTCCCTGATGCGCGCCGCGGAGATGCACCGCGACCTGGGCCTGGAGGAGCGGCCCGACGACGAGGAGTTCGACGACTTCCTCCTGCACGTCGACGGCTGGCTGTGCGAGATCAAGGACACCCAGATCCGCGACGGCCTGCACGTGCTCGCCGAGGCCCCCTCGGGTGAGGCCCGCGTCAACCTGGTCCTGGCCGTCCTGCGCGCCGCCCAGGTCTGGGGAGGCGTCGGCGGGGCCGTGCCCGGGCTGCGCTCCGCCCTCGGCCTGAAGGAGGACGCGCCGACCGCCGAGGTCGACCGGGTGGAGGCGCTGGCGCGGAGCCTGGTCGAACGGATGGAGGCCGCGGACTGGGACCCCGCCGCCGCGGCCGACGCGCACGACGACCCCGAGGTGCGCCGCGTCCTGGAGTTCGCCGCCACCCAGGTGGTGCCCCGCCTCGCCCGCACCACCGACGAACTCGACCACGCCCTGCACGCCCTGACCGGCGGATTCGTACCGGCGGGCCCGTCCGGCTCCCCGCTGCGCGGCCTGGTCAACGTGCTGCCGACCGGCCGCAACTTCTACACCGTCGACCCCCGCGCCGTCCCCTCCCGGCTCGCCTGGCAGACGGGGCAGGCGATGGCCGACTCCCTGCTGCGCCGCCACCTGGAGGAGACCGGAACCTACCCGGAGTCGGTGGGCCTGTCGGTGTGGGGCACCTCGGCGATGCGCACCTCCGGCGACGACGTGGCCGAGGTGCTCGCCCTCCTGGGCGTGCGCCCGGAGTGGGACGAGGCGTCCCGACGGGTCGCCCGGCTCGACGTGGTGCCGCTGGAGGAGCTGGGCCGTCCGCGCGTCGACGTCACCGTGCGCATCTCCGGGTTCTTCCGCGACGCCTTCCCCCACGTGGTCGCCATGCTGGATGACGCCGTGAACCTGGTCGCCGACCTCGACGAACCGGAGGAGCGCAACTTCGTCCGCGCCCACACCCGCGCCGACCTGGAGACCCACGGCGACCGTCGCCGCGCCACCACCCGGATCTTCGGCTCCGCGCCCGGGTCCTACGGGGCGGGCATCCTCCATCTGGTGGAGTCCGGCAACTGGCGCGACGACCGCGACCTGGCCGAGGTCTACACGGCCTGGGGAGGGTACGCCTACGGGCGCGACCTCGACGGGGTCCCGGCCGCCGACGACATGCGCGCCAACTACCGCCGGATCAGGGTCGCGGCGAAGAACATCGACAGCGCCGAACACGACATCGCCGACTCCGACGACTACTTCCAGTACCACGGCGGCATGATCGCCACCGTCCGCGCCCTCACCGGCGCCGACCCCAAGGCCTACGTCGGCGACTCCACCACACCCGACGCGGTCCGCACCCGCCCCCTCGCCGACGAGACCGCGCGCGTGTTCCGCGCCCGGGTGGTCAACCCGCGCTGGATCTCCGCCATGCGGCGGCACGGCTACAAGGGCGCCTTCGAACTGGCCGCCACCGTCGACTACCTCTTCGGTTTCGACGCCACGGCCGGTGTCGTTCACGACTGGATGTACGAGAAACTGGCGGCCGAGTACGTGCTCGACGCCGACACCCAGGAGTTCCTGCGCACCTCCAACCCGTGGGCGCTGCACGGCATCGTCGAGCGGCTGCACGAGGCCGCCCGGCGCGGGCTGTGGGCCGAGCCGGACCCGGCCACGCTCGAAGCCCTGACGGAGGTCTACCTGGAGGTCGAGGGGGACCTGGAGGACCGCTCGGAATGAGGGTACGGATCCTCGGTATCGGCATGGGGCCGCGGCACCTCACCCCCGAGGTCGCCGACGCATTGCGGGACTGCGACTACGCGGTGGCCGCCCGCAAACGCGACGACGACGGGCTGCTGGCCCTGCGCCGGGCCGTCTGCGACGTCCACGGCGTCCCCCTGGTCGTCGTGCCCGACCCGGAGCGCGACCGCGACGACCCCGCCGACTACCGGGCCGCGGTCGCCGCCTGGCACGAGGCCCGGGTCGTGGCCTACGAGCGGGTGCTCGGCGAGCGCGGCGGCACCGCGGCGTTCCTGGTCTGGGGGGACCCGTCCCTGTACGACTCCACCGTGCGGATCGTGGAGCGGGTCGCCGAGCGGGGGGTCGTGCCGGTGGAGTACGACGTCCTGCCCGGGATCAGCGCCCCCCAACTCCTCGCCGCGCGGCACCGGATCGTGCTGCACGAGGTGGGCCGACCGGTCCACCTCACCCCGGCGCGGCGGCTGGCTGAGGCCGTGGCCGCCGGGCAGGACAACATCGTCGTCATGCTCGGCGGACGGCCCGCCTTCGAGGGCCTGGCGGAGTGGTCGGTCTGGTGGGGCGCCAACCTGGGCACCGACACCGAGGAGCTGGTCGCCGGACGGGTCGGCGACGTGCTGCCCGCGATCGAGGCGGCCCGGACCCGGGCCAGGGACCGGGCCGGCTGGGTGATGGACACCGCGTTGCTGAGGAGGACGTCGTGAGCGGTCTCCTGGTCGCCGGGACCACCTCCGACGCGGGCAAGAGCGTCGTCGTCACCGGTCTGTGCCGGGCCTTCGCGCGCCGCGGCGCGCGGGTCGCGCCGTACAAGGCGCAGAACATGTCCAACAACTCCATGGTCTGCCACGGCCCGGACGGCCGCCCGGCGGAGATCGGCCGCGCCCAGTGGGTGCAGGCGTTGGCCGCCGGGGTCGGGCCGGAGCCCGCGATGAACCCGGTGCTCCTCAAACCGGGCACCGACCGGCGCAGCCACGTCGTCCTGCTCGGACACCCCGCCGGGGACGTGTCCTCGGCCGACTGGGAGTCCGGCCGCCGGCACCTGGCCAAGGCCGCGCACGCCGCCTTCGACGACCTGGCGGCCCGCCACGACGTCGTCGTCGCCGAGGGGGCGGGCAGCCCGGCCGAGATCAACCTGCGGTCGGGCGACTACGTGAACATGGGGCTGGCCCGGCACGCGGACCTGCCCGTGGTGGTCGTCGGCGACATCGACCGGGGCGGTGTCTTCGCCGCGCTGTACGGCACGGTGGGGCTGCTGGAGGGAGCCGACCAGGCGCTGGTCGCGGGCTTCGTGGTCAACAAGTTCCGCGGGGACCCCGGGTTGCTCCGGCCCGGTCTGGCCGACCTGGAACGGCTCACCGGCCGCCGGGTGTACGGCACCCTGCCCTGGGACCCGGGGCTGTGGCTCGACTCGGAGGACGCCCTGGACCTGGAGGGCCGCCGGGCGGGCGGGGGCGCGGTCCGGCGCGTGGCGGTGGTGCGCCTGCCCCGGATCAGCAACTTCACCGACGTGGACGCCCTCGGCCTGGAGCCCGGTCTCGACGTCGTCTTCGCCTCCGGCCCGCGCGACCTGGCCGACGCGGACCTGGTCGTCCTGCCCGGCACCCGGTCCACCCTCGCCGACCTGGCCTGGCTGCGCTCCCGCGGCCTCGACCGGGCGATCACCGAGCACGTCCGCCGCGGTCGGCCGCTGCTCGGCGTCTGCGGCGGGTTCCAGATGCTCGGCCGGACGATCGCCGACCCGGACGGCGTCGAGGCCGAGCCCGGTGCGCGCGCGGACGGCCTCGGCCTGCTCGACACGCGGACCGACTTCACCGCGGACAAGACCCTCCGCCTGCCCTCCGGGGCGGCGCTCGGCGCGCCCGCGCACGGCTACGAGATCCACCACGGCCGGATCACGGTCGGCGACGGGGCGGAGGAGTTCCTGGGCGGCGCCCGGTCGGGGAACGTCTTCGGCACCATGTGGCACGGCAGTCTGGAGGGCGACGCGTTCCGCGCCGCCTTCCTCGCCGAGACGATCGGCCACGAACCCTCCGGGGTGCGGTTCGCCGCCGCCCGGGAACGCCGCCTCGACCTGCTCGGCGACCTCGTGGAGCGCCACCTCGACGTTGACGCGCTGCTCGCCCTCGCCCGCGAGGGGGCCCCGGCGGATCTGCCCGTACTGGCCCCGGGAGGGACCCGATGAGACTGCTCCTGCTCGGCGGCACCTCCGAGGCCCGAGAACTGGCCGCCCTCCTGGTCGAGGCGGGTGTGGACGTCACCACCTCGCTCGCGGGACGGGTCGCCAGACCGCGCCTGCCAGTGGGGAAGGTCCGCATCGGCGGGTTCGGGGGAGTGTCCGGGCTGCGCGCGGCGCTGACCGACTACGACGCGGTGGTGGACGCCACCCACCCCTTCGCCCTCGGCATGACCGCCAACGCGGCGGCGGCCTGCACGGATCTTCCCCTGTTGCGGCTGGAACGGCCGGGCTGGGACCCGGACCCGGCCTGGCACCACGCCGACACCCACGAGGAGGCGGCGCGTCGGGCGGCGCAGCTGGGCACGCGGCCGTTCCTCACGGTCGGCCGCCAGGAACTCGCCCGTTTCGTCCCGGACCTGGGGCGGCACGCGGTCCTGGCCCGGGTGGTGGACGTGCCCGACCTCGATCCGCCCGCCGCCTGGCGGCTGGTGACCAGCCGGGGGCCGTACCGCCTCGACGGCGAACTGGAGCTGATGCGCGAGCACCGCTCCGACGTCCTGGTCACCAAGGACTCCGGCGGCACCTACACCTGGCCGAAGATGGCGGCCGCGCGGGAGCTCGGCGTCCCGGTCGTGGTGGTGCGCCGCCCGCCCGGCCCGCCCGGCGTCCCCACCGTCCACGACGTGGCCGCCGCGTTCGACTGGGTGACCGACCTGGTGTGATGCCCCTCAGGCGCGTCATACGGTCCCGAAGTCGACCAATGCGCCACCCCGGAGCGCGCACTCCTGCTGGTCAGGTGGTCATGGCCTGCCAATCGCGCACGAGGCGGGCCAGCTCAGCGAACTCACCCGCACCGCCGCCCTCGGGAACCGGAGCGGGCACGGGCGCTGGCTCGTGAACGGCGGCCAGGAGGTCGCCATGACCAGCGCCTACAGTCGTTTCGGTGTGGCCGCGGAGGTAGCGTTCCTCTGCGCGGGCGAGGTAGGGGCGCACCCCACACACCCCGTCATCGTCCACACACCAGCCACGTCGCCCCGGATACGGGTTCCTCTGACTCGGCACCACAGCAACATCTCCGCCGGTGCCGCTCTCCGTGTGGGTACGTGAGGCCGCCCTCGGCTTCCCACCCACCGGCGGCCCCGAGGTAGCTTCCCAGTCCGGCCGAGCACGCCGATCCGGACGCGGTCGCCGGGCCTCGGGCTCTGGCCTTGGCGGAACGGTTCGGCTGGCGGGTCCGCAGAACATGGCGGTGAGTACCGCGCCGAGCATCCAGCGCACGTGTTCGCCCCACCCCCGGCGGCGTTTGCGGTGTCGCCCGATAGACTTCTCCACAGTTTCCTCCTGCGCTCTCAGGTGGGAATCACGCCCCAGGTTGGTGTTCGCGCACCGGCCTGGGGCATCCCTTCTTCTCTTCTTCGTCAGCCCCGGGACGAGGCTGACCCTCTGTCCTCGTGGGTCGGGGTGAGTGTCAATGGCCCCGAGGTCGCGCACCCTCGGAACTGCACTTCTCACCCACAAACCCACACACATGGACAAAATCCATCCCTCAATGCAGGGAATGGTTATCCACCCTGGTCAGGGCTGGTCGATGGTCAATTGGGTGGACGGGAATCTTCAACCCCCGCCACAAAGAACAGGGTTGTTTCTGTCCCAACGACTATTCGTCGATCCTCTGGTACGAGTGCGCCCAGATCGGTCGAAGGCCGCGCTGACGGTCAGTTCCCCGCCGGATTTCCTGGAGAAGTCCCAGCACAGGGCCATCGCTTCGACCACTGTCAGGCCGTAACCACACTCAGCAAGGTCGGGGCTCGCCCCCTCTGTTGGGTGTGAGAAGTCCAGTACGGGGACGGTTGGCGCGGCTCCCGGTCGCGGTCCGTCGTCGGTCACGTGCAGGAGGAAGAGGAGGCGGCATCGTTCGATCTCGATCCGTACCTGCCCGCCTGGCAGCCCCGAAGCGCTGTGTCTCAGGGCGTTCGCGTGAAGCTCGGCCAGGGAGGCGACCAGAGGGTATGCGGCCGGCGGCGTGGTTCGAGTGACCTGTGCCGCCCATCGGCGGGCGGTGGGCAGATGAGCGGTGTCGGAACCGCACAGAAGTCCCGTTTTGTTCGGGTCGTCGTAGCTAATACGTCGGGGCAACAAAACCCCTTCGCCCGAAACCGGAGGAATACGAAGAGGCGGTTGCATCAGTTCTCCACTGAGAAACAGCAGGCCAGCGCGGGCGAGGCATGCGGTGTCGTGGTCATGTACTCACTGTCCGGAGAAACGCCTGACAGCTCCATGACGGAGCGGGCATGGTGGTCATGACAAGCCGGTCATGGCTTGTCGTGTGGTGGCGCCCGTAGGCTTCGGTGTCACCCACCCGCCCCGAAGAGCCGAGCGGAAGGCGTACCCGTGTTCTGCGGAAATTGCGGTCGAAACCGAAGAACTGGCGACTGTTCGTGCGTTCCGGCCCGGTTCTGGCGCATTCCCGAGGTGCAGCGAGCCGTGGCTGGGGAGGACCCCAACTCGCTGATCCGACTGCTGCTGAGGCACACCCTGCTGTCCCAGGACGCCATCGCGCGGATGTGCGACCTGTCACAGACCATGGTCTCCCGCGTCCTGAAGGGGACCCGGGAACTCCGCAAGCCCGACACGATCCTCCGTGCTTTCGCAGGCATCACCGATGGATACGACATCCCGGCCCCGGGCCTTCTTCGTGTTCCTCCTGGCCTGGGTCTGGATCTGAACGACTCCGGCGTTGAGACAGCGGCTGTCCTGGAGCGTCTGACGTGCGCGGATACCCAGAACACACCGGGCATGGAGTCCGGCACCGAAGCTTCGGAGGTCAGCCGTGCTGTGCTCTCCTGGCTCGTACGGAACGCGTCCTCACCCGCTGGGGAATCGGTGGTGGACGAGGGACCCGTGGCCGCGATCCGTGCGGCGACCACGGCGTTCGCTTCCTTGGACAACAGGTTCGGCGGAGACAACGCCCGCACCACCGCCGTGCACTACCTCAACGAGACTGTCGTCCCTCTCCTTGGGCAGACCCACTCGGAAGCGGTTCGACGACCGTTGTTCACGGTCGCGGCCGAGTTCGTGCTCTCCGTCGCCTGGATGTCCTATGACGCCCAGCGCAACGGCGCGGCTCGACGGTATTTCGTTCAGGCATTGGACCTCGCTGCCCACGCCGAGGACCGGCTGCTGGGCGCCAGCGTGCTGTCCGCGATGAGCCACCAAGCCAACTACCTGGGAGCGCACCGCGAGGCTCGGGACCTGGCGCGGGCCGCCCTGACCGGGGCCGGGGACCGTGCGACGGCGACCATGCGCGCGCAGTTCCTGATGATGGAGGCGCGCGCCCACGCGGCCCGCCGGGACAAGACCGACTGTTTCCGGGCGATGAGCGAGGCCGAGCGGGAGTTCGGTCGGCGTCAGCCTGGCCTGGATCCGGAGTGGATCGGCTATTTCGACCACTCCGAGTACTCCGACGAGGTCGCGCACTGCCACCGGGATCTGGGGCACGCGCATGTGGCCCGCCGCCTGGCCGAGCAGAGCCTCGCCGAGTCGACGGGGGACGACTACGCGCGCAGCCGGGTCTTCACTCGCTTGGTCCTGGCCGCGGCCGTGCTCAGGCAGGGTGAGGTGGAGGAGGCTGTTCACCTGGGCACGTGTGTGATTCCTCAGGTTCGGGAGACCTCCTCCGCTCGATGCGTCGGCTACCTGGACGACTTCGCCAAGCGGGTCCTGCCCTACCGTGACCAGCCCGAGGCGGCGCGGTTCCTCCGCCAGGCCGGTTCCGTGGTGGGAGCGACTCAGTAGGGGTGCCAGCCTCGGGAGTGTTCGGGGTGAGCCAGGTCGGCGATGCGCTGGTCGATTTCGGCGTCAATCTTGGGGCTCTCCCCGCCCTTCTGCGCGAGCCAGGTGGTCATGCGTAGTTCCCGGATCGCCTTGTAGAGGAGGTAGCCGTCCCAGGTGGTGACGTCGAACCCGTAGGCGTCGCAGAAGTCGGCGTACTCGGCCTCGGTGTGCCAGCCCAGGTCCCGGTACAGGGCGGTGAGCACCAGGTCCCATTCGGGCGGTCCCCAGCAGATGCCGTCCAGGTCGAAGAGCACCACTCCGTGGTCGGTGGCGAGCACGTTGCCGATGTTGGCGTCCCCGTGGATGACGTGGTGGCCGAGCACAGGTGTGACAGCGGGAAGGCGTGCGGCCAGGTCATGGTGGATTTGACGGAGCTGGTCGCGCTGGGCTGTGGTGAGCCGGGGTGCGGTGTCGATGCGTTCGGTGACTCGGTCGAAGGGGTCCAGATCGGGCAGGTGGAGGTGGGGTGGCGGGGTGAGGTGATGCAGGGTACGCAGCAGGACCGCGAGTTCCTTGGGTACTGTCCACTCCCCGTCCACCGCCTGCCAGAAGGTGACGGCGGTGTCCTCGACCAGGAGGGGCTGGTCTCCGGGCAGGGGTTCGCTCACTGGTAGCCCCTGGTCGGCGAGCCAGCGGGCGGCGCGGACCTCCCGGTCGGCTTCCGTCCACCGGGCGGCGGAGCGCTCGACCCGGCCGATGACCGTGCCGCCGCCGAGGCGGAAGACGGCGCGTTCCCCGGCCCGGATCAGTTCGGGTGCCGCTGGCGAGGCGATGCCCAGGGTGTGCGCGGCGGTGTGGACGGCGCGGGTCGCGCGCTTGGCGAACTCCTCGGTGTGGACCACGCGCCCCAGACTACGCCGACACCCCGCGCTCGCTCCGCCTTCCGGTGTGGTGGGTACCGCATGTGGCTGGGTGTGGGTCATCCGGTGGTGAGCAGAGTACTCATCCGGTGGACGCGGTCGGTCTGGGGGAAGGTAAGCCAGTCCCATTCGCCTTCCTCGGCGCCGATCCAGGAGGCGAGGCAGCGGCGGAAGAACTGGGAGGGCGCCCCGGTGGCGGTGCCGATCCAGTCCTGGCCAGGGGCACCGAGGGCGAGGTAGGAGCGGTGTTGGTCGTTCACCAGGTGGCGGGCGGCGCCGATCCAGTCGGCGCACGGGCGCATGGTGATGGGTGCGGGGATCTGGTCGAGGAAGGCGTGGTGGTCACGGTCGGTGGCCACGACGTGGATGTGGGTGTGGTCGTAGCAGGCGCCGCCCTTGTCGCGGAAGTCGAAGCTGCCGTGTTCGAAGACGAGGCTGTCGAGCCCGCTGCGCTGGCGGATGAGGCCGGTGACCCGGGGGATGAGGGTGCGCAGGTCAGCGCGTTCGGCTTCGTCGAGCCAGCCCACGGACAGGGTGTGGCGTTTGGAGACGATGAGCAGGTACCAGTCGGTCAGGGCCCCGATGCACGGGATGACGGCGAAGTGGTCGGTCTCGTGGAGCACGTAGTCGGAGCGGGTGCGGGCCAGGCCGAGGTCGTAGAAGAGGTTGGAGTCGTCGCCGCCTTCGACCTCGCAACAGAAGGTGCAGATCTCGCGCAGGGTGTCGTCGTCCACGGGTGCCTTTCCGGGATTAGAAGAGGGTGGGGGCACTGGAGGGTGTGTCTTCGGGGGTGGCGGGGGTGAGGCGGCGGCCGATGAGCTTCGTCAGGTTGGCGCAGTAGCGGGCCGCGTCGGTATGCGGCTCGGGGTCGGTGGTCAAGAGGGCGACGGGGCCGCTGGCACCGGTGATGTGCAGGCGGTGGGTCCCCTGGGTGAGGTCGGCGGGGTAGGCCAGGACGGGGGCGGCCTCGAAGGCGGTGGTGGCGCACGCGGGTCGCACCCAGAGTTCGGGGTCGCTGAAGACGTCGATATCGGGCTGATCGGTGGTGAGCTTGTCCAGGTAGGAGACGACCTGGGTGGCGAGGTCGGTGAGCCGGGTGGTGAGGAGTGCGGTGTCCACCGCCTCCTGGAGGCCGAGGATCTTGCGGCGAGTCGGCACCTGCTGGGGCAAGCCGAAGTGTTGGGAGACGGCGGACTCCAGGGCACGGATCGTCATGCCGTCGGGGGTGCGGGCGACGTAGACGGCGGCGACGGGTCCCTGTTCGGCCAGGCGGCTGCGGCGGCGGGATTCGGCGGCGGTGCCGACCTTGGTCATGCCCTTGGCGAAGACGTCCAGGTAGAGCCAGTGCGGTTGCTGGAGGTAGTCGCGGATGTTCTCGGGCAGGGCGGCGGAGTCACGGTGGGCTTGGTGGGCTGCGATGAACCCCTCCTTGTACTGGCAGCGCCGACACTGCCTTCCCTGGGTGGCGACCTCGTCGGTGCGGCAGCGCACGTGCCTGGCCTCGGTGCGGGTGAGGTCGAACCAACCGACGCAGCGGCGCTGGTCAGAGTCGACATGGAAGGTGTGCTCGCCCAGGAGAGGGTGGAGGAGGCTGCCGTCGCGGGTGTCAGGGTCGGTGGTGCGCAGGTGCGGGGTGTCCGGGGTGCTCCAGTCCAGGCCCAGGAGGGTGACGGGTGCGGTGAGGTTCATGTCAGACTCCGGTGCAGGATGGCTTCGATGTCGCGCAGGCAGCGACGTCGCCGGGTGGCGACGGGGGCGCTGCGTTCGGCGTACAGGCCGTGTTCGTAGGTACCGTTCAGGTTGTCGGTGACGATGTGCAGGTAGTCGAAGGACACGTCGGCGGTGGCGGCGGCTCGGGCCATGTGGCCGATCTCGGGGTCGACGATGTCGAAGTGGTCGCGGTGGTTCTGGAACCAGGCGCGGGTCTCGTCCATGACGCTGGGGACGGTGACGTGCCGTGTCTCGGTTCGGAGGGTCGGTGGGGCGTCGATGAGGTCCAGTGAGCTGTCCCAGGTGAGGGTGTGGTTCTCGATGCGGGTGGTGGTGCCGGTGACGATGAGGGTGTTGGGCACCATGTCCGGTTGGAGGCCGCCGAGCTTGCCGACGTAGACGACGCCCGTGGTGTGCCCGCGTGCGACGAGCGCGGTGACGAGATCTCCGGCGAGGTCGCCCCAGAAGCTGAACTCACAGCCCAGGAGGAGGACGGTGGATGAGCCGATGCGGACGGTGCGCCAGCCGAACCCGGTCTGATGTGCCCACTCAGTGGTGCGGCCGTGGAAGAGAGGTTCGACGTGGCCGAGGACGGCCAGATCGTGTACGGGCAGGTCGTTGGGAAGCCAGTGGTCGACGAACTCCAGGCCCTGGCCAGGGGGCGGTGGTTCGGTGGTGACGTCGGGGACCAGATCGGCGAACGCGCAGGCGGAGCGGAGGAGTTGGGTGTAGTGGTGCGTGTAGTCCCGCCCGGGAGGGACCACGCAGTGCAGCACCTGGTCGGCAACGGTGAAGTAGGGGCGCCTCCAGTTGAACCTCTTCCCCTGGCGTTTCTCCCCGCCCAGGAGGAAGGACAGGGACCGGTTGGGGTAGACCCAGGCGCGGCCCGCGGTGGCGGCAAGGAGGTCGACGGGGACCTTGGGGAGTACGTAGTCGACGAGCCGATCCCCCATCGTGTGGTCCTCAGTGGTGACGGCCGCGGGGGCGGTGACACTCACGGATTGGTCTCCTCACGGAGTAGTGACAGCAGGCCCTTGGAGGAAGTGCTGCCGTCCAAGGTGTGAACGGGAGCGGGGTGCCGCCGGAGGAGTTCGTCCAGGGCCTGGTTGGTGCGGGTCTGGTAGGTGGTGAAGCCCCGTTCGGACGTCGCGGTCTGGTCGGTGAGGAAGGCTCCGTGTTCGGAGGGTTTGGAACTGCCCGACCTGCGAACCGCAGCGAGGCCGGGAGGTGTGGACAGCTTGACCACCTGGTCCGGTTGGGGCAGGGCGGAGAACACCTGGGCGGCCAGCGACACCATGTCTTCATCTTTGGAGAGCGCCATCCGGGCTTGGTGTTTGAAGAACCAGCCGTCGACGATCACCGGACGGTGTTCAGCGAGAGCAGGTGCCACGTGGACATGGTGGAACAGTTC
Organism: Nocardiopsis sp. FIRDI 009; assembly: GCF_003386285.1. Lineage (GTDB taxonomy): Bacteria > Actinomycetota > Actinomycetes > Streptosporangiales > Streptosporangiaceae > Nocardiopsis. Next base: position 95,427 of record NZ_QPNC01000019.1, read on the forward strand.
GTACCAGGCGGCCAGCGTGTGCAGCCAGTACCGCGACGGGTAGTGCCACACCGGTTCGGCGTGGTCGTAGCCCCAGGTGAGGCGGTGCATCGCGGCGAGCCGTTCCTCAGCCCATCGATTTCCGCTCTCGGGGCGGTCGTCCTTGCGGAGGACGACCGTCTCGCAGGTGATGTCGGCGAGTCGGGACAGCAGGTGGCTCTTGCCCGCGCCGTCAATCCCCTCGACTACCCAGAACTCAGCCACGGGCGCTCCTGACTGTGATTCCGGCCTCGCGCAGGTTGATGGCCAGGTGGGAGAGCAGCCCTGAACGGAGACAGACCTCGCGGGTTCCTGCCTCACGCAGACGGTGGACGAACGCGGTGAGCTCGGCGTGGTCCTCACGGGCGATGGACACATCCAGCAGCGTGGGACCGACAGGTATGGGTGCGTCCGTGGAGGACACCACGGTCGTCTCGGTGGTGGAGGGGTGGTCTCCGCGGTGCCACGTGTCGATGTCGGGCGCCGTGTTCCGAAGGTTCTGCGGGGACAGGCCGAATCGGGCGGAGTAGTGCAGTTTGAGGCCAAAGGGATGCCCCAGGTCCGTGAGCGTGGCGTTCAGGGCTCGGTGTTGGGCTCTGGTCCACTCCAGCACGGTGGCGAGCTGCCAGTCATCAATGCGCGCGGGGCGCTCGTGCAGGCCGTGATGGGGATCGTGGAACCGTGCGCGCTGGACCTCGCCGCCGTCGGTGGCCGTGAGGTCGACGCGGTCACCGCGAATCTGCAGAACGAGCGGGGCCAGACGGTTGTCCAGCTCCCAGATCCCGGGGACGGCCTCGGCCACGTGCAGACCCTCGTAGACGGCCAACTCCACGGAGAACAGCACGTGGTCGTAGGGCTGGACCAGTACGGACAGCATCGGCGGAAGAGCGTTGATCCACTCCACTGCGGTCTCGGCCGTCGCGCCGACCAACCGGGGGAGATTTCGTTCCTCGGAGTCGGCTCCCGTGCGTACGACGAGGTGCGTATCCCGACCGAACAGTTTCTGAAGCTGCCAGCTGGCCACCGAGGCCGGGTATCGGAAGACCTTCACCGGCATGCGCAGCAGACCGTGGTTCTCCAGGACGGTGACGACCTCCGACTTCCCCATGCCGCTCACGAGACCCACTCCAGGGGATGGCCGGTGACGGGGCGGATCTGGAGCACGACCACCGTCGCGCCAGTCCACGCCCACTCGACATCGACGTCGAACCCAAAGTGATCGGCCAGCAGCAGACACACCCGGCGCAGGCGGCGGACCAGGACCAGGCTGGGGACGAGCTGCCCGCTGGTATCGACGGCGAGCCGTGCACCCTCGGCTTGGGCGCGGATCTGCGGTGTTCCTCCGGAAGTCACCCCATCAGGCTGTTGGGCCGCCTCGACCAGCACACGGCGCTCGTGGGTGAACGCCACGCCGTAGAAGGGTGCCTCGACCTGTTCCTGCACCATGACGCAGGTTCCGCTGCCATCGCCAAGGTTCTCAGTGGTGAGGAGGTCCTGGTCGATGGTGCGCAGCAGCGCTAAGGCGTCAGGCGGGCAGTTCAACAGGGAGACTGTGCGCCCCGCCTGCGCGTTGTCCGCCAAGTCCTCGTATGCGCTTGTCCGGATCACCACGCGTCGGGGCCGGTAGAGGCTGAGCCAGGTCTTGGTCGCGGTCACCGCTTCGGCGGTCCCGCGGGCTAGGTCGTCAGCCCGCAGGCACAGCGCGGGAGGTACCGGAAACCCCAGATCCGCGACCTCGCTCAGTCTCGCGGCCTTGAACCCCCAGCGTCCCGGTTCCAACTCCTGGGTCAACAGGTCAGCTACCATCGCCGCACCTGCCCGTAACGAAGCCCGTCAGGGCACAGGCGCCTTCTTCGAATCCATCCATGCGCCCACTATGGCTGGACCGCTCCCGCAACCCCATGACCAGCCAGTCATAGCTTCAATGACGAGTCGGTCATAACCGTCCACGGCTGAACCGGTTCTTCAGCTCGTCGGTGGCCAGGATGATCCCGGTGCCGGGAATCTCGGTCCGGTCGCCGTAGACGTGCCTCGACCGGTCCTGGTACTCACCGCGTTTGGGGCGGGAGTCCACGGCCACGGCGTTGACGTCCCGGTCAACCAGCAGGTAGGCGGGGATGCCGGTGGCGGCGTAGGCGGCGGGTTTCCCGATCCGGTCGCGGGCGTGGGTGTCGGCGTCCCAGGAGGTCACCTCGACGACGGCGAGGACCCCCTGGGGATCGGCCCACTCACCTTGGCCGTCGAAGTAGCCGACCGGGGCCAGGATGCCGTCCGGGCGGGCGCGCCCGTTGCGGTGGGTATCGACCTTCAGCCCTTGGCCCTGAATGAGGTCCAGGTCGGGCCGGTGCGCCACGAACTGGCGGAACAGCCACGTCAGGATGGCGTTGTGGTCTCCGTCGGTCACGCCTTCGGCCCAGATCTTCATCTTCCCGTTGATGTACTCGAATCTGACGTCTTCGCGTTCGGCGGCCAGGGCGATGGCTCGAACTGTTCGACGGTGACGGACGGGTGAGCGGGCGGCGGGCGGTGGTCGGCGACGGTCATGATGGGCTCCTCCAGCGCACGTCCCAAGCCAACACGTGGCGCAGGACACGTGGTGTCCTAAGTGAGGGCGGCGAGCAGACGCCGGGTGGTCTCCGGAGGCCGCACGGCCACCCGCACCCAGGAGGCGTCCAGGCCGGGGAAGGTGTCGGCCCGCCGCACGGCCACGCCCCGTGCGCGCAGGCGCGCGTGGACCCCTTCGCCCACCCGGGCCAGGACGAACGGCGCGCGGGACGGCACGACGTCCACACCCGCCTCCCGCAGCCCGGCCTCCAGGAACCCGCGCCAGTCGTCGAGCTCCCCGGCGCGGCGCGGCCCCTCCGCGCGGGCCTCGTCGGACACACAGGCGACGGCGGCGGCGATCGCGGGAGCCGACACCGACCACGGCGTCTGCGCCCGGCCCAGCGCGCCGACCACCTTCTCGTCCCCGACGACGTATCCGGCCCGGATGCCCGGGATCGACCAGTGCTTGGTGAGGCTGCGCACCACCACCAACCCCTCGGCCCGCTCACCCGTGAGGGTCTCCGGCTCCCCGGGCACGGCGTCCATGAACGCCTCGTCGACCACGACCACCCGTCCGGGGCGGCACAGCCCGCGCAGGGCGGACGCCGGGTGCAGGACGCCGGTGGGGTTGGTGGGGTTGCCGACCACCACCAGGTCCGCGTCGTCGGGGACGGCCCCCGGATCGAACGCGAACCCGTCCCCGGCCGCGCAGAGCACGCTCGTGACCGTGTGCCCGGCCTGTTCCAGGGCGGCGTGCGGTTCGGTGAACTGGGGGTGCACCACCACCGGCCGCCGCCACGGCCGCAGTCGCGCGATCAGGGTGAACGCCTCCGCCGCGCCCGCGGTCGGCAGGACCTCGGCGGGCCGCCGGGCGTGCCGACGGGCGATCGCGGCCCGGGCGGGTTCCGGGTCGGGGTAGACGGCGGAGCGCTCCAGGCCCTCGCGTAGGGCCCGGTCCAGCCAGGCGGGACGCGCGCCCGCGTAGACGTTGACGGCGAAGTCCAGCAGCCCGTCGCGCGCCTCGACGTCGCCGTGGTGCCGCAGCGGATCGGACACCTCGTCGGTGGCCGGGCCCGGGCGGCGGTCGCGGGCCGGGGGAGGGGAGGAGCGCGCGACCGGGGCGGACCGCGCCGCCTCCGCGAACCGGGCGGCGAAGCCGGGGTGCCCGGCCCAGTGGACGTGCAGGTAGGAGGCGTGCAGCGTCGGGGAGGCGAACCCCTCCGCCGTGCCGTCGACCTCCCACGCCGGACGGTCCGCGCAGGCGCCGGGGGTGAGGCGGGTCCGGTGGAACTCGTGTCCGGTGGCCCGCTCCCCGGCCCGGGTGAGCAGGGTGTCGTGGGGCGAGACGGCCTCGGGGTAGCGCAGGGTGAGCCGCTCGGTCATCCGGGCGCGCGCGGCCAGGACCCCGGACATGGCCTCGCCGTCCAGCGCCTCGGCGAGGTAGAGCAGGCCCGCGCACTCGGCGACGGTCGGCACCCCGTCCCGTACCGCGTCGCGCAGGTCGGCCAGCAGGCCCCGGTTGGCGGCGAGCCGCCCCGCGTACACCTCGGGGAAGCCCCCGCCGAGGTAGACGCCACGGGTGCCGGACGGCAGCGCGGTGTCCTCAAGCGGGTCGAAACCGACGACCTCGCACCCGGCCGCGGTGAGCAGCTCCTCGGTCTCGGCGTAGCGGAAGGTGAAGGCCCTCCCGCCGGCCACCGCGACCACCGGCCGCGATCCCGTGGGGGAGGGGGCCGCCTCCACCTCACGCGCCGGGTCCCAGGGGCGGGCGTCCAGGGCGGGCGCGGAACGGGCCAGCTCGAGCAGCGCGTCCAGGTCCACCTGGCGTCCGACGCTCTCACCCAGCCGTTCGACCACCCGGGCCGACTCCGCCCGTTCGGCCGCCGGGACGAGCCCCAGGTGCCGGGACGGGGTGGCCAGCCGCTCGTCGCGGCGGACCACGCCGAGGACGGGCAGGCGCGTCGACCGGATGATCTCGGCGACGTTGCGCTCTGAACCCGCCTGGTTGAGGATCACCCCGACGACCTCGACCGCCGGGTCGTAGGCGGCCATACCCGCCACCAGCGCACCCACCGAACGGGACATCCGGGACACGTCCACGACCAGCGCCACCGGTGTCCGGGTCAGGGCCGCCACGTGCGCCGACGAGGCGAACCCGGCGGTGCCGATCCGCCCGTCGTGCAGACCCATCACCCCCTCGACGACGGCGACGTCGGCGCCGCGCGCCCCGTGCAGCAGCAGAGGAGCGACCCGGTCCGCCCCCACCAGGTGGGGGTCCAGGTTGCGGCCGGGCCGCCCGGTGGCCAGGGCGTGGTAGCCGGGGTCGATGTAGTCGGGGCCGACCTTGTGGCCGCTCACCACGTGCCCGGCGTCGCGGAGCGCGGCCATCAGCCCCGTCGCGACCGTGGTCTTGCCCTGGCCGGTCATGGGGGCGGCGATCATCAGCCGGGGCGGGGCCGCGGTCCCGGAGGCGGCCGGGACGGTCACCACTCGATCCCCCGCTGGCCCTTCCGTCCGGCGTCCATGGGGTGCTTGACCTTCGTCATCTCGGTGACCAGGTCGGCGGCCTCCAGCAGCCGGGGGTCGGCCCGGCGGCCGGTGATCACCACGTGCTGACGGCCGGGACGGTCCCTCAGCGTGGCCACGACGTCGTCGACGTCGACCCAGCCCCAGGCGATCGGGTAGGTGAACTCGTCGAGGATGAGCAGGTCGTGCGTCTGCTCCGCGAGCCGCCGTCTGATCTCCGCCCAACCCTCCGCGGCGGCCGCCGCGTGGTCCTCGGCGTCGCCCTTCCGGCGGATCCACGACCAGCCGGAACCCATCTTGTGCCACTCGACCGGACCGCCCTCGCCGGTCTCCTCGTGCAGCTGGCCCAGCCGCTCCAGCACGGCCTGCTCGCCGATACGCCACTTCGCCGACTTGACGAACTGGAACACCCCGATCCGCCAGCCCTGGTTCCAGCCGCGCAGCGCGAGGCCGAACGCGGCGGTGGACTTGCCCTTGCCGTCACCGGTGTGGACGGCCAGCACCGGCTGGTTGCGGCGTTGGCGCGTGGTGAGTCCGTCGTCGGGGACGACGAGCGGTTTTCCCTGGGGCATCAGCAGGCCCTCTCTCGTACGGCGGAGCCCAGCGCGTCGGCGCTGACCTCGCTGACGGGCAGGTGGTCGGCGCCGAGGTGGGCGGCCAGCCGGGCGGCCAGGCCCAGGCGCAGCGGTCCGGACTCGCCGTCCACCACGACGGTGGTGACGCCCAGCCCGGCGACGTGGTCGGCGGCCTCCAGCGCACGGCCGACGGCGCCGCGACCGCCGGTGGCCCGACCGTCGGTGACCACGACGAGCAGCGGGCGCAGCCTCGGATCCCGCAGGCGTTCGCGGCGCAGGACGCGGGCCGCCTCCACCAGGCCCTCGGCGAGCGGGGTGCGCCCCCCGGCGGGCAGGTCGTCGAGGCGGGCCGCGGCGGTGTCCACGGACCGGGTCGGCGGCAGCGCGAGTTCGGCCTCCCGGCCCCGGAAGGTGACCAGGCCGACCTTGTCGCGGCGTCGGTAGGCGTCGAGGAGGAGGGAGAGGATCGCGGTCTTGACCTCGGTCATGCGCTTGCGCGCCGCCATCGACCCGGAGGCGTCCACGCAGAACAGGACCAGGTTGCTCTCCTGCCCCTCACGGACCGCGACGCGCAGGTCACGGGGTTGGAGCCGCAGCCGGCCGCCGTGGTGCGGTCGACAGGCCGCGGCCCGCACGGTCTCGACCAGGTGGAGCGAGGCGCCGGACCCCTGCCCGGGCGGGGCGGCGCCGATCCGGCGGCCCCGCCTGCCCACGGCCCGGCTGCGCCTGCCGTCGGCCCCCTCACCGGAGCCCCGCACGGTCAACAGCCGGGGCCGGTAGGGCGCGGCTGCCCTGACCGTGGAGTCACCGGCGGGACGGGGCGCGGCGGGGGGCTCCTCGTCGGAACCGTCCGCCTCCTGCCGGGCGGGTTCGGGGACGGGGGGCTGGTCGGGCGGTGCGTCGTCCGCCGGGGTGTCGGGGCCGTCCGTCTCAGGCGGGGGAGGGGCGCTGTCGTCAGCGGGCTCGTCGGCGGGGGTCGGATCGGCGGGGTCGTCGGTCCCCTCCGGACCCGGCGGCCGCGGGGGGTCCGGCGGAGGTTCCTCGTCGCCGAGGATCTGGTCGAGCAGGTCCTCGTCGAGCCCCGGGGCGTCGAACGGGTTGCGCCGCCGCCGGTGCGGCAGGGCGAGCAGGGCGGCGCGGCGGATGTCGGCCCGGGTGACCGAGGTCCGGCCCGCCCAGGCGGCGTGCGCCATCGCGGTGCGCGCGGTGACGATGTCGGCACGCAGCCCGTCCACGTCGAACGCCGCGCACACCTCGGCGATCTTCAGCAGCGCGGCCTCGGACAGCCGCACCCGCCCCAGGGACTCCCGGGCGAGGGCGATGCGCTCGGCCAGGGCCTCCTCGGCGTCGCGGTAGCGCTCGGCGAAGGCGGCGGGGTCGGCGTCGTGGGCCATGCGCCTGCGGACGACCTCGGCGCGCCGCGCGGGCTCGGGCGGCGCGGCGACCTCGACGGTGAGCCCGAACCGGTCGAGGAGCTGCGGGCGCAGCTCGCCCTCCTCGGGGTTCATCGTGCCGATGAGCAGGAACCGGGCCGTGTGCTCCACGGAGAACCCGTCGCGCTCCACGGTCACCCGGCCGGTCGCGGCGGCGTCGAGGAGGAGGTCGACCAGGTGGTCGTGGAGCAGGTTGACCTCGTCGACGTAGAGGATGCCGCGATGGGCCCGGGCCAGCAGACCGGGTTCGTAGGCGACCTGGCCGTGGGTGAGTGCCTGCTCCAGGTGCAGGGAGCCCAGGACGCGGTCCTCGGTGGCGCCGACGGGGAGTTCGACGAGCCGTACCGGACGGCTCTCCACGGGCGAACCGGGGCCGAAGGGGCCGTCCGGCGACTGCTGCGCCGGGTCGGCGGGGTCCACGGAGAACCGGTCCCCCCGGTAGACGTCCACGGGCGGCAGGAGGGAGGCCAGCCCCCGGACGGCGGTGGACTTGGCGGTGCCCTTCTCCCCGCGCACCAGGACGCCGCCGATCTCCGGCGAGACGCTGGTGAGGACCAGGGACAGGCCCAGGTCGTCGAGGTGTTCGCCGTCGCAGCCGACGATCGCGGAGAAGGGGTAGTGCGAAGACCGCAATGGCATGGTGAGGCTCCCGCTCGTTGCGCCATACGTCAGGGGCGGTCGCGAGGCCGGTCTTCGGACTTGCCGGGTCCTCCCTCGTGGAGGCTCGGTTCACCGCAGCGGGCCTGTGCCGGAGTCTCACCGGGCTTCCCAGATTCTCCCCGGAGACCGTCCCCACCGTTTCCGATGGTTGGGCCGCCGGGGCACCTCACGCCTGGTCCGCCACGATAGCGTCCTGGTTATGCAGGACGACAACCGCCCACCCTCAACGGCCGCCTCCGGCGCCGTGCCCTCCCTCTCCGCCACCCACCACCGCCCGGGGGCCGCCGCGCGGCGGGGCGGGGCGCCCTACCCCGCCGCGGTCACCGTCGTCGGAGTCGGCGCCGACGGCTGGCCCGGGGTCCCGGAGCGGCTGCGCCGCGTCGTCCTGGACGCGGACGCGGTGCTGGGCGGCCGCAGGCACCTGGCGATGCTGCCCGACCGGGCCGGGCAGCGCCGCCAGCCCTGGCCCTCGCCCCTGCGGGAGGGCCTCGCGGAGCTGCTCGCCTCACTCGAAGGCGCCCGCGTGGTGGCCCTGGCCTCCGGCGACCCCCTCGTCTCGGGCGTGGGCACCACACTGCTCGACCTCCTGGGCGCGGACGCCGTGCGGGTGGAGCCCGCCGTCTCCTCGGTCGCCCTGGCCCGCGCCCGGATGGGCTGGTCGGCGGAGCGGTGCGCGGTGGTGACCCTGGTCGGGCGCGACCCCCGCCTGCTGCTGCGGGAGTTGGCGCCGGGCCACCGGGTCCTGGTGCTCTCCTCGGGCGCGGACACCCCGGGGGAGGTGGCCGCCCTGCTGACCGGCGCCGGGTACGGCGCCAGCCTGATGACCGTGCTGGGCGACCTGGGAACGGACGACGAGTCCCGCCTGGAGGCGGCCGCGCGCGACTGGCTGACGGCCCCGCCCGGGACGCCGTCCGCGCTGCACGTGCTGGCCCTGGAGCTGCTCGGCCCGCCCGGGCACGGCACGCTCGCGGGTCTGCCCGACGACGCCTTCGAGCACGACGGGCAGCTGACCAAGCGGGACCTGCGCGCCTCGGCGCTGGCCCGCCTTGCGCCCGGGCCGGGACAGCACCTGTGGGACGTCGGCGCGGGCGCGGGTTCGGTCGGTGTCGAGTGGATGCGGGCCCACCCGACCTGTACCGCCACGGCGGTGGAGGCCGACCCCGAACGGGCCGCGCGGATCGGCCGGAACGCGGGCCGCCTCGGCGTCCCCGGCCTGCGCGTGGTCACCGGTCGCGCCCCGGACGCGCTGGCCGGGCTCCGCCCGCCCGACGCGGTGTTCGTCGGCGGCGGCGCGACCCGGCCGGGCGTGCTCGACACCTGCCTGGCGGCGCTGCGGCCGGGCGGTCGGCTCGTGGTGCACGGAGTGACGCTGGAGACCGAGCACCTGCTCGCCGACGCCTACCGGCGCCACGGAGGGGAGCTGACCCGGATCGCCGTCGAGACCGCCGCGCCCATCGGCGCGTTCACCGGATGGGCGCCCGCCCGCACGGTCACCCAGTGGTTCCTGGCCGTGGATCGCTGACCCGGGGGCGGGCCGGGTCGTAGAGGAAGGACTCACCGCCCGCCTGAGGGTCGAGCGCCCACCCCACGAGGATCACCGCCGCCTGCCGGAACCCGGCCTCCTCCACCGCGTCCGCGATGGTGGCGACCGTGCCGCGCAGCACCGCCTCGCCCGGCTGGCTGGCCCGGTGGACGACGACGACCGGGCAGTCGGCCCCGTACGACGGTTCGATCTCGACCATCAGCTCCCGCACCCGCCGGATCGCCAGGTGCAGCACCAGCGTGGCCCGGGTCCCGGCGAACGCGGCCAGTGACTCGGTGTCCGGCATGGCGGTCGACCGGGCCCGGGTCCGGGTCAGTACCACCGACTGCGCCACCAGCGGAACGGTCAGCTCCCGTCCCGCCAGCGCCGAGGCGGCCGCGTACGCGGGCACCCCGGGGGTGACGTCCCAGGGGACCCCGTGCGCGTCGAGCCGCCGGGTCTGCTCGGCCAGCGCCGAGTACAGCGACGGGTCCCCTGAGGTGAGCCGCACCACGTCCCGGCCCGCCGTGTGCGCGGCGACCAGCCGTTCGGTGATGCGGTCCAGGTCCAGGCCCTGGGTGTCGACCAGTTCGGCGCAGGGCGCGCAGTGGGTCAGGACCTCGGGGTCCAGGTACGTGCCGGGGTAGAGCACCACGCCGGCCCCGGCGAGCATCCGCGTGGCGCGGACGGTCAGCAGGTCGGCGGCTCCGGGTCCCGCCCCCACGAAGTGCACGGTCACGGCTGCACCCACCTCGGGGTCCAGACCCGGCCCGCCCCGGAGACCCGGGTCGCCGACGCGCCGACGATCAGCAGGCAGCGCATGTCGACGGAGGCCGGATCGAGGTCGCCGAGGGTGGTCACCGTCAGGGACTCGCCGTCCCGGCCGACGTCCCGGCCGACGACGACCACGGTGTCGGGCTTGCGGTGCTCCAGCAGGATCCGGCGGGCGGTGGCGATCTGTTCGGTCCGGGACCGGGAGGCCGGGTTGTAGACGGCCAGCGCCAGGTCGGCCTCGGAGACGGCGCGCAGCCGCCGCTCGATCACCTCCCACGGTTTGAGCCGGTCCGACAGGCTCATCACCGCGAAGTCCCCGCCGATGGGGGCGCCCGCCCGGGCCGCGACCGCCTGGACGGCGCTGACCCCCGGCAGCACCCGGACGGGCACGTCCCGGAAGCCGGGCTCCTCGGCCGCCTCGAACACGGCGGTGGCCATGCCGAAGACGCCGGCGTCCCCTCCGGAGACCACGGCGACGCGTTCGCCGCGCCCGGCCAGGTCCAGGGCGAGGCGGGCGCGGTCGAGTTCGACGGTGTTGCCGGAGGCGTGCCGGGTGAGTCCGGGGCGCTGCGGCACCCGGTCGACGTAGGGGCCGTATCCCACGACGTGGTCCACCTCGGCCAGAGCCGCGGACGCCTCGGCCGTGAGCCAGTGGTCGGGGCCGGGGCCCAGGCCGACGACCAGCAGTTCGGCCGCCGGTCCGGTGGACGCCGACTCCGGGGGCGTGGCCGCGCCGCCGTCGCGGGAGCGTCTGCCGTTGCGGCTGTCCCCCGTGACCAGGACCAGGGAGAAGTAGGGCACCGTCGCCGGGTCGACCTGTGCGACCGGCAGCCGCCGCTCCCCGTCCATCGAGGCGCGCTCGACGTAGACGGCGTGCTCCAGTCGCCCGGCCGCGGCCAGGGCGCGGCGGACGGCGGGGAAGGTCCGGCCCAGCTTCATGATCACGGCCGCGTCGGTGTCCGCCAGACGGCGGGCCAGCTCCGGTTCGGGCAGGGTGCCGGGCAGCACGGTGAGCACGTCGGTCTGCCGGGCCAGCGGGGCCGACGCGGCGGCGGCGAACGCCGGGACCCCGGGTACGACCTCGGTCGGGTACCGCTCGGACAGCCGGTCGTGCATGTACATGAACGACCCGTAGAACAGCGGGTCGCCCTCGGACAGCAGGACGACGTCGCGGTCGGCGTCCAGGTGGGCGGCCAACCGCGCGGCGGAGGTCTCGTAGAAGTCGGCCAGAGCCCCCGCGTAACCGCCCGGGTGGTCGGTCGCGCCGGTGGTCACCGGGTAGGTGAGCTGCTCCTCGATCGCCGTGTCCGGGATCAGGTCCCGGGCGATGCGGCGGGCGTTGGACTCCTTGCCGACCCCGGCGTGGTAGGCGACCACGTCGGCTCCGGCGATGAGCCTGGCCGCCTTGAGGGTGATCAGCTCGGGGTCCCCGGGACCGACGCCGACGCCGTGGAAACGACCGGTCACTCCTCCTCCTTGGCGAGTGCGTTGAGGGCCGAGGAGGTCATCGCCGAACCCCCGCGGCGACCGCGGGCGGTCACGTAGGGGACGTCGATGCCGTGTCGGCCCGCGAACTCCGTCAGTGCCTGCTTGGACTCGGCCGCGCCGACGAAGCCGACGGGGCAGCCGACGATCGCGGCCGGGCGCGGGGCGCCGTCGATGAGCATCTCCAGCAGGTGGAACAGGGCGGTGGGCGCGTTGCCGACGGCGACCACCGCGCCGTCGAGCAGGGGTTCCCACAGGGACACCGCGGCCGCGGTGCGGGTGGTGCCCCACTCCCGGGCGAGGGCGGGCACCCGCTCGTCGCCCAGGAGGCAGAGCACCTCGTTGTCGCACGGCAGGCGGTTCGCGGTCACCCCGGTGGCCACCATGGTCGCGTCGCACAGGATCGGTGCGCCGGCCCGGAGGGCGGAGCGCGCTGCGGGGACCAGATCGGGGTGGACGACCAGGTCGTCGGCGAGGTCGACCTGGCCGGTGCCGTGGATCATCCGCACGGCGAGCCGCTCGGCGTTGGCGGGCAGGTGGTCGAGCCGGGCCTCGCGCCGGATGGTGGCGAAGGAGTCGGCGTAGATCGCGGGTCCGTCGTCGACGTACGCGTAGTGCCGTCTGGGTCGGCTGGGTGCGGTCACTGTTCTCCTCCCGGGACGATGACGCCGCGCCACGGCGTGACGACGAGCTCGTCGGATCCGGCGGTCAGCGCCTCGGCGGCGAGTGCCTCGGCGGTCGAGCGGTCCAGGCCCGACTCGGACACGGGCACGTGCCGTCCGCCTCCGGGCAGCGGGCCGTGCGGCAGCGGCGGGGCGGGGTCCGGCAGCCGCGGATCCGGCGGTGCCGGGTCGGCCAGCGGGGAGGGGAGTTCGGCGACGTGCCACGGGGCGGTGGGCCCGTCGCCGCGCCGGGCCAGGAACGCGTCGGCCAGGTGCACGAGTGCGGCGGCGGCCTCGTCGAGGGGGGTCAGCGGCCCCCACCCCCCGCCGACCCTCAGCTGGGCGGTGTTCCGGTCGAGGGCGACCAGCCCCAGGTCGCAGGAGCGCTCCAGCAGGTCGCCGCGGCCGTCGTCCAGCACGAACAGGAAGCGTCCGGGAAGGTCGGCGCGGCGCGGATCGGCGCACAACAGTTCGTCCAGCGCGCTGGCGAGGGGACGCAGGTCGGCCCGCCCGCCCTCCGAGGGGCGGTCGCGGCGCGGTCCGGTCCGCGGGGAGACCATGATGTTGCGGACCAGTTCGTGCGTGCGCGAGGGCAGCAGCCCGGTCCCCTCCACGGCCCGGAGCGCCTCGGGGGGCAGCCGCCCGTCCCGCCCGGGCAGGGCGCGCAGCTGCACGTTGGCCCGGCCGGTGACGTGGATTCGGCCGTCACCGTACTCGTCGGCCACGGCGGCCAGGGCGAGCAGCGATCGGAGGGGGAGCCGGCCGCCGACGAGCCGGAGGCGGACCAGCAGCCCGTCGTCGGCGGGCCAGGGGCGCAGGGCGCCGGGGCAGCGGTCACGCCGGGTGCGGACGGTGGGGGACGGGGAGTCCATCGGGGATGCGTGTGTCCTTCGGGTCGGGGACCCATGCGCGGGGTCCGCGGATGACCTGGCGGCCCTTCACCGCCAGTGCCAGCAGGTCTTCGGACTCGGGTTCGACCGGAGCGGAGCGCCTTCCCGGAGCGGGGCTCCAGTGGCTGTCCCGGGAGACCGAGTCCCCGGGACGTGCCCGCCCGTCACCCTCACCGCTGCGCGTCAGTTCCGGACTCCCACCGGATTCCCTGCCCCACGAGGTGGAGAAACGACTGGCCCGACGAGGGTACCGCGCCCTCCCCGGAGCCGCTCCAGGCCCCTTCGCCCTGACGGGAGCGCGGGGCACTCACGGGCCCTCCCACCCCTCCGGGAGCGGGTAGCCGTGCTCTCCGTGCAGGCGGACGAACCTCGCACGGATCACCGAGGCGCGGCGTTCCAGGCCCCGCTCGGCGCGCTCGAACAGCACCACGTCCTCGTCCCCGCCGGGGCCGATCGGCTGCACCAGGCGCCCGCCCACCGCCAGCTGCCCGACGAGCGGTGGGGGCACCCGCGGGTGGGCGGCCGAGACCAGGACGGCGTCGAAGGGCGCCTCGTCGGGCGCGCCCAGGGTCCCGTCGCCCACGCGCAGCACGACGTTGGTCACCCCCAGGCCGCCGAGCCTGGCCCGGACGCGTTCGACCATCTCGGGCCACAGGTCGACGCTCACCACCCGCGCCGCCAGCCGGGACAGCAGGGCGGTCTGGAACCCGTAGCCCGTCCCGACCTCCAGCACGTGTTCGTCCCCGGTCAGCCGCAGGGCCTCGATCATCGCGGCCGACAGGGACGGCTGCGTGGTCACCTGCCCGTGCCCGATGGGCAGCGGCCGGTCCTCGTAGGCCTCCGCCCGGTGTTCGGCGGGGACGAAGCGGGCACGCGGGACCTCACCGAACGCGGCGAGTACGCGCTCGTCGCCCACGCCCGCCGCCCGTACCGCGCGGACCAGATCCTCCGGGGTGGCGCTCCACCGCACCCGAACCCCTCCCTGCTCACGGGACGCGTTCCGTCCAACAGCAGCCTAGTACCGCGCGAAGGTCTCCTCCGGTGGCCGCTGGGCGGGAGGACCCCCAGGCCAGCGGGGTGCTCCCAGGCGGCGGGCGGGGCCGTTCGGCGGCGGCCGGGACGGATCCGTCTCCCCGCGCTTATTGCCAAACCCCCGGCCGGGGCATACTTTCGGGATGCCGTGGTGTTCGGGAAGTCCGGTGTGAGTCCGGCGCGGCCCTCGCCACTGTGTACGGGAAGCCCTCGCGTCCCGCGCCGACCGGATCCGTCCGGCGGCGCGGCCACACGCCACTGGGGAGGCGCCCTCACGGGTGCGGATCTGGGAAGGCGGACGCGGGGGCGGTGACCCGGCAGCCAGGAGACCGGCCACGGCACCGATGACCGTCCACGAGGTGCTGGAGATTGGTCCCCCACACATGCACATACCCGAAGGGCTGCTGCCCCCACTGCACGCCGCCGCCTGGACGGCGGCCGCGGCGCCGTTCGTCGTCCACGGCGTCCGCTCACTCACCCGCGAGGTCCGCGCCAACCCCGACACCAAACTCCTGCTCGGCGCCGCCGGAGCGTTCTGCTTCGTCCTGTCCGCGCTGAAGATCCCCTCGGCGACCGGGACCAGCTCCCACCCGGTGGGGGTCGGCCTGGGCGCGGTGCTCTTCCGACCACCGGTGATGGCGGTCCTGGGCACGATCACCCTGCTCTTCCAGGCGCTGCTGCTCGCCCACGGCGGCCTGTCCACCCTCGGCGCCAACGCCTTCTCACTCGCGGTGGTCGGCCCGTGGGTGGCCTACGGAGCGTTCCGGCTCGTGCGTTCGCTCACCGCCCGGTCGTCCGAGGGGCTGTCGCTGTCGGCGTCGGTGTTCGCGGCCGCGTTCTCGGCCAGCCTGGGCACCTACACCGTCACCAGCCTCCAGCTCGCCCTGGCGCACCCGGACCCGGAGGGCGGGATCGTCGGGGCGTTCGTCAAGTACGCGACGATCTTCTCCCTCACCCAGATCCCGATCGCGGTCATCGAGGGTCTGATCACCGTGGCGGTGGTCCGGATCCTCACCTCGGTGAGCCGCGGCGACCTGGTCCGGCTCGGGGTCCTGCGCCCGTCCGCCGCGCCCCCGTCCGGGACGCGGACCGCGACCACGACCGCCACCACCGCCGAGGACCGGGAGAAGGGAAGCACCGAATGAGCGAGCGGACCAAGCCCCGCGCCTGGGTGACCTGGGCGCTCCTGGCCGCCGTGGCCGTCGTGGCGGTCCTGCCGCTGCTGACGGGGGCCGCCGACCACCTGGAGGAGCCGTTCGCCGGAGCCGACGGTCAGGCCGAGAGCCTGGTCAACGAGCTGAACCCGGAGTACGAGCCGTGGCTGTCGCCCGTGGTCGAGCTGCCCTCGGGGGAGGTCGAGTCCGGGCTGTTCGCCCTCCAGGCGGCGATCGGCGCCGGGATCGTCGGCTACGCGCTCGGGGTGGCCCGCACGCGGTCCCGGTCGCGGTCCGAGGAGGGCTCCGCCGTCGCCGCCGGCGGCCCCTCCGGCCCGGAGCCGAGCGGCGACGCCTCCGACGGCTGACCCCCGTGACGCCGATCGACACCGCCGCCTACCGGAGCCGGTGGCGGCGGTACCACCCCGCCGTCAAGGGGGTCCTCTGCGGAGGGCTGCTGGCGTGCGCCCTGCTGCTGCCGCCGTGGCCGGGAGCCGCTCTGGTGGCGGTGGCCACCCTGGCCGCCGCCACCGCGGCCCGCGTCCCCCCGGGGTTGCTGGTACGCGTCGCGGCCGCCCCGCTGCTGTTCGTCGTCACCAGCGCGGCTCCGCTCCTGGTCACGGTGGGCGGCCCGGAGACGTTGGCCTGGGCCGAGGGCGGGGCGGCCCGGGCCGCCGAGGTCGCGGCGCGGGCGTCCGCGGCGGTGGGCACCCAGCTCCTGTTCGTGCTGACCACCCCCGTGGCCGACCTGCTCGCCCGACTGGCCCGGACCCGCCTGCCCACCGCCCTGGTCGAGGTGGTCGCCCTCACCTACCAGATGCTGATGGTGCTGCTGCGGACCGCCCAACGGGTCGCCTCCGGCCAGGCGGGGCGGCTCGGCTACCACTCCCGGCGGGCCGGGGTCCGCTCGGCGGGGGCGCTGGGCGGGGTGCTGTTCGTGCGCTCCCTCGACCGGGCGCGGCGGCTCCAGGAGGGGCTGGCCTGCCGGGGGTACACGGGGCGGCTCACCGTGCTGGTCGCCGAACAGCCGGTCCGGCCGGTGGAGCTGGCCGCGGCCGCCGCGCCACCGCTGCTGGTCGCAGCCCTCTCCCTCGCCCACGCGGCCCTGCTGTGAGCGGCGGGACCGCCGACGACCCCCAGGAGACACGCATGTGTGCCCGACCTCCCGACCCCCGCGCGACCAGGGCGGCGGACCCCGTGCCGCCCGGCCCCGACGTCCCGCCCGTCCTGGCCGGGCAGGGCCTGCACTACGACTACGCGGACACCGGACCGGCGGTGGCCGGGGTGGACGTGCGGGTCCGCCCCGGCGGGCTGCTGGCGGTGCTGGGCCCCAACGGGGGCGGTAAGACCACCCTGCTGCGGCTGCTGGCGGGCAGCCTGGCCCCCACCCGGGGGACGGTGCTGCTGGACGGTGACCCGCTGCCGCGCGGCCGACGCGGACGCGACCGTCTGCGCCGCCGCGTGCAGATGGTCTTCCAGGACCCCGACGACCAGTTGTTCTCCGCCACCGTCGGCCAGGACGTGTCGTTCGGCCCCCTCAACCTGGACCTGCCCGCCGACCGGGTCCGCGAGCGTGTGGACTGGGCGTTGGCCGCGCTCGGCATCACCGCGCTCGCCGACCGGCCCACCCACCTGCTCTCCTACGGCCAGCGCAAGCGGGTGGTGCTGGCCGGGGCGATGGCGATGCGCCCCGACGTGCTGATCCTGGACGAGCCCACGGCCGGGCTGGACCCGGCGGGGGTGGCCGAACTGGTGTCGACCCTGGACGGGTTGCGGGCCCGGGGCGCCACGCTGGTGGTGTCCACGCACGACGTGGACCTGGTGCACGGCTGGGCGGACCGGGCGTTGGTCCTGGACCGGACGGTGCTGGCGGAGGGGCCGGCCGGGGAGGTGCTGGGCGACACCGACCTGCTGGCCCGGGCCCGGCTGCGCCCCGCCTGGGGTCCCCTGGTGGGGCGGGCGCTGCGCGCGCACGGGCTGCTGCCCGACGACGCCGCCGACCCCGCCTCACCCGAGGACCTGGCTCGGCTCCTCGGGAGGTCTGACCGATGAGTCCTCCACCATCGAAGCCGCGACCGTCGAGGAGGTCGTCGGACTCGTGTCGAAGCCCCCGTGCGCGGTCGCGCGGGGCGTGGTCGGGGTCCGGCCGTCGCGGGAACCGTCGCAGCTGTTGCGCACCGGGTTCGACGGAGGCCGGTGGCCTGACGGGACCACGTGCGGGCAGGTGCCGCGATGGTGGCTGACCTGCCCGCACAGGAACCGGACCCGGAACGCCGGGGGTTCGGGGCCGCGAGCGCGACGGCTACCCGGCCTCGCCCGTAACGGCCCCGGCGGGCTCGGAGTCCTCGTGAACCCTCCTTCAGCCCGTCTGGAGCGCGTCCGGGTAGAGCCGCCGGGCGATCGTCTCCACGGCGTCGACATTCCCCAGGGCACCGGGGTACAGGTCACTCGCGGGGACGGCGATGAGGAGATCGTCCTGCACGGCCGGGACGTCGGGGAAGGTGCTGCGAAGGTACGCGCGGGTCCGCTCTTCGTGCTCGGGTCCGCTCACGCCGAACACGATGGCTTCGGGAGCGCGGCTGATGATCTCCTCAGGGTTGATCTGGGCGGCGAAGAAGTCGGCGAACTCGGGCGCGTCGGGGTCGAAGACGTTGTCGCCGCCGGCGGTCTCGATGATGTCCGCCTCGATGCCGGCGCCGATGGCCGACAGCGAGTTGCCCTCGACGTAGACCTGCGCGACGGTGGGCCGCGGAGAGTCGCCGATCGCGTCCTCCACGGCGGCCAGCCGTTCCTCGACGTCCTGTGTGAGCTCCTCGGCCGCGGCGGGGACGTCCAGGATGGCGCCGAGGTCGGTGATGTCCGTCAGCACGTCGGTGACCTCCGCGGTGTTGCGGCGGTCGGCGCAACCACCGGTCGCGACGTAGGCCCGGGCTCCGTTCTCGTTCAGTTGCTCGATGCTGGCGAAGCCCTGTTCGGCCGTGAACTCGTACTCCGTCGGGGAGACCACGAAGTCGGGGGTGACGGCGAGCAGGTCCTCGCGGGCCGGCGGTGCGTCCGCGCTGAGCACCGGGATGTCGGCGGCCTCGTCGGCGATGTCGTCCGGCAGTGCCGAGACCTCGGTCTGGGCCTGGCCGACGATGGAGTCCCGCACACCGAGGCGGATGAGCAGTTCGGTCTGCGAGGGCATCAGTCCGACGACACTGCTGGGAGTGGTGTCGAAGGACAGCTCCCGTCCGCAGTTCGTGACCGTCACGGTCTGCCCGGAGTCGCCGGTGTCCGCCGCGTCGGTGGTGACGCCGGTACCGCAGGCGGTCAGCGCCAGCGGTAGCACGGCCAGGGCGGCGCGTGCGGTCGGGAGGGGGCGGGAACGGCGCCGGGACACGGCCCGGGTGGCATTGCCTGTCATGGGGTGCTGATTTCTTCCTGGGTCGTGATGGATGGGTTCGGGGAGTCGTGATCGTTCGGCTTCAGCGGGCTGCGGGCGTCGAAGAGCAGATGCCGCCGTCCGGAACGCGGATGGGCGACGGCTGTCGACTCGACGCCGAAGACCGAACGGACCAGGTCGGTGTGGAGCACCTCGTCCGGGGCGCCGAGGGAGAGCAGGCGCCCCTCGGCCAGGACGCCGATGGCGTCGCAGGAGCGCGCGGCCAGGTTCAGGTCGTGCAGGGCGACCACCACGGTGCGGTCGGTGGCTCTGACCAGATCGAGGAGTTCGAGCTGATGGGCGATGTCGAGGTGGTTCGTGGGCTCGTCCAGGACGAGCACGGGTGTGTCCTGGGTGAGCGCGCGGGCGAAGAGCACGCGCTGGCGCTCGCCACCGGACAGGGCCGAGAACGGGCGGGCCTCCAGGTGCGCGGCGCCGACCCGGGTGAGGGCCTCCCGCGCCAGGGCGATGTCGCGGTCGGAGTCGCGTCCGTATCCGCGGCCGTGCGGGATGCGCCCGAGCAGCACCATGTCGAGGACGGCGATCTCGAACTCCTCGCTGTGCTCCTGTGCCATCACCGCCACGTGCCGGGCGAGCTCCTTGCGCTTCAACGCGGTGATGTCGGTGCCGTCGAAGCACACGCGGCCGACTGAGGGGGTCGCGAGCCCCGCCACGGTGCGCAGCAGGGTGGACTTGCCGCTCCCGTTGGGCCCGAGCAGCCCGAGCACGGTGCCCGAGGGCACCGAGACGCTCACGTCGGTGACGACGGGCCGTCCGCCGCGGTGGGCGGTGAGGTTCTCGACGTCGACTCTCATCGGCCCACCCCCACGCTGTCGGCGCGGTCGCGGCGCAGCAGCCACAGGAAGAACGGTGCTCCGACCATCGCGGTGAGCACGCCCAGGGGGATCTCCGCGGGAGCGGCGAGGACCCTGGCCAGGAAGTCGCAGGCGGCGAGGAACACCGCTCCGCCGAGCAGGGCGACCGGGAGCATCCTGCGGTGGTCGGAACCGACGATGATGCGGGCGATATGGGGGATGATCAGCCCGACGAAGCCGATGCCTCCGGAGACCGCGACGACCGATCCGGTCAGCAGGGCCGCGGCGACGAGGGCGCCGCTGCGCAACCGGTTGACGTTGACGCCCAGGGACGCGGCCGCGTCGTCCCCGACGAGGAGGGCGTTGAGCGCCCGGGCGCGGAAGGCGGCGTAGAGCCCCACGACGAGCAGTGCCGCCGAGGGCAGGGCGAGGTGGCCCATCGTGGCGGCGGAGACCGAACCCAGCAGGAAGAACATGATGCTGAAGACGTTCTGCGCCTCGGTGGTGATGGTCAGGTAGCTGGTCACGGCGCTGAACAGGGAGCCGAGGGCGACGCCCGCGAGGATGAGGCGCTGGGGCGCGATGCGCCCGTTCTTGTGGGCCAGGGCGTAGACGGCCGCGGTGGCCAGGAGCGCGCCGAGGAAGGCCGCTCCCCCCACCCCGAGGGAGCCGGCCCCCACGCCCAGGACGATGAACGAGACCGCGCCGACCCCGGCGCCGGCGGAGACGCCGAGGATGTAGGGCTCGGCCAGGGAGTTGTGGACCACGGCCTGCATCAGCGCACCGGCCAGGGCGAGCGCGGCACCGGCGGTCGCGGCCAGAAGCACGCGGGGCAGCCGGAACTGCCAGACGGCGTTGTCCTGCACCGTCGTCAACGACCCGTCCGACATCCACGGCATCCCGGGCACGAGGTGGCCGATGACGATACGCAGGGCGTCGGCAGGGGACACGTCGATCGTGCCGGTGCTCGTCGACAGCAGCACCACCGCGACCAGCGCGAGAGCCAGGACCGGGACGAGGATCCGGGCGGCGAGCACGCCGCGCCGCCGGGCGTCGGCCGCGGGGGCGGCCGGGCCCGCGGCGCCGCCGGGAGGTGCTCCCGCGGGGCGCGTCTGGGGCAGGAGGCGGGGGAGGGGAGTCGACACGCGTCTCTCGTTCGTTGCTCGTGCCATCTGTCGGGGGCTCTCTCAGGTCGTTGACGGAGCGGTCTGTACTGATCCGGTGGTGGCGGCGGCGAAGCTGAGGACGGTCGCCCCGAGACGGTGGAGGCTGTCGAGGTGGTTGCCGCCGTGACCCGTGTCTGGGGCGCGCCACACGGTGGCGTCGCCCCCGACCCGGCGCAGCGCGTCGACGACCGCCAGGGTGTCGTCGGCGACCACCCGGGAGTCCTCCGCCAACACGATGCCGAGGAAGCGGGGGAGAGCGGTGCCGGAGGCGAGGGTCAGGGCACGGTGCAGTGGTGAGATCCGGCGCAGGTGTGCGATCCCCTCGGGGGAGTCCGAGCCCCCGAACTCACCGGCCCACCGCTGTCCGAGCGGGTGGGCACCGAGGTTGAGCAGGTCGAGTGGGGCCGCGGTGCTGACGACCCCGGCGCACAGGTCCGGCGATCCGAGCGCGCAGCTGGTGGCCAGGACTCCGCCGTGGGAGGAGCCCGCCAGGACGAGCAGGTCGGGCCGGGTGAGTCCTGCCTCGACCAGGCCGCGTGCGATGACGGCGAGGTCGTCGACACCGCGGCCTTTGGCGAGGCCGTACCCGGCCCGCCGCCAGGCCGGACCGTGCTCGCCTCCGCCCCGGACCTGGGCGATGGCGTACCGGCCACCCTGCTCGACCCAGGCCGGCACGGTCGGCTCGAACGCCGGCAGACTCGGCACGCCGAAACCGCCGTAGCAGGTGAGGATCAGCGGAGCGGGACCGCGGGCGTCGGCCGGTGAGGTGACCACGACGGGGACGCGTGCGCCGTCCTCGGCGGTGAAGACGTGCCGTTCGGTGCGTGCCGGAGTCTTCCGGCAGGCCGCTGTCGGCCGGTCGGACAGCAGCTCCTCGGCGGATACGACCCGTGGGGGCAGGAACGGGCCTTCGACGAGGGCGTGGAACAGGCCGGCGTCAGCGCTCACGCCGGTCGCGACGGCCGGGGCGCCCCGATACGTGACCTCCCGTTCGGCCACGACCGCCCCCTGGACGAGTCGCACGATGACACTGCGGCCGGCGCGTGCGCCGACGGCGACGATGTCCTGGCCGAGGGCGGCGAAGGAGGTGACTCGCAGGTCCGGGTCGTCCCAGCGCCACCTCTCGGCGCCGCTGCCCGGGTCGAGGCACCGCAGGCGGGTGCCCTCGTCGACGACGACGCCGTCGGCGCAGGGCAGGACCCGGACGATGGCGCCGAACGCGCCGATCTCGATTCCGGTGGCCCGGTCGATGAGGCGGCTGGGGCTTCCCGGGCGGCTCTCGGCGAACAGTCCGCGTCGGCCGCCGGGGAAGAGCCTGAGCCGGGTGTCCGGCGACACGGCCGAGGACGTCGGCCGACCGGTGCGCGCGTCGAGGCGGACGAGGCTGTGGGACTGGCCGGCGACCAGTTCGACACCGGACGAGTCACCGGCCCAGAGCATGGGGTCGTAGCGGCAGCGAACCTCCGGGTAGAGCCGCAGGGCTCCGGTGGCGGTGTCGACCAGCCCCAGCGCGGCGTCCTCGTCCGCCCGCTCGGCCAGTTGGACGCAGATGCTGCGCCCGTCCGGAGCGGGGGCCATGCGCAGGATGTGCCCCTCGGGCTCGATCACCGGGGAGCCGGTGTCCACCCGATAGATTCCGTGGCGTCGGCGTCCGGGCGGTCGGCTGAGCGCGAACCCGTTCTCCGGCAGACCCGGGCGGCCGTGCCATTCCCACTTCGCCAGCGCGGTGTCGATGGCGGGGACGATGGGAGGGAGGGAGTCGTGCATCGCTCACCGGCCGATGGTGTCGACGTCGTCGCCGTGCCAGTGCAGGTGCCCGCCCTCGTCGAGGGGACTGGGCACGGCGACGGTGTCGAGTCCGCCGTCCTGGAACAGGTGCAGTTGGCCGTCGCCCCCTCGGGTCACCGCGACCGTCGTCCCGGTGGGATCGACGGCCACGGAGCGCCGCTGCGCGGTCGAGTCGCCGACGGGGTCCCAGGGCAGGTGCCCGGGGGAGGGCGGGCACGACATCGCGGGAAGCGGGATCCGGTGCGGGACGCCCATCAGCGGATCGGCCCGCTCGATGACGGTGAGCTCGTCCCCGTCGGGATGGATCGTGGCGACGGCGGCCCGGGTGCCGCCGAGCGCGAAGCGGAAGGCCAGTCCCCGAGGCAGCTCCAGGCAGCGCGTCCGGCCGGTGGACAGCTCGATGTCGACCAGGTGGTTCGTCCACCCGGTCCATTTCGCCGGGGACGCCGGACCGCCTCGGACCACGCCCACCGCCCGGCCGGCGGTCGGGTCCAGGCGCAGGTAGTAGGCGCGTCCGGGCACGGGCCAGGCGACGGTGCCGAGTAGGCGCGGGACGCCGTTCTCGACGACGAAACGCTCCAGTCCTTCGCTGGTCGCGGTCGCGGCGATGCCGGTGCGCTGGTCGACGACGTCGCCGTGTCCGTCGTCGGCGATCTCGCGGACGGTCTCACCGGTGATCCGGGGCACGTGGGGGGCGACGTCGAGGCACCGGGAGAGCGGAAGCGCCTCGAGCGCGCCGGGCTCCCGGTGGCGCAGCACGACCGCCGGTTCGCCGCCCGCCTGGTCCGGGACGATCATCGCCCCGGGCTCGCCGACCCGTGAGCGGAACCGTGCCGACCCGCCCCGCTCCAGGTCGACGAGGGTGACGACGTCGCTCCACGCCTCCGCGTTCGCGCCCAGTCCGGTCGTCACCACCACGTAGCGGCCCGAGGCGTCGCAGGCGAGGTGCTCACCGGGGATGGCCACGGGGAAGCGCCGTTCCCCGTGGGGCCCGGAGACCACGAGCGCACCGGAGCGGTCGTCGACGAAGGCCCGTGCGGAGCCGCCCTCGCCACGGCGGGGCAGCGTGAGGACCCCGGCGTGCTCGGCGAGGACGGCGTCGCCGAGCGGTTTCACGGCGCCGTCGGCGACGGCGTAGGTGCGGCCCGCGCGGTAGTCGGCCACGAGGAGCTCCTGGAAGTTCATGGGGCCAGCCTATTGGAAATGACAACCGTTTTCAATTATGGTGAGTCTCGTTCGCTCCCGCGGACACCTGTCGGCACAGATGACCGATACGTCCTGCCTTGAGAAAGGAATCCCCTATGGACAACAAGATCGTCGCCGAGATCGAGGAGCCCGAGCAGCTCGCCCACCTCTCCGCCACGCACTCCAACGCGCTCGTCGAGAACCCCTTCGACGTCGTCGCCGAGATCGAGGAGTCCGAGCAGCTGGCGCACCTGTCGGCCACGCACTCCAACGCGCTGGTCGAGAACCCCTTCGACTGACCCTCGCCCCCTGCGACGTAGTCAGTGAGAACCACCCGGTCGGGCAGCCCCGTGCTGCCCGACCGGGCCGCCTGAGAGGTCGGCCATGCCCCCAGAACCATCCGCCGTCCCCGTGCCGGGGACCGGCGCGCACGTCATCGTCGACGGCGGGCGTACCGATGTCGTACGCACCTCCTCCGGACACTTCCTCCGTCTGGTGTCCCCGCCGCCCGGTCTCCTGGACGCCCTGGGAGGTGCGTCGGGCGGTGCCGGGGAAGCCGCCGAGTACGCCGCGGCGCTTCGGGCGAGGATGTCCGCGCGCGAGGAGGAGGACGCACAGCGCCGCTGGCCGGGCCCGCGGCGCGAGGTCGCCCTGGTCGGCGGCGGTCCGCTCGTCGACGCGGTGGCCGACGCCCTGACCGACTGGGGCGCGTCCGTCACCCGCCACACCGACGGCGCGGCCCTGCTCGCCGCAGTGGACGGCACGGCCGGCGACGATCGCGAGAACGGTGGCGCGGCCGGTCCCCCCAGCGAGGGCGCCTGGCCGTGGGGGCTCGTGGTCGCGTACGCGGACTCACCCGGCGAGCGCGTCGGATGGGACCGGCTCGACGCGCTGCCGAGCCAGGGCGTCGCCTGGCTGCGCGCCTACCGCGAGGGCGAGAACAGTTTCGTCGATCCGATCTGCCTCAGCGGAGACGACCCCGGAGCCGAACAGGTGTACCGGCGACGCCTGGCGGCGAGCCTGGTTCCCCGCGAACTCGACGCCTGGCGGCGCGCGGCCGCGGCCGCCGCGCCCCCCTCGCCCGCCGCGCACACGCTGCTGACCAGCCGACTGCTCACCCTCGCCCTGGCATGGGCACAGGACTCGGACACGTTGGAGGGCTACCGCAGCACGCTGTGGAAGCTGGTCCCCGCTACCGGCACGGTCAGTGAGCACCCGATCCTGGCCTACGACCCGCCGTCCGCCATCGACCGAGGGGCGCGTCAGCGGGTATGACCGAAGAACCCGGACGCGAACACCTCTGCCGGGTGGGCGACGGCACCGTCCTGCGCGGGCGGATCTGGGAATGCGCGCACCCGGAAGGGCTCGTGCTGATCCGCACCCCCTACGACGCAGGCCAGCACGAGACGACGGCACGCTCATGGAACGCCCGCGGCTACCACTGCCTCGTCCAGGACGTGCGCGGACGCTACCGGTCAGCGGGAGCCTGGTCCCCCTACGCGCACGAGGAGGACGACGGCGGACGGGTACTCGCCCACCTGCTCGACGAGTACGACGGGCTGCCGCTGGTCCTCTTCGGCGCCTCCTACGCCGCTCACACCGCGCTGGAAGCCGCCCGTGCCGTGACACGCGACGGCGCGCACCCCGTCTCGGCGATCATCGCCCTCGTCCCCGCCCTCGGACTGGCCGAGACCGCGTGGGACACCCAGGGCTCCCCGCGGATCCCGCACCGGATCGGATGGTGGCACGAACACGGACGCCACCGGCGCTCCCAACCCCCGCTGCCCGCGGGCGAGCTCGACCGACGCGTCGCACAGGCACGCGAGCGGGGCGTCGTCGAGGCCGCCGAGCACTGGGGCTGGTCGCCGTCGGCGTTGACCGGCTGGCGGCGGCTGTGGAGCGCGGAGCGGGTGGACCCGGCGTCGCGCTACGGCTACATCGACGTGCCGCTCCTGGTGATCAGCGGCGACGACGACTTCTTCCACGACGACGCCCGGCGGCTCGCGCGCGCGTGGAGCGCCCCGAGCCATTTCGCCAGCGGCCCCTGGGGGCACCGCCTGGCCGCCGGCGTCACCGACCGGGTCACGCGGTCCGCCATCAGGGCCGCGGGCGGACTGACTCACATCATCGACCCGTGGCTGGCGGCCCAAGGACTGCCCGGCGCCCCGGCGGAGTGGACCGAGATCCTCACGGCCGCGTCCGTGTCCCACACCCGGTCGACCCTCGATCCCGCGTCAGGGGCCTGGCGCCACGAAAGGACCTCACCGTGACCCTCCCCACAACCGGGCGGCACCACCCGGGGACCGCCGACGACGATGCGGCCGGGGCCGACCACCCCCTGCCCGTGGAGGCGCTCGTCGACCCCGAATGCGGCATCATCCGCTCCGTGCGGGCCGTGCCGCACCCCACCGGCGCCCCCGCCTCCTACCTGGGACTGACCGCGGCCGTCGCCGATGCCCGACAGCTCGGTGAGTGGCCGGCCGACCGCGTCTCGCTGGGCACGTCGTTCGACGACGTCGAGCAGGCCAGGATCGCCGCGATCGCCGAAGGGATCGAGCGCTACTGCGGGAACTGGCTTCCCGCGGACCTCGCCGACGACGACCTGCGCACCGGATCCCGTGCGGAACTGCTGGCCGCCGGCCGCAGCCCGATCGACCTCGGCGACCTGCCCCTGTTCGCTCCGTGGCAGTACACCCGCCCCGGGTTCCCCTACCAGCCCCTCACCGAGGACACCCCCACCCTCTGGGCGCGCTGCGACGACCTCGACGGCGCCGAGGTCTGGATGCCGGCCTCGCTGGTCTACCTCAACTGGAGGCAGTCGCGCTTCCGGCACCTGCCGCGTGTCCACCACCTGAACTACGCCGGGATCGCCACCGGGCAGGGGGTCGACGACGCGCGGGACCGGGGGGTCCTGGAGATCATCGAACGCGACGCCCTCGAACTGTGGTGGCACCTGGACGGACCCACCTTCGGCATCGACCCCGTCAGCGTTCCCGGACTCGCCGACGACCTGCGCGGCAGCTCCCTGGAGGTGTCCCTGGTAGCCATGCCCTCGGAGTTCGCCCCCACCGTGGCCGCACTCGTGCACGACGGGGAACGCGGCCTGTACGCCGCGGGGTTCTCCGCCTCGCTCGACCCGGTCAGGGCCGCCCGCAAGGCCGTCCTCGAAGCCGTCCACACATGGGTCTACACCCAGGGCTGCACCACCTCCGACGGGTGGGTCTTCCGTGCCGTCGAGCAGGGCCTGATGGCCCGCGGCCTCTACCTCGACTTCCGCGCCGACGCCACCTATCTCGACGCCGCCGGAGCCCAGTGCGAGCACGTCGTCGACCTGGGCGCGCACGTCCAGCTCTGGCTCGACCCCCGGGTCCACGGGGAGGCCCGCCGCTTCACGGCGCCCGCCCTGGGGATCCGGCCGATCACCGACGTCCCGGCCGTGTCGATGGACGACGTCTACCAGCGGCTGGCCGCCCACGGGCACCGCGTCCTCACCCGCGACCTGACGACGAGCGATGTCCGTCGCACCCCGCTCCGGGTGGTGCGGAGCTTCGTCACGGGGCTCGTCCCCAACGCCCCCGCCGCCTTCGCGTACCTCGGTATGTCCCGTTTCGAGCACGCGGCCCTCGACCGGGGGTGGCGCACCTCCTGGGGCGGGGGCCCGACGGACGTCACCCTCATCCCGCCCCCGCACATGTGAGGCCGCACCCATGTCCCGCCCCATCCCACCGCCCCCCGCACCGCCCGACGCCGAGCGCGGTCCGGCGGACCCCTCGCGCCTGCCGCCCGCGCTGGCACGCGCCCTCTCGACCGAAACACCGGGCCCTCCCCTCCCGCCCGGGCCGCGCGCCAACCCCTGGCACCGGGCCGGAGCCAGCCCGGTGCCGGTGCCCGAACGCGAACGCGCCCTGCTCGACGGCCTGTGGCGCGGAGCGGGACACCACCGCCTGGCCGACGGGACTGTGACCCGAGTCCCCCGGCGCCCGGTGCCCTCCGCGGGAGCGACCTACCCCGTGCACACCCACCTGGTCGTCGGCGCGGACGGCCCCCTGGAGCCGGGGCGGTACGCCTTCGACCTGGAGCACGGCACCCTCCGCCGCCGCGACGAGACCCGCGAACGGGAAGCGGGCTGGAACGTCCCCGGCACGGGCGCCGACGTGACGGGGACCCACCTGGTCCTGACCGTGCAACCCGGTCGGAGCTTCGGCCGGTACCGCCACCGAGCCTGGCCGCTGTGGATCGCGGACACCGCCTACGCCCTGACCGCGGTGGAGTTCCTGTGCGCTCCGGCCCCCGCCGCGGTACGGCTGGGCCCCGGTCCGCGGCTGCGCGAGCTGCTCGGCGTTCCGCGTGCGGCCGACCACGGACGGTGGCTCGCGCGCGGACTCGCGCCGGAGATCCCGCTGGCCGCCGTCGAGCTGCCCGACTCCTGGTCGGTCCTCCCCGGGCGCCGGGACGCCCTGGCCGCGAGGCGTTCCCCGGCGATCGGCGAGTTCGAAGCCGCGGTGCGCACACACGATCCGCGGGCCGTGGACGTCGCGAGGGCCTCCGGGCAGGGCTGGGTGCTCGGGGCCCACCGGTTGGAGACGTGGTCCATCGCCACCGACGCGCCCGCCGCCGAGATCGTCGAGGCCCTGTGGCGGGCCCACCGGGCCGCGGCCGACCTGTGTTACGCGGGGGCCCTGTCCCGGCGATGGCGCTGCCGCCCGGTGTCGGGACTCGTCGCCACGCGCGACCGCTGGACCGTCCACGCCCTGGCGATGCTCCCCGGCGAACCCGACCTCGACAAGGAGTCAGCCGCATGATGATCGTCCCCCTGCTGTGGCGTGAGGCGGCCCGGTTCCCCGCGTCTCTGGCACGGAGCGTCGCCCTGCTGGCCCTCGTCTTCCTCACCCACCTCGGACAGGCCGTGGCGATCGCCTGGTCGATGTCGGCGGTGCTGCACGGGCGGGCCCAGGAGGTGCTCGTCGCGCTGTCGCTGATCCTCGGGATCGCCCTGCTGCGCCTGGTGCTCTCCCTGGGGCAGGCGTCGGCCGCCGCGCATCTGGGCGGCCGGGTCAGGCAGGCGGTTCGCCGCCGCGCGATGCGGGCCGCGCTCGTGCCCGAGCGGCTGCACGACACCGCTGCCCGGGACGGCTCGATGCGGGCCAGCCTCGGCGACGGCGTCGACGGCATCGACGCCTACGTCTCCAAGTACGTTCCCGCCATCGTGCAACTGCTCCTCACCTGCCCGATCGTCGTGACCGGCCTGCTTCTGCTCTCCCCGTGGGCGGGACTGTGCGTCGCCGCCGGGGTCGTGCTGGCCCTGATGGGGCCCATGGCGTGGAAACGGATGATGGCCCGACGCGGACTCGACCACTGGGACAGCTACGAGGCGCTCAGCGCCGACCTGCTCGAATCCCTGCGCGGAATGGCCACCCTGCGCACGCTCGGTGACGTGCCCGGCACCCGCGATCGGCTGGGCGACCGCTCGGAGGCGCTGCGCAGGGCCACCGAACGGGTGATGCGCGTCTCCCTGGGCGAGACGGCCGTCATCGACGCGGCCGTCCAGGGGGGAGCGGTCGCGGCGGCGGCCGTCGCTATCGCCCACGCGGTCACCGGGCAGGCCCCCGCCGTCGAGGTCTACCTGCTCCTCCTGCTCTCCTCCGAGGCGTTCCGGCCCATCCGTGACCTCTCGCGGCACTGGCACGCCGGATTCCTCGGCCTCACCGCGGTCCCCGGCCTCGAACGGATCGGGGCCTTCACCGAACAGCGCGACACCGCCCCAGCCCCCACCGCGTCCGGCCCCGGAGGCGACCGGGCGACCGAGGCCCGACGGGCGGACGTACTCCGCGTGACGGGCCTGAGCTTCCGCTACCCCGACGCTCCCGGCGACGTCATCCACGACCTCGATCTGACCGCCCGACGGGGCTCCCTCACCGCGATCGTCGGCGCCTCCGGGGCGGGGAAGTCCACCCTCTTCGACCTCCTCCTCGGTTTCCTCACCCCGCGCACCGGAAACGTCGACCTCGACGGTCGGCCCCTGCGCACCTTTGACATCGCCGTGGTCTCCCAGCGGCCGGTGCTCTTCGCCGGGACCATTCGCGACAACCTCGCGGTCACCGGCGCCACCAAGGAAGCGGACCTCGTCGCGGCCTGCCGCGACGCGGGGATCCTCGACGAGATCCGGCGCTTCCCGCGCGGCTTCGACACCGAGGTCACGGAAGCCGGTACCAGCCTGTCCGGCGGACAGCGCCAACGCCTCGCCCTGGCCCGCGCACTGCTGGCCCAGCGCCCGGTCCTCCTCGTCGACGAGCCGACGAGCGCGTTGGACGCCGACCGTGCCGCGGACGTCGTCCAGGCTCTGCACCGTGTCGCCCGCGACCGCATCGTCATCATGATCAGCCACCGCTCCGAGACCCTCACCGAGGTCCCCCACGTGCTGAGCCTCGACTCCGGACACCTGAACAGGAGCGCCTCGTGAACACCCTCGCCGCGTTCCGAGCCTTCCGCGAACTGCTGCCGGTCCTGCGGCCCGAATGGCGGGGGATGCTCTGGACCTACCTGATCGGCACCGCGAGCATGCTCGGCCTGGCCGGACTGACCGTCCTCACGGCGTGGGCGGTCGGCCACGCCGTCGTGGAGCGGACACCGCCCGGCCCCCTCTGGTGGGCCCTGGTCCTCGGGATCGTGCTGCTGCGCGTGGTTCTGACCTGGCGGGAGATGGACGTTTCCCATGCCCTCGCCTACCGCGTGCTGGCCCGGTTGCGGATGGCGCTGTTCGACGCGTACGCGCGCAGCGTTCCCGGTCGGCGTCGCGAGCACTCCGGACGCGCGGCCGCCGTCGCGATGGACGACATCGAGAAGCTCGAGTTCTTCTACGCCCACACGGTCGCCCAGCTCGGCGCCTCGCTCACCCTGTTCGCCGCCTCCCTCGTCACCGCGTCCGCCCTGTTGCCCGAAGCCGCGCTCGTCATGCTCCTCGGCGCCGCGGTCGTCGCGAGCAGCGCACTGTACTGGGCGCGAGCGGCCAGGCGACTGGGGGAGCGGGAACAGCGTGAGCGCTCGGACCTGTCCGAGCGCATCGTCGACGCCCTGGGCGCCCTGCGGGAGGTACTCGCCTACGGACTCGCCCTTCGGATCATCGTCGAGACCAGCGCCGCCACCGCACGGGCCGCCACGATCGCGCGACGGCGCGAACTGCTGTCGCAGCTGGTCACCGCCGTCCGGGAACTCATCCTCACCGCCGTGGTCATCGGCGTCATCGCCACCAGCGCCACCGCCGCGGGCGTGCTCTCGGAAGGCGCCCAGGTGCGGCTGCCCCCCGCGGAGCTGCCCGCGCTGGTCGCTCTGGCCCTGGCAGGGATCGCCGCGGTCGTCGACGCCACCGACACCCTCACCAGGCTCCATCCACTCGTCTCCGGCGCCGAACGCGTCGCCGCGGGAATCAACCGCCCCTCGGTCGTCACCGTGCCCGAAGCGCCGCGGCAGCTGCCCGACGGGCCGCTCGGCCTCCGGTTCCGGGACGTGTCCTTCTCCTACGAGGGCCGACCGCCGACGCTCACGTCCTGGTCCACCGAACTCGCCCCCGGCGAGCACGTCGGGCTGGTCGGCCCCTCCGGCTCGGGCAAGAGCACGGTCATCGCCCTCGCGGCCCGCCTCTGGGACCCTTCGGCGGGCAGCGTCGAACTCGTTCCCGCGGATGGCGGGGGCATCCCCGTCGCCGATCTCGACGACGCGGCGCTGCGGAGGGCCGTCGCCCTGGTCGACCAGGACGCGATGCTCTTCCACGGCACGGTCCGGGACAACCTGCTGCGCGGCTGCGGGCCGCGGTCCGACGACGACCTGGCCGCCCTGCTCGAACGCGTCGGAGCCGCCGCCTGGATCGGTCTGGACGACGAACTCGGAGAGGGAGGTGTACGGCTGTCCGGCGGCCAGAGGGCACGCCTCTGCCTCGCCCGCGCCCTCGCCCGCCGCCCGCGCGTCCTCCTCGTGGACGAGGTCACCGCCAGCCTCGACCCGGCCACCGAACGACTGATCTCCGGCGTCATCGCGGAATTCCGCGGCACCGTCCTCATCGCGTCCCACCGGGCCGAGACCCTCGCCCGCCTCGAACGCGTCGTCGATGTGTCGCCGTCCGGCCTCGTCACCGCAAGGACCCGCGGCTGAAACGGTGCCCGGGGGGAACCGCCTGCCGGAACCGTGCCTTCCTCCCACGGGAGGGCACGGCCCCGCGTGGAACCGTGAACGGTCCCGGAGCGACGGAGGAACAGGGCCTACGACGGGGGCCTCGGTCTCGTCGTGCGGCTCGTGGCCGGCCGTGCGGGGATGACCGCTCGGAGCTGCGTCGGTTCGAGGAGACCCGGGCGAACAGGCGGTGCTCGATCTTGTCCCACTTCAATGTTCCCGGCGGGGAGTACGGCACGGTGACCTCGATCCCCCAGGCGGGCGAAGCGGCCAGGCCCGGACCCGGTAGCCGTTCGGCCCGCTCGCGATCGGCTGCCCGGTAGTGCGGTGCGTGCCCTGGAGAATGGGCCCCTCGGCCTGGAGCAGGGTCGCGACCGTCTCATGTCCGGCAGGGTGCCCGGCAGCGGTGTGTTCTGCGGCTGTTTCCAACCCGATGGAGGAGATACCGGCGCGGGCCGGGATCGCCTCCCGTCACTCCTGTGAACCGACGAGCCGTCGCTCGTGATGCTTGCGTCGTGCTGACCGCGGGCACCTATGCCGCCGTTCTCTCTGAGGTGGGCAGGCAGACGGCGTGGCTGATTCTCTGCGACTCCAACCAGGTGATGGAGAAGCTCAGGAGGCCACGCCGACCGTAGGAGACTTGGTCTACGTGGCCCTGTCAGAGGATCGTCTTGGCTGAAGCGTAACGAAGGCCCGAGCTGACCTGGTCGGATTCGACTCTGCGGCCAGCGTGTGAGGGTGGTCTGTCGGAGGGGCGGTGTTGGATGTTGAGCGTGGTTGAGTTCAAGGGTGGTTTTCAGCGACACGCCGGGGTTGTCTGCACTACCGGAGGGCTGCTGAAAAATCTGACTCGGATCGATGAGCCATACGTGCTGTGGCCAGGGACTTTACCGTCGGGACCTTCCTCGCCCCTGCGAGGGGTAGCAACCGGACCCCGACTCCGAACGCGACCTGGACCGGATGGCCCTCGGCAACCATCACCGCGATCGCCTCGAACCGTCTGTTGGGGCACCACCTTCCCCAACAGCTCACTGGCCCGGCGATGGATGGTCAGCTCGGCTTTCAGCTTGGCGATGCGCTTGTTCGCCGCGGCCAACCCGGTCTTCTCGGTGTTGGTCAGGCCAGGGGCCAGACCTTGGTCGATACGGTCCTGGCGCCGCCAGGCGTAGACGGTCTCGGTGCTGATGCCCAGGTCGCGTGCCGCGTCCGCGACGCTGCGCCCGCTCTCGACCAGGTCCAACACCTTGCGGCGGAACTCGGCGGGGTATCCACGACGTCCCACGATGCCTCCTTGAGGTCACGTGGCCCCAGAAGCCAGGAATCCGACCCCGAAAAACGCGGGACACACCATCGGCTCTCCCGCCGCCTGGCGGTGGTGTGGCTGACTCCGAAGCGTTCGGCGGCCTGTCGCTGTGGCCAGCCCTGGCCAGCCCTGGTCGACGACGCAGCGGGCCAGGAGCAGGCGTCCGGCGGGGGTCAGGCGGGCGTTGGCGTGGGTGGTGTGGGGCATCGAGGGCCTTCTGGTGAGCCGGTGGAGATGTCGCAATCCACACCGATACCGAAGGCCCTCTTCGTAGGTGTCGACCGGGGGTGGGTGTTACCAACCTCCATGGTCAGTACACCTAGGCCCCCGGGTTACGGGCCAGGACGAGGTCGGTGAGCTCCTGGCTGGGGAAGTCCATCACCATGACCCCGGTCCGGTGGGCGGTCGAGCCCCGCAGGTGGTCCAGGGCGTACTCGTTCATCCCCCGCAGACCGAACGCGCCCCAGGCCACCTCGCGCGGGTTGGCCCACGGGGCGCCGCTGCCGCTGAGGTGGTTGACGTACAGCACGTCCTTCGGGCCCGAGGCGGCGGCGTCGAGGTGGGCGCGCGCCTTCTCCCACTTGTCGGGGATGTCGAACAGGGTGGGCACCCGGTAGTCGTCCTGGATGTCGAGGGCGGGGCCGTTCCACCGCACGCCGTAGTCGCGCGAGGCCGCGAAGTCCTGCGCGATCACGATCCGGCCCCGCGCCTCGCCCAGGCCGGGCACGCGGTCGCCACCCCCCTCCCCGGGGATCCACAGGTGCGCGGAGAGCAGGTCCCGGGTGTCGGGGTCGTGCCGGATGTAGTGCTCCAGCGTCTCCTCGTAGGTGCGGGTGTTCTCCTCCTCGGTGTGCTCCTTCTTCATCCGCATCAGCACCGTCTCGGCGGGGCTGCGGGCGAGGAAGGCGCTGACGTCGCGCACGACGTCGGTGAAGTTGAGGTGCAGGTACTCGGCGCCGTGGTGGATGGTGAACGCGTCCCGGTAGTGGCGCGTGCGCACGTCCAGGAAGCGCACACCGGAGTCGAGCTGGCCGGTGAGCGTCAGGTCCTGCGTGCGCGACCACACGCTACCGGTCCACGCGCCGCTGTCGTGCGTGCCGGGCAGCGACAGCGAGGTCACAGGGGTGGTGTCGGGCAGGCGTCCCATCCAGGAGGTGCGGGCGGGGGCCGCGGAGGCGGGCGGGGGAGCGGCCAGGAGGCCGAGGGCGGCGGTCAGCGCGGCGCCCAGCACGGCGCGGCGTCGGGGGGCGGACTGCATGGGGGTGTCCTTCGCCGGTGGGGGACGGGCGGGCCGCGTGGCCCGCCCCGGTCGCCGTCCACCCTGGCACGCGGCCCGGAGCGTGACCACCCTCCCACGCGCCGGGATCCCGTCGGGGGAGCGGTGTCCGCACGTCCGTGCGGCGGTTCCGTCGGCGTTCGCTCCGCCCGGGCGGCGCCCCCGGCGTCAGCCGGAGGGTGTGGGCCCGCCCAGGGCCAGGGTCGTGGTGGCGGCGACCAGGTGGTCGAGGCAGGCTCGCTCGGCGGCCTCGTCCGGTTCGGCCAGGTGCTGGTTGATCATCCCCTCCAGTCCGCAGAGGAGGAAACGGGCCACGGACTCGACGGGCACGGCGAACTCCACCCCGTGCCGACGGGCGATGGCGGTCAGCAGCTCCGCGGCCACCGCGTACATGTTGGCGTTGTGCTCGGCGATGGCGGCGCGCAGCGCGGGGTCACGCAGGGACTGGACGCACAGTTCGATCCACAGCAGCTTCTCCGCCGTGTCCTCGCGCACGTCGCGCCACAGTTCGGCGACGGTGTCGGCGACGTCCTCGGCGAAGCTCCGCCCGCCCGCCCGCTCGGCGGTGGGCCGGATCCGGTCCACGACCCGGCGGCTGAGTTCGTCCATGATCGCCCGGGTGAACTCGGCCTTGGAACCGAACACGTAGTGGACGGTCATCTGCGCCACACCCAACTCGGCGGCGATCGCCCGGGTGCTGCCCGCGGCGGCCCCCTCCCTGGTCATCAGGTCGATCGCCGTGTCGATGAGCTGGGAGCGCCGTTGGGCCGCGGGGACGTGTGCCATGCGCTCATCGTACCGAGAACACCACCCCTACTTGTAACGCTGACTTGGTCATGTAACTTTGTCGTGTGACAAAGTCAGTCGCATTCCTTGAGTCCGAGGGGGAACCCGTGACCACCACACCGACGCTCGCCCCGATCCCCGAGCCGCCCGGCCTGCCCCTGCTCGGCCACACCCTGGAGATCGCCGGCCGGCACGGCTTCGTCGGCGGCCTGACCCGGATGCACCGTGAGGCCGGTCCGATCATCCGCGTCCGCGTGCCCGGGGAGGAGTTCCTCAGCGTGACCGGCGCCGACCTCGTGGCCGAGGTCTGCGACGAGACCCGCTTCCGCAAGGGCGTCCACGACGCCCTGCTGTTCCTGCGCACCATGGTCGGAGACGGGCTGTTCACCGCCTTCAGCGACGAACCCAACTGGCGCAAGGCCCACGACATCCTCATGCCCGCCTTCTCCCTGGGGGCGATGCGCGACTACCACGACACGATGGTCGACGTCGCGCGCGGTCTGCTCGCGAAGTGGGACCGGGCGGGCGACGAACCCGTCGACGTGGTCGGCGACATGACCCGGCTCACCTTCGACACCATCGGCCGCTGCGGCTTCGGCTACGACTTCGGCTCCTTCGGCCGCGCCGACCTCCACCCCTTCGTCACCGCGATGGCGGGCAGCCTCGGCCACGCCCAGGCGCGCTCGGCCTACCTCCCCGGAACCGAACCCCTCCACGTCCGGGCGAACCGCTCCTTCCGCGCCGACGTCGCCTACATGAACAGCACCGTGGACGAGGTGATCGGACGACGCCGCCGATCGGGCGACACCGACACCTCCGACCTGCTCGGGCGGATGCTGCACACCCCGGACCCGGTGACCGGCGAACTCCTGGACGACGTCAACATCCGCAACCAGGTCATCACCTTCCTCATCGCGGGCCACGAGACCACCAGCGGCGCGCTGTCCTTCGCGCTGCACTACCTCACCAAGCACCCCGAGGTCCTCGCCCGCGCCCAGGCCGAGGTGGACGCGCTGTGGGGCGACACCGACCTGCCCGAACCCACCCACGCCGACGTGGGACGGCTCCCGTACGTCCGCCAGGTCCTCAACGAGTCCCTGCGGCTGTGGCCCACCGCGCCCGCCTTCTCCGTGGAGCCCCTGGCGGACACCGTGGTCGGCGGTCGGTACCGCGTCGCCGCGGGCACGCCCATCGTCGTCTTCATCCCGGGGCTGCACCGGGAGCCGGAGTGGGGTGACAACGTCGAACTCTTCGACCCCGAGCGCTTCTCACCGGAGCGGTCCCAGGCCCGGCCGCCGCACGTCTTCAAGCCGTTCGGCAACGGCGAGCGCGCCTGCATCGGCCGCCAGTTCGCCCTGCACGAGGCGGTCATGGTGCTGGGGCTGCTCATCCACCGCTACCGGTTCATCGACCACGCCGACTACGACCTCAGGGTCAAGGAGACCCTGACCGTCAAGCCCGACGGGTTCACCCTGCGCCTGGCCCGCCGTACCGGAGCCGACCGTGCGCGCGCCGCCGCCCCGCCCCCGACCGCCGCCGCGGCCACCCGGGAAACCGGCGGCCCTGGCACTCCCGGTACCCCCGGCGCCGCCCCGGCCCGCCGAGCCCCCGGCACCGCGCTGACCGTCCTGTACGGCTCCAACCTCGGCACCTGCGCCGCGCTCGCCCGCGATCTGGCCGAGGACGCCGCCGACCACGGCTTCACGCCCACGACCGCCACCCTCGACGAGGCCGTCGGCCGTCTCACCCGCGACACCGGCCCCGTACTCGTCACCACCGCCTCCTACAACGGCAGGCCCACCGACGACGCGACGGAGTTCGTCGACTGGCTGGAGGGGCTGGACCCCGGCGCCCTGGACGGGGTCGAGTACGCCGTGCTGGGGATCGGCGACCGCAACTGGGCGGCCACCTACCAGCGGGTCCCCACCCTCGTCGACGACCTCCTGCACGCGGCCGGAGCCACCCGCCTGGTCCCGCGCGGCGCGGCCGACACCTCCGGTGACTTCGCCGCCGCCGTGGACACGTGGACCGCCGCGACGCGGGCGCTTCTGCTCGACCGCCACGGCGAGGAGACCGCCGACGCGCCCGACCGGGCCGACGCCGACCTGCCGCCCTACACCGTGGCCGAGGCCGCCGCCTCGGCCGAGGACCAGCTCGCCCGCCACCACGGCCTGCGGCCCATGCGCGTGCTGGAGTCGCGCGAACTGGTCGACACCGACCACCCCCTGGGCCGCTCCAAGCGGTTCGTCCGCCTGGAGCTGCCCGAGGGGGTCTCCTACCGCACCGGGGACCACCTGGCCGTCCTGCCGAGCAACGCCCCCGACCTGGTGTGCCGGGTCGCCGACCGCCTCGGCCTGGACCTGGGCCGCACCGTGCGGATCACGCCCCGCCGCGGGGTCCGCGGCGCTCTGCCCGTCGACCGCCCCCTCACCCTGCGGCGGCTGCTGTCGGACTACGTCGAACTCCAGGCGCCCGCCACCCCGGCCCAGGTCGCCGTCCTGGCCGAGCACACCCCCTGCCCGCCCGAACGCCGCCCCCTTCTGGAGCTGGCCGGGCTGTCCGCCGACGGCTTCGCCGAGCGGGTGACACGGCCCGGGGTCAGCGTCCTGGACCTGCTGGAGGACCACCCCGCCTGCCAGCTCCCCCTGGAGCGGTACCTGGGGATGCTGCCGGAGCTGCGCCCCCGCCGGTACTCGGTCTCCTCCTCCGCGGACGCCAGTCCGGACACCGTCGACCTCATGGTCGCCGCGCTCACGGGGCCGCACCGCCGCGGCCGGGGCACCTACCGCGGCACCGCCTCCCACCACATGGCCCGCCTGGCCCCCGGCGACACCGTGTGGGCGCGGGTCCTGCCCTGCGCCGACCGGTTCCGTCCGTCCCGGGACGGCACCCCCGTGATCATGGTCTGCGCCGGCACCGGTCTGGCGCCCTTCCGCGGCGTGGTCGCCGACCGGGTCCACGCGGGGGCGGACGGCGCGGCCCTGCTCTACTTCGGATGCGACCACCCGGACGTGGACTTCCTGCACCGGGAGGAGCTGGAGGCGGCCGAGCGCTCCGGCGCGGTCGGTCTCCGCCCCGTCTTCAGCGAGGCGCCGGTCGACGGCGCCCGGTTCGTGCAGCACCGCCTCGCGGCCGAGGCCGAGGAGGTCTGGTCGCTGCTGCAGGAGGGCGGCCGCGTCCACGTGTGCGGGGACGGGCGCGCGATGGCGCCCGGGGTGCGTGACGCCCTCGCCCGGATCCACCGGGAGATGACGGGTTCCGACGCCGCCGGGGCACTGCGCTGGTTGGACGACCTCATCGCCGCGGACCGGTACGTGGAGGACGTCTGGTCGGGGTGAACGCCCAGGTCATGGCGGCTTCGGCGGGGTTCGCACAGATGTGCGGCGGACCCCTGTCGCGGTCGCGCGGTCCGGGTTACCGTGGATCGTATGAGCCTTGAGCTGCGGACCGACCGACTCCTCATCCGGGAGTGGGAGCTGGACGACGCGGAGGCGGCCCTGCGCATCTACGGGGCCGAGGAAGTCGCGCGCTGGCTGACGCCGGAGTGGCAACCGGTGACCGACATCGACGCGATGCGTTCGGTGCTGCACGCCTGGATCGAGGCGGGACCCAACCTGATCCCGCCCGCGGGGCGGTGGGCGATCGTGCGCGTCTCCGACGGCGAGCTGGTGGGAGGGCTGTCACTCAAGCTGCTCCCACCCTTCGAGGAGGACTTCGAACTCACCTGGGCGATCCGCCCCGACCTGTGGGGCCGGGGGTACGCGAGCGAGGCCAGCCAGGCCATCACCGACTGGGCCTTCAAGCAGGGCATCGAGGAGGTGTTCGCGGTCGCGCGGCCGGACAACGAGCGGGCGATCGCGGTGGCGCGCCGACTCGGTATGGAATGGGTCGGCGAGACCGAGAAGTACTACGGCATGCGCCTGCAGGTGTTCCGCATGCGCCCCGCCTGACCGACACGACCGCGGGCGGCCCGGCCGGGAGTCGATCCCCGGCCGGGCCGCCCGCGCGTGTTCACGCGCGGGCGAACATCGGCGGGTCCAGCCGGGCGAACGCCTCCTGGCGGTGGTACGGCGACCGGGGGTAGGGCGGCTCCTGGTGGCTGACCGCGTCCAGGCGCGCCACCTGTTCGGGGGTCAGCTCCCATCCGACCGCGCCCAGGTTCTCGCGCAGCTGGTCCTCGTCCCGGGCGCCGGCGATCACGGAGGAGACCGTGGGCCGGCGCAGCAGCCAGTTGATCGCCACCTGGGGCACCGTGCGCCCGGTCTCCTCGGCGATCCCGGCCAGGACGTCGACCACGTCGAACAGGAGTTCCTCGTCCACGGCCGGTCCCAGGGACGCGGTCCGGTGCAGGCGGCTGCGTCCGGGCGGCGGCGCGCCGCGACGGATCCGCCCGGTCAGTCGGCCCCACGCCAGCGGGCTCCACACCAGGGCGCCGACCCCCTGGTCGGCGGCCAGCGGCATCAGCTCCCACTCGTAGTCGCGGCCCACGAGCGAGTAGTACACCTGGTGGGCGACGTACCGGGGCAGGCGCAGGCGGTCGGCGGCGGCCAGAGCCTTCATCAGCTGCCATCCGGCGAAGTTGGACACGCCCACGTAGCGGACCTTGCCCTCGCGCACGAGGGCGTCCAGCGCCGACAGGCTCTCCTCGACCGGGGTGGCGGCGTCGAAGCCGTGGAGCTGGAGCAGGTCGATGCGGTCGGTGCCCAGACGGCGCAGGGCCCGTTCGGCGCCGTCGATGATCCGCGAGCGCGACGTGCCCGCGTCCCGGGGGTCCTCGCTCACGGGCAGGCCGATCTTGGTCGAGATCAGCGCCCGGTCGCGGCGGCCGCGCAGGGCCGCGCCGAGGGCCTCCTCGGCGGCGCCGTCGGAGTAGACGTCGGCGCTGTCGAAGAGGGTCACCCCCGCCTCCAGGGCGATGTCGACCATGCGGCGGGCCTGGCGGTGGTCGCCGGTGCCCCACTCGCCGAACAGGGGTCCCCGCCCGGCGAAGGTTCCCGTGCCCAGGCTCAGTTCGGGCACGCGCAGGCCGCTCGCGCCCAGGGTTCGGTACTGCATGAGGATCCTCCACTCCACCATTAACGGGTCTGTGGTTCCGTTAGTGTGCGATGTACGCTAGCACGGAACGAGCATTAACGGAACGGGAGTCCCTTTAATGGTGACGGGTGAGGAACCGGGCACCGTACGGCCCGGAGGGAGGACGGCGCGCGTGCGCGCGGCGGTGCTCCGCGCCGCGGGCGACGCGCTGGCCGAGCACGGAATGGACCGGCTCGACCTGGCCGACGTGGCCCGGCGCGCCGAGGTCGGCAAGACGACCGTCTACCGGCGGTGGGGGAGTGT
Source organism: Nocardiopsis sp. FIRDI 009 (assembly GCF_003386285.1). Classification (GTDB taxonomy): domain Bacteria; phylum Actinomycetota; class Actinomycetes; order Streptosporangiales; family Streptosporangiaceae; genus Nocardiopsis. The sequence continues at coordinate 135,945 of NZ_QPNC01000019.1, forward strand.
GCCCGCACTCGTCGCCGACCTGCTGGAGGACATGGCCGAGCAGTCCCTGCCCAGAACGGAGACGGGGTCGCTGCTGGAGGACCTGACCGCCAACGCCCGCCTGGTGCGCGACACCCTGGCCGACCCGCGCCAGGGGGCGTTGTTCCGCGCCGTGATCGCCGCCGCCACCTGCGACGACCGGACGGCGCGGGCGCTGCACCGGTTCTACGCCGCCCGCATCGGCGAATGGGCGCCCTGCGTGGAGGAGGCCGTCGGACGCGGGGAGGTGCCGCCGGGCACCGACGCCCGCGAGGTGGTCCGGGCGGTGTCGGCGCCGCTGTACTACCGGGCGCTCGCCAGCGGCGACCCGCTGGACGAGGACTGCGCGCCGCGCGCGGCCCGGGCCGCGTTCGAGGCGGCCCGGGCCGGGGTGTACGTGCGGTCGTGAGGGGTCAGCCCCCCGGGCGGTTTCCGTACCCTCCGCCGGGCCCGTCCAGGTTCCACGCCGCGGGCAGGTCCGCGTCGCAGAACGCGCACACGAAGAAGCCGTCCTTGACGAGGTTGCGCTCACCGCACTCCGGGCAGCGCCGGAAGACGAACGGCGTCCTCAGACGGTCGGGGCGGGCGATCCCGGCCCGGTCCAGCGCGTCGGCGACGGCGGGCCAGCAGTCGGGGTCGGGGCAGTACCCGGTCGACTGGTTGCTCACCTCCACCGCCTGCCAGCCGTCCCGGCGCCACCCGAGGGTGATCTCCCCGGCGGCCAGGATCCGCTCCCCTCCGGCGCAGACCACGTGCTCGCCGCGCCGGGGCACGAGGCGGAGCACCCCGTCGAGCCCGACGACGAAGGTGAACGGCTCCTCGCGTTCGGCGGGCTCCCGGAGGGCCAACCAGGCGGCCAGGTCGTCCCGTCCGCGCACCGGCGAACCCTCCGCCCCGGGGCGGACCAGGGCGAGCGGTCCGGCGGGGCCGACGTAGGCGTACCCGCGCGGGGCGGACCCGGTCACCGCTCCGCGTCCCGGCGCGCCACCGCGACCAGGTCGGCCTCGATCAGCGCCGCGGTCTCCAACAGGGCGGGCAGCAGGCGTTCGTGGACGTCCTCCAGGGAGGACCGGGCCGCGTGCGCGGACACGTTCACGGCCGCGACCACCCGGCCGGAGGCGTCGCGCACGGGAGCGGCCAGGGCGCGCAGTCCCTCCTCCAGTTCCTGGTCCACGACCGCGTAGCCGCGGCCGCGCACGCGGACCACCTCGGCGCGCAGTTCGGCGCGGTCGGTGATGGTGTGCCGGGTGAGTTTGGGCAGTTCGACCCTGGAGAGGAAGGCGTCGAGCGCCTCGTCGTCGAACCCGGCGAGCAGAACCCGGCCCATCGACGTCGCCGCTGCCGGGAAGCGGGTGCCCACCGTGATCGCCACGGTCATGATGCGCAGAGTGGCCACCCGGGCGACGTAGACGATCTCGTCGCCGTCCAGGACGGACACCGACGCCGACTCGCGCACCCGGGCGGACAGGTCCTCCAGGTGGGGCTGGGCGACGTCGGGCAGCCCCGCGGAGCACACGTAGGCGTACCCGAGTTCCAGCACGCGCGGGGTGAGGGAGAACAGGCGTCCGTCGGTGCGCACGTAGCCCAGGTCGGCCAGTGTGAGCAGGAAGCGCCGGGCCGCGGCGCGGGTCAGGTCGGTCGCACGGGCCACGTCGCTCAGGGTCATGGACGGCCGTTCGGCGGAGAAGGCGCGGATCACCGTCAGTCCCCGCTCCAGGGACTGCACGAAGTGGGTGCCGCGGGCCGGCTCGGCTTCGGTGGACATGGGGCCTTCCTGGTCGGGGGGCTGGGGTGGGCGGGAGCGGGAACGCCCGTGGTAGCTGCGATGTTGTCATACCGTTCGGCCGCCGTCACTCCCCGGGTGGGAGGATCACCGGGCCGGGGCACGGGGTAGGACCGGCGGGTGGGAAGTACCGGTACCGAACGAGGAGGAACGCGATGGGCGTCGACGTCCACCACATCGAGAACGGGCCCGAGGGAGCCCCGCCGCTGGTGCTGGCGGGTTCGCTGGGGGCCACGGTCCGGATGTGGGAACCCCAGGTCGAGGCGCTCTCGGCGGTGTTCCGGGTGATCCGCTACGACCACCGCGGCCACGGGGGCACCCCGGCTCCCCGGGGCCCCTACTCGATGGCCGACCTCGGCGGGGACGTCCTGCGGCTCCTGGACCGCCTGGGCCTCGAACGCGCCCACTTCGCCGGCCTGTCCATCGGCGGCATGGTCGGCCAGTGGCTGGGCGTCCACGCGCCCGATCGGATCGACCGTCTCGCCCTGCTCGCCACCTCCCCCCACATGGGGCCGCCGAGCTCCTGGCGGGACCGGGCCGCCGTCGCCCGTGACAAGGGGCCGGCCGCGCTCGCCGACGCGGTCGTGGAACGGTGGTTCACCCCCGGTTTCGCCGAGGAGCACCCGGAGGACGTGATCCGCATGCGCGACGGGATCGCCGCCACCGACGCCGAGGGCTACGCGGGCTGCTGCGAGGCGATCGAACACCACGACGTGCGCGACGAGCTGTCCCGGATCCGGGCGCCGACCCTGGTCGTGGCGGGCGCCGACGACCCCGCCACACCCCCGCGCGGCCACGGCGACCTCATCGCCGAGCGCGTACCGGACGCCCGCCTGGTGGTCCTCGACGACGCCGCCCACCTGCTCTCCTGGCAGCGGGCCGCCAAGGTCAACGGTCTGCTGACCGAGCACTTCGCCGGCTGAGCGCGCCGGACCCGCGGCCCCGGCGGCGTCCGCGCGGGCCTCGCGGCCCGTGGTCCTCCTCGCCCCGGCCGCGTGTCCGGCCTCCCCCTCCGGTGAGGCGGCGACCGCGCGCCTCACCGGGGCACGGTCGGCTCAGCTCCGCTTCGGCGGGGAACCCCGGGGTCCCAGATCCGGGAGGTTCACCGTTTGACGGCCACCCCCGCCATCTCCCACAGCTTCACCTGGGGATCGGCGGGGCGGGTGAGGGGGTCGCGCTCGGGGTGGCGCCAGGTGGCGCAGTCGACCGTGCGGGGCCCGTGGTCGCGGTCGTCACTCCAGGGGCTGACCAGTTCCAGGCCCTGGAAGACGGCCGCCGCCTCCCGCTCACTGCGCACCCGGCCCCAGGGGGTGCCGAAGGACAGGATCTTGCGCGTGATCCAGTCCCCCGCGGCCGGGTCGTCGGTGACGCAGTGGGAGAAGATCACCCAGGAACCGGGCGCCAACCGGTCCAGCAGGGTCCGCACGGCGCCGAAGGGGTCGTCCTCGTCGGGCAGGCAGTGCAGCAGGGAGACGGCCATCAGGCACACCGGGACGTCGGTGTCGATGAGCCGCCGGGTCTCGGGCGCCTCCAGGATCCGTTCGGCGGAGCGCAGGTCCTCGTGCAGGAAGGCGGTCCGGCCCTCGTCGCTGATCAGCGCACGGCCGTGGACGGCCACGATCGGGTCGTTGTCGACGTAGACGACCCGGGCGCCGGGGTTGGTCCGCTGCGCCACGTGGTGGGTGTTGTCGACCGTCGGCAGGCCCGCCCCCAGGTCGAGGAACTGCTCCACCCCCTGCGAGGCAACGTACTCGACCGCGCGGGAGAGGAACGCGCGGTTGTCGTTGGCCAGGGACAGCACCTCCGGGACACGGTCCAGCAGTACGTCGCAGGCCTCCCGGTCCACCTCGAAGTTGTCCTTGCCGCCCAGCAGATAGTCGTACATGCGCGCGATGCTGGGGGTGTCCATGTCGATGTCGGGGGGGAAGCGATCGGCCATGTGTGGTCCGGGGCGCACCGACTCCGGGAGCCGGGGCGGGTCCCTGCCTCCTTCTGTGCGATGCGGGTACGGTCACCGGACACGCTGCGACCGGCGGTCGTGTGCGTGGGCGCCAACGCGGGTCACGGCGGGAGGACCGATCACACGAGCGGGCCGGGGCGGGTGCGGGACGCGGCGGGCGTCGACACCCTCGCGTGGAGTGGCTGGCTCCACGGCAGGGGCGGCGGAAGCGGGCACCGCAGCGGAGGCACACCCCCGCGGCTCGTTCGCGCGGTGCGGTCTCCAAGGGAATCGTAACCGTGGAACTCCCTGCCCATCGGCGTTTTCCACAGAAAATCCGACGCCGTTTATTCGGTTTCTCCAGGGGCGTTCGCGAGGCGGGAGAATATCGGCAGTGCGTCGGTCACCGCACCCGGTGCCGCCGCCCGCACCCGGGCTCCCAACGCCTCCGGCAGAGGCGGCGGTGCGGGCGGTTCGGGCGCCGACCAGAACTCGGCCGCGGAGACGGGTGTTCCCACCTGCGCATTCCCCCGCGCCCATTCTCCGCCCCCCGTATCCGGTTCCGTTTTCTCCGGGAATGCCTCCTCCCCGACCGCCGAGGCGCCGGTTCCCGGAACGGAAAGCGCCGCCACCCGGTCCACGACGGCGCGACGCTCCCGGCCCGACCACCGGACCAGGACGAACGGGTCCCGGTCGGCCTCCTCGCCCAGCGCCGCCGCCGTCGCGGACAGGTGGGCGCACCGGCCCTCCCACCGGTCGCACGAACAGGTGGCGACCAGGTCGGCCCACCCGCGCGGCACCAGGTCCAGCCCCAGGACCTCGAAGACCCGGGCCGCGGCCACCGGCAGCTCCCCGGCCGCGAGCCGCGCGCGGAACACCGGCTGCGAGGCCAGCGCCGCGCACACGCGCTCCCACTCGGCGTCGGGCAGCACCGTGCGGATCAGGCTCGCCTCCTGGACCCGGCCACGGGCGTCGTGGACCCGGGCGAGGACCTCGCCGGGCCGCACCGCCAGCCGGTCCACTCCGACCCCCGGGCCGCCGTCCGCCGCGCCCAGGGCCCCGGCCACCAGGTCCGACCACCTCGCGCTCATCCGGCCACGGCCTCCGGCGCCAGCCGGACCACCTCGCGCAGGTCCGCCACCGACAGCCCGGCCAACCACTGCTCCCCGGTGGCCACCGCCCCGTCGGCCAGTGCGCTCTTGCGCTCGATCATCTCGTCCACCCGCTCCTCCACGGTGCCCACGCACACCAGCTTGCGCACCTGCACGTCCCGCCGCTGCCCGATCCGGAACGCCCGGTCGGTGGCCTGGTTCTCCACCGCCGGGTTCCACCACCGGTCCACGTGCACCACGTGGTTGGCGGCGGTCAGGTTCAGCCCGGTCCCGGCCGCCTTGAGCGACAGCAGGAACACCACGGGCCCGGAGGCGCCCTGGAAGCGCCGCACGAGCTCCTCGCGCTCGGCCCGCGGGGTGCCCCCGTGCAGCCACAGCACCGGCACCCCCAACCGGGAGCGCAGGTAGGGCGCCAGCCGCTCCCCGAACCGCGCGTACTGGGTGAAGCACAGCGCCTTGTCGCCCTCGGCCACGGCCTCGCCCAGGATCGCCTCCAACCGGTCGAGCTTGCCCGAGCGCCCGGCCAGCGCCGAGCCGTCCCCCAGGAACTGGGCCGGATGGTTGCAGATCTGCTTGAGCCGGGCCATGGTCGCCAGGACCAGGCCCCTGCGCTCCTTCTCGTCGGCCTCGGCCATCCGCTCGGCCATGTCGTCGGCGACCGCCTTGTACAGCGACGCCTGCTCCGGGGTGAGCGTGCACCACGTCCGCACCTCGAACTTCTCCGGCAGGTCGGCGATGATCGACCGGTCGGTCTTGAGCCGCCGCAGCACGAACGGCCGGGTCAGACGGCGCACCAGGTCGGTCGCGGCGCCGTCGTCGGCGCCCTCGGCGCGGTCGGCCACGGTCCGCTGGAAGTCCTGGGCCGACCCCAGGAGCCCCGGGTTGGCGAAGTCCATGACCGACCACAGCTCGCCCAGGTTGTTCTCCACCGGCGTTCCGGTCAGGGCGATCCGCGTGGCGGCGGGCAGCGACCGCACCGCCCGCGCCTGCCGCGTGCCGTGGTTCTTGAGCGCCTGGGCCTCGTCGCACACCACCCGGTGCCAGGGCAGCGCGGCCAGCTCCCCGGCGTCGCGGGTGACCACGCCGTAGGTGGTCACCACCAGGTCGCAGTTGCCTACCAGCCGCGCCAGCGCGTTCCCGGTCGGCCGGTCCGGACCGTGCTGGACGTGCACACGCAGGTCCGGGGCGAACCGGGCGGCCTCGCGCGACCAGTTGCCCACCAGCGACACCGGGCACACCAGCAGGGTCGGTCCGGGTGCCGCGCCCCGGGCGCGTTCGTCGGTCAGCAGGGCCAGCAACTGGACGGTCTTGCCCAACCCCATGTCGTCGGCGAGGATCGCGCCCAGCCCGAGTTCGCCGAGGAAGCGCAGCCACGACGCGCCGCGGTCCTGGTACGGGCGCAGGGAGCCCCCGAACCCCGGCGGGGTGCCCATGGGCCGCAGCTTCGCCGAGACACCGCCCTCCAGCAGGGCGCCGATCGGCCCCTCGGCGACCACGTCGGTGACGGGCAGGGGCGCGGCGTCGGCCACCCCGATCGCCGCCCGCAGCGCCTCGTCCCTGCGCGACCAGCCGCGCCCCCGTTTCCGGAGCGCCTCCAGGGCGGCGCCGACCCGCTCGGGGTCGATCTCCATCCACCTGCCGCGCACCCGCACCAGGGACCGTTTGAGCCTGGCCAGCTCCGCGAGCTCGTCCAGCTCCTCCTCCGACAGCGGCTCGGCGGACCCTGGCCCGTTCACCAGCGCCTCGAAGGACACCCGGACCAGGTCGTCGACGCCCACCCCTCCCCGGCGCCGCCGCGGTGCCTCCTCCACGGTCATGCGCAGCCCGAGGGCGCGGCGTCCGCTCCACTCGGGCAGGACCACGCCGAACCCGGCCGAACCCAGCCGCGGCGCGGCCTCGGAGACGAACGCCTGCGCCCCGGCCGTGTCCAGGAGCAACCGCGCGGGCGCCAGGTCGTGCAGGGCCCGGCGCAGGGCGGGGTAGTGGCGGGCGGCCCGGCGCAGGTCGGCCAGGGCGGTCTCGCCCACGTCGCGGGGCAGCCAGGCGGCGCCCTCGCCCAGCCACACCCGCTCCAGGGGCAGGCGCAGACCCGGGTCGCTCACCGAGCGCACCCAGAACTCGACCTCCCACGGCCCCTCCCGCTCCGGTTCGCGCAGCAGGAACAGCAGTTGGGCCCGGCCGGAGCCGCGGACCCGCGACCGCCACTCGCGCAGCGGCGCGCACAGCGCCTCGGCGTCGGCCGCCTCGACCCGGGGGTCCCCGCCGGTGAGCGCCACGGCCAGCCGTGCCGCCGGGCCGTCGGCAGCGGTCCGTTCGCCGCCGCCCGGCGGGCGGGCCAGGCGACGGGCCACGGCGTCGGTGAGCAGTTCCAGGGGGGCGAGTACGCAGGCCCGGGCCACCTCCCGGGCGTTCGCGCCGGGCAGGTGGGCGCGGGCCGGGGCCGGAAGGGCCGCGGTGAGCGCGTTCAGGTGTTCCTCGGCGGCCGCCACCGGGGCGGGCCGCCACCGGGCGCGCGGCGGGTCGCCGACCAGGTCGGGCAGGACGCATCCGGTGTCGACGAGCCGCTGGGCGAAGCCCCGTACCGCCGCCAGGTGCGCCAGGGCCGGACCCACCCCCAGGCCGTCGTGCGGGGTGTCCAGGGCCGCCAACAGGGTCTCGGCGGCGCGGGCGCAGAGGAACAGCGCGGGGATCCGCCAGGGCGTCAGCCGCCCGGGAACGGCCCCGCGGGCGCCTTCGGGGCCGTCGGCGGCCTCGGCGGAGTGCGCCGGGGCGCGGTCGTCGCCGGGCAGGGCGAGGACCAGGTCGTCGACGGTTCCCTCGGCGGCCGCCCGTCCGAGGCCCAGTCCGTCCAGCAGCGACCCCAGGTCACCGGCGGACAGGGCGAAGGGGTGGGGTCCGGGCGTTCCGGAGGGCTCCGGGGGGACGGGCGCCGACCGGGACCGCTCGCCCCACACCGCCAACGTGTCCCTGACCCACGCCCCGTGCAGAACCGGCACCGCACCTCCCCGTCCCTCGTCGGCCCCCAGTATGCCCGGGGCCGACGACGGGGCGGGACCGTCGCCTCACAGGCGGCTGGGCACCTCGTTGCCGACCGCCGCGATGCCCTCGCGCATCCGCGTCCGCCACAGCAGGACGGCGCCCAGGAGGAAGAACAGGATGAGCGAGACGACCGCCGTCCGGTAGCCGCCGGTGAGGCTGACGGCGACCGTGACGGCCAGCGACCCCAGGAACGTCGACCCCCGGTCGGAGATCTGGAACAGGCTGAAGTACTCCGCCTCGCGCCCCTTGGGGATCAGCTGGGAGAACATCGACCGGGCCAGCGACTGGGTGCCGCCCAGCACCAGGCCGATGCCCACGCCCAGGGCCACGAACAGCGGCACGTCGCCCGCGGGCAGGAAGTAGGCCAGGGTCACCAGCGCGCACCAGACCGCCAGCGATCCGAGCACCGTCGCCTTGGTGCCGACCGCGCGCGCCACCCGCCCGGCCACGAAGGCGCCCACGAACGCGACGAACTGGATGACCAGGATGGTCGCGATCAACGCGCTCTCGTCCAGCCGCAGGTCCTGGCTGGCGAACGGGGCGGCGTAGCGGATGGCCGCCTGGATGCCGTCGTTGAAGAAAATGAACGCCAGCAGGAACAGGATGGTGTTCGGGTACCGGCGCATGTCGCGCAGGGTGTGCCCGAACTGGCGCAGCGACGGTCCGACCCTCGGCCGCCCCCGCGACCCCAGGGCCAGCGCGCCGTAGCGGTCGCGCAGCGGCCGGACCGCGAGGACCGTGAAGCCCGCCCACCACAGGCCGACCGAGGCGAACGCGATCCGGACGGCGTGGTCGGTGCCGATCCCCAGCGAGTCGGCCGACAGGACCAGGCCCAGGTGGACGGCGAGCAGCAGGGCGCCGCCCAGGTAGCCGATCCCCCAGCCGGTGACCGACACCCGGTCGCGCTCGTCGGGGGTGGCGATCTCGGGCAGGAACGCGTTGTAGACCACGATCGACAGCCCGTACAGCACGTTGGCCAGCACGAACAGCGCGGCGGCCAGATGGTAGCCCTCGGTGGCCGCGTACAGGCCGGCCGTGCTCGCCGACCCGCCCGTGGCCAGCCAGAACAGCCACCGCCGCTTGTGCCTGGACTGGTCGACCATCGCGCCGACGACGGGCAGCAGGAGGATCTGGAGGAGGATCGCCACGGTGGTCAGCGCCGGGTAGAGCGCGTTCGGGTGCAGCGTGACCGCGTCCACACCCAGCGGCGTGATCGCCAGCGAGGGGTCCTGGCACGCCTGGGCGTCGGGCGCTCCGGCCGAGACGCACGCCAGGTTGCTCATGTAGGGACCGATGAGGACGGTGACCACCGAGGTGATGAACACCGAGTTGGCCCAGTCGTAGACGTACCAGCCGCGCTGCTCGCGTCTGCGCTGGGCGGCGTCGGGGGAGGGGGAGCCCTCGATCGTCGGCTCCGGAGCGTTGGTCATGGGGGACGTCATCCGTTCTTCGGGGTGCCGTCGGCACCGTGCGCGGGTTCGGGCCACCGGCCGCGCCGGGCGAGCACCCGCCTGAGGCCGACGGTGTTGTCGGTGACGATCCCGTCCACCCCGGCGTCGAGCAGGCGGTCCATCACGTCGGTGCCGTTGACCGTCCACACGTGCACCTGCAGGCCCAGGCGGTGCGCGGTGCGGATCAGGTCGCGGCTCAGCACCGGGAACGTGCCGTGCCACAGGGGGATCTGCGCGCACACGGGCACCCGGCTGGCCAGGGCGCGCAGCAGGGGGGAGAGCGAGGCCACGCGCAGGCGCGCCACGTCGACCGGGCCGCAGGAGGTGGCGACCGGGCGGTCGAACAGGCGCCGGGCGCGGTCGAGGCGGAACTGGTCGAAGGAGCCCACGCACACCCGGTCCCAGGCGTTGGTGCGGCGCAGGACGTCGCGCATCGGCAGGACGGCCGCGTCCGACTTCAGGTCGATGTTGAAGCGCGCCTGCGGCCAGGAGCCCAACAGGTCCTCCAGCACCGGCACCGGCTCGCGTCCGGCGACCCGGGCCCGCGCCACCTCCCGGTAGGGCAGGTCGCCGATGGCGCCGCTCATGTCGGTGGTGCGGTCCAGCGTGTCGTCGTGGAAGGCCATGAGGACACCGTCGACGGTGGCGTGCACGTCCGTCTCCAGGTAGGTGTACCCGAGGTCGACGGCGTGCTGGAAGGCCACGGCGGTGTTCTCCAGCTCGGTGCGCCGGACGCCCTGGTCGTCGGTGAACCACCCGCCCCTGTGCGCGAGCGCCAACGGGGTGGGGGAGGAAAGGTACGCGTTGGTCACACTGGCAGTATGCCGTCTGGGTGGGACGGGCCGTTCCCGGGCCGGGTGGCGTCGTGGCCAAGAAACCTGGAATTCCCGGTGACGCGTCGGCGGCGTCGGGTCCTCCGAGTCGGGGTGAAGGCGCACGATCACGCTCGGAAGGGAACCCCTCCATGCCCCACGCCGCCCGACACCCCCTGTGCCCGCGCCCCGCCTGCCACCACGGCCGCACCCCCGCGCACCGGCCCGCCCCCACCCCGGCCAGGACCCCCCTGCGCCGACCGCGCGCGGGACGGTGCGGTGCTCCGCTCCAGGGGCACCGCACCCCGGGCGACGTGTACCACCTGGCGCAGCGGATGGCGGAGGTCCTGGTGGGCCGCCGGGCCCCGGAGGTGCTGCGCGACCAGCTGGCCGCCCCGGTCCGGGAGGAGCTGCGCCGGTTGCGCGGCAGCGTGCCGTGCGGGATCGCGCCCAGGTTGGGGCGCGTCTTCCACCAGTCCCATCCGCCGGCGTCGCTGGAGGTCAGCGCCGTCATCGCCTGTGACCGGCGCGCCCGGGCCTTCGCCTTCCGCGCCGACCGCGCGGGCGGCCGGTGGGTGTGCACCCTCCTGGAGACCGATCGCGTGCACGGGTCGCTCGCACGGTCCCGGCAGACCCGGCGGTGAGCGGTGCCCGCGGGGCGGACGGTCGCCGCGCGGCGACCGCGTGGCGCACGGTGCGCGGTTCCCCCGGCGGTGCGTCCGCGCGGATCGGCGGGCCGCGTGTCCTGGATTTACCGGGGGAGGCGCGGATAGGGTCCCCGTGGGCCGACTCCTCCCGGATCGGGGGGTCGGCCCGTCCGGATGGCGGTCCCGTCCCACCCACTCGGGACACGACCACCCCTCCGTCGTGCCAGTCACACGGTGCCCGGACCACGGACCCACCGCCAAGGAAGAAGGAGGGGCCGCCCGGCGCACCCCCGCGCCGAGGCGGCCGACATCGGCGTATGCGACCTTCCGACATCGTCCACCTGCACAGTCTCAGCGCCCCCACGCTCTCGCCGGACGGCGCTCGCGCCGTCTTCTCCGTGATCCGCCCGGATCTGGAGGAGGACGCCTACACCGGAGCCCTGTGGTCGGTGCCCACCGACGGCTCGGCGCCACCGCGCCAGCTCACCCGCGGCACGAGGGACGACGCGCCCGTCTGGTCGCCCGACGGACGGTGGATCGCCTTCCTGCGCCCGGACGAGGACCGCAGGGCCCAGCTCCACGTGCTGCCCGCCGACGGCGGCGAGCCCTGGAAGGTGACCGACCACCCGCTCGGCGTCGCGGGCGCCCGCTGGAGCCCGGACTCCACCCGCCTGGCCTACACCGCGCGCGTCCCCGAACCCGGGCGCTACGTGGGCGTCGAGCCCGGCAAGGAGCCGCCGCGCAGGATCACCCGGCTCAAGTACCGCCTCGACGGACTCGGCTTCACCGGGGACCGCCGCCGTCAGGTGTTCGTCACCGCGCCGATCGACCCCTCCGGTGAGCCGGGCGAGCCGGTCCGGGTCACCGACGCCGATGTCGACCACGGCGCCCCCGCGTGGAGCCCGGACGGCTCCCTGCTGGTCTTCGCCGCCGCCCGGCACGACACCCGTGACACCGATCTGGTCGAGGACCTGTGGGTGTGCGCGCCCGAGGAGGGCGCCGAGCCGCGCCGCGTCACCGCGGGCGACCTGTGCGCCCAGGCTCCGTGTTTCTCCGCCGACGGTGCCACCGTCTACTTCCTGGCCGACGAGCTCGGGCCGGACCTGGACGACTTCGTCGGACGGACCACGGGCGTGTGGTCGGTACCGGCGGACGGCTCGGCGCCCCCCGCCCGTCTGACCCCGAGGGAGGGGCCGCGCGCCACCGGTGAGGTCCGGGTGACCCCCGAGGGCCTGGTGACCCGGATCGAGAACCGGGGCGCGGTGCACCTGGTCCGGCTGCCCTTCGCGGGCGGCGAGCAGGCCACGCTGGTCGGCGGCGCGGTGCAGACCCAGTCCTTCGACCACGGGGGAGGCGTGACCGTCGCCGTGGTCGCCGACGGTTCGGGCAGCGGCGAGCTGGTGCGCGTGGCCGAGGACGGCGAACAGGACCTGACCTCCTTCGCTGAGGGGGTGGACCCCCGGCCGATGACGGAGCTGGTCGCCCACACCCCCGACGGCTACCCCGTGCACGGCTGGGTGGCCCTGCCGGAGGGGGAGGGACCGCATCCGGTCGTGCTCATGATCCACGGGGGCCCGTTCACGCAGTACGGCTGGCAGCTCTTCGACGAGACCCAGGTCCACACCGCGGCCGGGTACGCGGTGGTCATGTGCAACCCGCGCGGCTCGTCCGGTTACGGACACGAGCACGGCCGGGCGATCATCGGTTCGGTCGGCGCGGTCACCGCCACGGACGTGCTCGCCTTCCTCGACGAGGCGCTGCGCGACGAACGCCTGGACGCCGCGCGCGTGGGCGTCATGGGCGGCTCGCACGGGGGTTTCATGACGACCTGGCTGGCCGCGCACCACGGCGACCGGTTCAGGGCCGCGATCAGCGAGCGCGCCGTCAACGCGATCGAGAGCTTCCACGGCTCCTCCGACATCGGGGCCTTCTTCCCCGGCCCCCTGTACGGCCCGCCGGAGACGTGGGTGAAGGAGAGCCCGCTCACCTACGCCGACCGGATCGACATCCCGCTCCTGATCATCCACTCGGAGGAGGACTGGCGCTGCCCTGTGGAGCAGGCCCAGCGCCTGTTCGTGGCGCTGCGCACGCGCGGGTGCGAGGCCGAGATGCTGCTCTTCCCGGGGGAGGGGCACGAGCTGTCGCGTTCGGGGCTGCCCAGCCACCGGGTCGCCCGCTTCGAGGCGATCCTCGACTGGTGGTCGCGCCACCTCTGACCGGGTCGGGGTCGGGTCCACGGCGGCCCGACCCCCTTCCCCGGGTCGAGTGTGATGTATGTCACTCGCCGTGGCGCCGTGCGACCGGGGTCGGCGGCCGTCTCGTGCCGCGCCCGCGCCGCGAGGTCCCCGGTGTGGGCGGCGATCCTGTCCTCGGCTGGACATGTCCGCAGGTCAAGAGGGTTGCCCAAGGGAAGGTAACGAACGGGTCGCGAATCCTTTCATGATGGTTTAGTGTTCCCACCAAGCCGGAACGCCCGAGTGATCCCCACAAGGGGGACAGTGTCCGGTTTCCGTCGTGCTCCGCTCGCTCGCAGTCCTCTTTCCCACGAGCGGAGGCCGTCGCGGTAACACCCGGCCCACCTCCCGCGGCCCCCTTCGCGCCGACGCCGGATCCCCCTCACGCGCAGAGCCACACGCCCGATCCGGGCGTGCCCTCGGTGATGCCCCGTGGCGGTAGGCGGGTGTGGGAGAAAGGCAGTCATCCCTTGACTCGCAACCCGGAACCCCGTGTGCGCGGACGGTACCGACTCGCGACGGTCGGATGCGTGGCCGTCGGCGCCGTGCTGCTCTCGTCCGGCGCCGCCCTGGCCGACACCTCCCCGGAGGAGGCCCAGGGCCGCTACGAGGAGCTCCAGCGCGAGCTCTCGGAGCTGAACGAGGTCTACAACCAGGCCGAGGAGGACCACGAGGCCGCACAGGCCGAGCTGGAGGACGTCGAGGAGCGGCTGGACCGGGCCCGGGAGGACCTGGACGCGATGTCCGGCGACGTCGTCCACATCGCCCAGGCCGCCTACACCGGGGGGACCCACAGCCTCCTGGGCGTGCTCTTCGACGGCACGCCGGACGACGCCCTCCAGAACGTGGCCGACCTGGACTACCTGTCCGCCGGCCAGCAGGTCGTCCTCGCCGACTACGTCGCCGAGGTCCAGCGCGCCGAGGACCTGCGCGAGGAGGCGAAGGAGGCCGAGGCGGCCGCGGCCGAGGCCCTGGAGGAGGCCGAGGCGGCCCAGGCCGACGGCGAGGCCGCGCTCGACGAACAGGCCGAGGTCCTGGCGGACCTGGGCGGTGTGGACCCGACCTCGGGTGCGGCCTCCGACGCCGGTGCCGCGCAGGCCGCCCCCGTCGCCGCCTCCGGCGACGTCCAGGCGGTCCTGGACTTCGCCCGCGCCCAGATCGGCAAGCCCTACGAGTGGGGCGCCACCGGCCCGGACTCCTACGACTGCTCCGGCCTGGTCCAAGCGGCCTGGGCCCAGGCGGGCGTCAACCTGCCCCGGACCACCTACGACCAGGTCAACGCCGGAACGCGGATCTCCCGTGACCAGGTGCAGCCCGGTGACCTGCTGTTCTTCTACGACGAGTCGGCGCCCAGCCACGTGGGCATCTACTCGGGCAACGGGAACATGATCCACGGCTCCAACCCGTCCAAGCCGCTGGAGGAGGTCGCCCTGGCCGACTACTGGGACGGTGTGTTCACCGCCGCGGTGCGCGTCGGCTGACGGGTCCGGATCCGGTTCCCGGAACGGTCCGCCGCCCCGGGAACCGGACCGTCCGTCCGCGGCCGCCGCGCGGGCCCGCGTACCCGGGCGGGGCTCGTCCGTCGTTCCCTCCTCCACCGCGCCCGCGTATCGTGTCCCGGATGGGACGTCTTCTCCTCAAGGTCGGCGCGGCCCTGGCGGTCGTGCTCGTGTTCTTCTGGCTGTTGTCCATCGTGGTCGGCGTGTTGACGTGGGGTCTGATGATCGCCCTGGTCATCGGCGTGGTCTGGCTCGGGATCAGGATGCTCAAGACCGACGCGGGCGGCTCCGCGCGCTGACGCGCCGCCGGCCCCGGGGTGCGCCGCCCCCGAACGGGGTGGCGCGCGCCCGCGCGGGATCGGCGGACACGACCGATTCGTAACACATCGGTGATCGGCGCCTCGCGATGGGGAAACACGGCTATAGTGACTCTGTGTCACTGAATAAGCACGTAGCGTCTCATGTCGACGGGGTCTCCCACCGAGGCCGCGTGGAACGGGTGCGTACCCGGGTCTTCCGCAACGACTGGAGCGCACTGGCGCCGCCACCCCTCGGCGAGTGGACCCCCGACCTGCGCGTCACCGTCGTCATCCCCGCGCGGGGCGGGCAGCGCCGACTCGACCTCGCGCTGGCCTCCCTGGCCGTACAGACCTACCCCGACCGCCTCCTGGAGGTCGTGGTCGTCGACATCCACACCGCGCCACCCCTGCGGCTGCCCGCCGTCCGCCCCCGGCACTGCCGCCTCGTGCGCGCGCCCGAGGGCGTCTGGGGCGCGGGCTACGCGCGCGCCCTCGGAGCCCACACCAGCACCGGCGACATCCTGCTCTGGATGGACGCCGACATGGTCGCCTGCCCCGAGTTCGTCGAGGCGCAGGCCCGCTGGCACCACACCCACGCCGAGACCGTCACCCTCGGCCGCGTCCGCTTCGCCGACACCGGACCGGCCGACCCCGCCGACGTGATCGCGCGCGCCCGCACCCGGACCCTGCACGACACCCTGGAGACCGGCCGCCACCACGAGTGGGTCGAACACCTCCTGCGCGACAGCGGCGACCTGCGCGACGCCGACCACCTGGGCTTCCACGCCTACGTCGGCGCCGCCGCGGGCCTGCGGCGCAGCCTGTACGAGGCCGCCGGAGGCGTCGACCCCGACCTCGACCTGGGCCAGGACACCGAGTTCGGCTACCGGCTCTGGCAGGCGGGCGCCGTCATGGTCCCGGAGCGGGCCGCCACCGCCTGGCACGTCGGCCGCGCCACCACCGTGCGCACCCGCCTGCCCTCCGAACGCTTCCGCACCGAGGTGCTCGCCGAACTCATGCCCCACCCCCACGTCTACCGCGAACCCCTGCCCGCCCACCGCCGACGCGTCCCCCTCGTCCACGCCGTCGTCGACGTCTCCGGCGCCCCCTACGACCTGGTGCGCGGCTGCGTCGACCGTATCCTGGACAGCGCCGAGACCGACCTGGGGCTGACCCTGGTCGCCGACTGGGAGGGCGCCGGATCCGAGACCGCCCACCCGTGCGGCCCCCACCTGGACCTGCGCCTGGTCCAGGCCAACTACCTGCGCGACCCCCGCGTCTCCTTCGCCTCCTCCGTGCCCCGCACCGGGTTCCCCTCGCCCTTCCTGCTGCGGGTGCCCGTCGCCTGGGGACTGGGCCAGGTGGCGATCTCCCGCATGCTGGCCAGCGCCGAACGCGCCCGCGCCGGGATCACCGAACTGTTCCCCGCCACCTCGCCCACCCGCGACGCCGGGGTCCGGCTCTGGCGGACCCGCGCGCTGGCCCGGGCCCTGCGGGTCCGCCGGGACGGGGAGGACCTGGGCGACGTGGTCGCCGAACTCCACGGGCGCTACCGCATCCACGCGGGCGAGGAGACCCTCACCGACCTGTCGCTCTACCGCTCGGTCCCACCGCCGCCACGACCGTCCCCCGACTCCCGGCCGCCGCTCGCGGACGAAGCCGCCACCGGGAACACCGCGTGCCCGGACCACGAACCGGAGCGCGCCCCCCAACCGCGCGGACCCCGGCGGTTCGGGGCGTGGCTGCGCGCCCTGCGAGGCCGACCGGGCCGCCCCGGCGACCACCGCTAGGCCGCGCTTCCACGGACGCCTGCGGCGCGGCCCCGTCCACGAGCACCCCGGCGGCGCCCGAACCGTGTTCGCTCCGGGCCTCCGCTTCGCTTCGGCCGTGTTCGGGCGCCCGAGCGGCCACCCCCTCGGGCGACCGTCCCGGGCAGCGGATCCTAGCCGTGCACCCCGATCGAGTCGATGGACTCCAGCAACTGCTCACGCAGGGCGTCGTTGACCGGCGCCGAACCGGTCTCCTCCGACACGTTCTGCTGTGCCTCGGGGCTGACCACGTAACGCAGGAACGCCTGGAGCCGCTCCACGGTGTCCGCGTCCTCGTACTCGCCGCACACGACCTCGTAGCTGACCAGCACCATCGGGTAGCTGCCCGGCGCGGTCGTACCGTAGTCCAGGTCCAGGGCCAGGTCGTACTCGTTGACGTTGTCCTCGCGGCGCGGGGACTCGGCCACCACCTGGGCCGCGGCCTCGGGGGAGATCTCCACGAACTCGTCGCCCACCCCCAGGTTCACCGTGGACATGTCGTGCACGTGCGACATCTCCACGTACCCGATCGCGCCGTGGGCGCGCTTGACCGTGTCGGCGATACCGCTGTTGCCCTGCGCGGACTCACGCGGGTGGATCGGCCACTGCCCGTCGGCCTCGTGCGGCCAGGCGTCCGGGGCGGCCGCCGACAGGTACCGGGTGAAGTTCTCCGTGGTCCCGGAGTCGTCGGACCGGTTGACCGGCGTGATCGCCAGGTCCGGCAGGTCCGCGTCGGGGTTGGTCTCGGCGATCTCCGGGTCGTTCCAGCGGGTGATCTCCTGGTTGAAGATCTTCGCCAGCGTGTCCGGCCGCAGGTTCAGGGAGTCCACCCCGTCCAGGTTGAACACCACGGCGATGGCCACCACGTAGGCGGGCAGGTTGATGGTGTCCGACCCGTGGCACCGTTCGCGCGCGTCGGCGTTCTCCTCCGGGCTCATCGCCGCGTCGGTCCCGGCGAAGTCCACGGCGCCGTCGATGAACTGGCTGCGGCCGCCACCGGACCCGATCGAGTCGTAGTAGACGCGGGCGTCCTCACACGCCGTCTGGTAGCCCGCGATCCACGTGGTCATCGCGTTCTCCTGGGCGCTGGAGCCCGCACCGGCCAGGCTCCCGGAGAAGCACTCGATGTCCTCGGGGGTCGCGATCTGGAGCCCCCCGGGAACCGCCTCGTCGCTACCGCAGGCGGTGGCCGCCAGCATCAGACCGGCCAGCGCGGCCGAGGTGGCGCCCCGGTGCACGGCGCCACGGCGCCGGACGGGGGACTGGGAGTGCTTGTTGGACGGGAGCACGACTGCTTCTCAACCTCTCGTCGGTGTCGGTGGCGCGGGAGCGTCCGGCGGACGTACGCTCTGCCGCCCGTCGTCTCGGGGCGGCCGCGACGGCACGCCCCCGTGCACCACCGCGCGACCGGCCTCGGGCGCGTCGTCGCTGGTGATGGGAGACCGCCGACGAGTCTAGCCACCGCCGAACGGCTACACCCAACGCGGCTCCGTGTGGGATGCCGCTCACCCCGTGTGCCGCGACGCGTGCATGACACGCGCACGCCGCGGGCAGGTGTCCTGCGTGAAGAGCGCACACGACACGACCGCCACGGCCGCGCCGACGTCAACCTACCGCCTCCAGCTGCGGCCCGGGTTCAGCCTCGCCGACGCCGCGGCCCTGCTCGACCACCTGGGCCGGATGGGCGTCGGCGCCGTCTACCTCTCCCCCCTGCTCGCCGCCGCACCCGGCTCCCAGCACGGCTACGACGTGGTCGACCCCACCCGTGTCTCCTCCGCCCTGGGCGGCGACACCGCCCGCGAGGCCTTGGTCGCCAAGGCCCACGACATGGGCGTCGGCGTGGTCGTCGACATCGTCCCCAACCACATGTCGGTCGCCGACCCGGCCGCCAACCCGTGGTGGTGGGACGTGCTCAGGCACGGCCGCGACGCCGTCCACGCGCGCTGCTTCGACGTCGACTTCGACGCCGGGCCCCTCCTGATCCCCGTCCTGGCCGACGACGGCGACGGCGGCCGCGCGGCCCTGGACGACCTCACCATCGCCGACGACTGCCTGGCCTACCACGACAAGCGCTACCCGATCGCGCCGGGCACGTTCACCCCCGGCGACACCCCCCACCAGGTGCACGAACGCCAGCACTACCGGCTGGTGTCCTGGCGGCGCGGCGACGCCGAACTCACCTACCGCCGCTTCTTCGACGTCAGCGAACTGGCCGCCGTCCGCGTGGAGGAACCGGGCGTGTTCGACGCCGCGCACGCCGAGATCCTGCGCTGGGCCGACCTGGGACAGCTCGACGGGCTGCGGGTGGACCACGTCGACGGGCTCACCGACCCCGGCGGCTACCTGCGCCGACTCACCGAGCGCTTCGACGGCTGGATCGTGGTCGAGAAGATCCTCGCCCCCGGCGAGGACCTGCCCCAGTCCTGGCCCGTGGACGGCACCACCGGCTACGACGCGCTGCGCGAGGTGTGCGGGGTCTTCGTCGACCCCGACGGCGAACCCGCCTTCACCGCCCTGGCCGCCGAACAGGGCGTGGACACCGACACCGGCCGCGTCGACGCCCGCGCCCGCCACCAGGCCGCCACCCGCCTCCTGCGCGCCGAGGTACGCCGGATCGCCGCCCTGCTGCCCGCCCAACCGCCCGACAGCACCCCCCGCCCCTCCGCGATGGCCGTCCGCCAGCGCGAGGAGGCCGTCGCCGAACTCCTGTGCTCCTTCGACGTCTACCGCTCCTACCTGCCCGAGGGAGAGGACGCCTGGACGCGCGCCGTCCGCCGCGCCGTGGACCGCCGCCCCGACCTCGCCTTCGACCTGGAGGTCATCGACCGCCGCGTCCGCGCGGACCCCGAGGGCGAACCCGCCCGCCGCATCCAGCAGACCAGCGGCATGGTCACCGCGATGGGCACCGAGAACACCGCGTTCTACCGGAGCACCCGGTTCGCGGCGGCGTGCGAGGTCGGCGGCGACCCCGCACGGATCGCCGTCACCCCCGAGGAGTTCCACACCCGCGCCGCCCACCGCCAGGCCGCCACCCCGCACACCATGACCGCCCTGTCCACCCACGACACCAAGCGCTCGGAGGACGTGCGCGCCCGCCTGGCCGCACTGTCCGAGGTCGCCGACGACTTCGCCGACGCCGTCCGCCGCTGGACCGCCCGCAGGCCCCTGCCCGAGCCCTCCCTCAACCTCCTGGGCTGGCAGACCCTCGTCGGCGCCTGGCCGATCGGCGACCGGCGTCTGGCCGACTACCTGCTCAAGGCCGCCCGGGAGGCCCGGCTGGGCACCTCCTGGACCGACCCCGACCCCGACTTCGAGGACCACGTCCGCGCCTGGCCCACCCGCGTCCTGGGCGACCCCGACCTCAGCGCCGAGGTCGCCGCGTCCGTCGACACCGTCCGCGACGCCGGGTGGAGCAACTCCCTCGGCCAGAAGGCCCTGCAACTCCTCGGCCCCGGCGTCCCCGACGTCTACCAGGGCACCGAACTGTGGGACCTGTCCCTGGTCGACCCCGACAACCGCAGACCCGTCGACTGGGCCGCCCGCACCGCGCTCCTCGAACGCCTCGAACGCGGCTGGCGACCGCCCGTCGACGACTCCGGCGCCGCCAAACTCCACCTCGTCCGCGCCTGCCTGCGGCTGCGGCGCGAACTTCGCCCCACCGGCTACCTCCCGCTCACCGCCACCGGACCCGCCGCCCGGCACGCCCTGGCCTTCGCCCGCACCGCCGCCGGGGGCCACCGGCCCGACATCGTGGCCGTCGCCACCCGACTGCCCCTCACCCTGGCCGCCGCGGGCGGATGGCGCGACACCGTCCTGCCCCTGCCGTCGGGCCCCGGCACGTGGACCGACCGGCTCACCGGCCGGTCCCTGGCCCCCGTACGCCCGGACGGCTACACCGTCGCCCCACTGGCCGACCTGCTCGACCACTACCCGGTGGCGGTCCTGGTCCGCGCCTGAACCGGATAGGCTGACGCGATCATGGCGCGCCCGAACACCCCACCCCACACCGGTCCCCGACTGCGCATGCCCGACGCCGTCGCCGCGGCTCTGGCCTGTCCCACCTGCGGCGCCGCCCTGACCACCGGCGAACGCGGACTGGCCTGCGCCGCCGGACACAGCTTCAACGTCGCCCGCGAGGGCTACGCCAGCCTCCTGACCGGCGCCACCCCGCCCGGCACCGGGGACAGCAGGGAGATGGTCGCCGACCGGCTCCGCTTCCAGCGCGCCGGACACTACGACCCCGTGGGCCGGGCCCTGGCCCAGACCCTGCGCCGCGCGCTCGCCGACCGCGCCGCCCCCCTGCTCGCCGACGTGGGCGGCGGCACCGGCCACTACCTCACCCAGGTCCTGACCGCCCTGCCCGACGCCGTCGGCCTGACCCTCGACGTGTCCAAGTTCGCCGCCCGCCACGCCGCCCGCGCCCATCCGCGCGGGGGCGCCGTCACCGCCGACGCCTGGCGCGCCCTGCCGCTGCGCACCGACAGCGTCGACGCCCTGCTCAACGTGTTCGCTCCGCGCTCGGCCGCCGAGTTCCACCGGGTCCTGCGCCCCGACGGCGTCCTGGTCGTCGTCACACCCGCCGCCGACCACCTCGCCGAACTGCGCTCCCCGCTGGGCCTGCTCGACGTCGACCCCCGCAAGGACGAGCGCCTGGCCGAGGGCCTGCACGGGCACTTCACCCCCGCCGGGGAACGGGAACTGCGCTTCACCATGAACCTGACCCACGACGACGCGGCCACCGTCGTCGGGATGGGCCCCAGCGCCCGCCACATCGGCCCCGACGACCTGCGCGCCCGCGTCGCCGCCCTGCCCGAACCGGTGGCCGTCACCGCCTCGATGCGCCTCCACCTCTACCGGCCCGGACCGCGGAAAGAGACCGCCGGCCAGGGGTGAGATCCGCGGGTACCGGGTAGATCACCGCGCGTGAACGAACCGGACACCGCCCCCGGCCTCGGCGTCCACGGCGACTTCGCCGTGTGGGCGCCCCACGCCGACCGCGTCCGCCTGCGCGCCGACGGAACCGACCACCTCATGCGACGCGGCGCCGACGGCTGGTGGCACGCCCGCGTCGACCGCGCCGGTCCCGGCACCGACTACGGCTACCTGCTCGACGACGCCCCCGAGGTCCTGCCCGACCCGCGCTCACGCTGGCAGCCCGAGGGTGTCCACGCGCCCAGCCGCGTGTACGACCACACCGCCTTCGACTGGTCGGACGCGCACTGGACCGGCCGCCCCCTGCCCGGCGCGGTGGTCTACGAACTCCACGTGGGCACCTTCACCCCCCAGGGCACCCTCACCGCCGCCGTCGACCGGCTCGACCACCTCGTCGACCTCGGCGTGACCCACGTCGAACTCCTCCCGGTCAACGCCTTCGACGGCACCCACGGGTGGGGCTACGACGGCGTGCTGTGGTCGGCCGTCCACCACCCCTACGGCGGACCCGACGCGTTCAAGACCCTCGTCGACGCCTGCCACGCGCGCGGACTCGCCGTCATCCTGGACGTGGTGCACAACCACCTGGGCCCCTCCGGCGCCTACCTGCCCCGGTTCGGCCCCTACTTCGGCGGCGAGACCGACTGGGGGCCCTCCCTCAACCTCGACGGACCCGACTCCGACCCGGTCCGCCGCCTGGTCGTCGACAACTGCCTGGACTGGCTGCGCCACTTCCACCTCGACGGACTGCGCCTGGACGCCGTGCACGCCCTGCGCGACGACCGCGCCACCCACCTGCTGGCCGAACTGTCCGCCGAGGTCGACGCGCTCGCCACCGGCCTGGGCCGCCCCCTGTCCCTGATCGCCGAGTCCGACCGCAACGACCCCCGTATCGTCCTGCCCCGCGAGGCGGGCGGGATGGGGATGACCGCCCAGTGGTCCGACGACCTCCACCACGCGCTGCACACCGCCCTGAGCGGGGAGACCCACGGCTACTACGCCGACTTCGCCGGTCCCGACGTCCTGCCCACCGTGCTGCGCCGCGTCTTCTGGCACGCGGGCACCCACTCCTCCTTCCGGCGCCGCGCGCACGGGGCGCCGGTCGACACCGCGCGCGTGCCCGGCAGCCGCTTCCTCGCCTACCTGAGCACCCACGACCAGGTCGGCAACCGGGCGCGCGGCGACCGCATGGGGGAGTACGTGTCCCCGGACCTGCTGTGCTGCGGGGCCGCGCTCGTCCTGTGCTCGCCCTACACCCCGATGCTGTTCATGGGCGAGGAGTGGGCGGCCACCACCCCCTGGCCGTTCTTCGCCTCCTTCACCGACCCCGATCTGGCCGAGGCCGTCCGCAGGGGCAGGCGCCGCGAGTTCGCCGCCCTCGGCTGGGCGCACGAGGAGATCCCCGACCCGATGGACCCCGCCACCCGCGACGCCGCCGTCCTGGACTGGGGCCAGCGCGACCGGGACCCCCACCGCCGGGTCCTGGACGCCCACCGCTCCCTCATCGCGCTGCGCCGGGCCGAACCCGACCTGGCCGACCCCCGCCTGGACCGGTTCGCCGTGCGCGCCAGCGCCGACGGCCGTCAGCTGGTCCTGGTCCGGGGAGGGCTGCGCCTGCTGTGCAACCTCGACGGCGCCGACGCCGCCGTGGAGGTGGACGCGCCGCCACGCGAGGTCCTCCTCGCCACCGGAGAACCACGGACCCGCGGGACCACGGTCACCCTGTCGGGGGAGTCCTTCGCGGTGGTGCGCGTCCGCCCCGGTCCGTCCGGCGCGCCGACCGTCGTCCCCCACCGATAGGCTCCGCTCCGTCGACGACCCGGCGGGGCGGAAGCGGCCCGCACGAGACGAAGGGGGCGGCGGTCGTGGCCGACACCACCTGGTACCTGGACGAACGATTCGACGCACCCAACGGAGCGGTCCGCTGGACCCGGATGGGGGAGGGGGAACCCGTCGTGCTCCTGCACGGCACCCCGTTCTCCTCCTACGTGTGGCGGCACGTGGCCCGCGCCCTCGCGCCCCGGTACACCGTGTACGTGTGGGACATGCCCGGCTACGGGGCCTCCGCCAGGTTCGACGGCCAGGACGTGTCCCTGGCGGCGCAGCAGACCGCGTTCACCGCCCTGCTCGACCACTGGGGTCTGGACCGGCCCCGGGTGGTCGCCCACGACTTCGGCGGCGCGGTGGCCCTGCGCACCGCCCTGCTGGACGGAGTGGCCTACGACCGCCTCGCCCTGGTCGACGCGGTGAGCGTGCGCCCCTGGGGCAGCGACTTCTTCCGCCTGGTCAACGCCCAGGCCGACGTGTTCGCCACCCTCCCGCCCCACCTGCACGAGGCCCTGGTGCGCGCCTACATCGCCACGGCGTCGCACTCCGGGCCGCGCGCCGAGGTCCTGGACGCCCTCACCCGACCCTGGCTCGGCGCCGACGGCCAACCCGCCTTCTACCGCCAGATCGCCCAGGCCGACGAGCGCCACACCGCCGAGGTCGAGGACGCCTACGCCGACCTCGACCTCCCGGTGCTCGTCGTGTGGGGCCGTGAGGACACCTGGCTGCCGATCGACCGCGGTGAGCGGCTGGCCGCCGCCATCCCCGGGGCCCGGCTGCACTCCCTGGCCGGCGCCGGGCACCTGGTCCAGGAGGACGCCCCGGCCGAACTGACCGCCGCCCTCCTGGACTTCCTGTCCTGAGGCGGCTACCGGTCCAGGGCCCGGTGGAGCGCCAACCACTGGTCGGGCGCCACCAGGCCGACCGGGGTACCCGGGCCGACCCCGGCCGCCCGCAACGCCGCGTCCACCCTCCGGGAGGGGTGCGCCCGGCGCAGTGACGCGCCCAAGGAGCCGCCCACCCCCTCGAATCCCAGCGCGACCAGGCGCCGGTAGGCGCCCATCCGGTCGGGGGCCACGAGCGGTGCGGATCTGCGCCGGAGCACCAGCAACCCGGCGTCCACCCGGGGGACCGGACGGAACCGGTTCCGGCTGATCCGACCGGCCAGCGACCACGACCACTCCGGCCAGGTCAGCACGGTCAGCAGACTCCACCGCCCGTAGGCGCCGGTGCGCTTGCGCGCGTACTCCAGCTGGGTGACCAGCGTGGCCGAGGCCAGCCCCGGTGCGTCCAGACACCAGCGGACGATGTCGGAGGTGCGGGCGTAGGGGATGTTGCCGACCACGTGGAAGGGGCCGTGCGGCGGCCGGGCGCGGGTGAAGTCCGCGCACACCACCCGCACGCCCCGGTCGGGGTCGCGGTAGCGGGAGCTCAGGCGGTCGGCCAGGTGGCGGTCGATCTCGTAGGCGATCACCCGGCGCGCCGCCGGGGCGAGGAAGCGGGTGATGGCTCCCTCTCCGGGGCCCACCTCCACCACCAGGTCGTCGGGGGTCACCCCGGCGACCCTGACCACGTGTCGGGCGGCGCCGGGGTCGGCGAGGAAGTTCTGGGAGAGGCGTCGGCGGCGGTCACCGGCGGTGCCGCGGCGTGGACGTGTCGTACGTGCCATGGAAGGGTCCGATCCAGCCACACGCGTGGCGGACGAGGACGGGCGGCACGGACGGGCGCGGCGCTGCGCGCGCTCCGGGGGAGGGATGGTCCGGGCGGCCCGTCCGTGGTGGTTCGGGGACGGGACTGGACCTGGACCGGTACACGCGCATGGCGGGGAGCCCGGTGTCCGTTCGCCGCGGCACGGACGTGCCGACGCGGGACGCCGGGGCTGTCACCCTCGAGGGAGCCGCCGCGAACACACGGGTCCGGGGGCTCGCCGACGTCGTCTAGCGGTCCAGGGACCCGGACCGGGGGCGGACGACGAGATCGTGGGCGCTCGCGGACCAGGACTGGACCCGGTTCACGATCGCGTGGAAGCTGGCCATGCGCACACCCTAGGAGGGGTCCGCCCCGGGAGCAACGGGTTTTCCACAGCCGGGAAAACACGGTGGCGGCCTCGCGCACGGTCGCGGAATACTCGTTCCCATGCCGAACTTCGCGGACTTCGACACCCGCCACTACCGCACGGTCGACGTGGCCACCGGCTACGACGGCTGGTCGAGCACCTACGAGGACTCCGTCCTGGACGCCATGGACCTGGCCCTCCTCGACGGTCTGACCCGTCCGGACTGGTCGGGGGTGGAGCGCGCCGCCGACCTGGGCTGCGGAACCGGACGCACCGGAGCCTGGCTGCGCGGGAGGGGCGTGCCGCACGTGGACGGCGTCGACCTCAGCGAGGGGATGCTGCGTCTGGCCCGCGAGCGCGGCGACCACACCACCCTGATCCGGGGGGACGTGCGCGCCACCGGCCTGCCCGGTGGCGGCTACGACCTGGTGATCTCCTCACTCATCGACGAGCACCTGCCCGACCTGGCCCCCTACTACGCCGAGGCCTGGCGGCTCACCGCGCCCGGCGGGTCCCTCGTCCTGGTCGCCTACCACCCGCAGTTCATCATGGTCTCGGGGATGCCCACGCACTTCACCGACGCCTCTGGTGAGGACGTGGCGATCAGCACCCACCTGCACCTGTTCAGCGACCACACGCGCGCGGCCATCGCCGCCGGGTGGACCCTCGCCGAGCTGTCCGAGGCCACGGTGGACGACACCTGGGTGGCGGCCAAGCCCACATGGAAGCGTTTCCACGGCCATCCGATCTCGATGGCCGCGGTCTGGACCAAGCCCGTCTGATCCAGAGCCCGGGGAAGGACGGGGTCGTGCCCCGCCGAAGCCACTGCGGGAGAGGAAGCTGCTCGACTACACCGGGGACAGACGCAACCGGCACGGCGAGAACGACAGGAGCTCACGCAGGAACATCGCCGGGTCCAAGCGGCTGGTGGAGCGGGCCAACCGCCGCCGCGCGTGCGGGGCGCTGGCGGGCGTGCGCGGTGTCGTGGACGCGGAGGCGGGGCGGGGAGCCAGTGTCGAGCGGTTGCGGTGCCTGCGGGAGTGGATGCGTCGACCAGACCGGTGATGAGGCTCTGCTCCCCGCGCACGCGGGAATGGTCCCCACTGTTGGGGCGGTGGGCTGGTCGGAAGCGATCACGGACGGGGTGACGGGCTGGGGTCCCCGGTGCCCCCCGTACGGGTACATCCTGGCGGTGGTTGTCGCCCCACGGTCGCGCCGCTGTGGGGTGGGTCGGGTGTTGGTGGAGGAGTTCGTGGCCCGTGCCGGAGCGGTTGGGGTGGGGTGGGTTTTCGCTGCTCCGGACGCTGGGTTGGGTGTGGAGGGGCGGGTTGCGTGGCTCCGGGCGTGCGGGTTCGTCCCGGTGATGATCCGGGTGAGGAGTGGCCGGTCATGGGGCGGTGGACGGGGTGAGGTCATTCACCACCTCCGCCTCCTCCACCATCACCTCCGTATCCATCATCCCCATCTCCGCTGTAACCGGAGGAAGACGAACCGTTATACCCGGCCCCACCTCCACCGTTTTGTTCGGAGCTTCCTTCCCCCCGAGTCAACAGGTAGAGCAACGGGCCGCCATAAAAGAAGATCAGCACAAGGGCCGTAGTGACAAAATCCACAAGTTTGTCGAAGAAATCCATGCATCTCTCCTAGGGATACGGTGCCCGCCTTGTACCCCGCTCAGGAGACCACGACCCGCGAAGGGGGCGGCCTGATCTGGCCACTCACGCCAGGGTGCGAGGATTCTGCATGGTCGAGGAACACGTCAACGTCCTCGAGGAAGGCGATGTGGCGGCCCAGCCCTGCTCCAGCGAACCCAGGTTCACAGGATGCTCCACCGCAGTTCCGTGTCGTTTTGGAGCCCCCGGATTCGTCGGCGCACCTCGGCCAGGCTCCCCGGTGTGTGGCGGGCCTTGCGGGCGTTGGTGGTGACCATCCGCAGTTCCCTGATATCGCGCAGCACCTGATACCCCGACCAGGTGGTCACGTCGAACCCGTAGACGTCGGCGAACTGCTCGTAGTGCCCGAAGCCGTGACCAAAGCGCCTGCAATGAATCTCGACCGTCACCAGGTCCCACTCCGGTTGGCCGTGGGCCACGGTGTCCCAGTCACACAGCACGGTCCGCTGCTCGTCGTGGAGGGCGTTGCGGTGTTGCGGGTCGCCTTGGACCACACCGGGTGGCAGCGCGAACTCCACGTCCTTCAACGCCAACTCCAGATGGTCGATCCGCTGGTGTAGGAACGCCAGCTCCTCCTGGGGCAGGGTGGTGATCGCCGCCAGCGATCTGCGAACCGCGGCGACGTTGTCCAGTTCCCTCATCCGGACCGGGGGTGCCGGGAGGCCATGCAGAGCATGTAGGGGTTGTGCGAGGTCGCGGGCGTGGATCGGTGTGCCGTTCTGCAGCAGGTAGGTCCAGAACGTCACCGGGTGGCCGTCGACCACCACCGGTTGGGTGACGCCGGGGTGCAGGGGCACGGTGGGGAATCCCTGGTCCATGAGCCAGCGCACGAACGCCACCGTGCGCTGCACTGAGGCTACGGGGGTGCCCTTGCGGGCGATCTTGGCCACCACGCCTGCGGTGGGTAGTCGCACGACGGCGTTGGTGTGCCCGCGTAGGAGTTCCACTTCGGTGTCGTCGAGTCCCACAGTTGCGCAGGCATTCTTGAGGACGTCGTACAGCTCGGGTGCGGCGAAGCCGCCGGGCAGGGGTGCCAGTGTCATGGGCTCACTGTGGCCGATCAACGAAGGCGGTGTCACCCCACCGTGGCGGGAATCTCCAGGGCGTCGCTGAGGCGGCGGGCGGCCCTGGCCGATCTCATGGAGGGCGGCACCACGTCTAGGATGTGGCGTGCGTGTGCGATGAGGATGGGGATGCGGCCAACCCCCGTCCCTACGCCTCACCGCTCTCATCAGAGGACATGAGTGTTCGCACCGCCTGGTCGTAGACCGCCTGGGCGACGGGGATGGTGTCGATACGGACGCGTTCGTCGGTGGCGTGCAGTCCTTCGTAGGCGGGTCCGAACCCGGCCGTGGCCGGTATCCCCAGTCCGGCGAGGTAGTTGCCGATGTTCGACGGTCCCGCGACCTTCGCCTTCACATCGACCCCATATGCAGCGGCAGCGCTCACCAGCGCATCCCGCAACGGCGCGCCTTCGGCCAAGGCGTAGGCGGGCCACCGTGTGTGGGCCTCCACCAGAGTCGGAGCGGTGTCCGGCCAGTCCGCATCCACCTTGGCCACCACACCGGCCACCAGGTCCGCCGCCTCATGGTCAGTGAACGCCTTCGTGGTGCGCACGTCCACGTTGACCGTGCACAGGTCCGGCACCACCGAGAATCCCTCGCCCGCCTCGATGGCGGTCACTGTGAGCTTGCCGGGGCCGAACCCCGCGGCCGGTCCCGGGAGGGGCTCGCGGTCCAGTGCCTGGATGATCGCGGTCGCCTTACTGATCGCGTTGGGCGTGGAGCGGGAGCCGCCCGAGTGGGAGGCGACACCGTGGACGCGCAACCGGACCCGGTACACGCCGCGTCCGCCGATGACGAGTTTGTCCATGCCGGGGTAGCCGATCATCACCCCGCCGATGTCGGTGGGGGTGTCGGGTGCGTCGAAGAAGCGTTTCGCTCCGCCGAAGCCGCCGGTGTGCTCGTCCAGGTCGAAGAGCAGCACCAGGTCCCCGCGCAGGTTCGCGGTCTCGGTCCGCAGGTGCGCGGCCAGGTGGCAGAACACGGCGACCGCGACCTTGGAGTCGGCGGCCCCGCGCCCCCACAGCCACCCGTTGTCGATCACGCCGCTGGTGGGCGGGTGGTGCCAGGCGGTTGCGTCGCCGAACGGGGCGGTGTCCAGGCAGGCGTCCAACACCCACGTCGACCCCGGATGGTCGCCGTGCACTCTCGCGGTGAGGGCGACGGCCGCTCCGGTCTCATCACGCAGTACCCGCGGCTCCAGGCCCTTGGCGGTCATCCAGACGTTGAGGTGGGTGATGGCGTCGTCGTAGGGGTCGATGCCGCCTCGGGTGGGGATGCGCACCAGGTCCCGGGTCAGGGCCAGGACCGAGTCCAGGTCGCGGTGGGCTCGGTTCAGGGCGGACTGAGTGTGGGGGTTGGTCATGCGGGGTCCCGGTGGTGTGAGGCGGAGGGTGCGAGCTGGTGGAGGGCTTCGGGGGTTTCTACCCGTGTGGCGGCGGCGTAGCACTGGCGGGCGTGGTCCAACAGCCGTTCGGCGGCTTGCGGTCCTAGCCTGACCCCGGAGTCGAACCCGTAGGCGCTGGTGAGTGAGGGGATGGGGACGACGGCGGCCTGTTCGGAGGCGACGAAGAACCGTTCGGGCATGTCCTGTTCGGGGCGGATGAGGCCGATGTGCAGGGTCTTCATCCCCAGCGACCGGTCGTCGGGGTCGCGGATCTCCAGCAACCGCCGAAGGTGGGCGTGCAGTGCCGTGTTGCGGGGCGGGCCGAACAATAACCGGTAGTGGACCAGGCCGGGACGGTCGGCCAGGGCGTGTTCGATGGTCTCCAGGTACGCCACGTCCCGGGAGCGTGAACCGGCCACGGCCAGATGGGCTTGCGCGGATCGGACCACGTCGGTCATGGCGGTGCGCAGGTCGCGGGGGCCGCTGACGAGCTGGGGCGAGTCCTGGGCCGTAGTTGCCCCGTCCTGGTGAGCGAATAGCTCGTCAACCGGGCGGTCGTAGTAGTCGGCGAGCAGGGTGCGGTAGCGGCGGCTGGTGGTGTGCCGGCCACGTTCCCATCCGGAGAGCATGCTGGGCGTGACTCCGCTGGAACCGGTCGGTGAGGCGTGGTCGAGGTCGGCGCACACCTGTTCCAGGGTGGTGCCGAGGTCGAGTCGGGCTTGACGTAGCGGGCTTGGGCGGGGGTTGGGGGGCCTCAACGCACCACGTCCTCGAAACGGTTAGGGGGCGGGTGGGGGGTCGATGGTGGTCTCTCGGACGAGCGGGGTTGACACCAGTTTGTCGCACACTGCCCTCCAGCCGGGGTAGCGGTCCACGAGCGTGTACCCCTGGGGTGGGTGGAAACCGTCCAGCATCCCGTCCAGGTCCTGGGTGGTGAACCCCGCGTACTCGCGTACCCGGCGGATCGGCATCGCATACCCCACCTGTTTGCCGTCGCGGGCGAGGTAGGGCTCCACGGTCGCGCCGTTGCCGGGCCGCATCCGTTCGGCGATCTGCGCAATCCGCTCGGGGGTGTCCTCGATGGCGGGTGCCAGGTCGATGACGGCGCACAACCGGGAGGTGGGGGCGGTGAGGTAGACGAACCACTGGGTGGGCGCTCCGGTGAGGAACCGCCGCCGGAACTCGTGGGTTTTCTCCCCGGTCCACATGAGTTCGTACCACTGGGCGTCCAGGGCCATCACGACCGGTACCGGGTCGGGTTCGGGTGCGGTGACGTCGAACAGCGGCTCGTCCACAGGGGGCTCCTCACTTCACGGGGGCGGGTGGGGCCACAGTAACCACCCCGGTAGCGGGGGCGCAGGCGCTTGTCGAACTCGCCGCCAAGTTGTTCACCTCGCCCCGACAGGACGTGGACAGGTGATGAACAGGAAGGCGGACAAGTAGTGATCTGGCCCAAACCCGGCTCGGGAGTGACCCTGAAACCACCTGCCGTCACCGGTTGGAGGTCACCGTGCACCACCACCCTTCCACGATCGGATTCCCCCACGAAACCGGCCCTCGTGAGCGCCGGACCCTGCTCACACCCCACCTGGCCCGCGCCCTGACCGACGCCGGGTTCCGCCTCGTCGCCGAGCCCGGAATCGGCGACGGGATCGGTGTGAACGACGCTGACCTGCCCGGGGTGGAGTTCTGCCCGGCCGAACGGGTGTGGGCTGCGCCGCTGGTGCTGCGGTACAAGCCCGGTCCGCCCACCGACCTTGCCCACCTCCACCGTGGGCAGGCCGTGGGGGCGATCTTCCACGCCGAAGGCAACCCGGACATGCTCAACGCGTTGACCCAGAGCGAAGTGAAGGCGTTCAGCTACGAATTCCTCCACGAACACGGACGCTTCCCGCTGGCAATGGCGGGCGGGCAGATCGCCGGGGTCCAGGCCGTGCACCTCGGAACCCACGCCCTCCAACACCCGCAAGGGCGCGGGGTGCTCCTGGGCGGTGTGGACGGCGCTGAACCGGCCCGCGTGGTGGTCATCGGGAACGGAAACGTCGGCACCGCCGCTGCCGTCACCGCTGCCCGGCTGGGAGCCGATGTCACGATCCTGACCCGCACCGCCCACAGTGCCGCCACCTACGAACGCCAGGCCCCGCCCGGGGTGCACGTGGCGGTCAACACCCCCGACCGGCTTACCGAACTCCTCACCCGCGCGGATCTGGTCATCGGCGCCATCCTCATCTCCACCCACACCACCCCACCGATGATCACCCGCGCCCACCTGGCGACCATGCGCCCGGGTGCGGTCATCGTGGACGCCACCTGCGGGTACGGGGACGGCTACCTGCCCACCGCCGGCCCCGTCCAGAAACCTGGGGACCCGCCGTGTGTGGTGGACGGCATTGTGCACGTCAAGGTCGACGTGCTGCCCCGTCTGGTGCCGGTGACCGCTTCACACGCCTACACCCGGGCCGCGGCCCCGTACCTGCTGCGCCTGGCCCGCCACGTCCTCCACGGAGCCGAGGACCCTGGGGTCGAGAGCGCGCTGATCGCACGGGACGGAATGCTGGTGCACCCGGTGGTGCGCGAGCACGCCGACCGGTACCAGGCGGGAGCGGCAGCATGAACGCCCAAGCCGAGCGGGTGGTGGAATCCTACCGGCACCGGGCCGCCTGGATGCGCGCCGAAGCCCGCCCGACCACCCCGCACCTGCTGTCGAAGGCGTTGGACGGGGCCACGCACGTGACCGAGTTCCCGTGCGGGGCGGGCCACTTCCTGAACTCCTACGCGAAAGCCGGGGTGCGGGTGCGGTTGGTCGACGCCAGTTGGCCGATGCTCACCGCCGCTACCCACCATGCCCGTGAGACCGGTGTGGTTGAACTCGCGCTGGGGTGCCACTTCCTCCACCAGCTCCCGGACCTGAGCGAGGAGGACCTGGTGGTGGTGCCCAACGCGGCTTTGAACCAGCTCACCGCGCAGACGACGCTGCCCGACGTGCTCACCCTCCTGCGTCGCGCGGTACGACCCGGTACCCGACTGCTCCTGCAACACCTAACCGT
Organism: Nocardiopsis sp. FIRDI 009; assembly: GCF_003386285.1. GTDB lineage: Bacteria > Actinomycetota > Actinomycetes > Streptosporangiales > Streptosporangiaceae > Nocardiopsis. Next base: position 168,569 of record NZ_QPNC01000019.1, read on the forward strand.
CGACATGTTGGGGTGCGGCTTCTACACCCCCACCCTGGCCGACGGCCACCAGATCCGCGACCACCGTTTCCGTGCGCCCGACGGCCAGGAAGTGACCCGCTACCGCCGCCAACACCACACCCACGACCGCAGCCAGGTTCGGATCGAGTTCACCTACACCAGCCCCGGGCAGGTGGACCACACCACCCACGTCAACCTCGCCCTCCCGTCCGCAGCCGAGATCGAGACCGCGCTCACGAATACCGGGTGGACCACCACTCACACCCACACCCGATCCGGGTTCCGCGAAGTCCTCGCCACCGCCAGAGGCAGCCGATGAACCGGCCGCACACGGTACTGGACGCCAACGCCTACTGGAACACCTACTACGCCGACACCTTCCGCTTCGGACAGGGCACCGAACACATCCTCGACCTGCTCCTGAACGTTCCGCCCGTGCGCACCTGGACCGACCTGGGCGCCGGTTCCGAGAGCCTGCTGTGGGCCACCGCCCTGGACGCCCACCACCTGACGGCGGTCGACGTCGACCCGGAACGGTTGGCCACCCTCACCGAGTTCGCGCGCACCGGCCAACCGCGGGGCGTCCACCAGGTGGCGCTGGCCCTGTGCGACCGCGACCTCGATACCTTCAGCGATCGGTGCCGGTCCCTGACCAGCACGCTGGTCGCCGACTGCCTGACCGCCGACCAGCTCCCGCCCCGAGTGCTCGGCGTCGACCTGCTCACCCAGTTCGGGCTCCTGGGCCTGTGCCAGTCCCCCGCCCATTTCGCCGACGTCTTCACACGGCTCCACACCCACCTGCCCGGTGGCGGGTGGGCGGCCGGAGCCAACTGGGTTCCCGCTCACCCGAAGAGCCGAGTCCATCTCACCCGCAGCCTGTACCAGCGAGCAGCCCGCGCCGCTGACCTCCACCTGCTCCATCTCGAACGTGTCCCCAGCACCGACCCCCAGTTCCCCTTCGTCTGGACCTATCTCGCCCGGAGGATGCCACGATGAACCACCCCCCAACCCCCGACCTGTACTTCGCCCCCGTCGGGATCGCGCACCTGACCGACTCCAACACCGACCTGATCCGCGCCGCCGCCCGAGGCCGCACCCAGCTGCGGGTCACCACCGCCGCCCAACTCAACGGCCACCCGCACCTGGGCACGGTCACCACGATCATGGCCGTGTTCGCCCTGACCGCCCACATGGCCGACGAACTCGGCCTGCCCGCCACGATCATCTTTGACAGCCTGGAGAACGCCCCCGCCGAGCACGTCACCATCGACGGCCACCACTACACCCGCAACGTGCAGGACCTCATCGACGGCGGGGTCCTCGACAGCACCGAACGCTCCTCCGGGTTCCGGCGCCTGCTGGCCTGGGCGTCGGCCCGCAGCACCATCGGCTGGCAGGAACGCCCCTATGCCACCTACCAGGAACTCGCCCCCGTGCGGGCGTGCCTGCACACCATCGCCACCCGCCAACACGAGTTCGCGCCCATCCTGGCCCCCACAGATGGGCGCATCCGTATCCGGCCCCGCTGCCCCCAGTGCCGCCTGATGGACAAGGACGCCCACCACCTGACCATCCGCGCGGGCGCCGGGGTCGTGTTGTTGGACTCGGCCTGCCCCCACCACGGCCCCTATCAGGAAGTCATCCCGCTGGCCGGCCGCGGCGGCTGGTACGACGCCAACACCCCCGTCCGGTCGGTGCAGAAGGTCGCCCTGCTGGCGGCCGAACGGGAGCTGTACGACGCCTGCTCGGTGAGCATTGACGGTCCCGACTGGGGTGGGGTGTGGTTCGCGCACGTCATCGCCCCCGCGTTGGCCGTGTTGGGGGTGCCGGTGGCCGACTGGCCGGTGAGCGTGTTCACGCCGATGGTGCTCGACCGTACCGGCGGCAAGCTTTCCAAGTCTCTGTACGTCCGGTACGGGCGCGAGTACGCCGACCTGCCCCCGGCGTTCCTCGACTTGGACTCGTTGTTGGACACCTACGGCGAGGACGCCCTGGAGGCGTTGTGGCGAGAAGCGGTGCGGTGGGCGGCTGAACCGCGCCGGTTGCACCGCTCCTACACCGTCGACCACCTGGCCGCCCTGATCCCGGGCGCTCGGATGGGAGAGGTCGCATGATCTGCGCTGCCCTCGACCTGCTCGACTGCGCCCACCCTGATCCCGCACCCGACGACCTTGTGGCCGCCATGCGCGCGAGTGTCGACCTGCTGGGGGTGCACGCCTTGGCGGAGCTGTCGGTGCCGTTCGTCCCGCATGGGCACACGGTGGTGATGGTGTTGGCCGAGTCGCACCTGACGGTGTCCACCTGGCCGGAGTACCGGATGGTGCAGATCGACTTGGTGACCTGCCGTGCCGACACCGACCCGCAGAAGGCGCTGCGGCCTGTGGTGGAGCTTCTGGACGCCGGGGACGTTCGCGTGCAGCGAGTCCAGCGTGTGGACCCCCGGCTGGGGAACGGGGGCACGAGCGACCGGCCGCGCACGGGCGTTCTCAACACTCTGCACGATCCCGTGGGCGCTGTTCCGCCTCGGGGGTAGCCTGGTGGGGTCGCGACATGGAACCGGCTCCCGCCACCACGATTGGCGGGAGCCGGTTCGCTCGTTCAGCAACTCATCGGGTGGTGCGCACCGAGGTCAACAGCGCGGCCCACTCGTGGGCGGACACGTCGAGGTGCCCCAGCTCGCGGTGCTGGGTGTCACGGATGCCGGTGACAGGCCCCTCCGCGACCTCAACGCAGTTGTGCGCCCCGTCACTGTAGCTCGACTTGTGCCACGGCAGGTTCGTCGTCATCCTCGTACTTCCTTCTCACCTGTCGGAGGTAGTCCACCGACTCTTTCACGGACCGAGCGTTCGCCTGCAATCTACTGAACAGGGACACGAACGATCGAACCATGTGCGGGTCATCCGTCGTCTGCCCCAGGTAGACCGACTCCGCGTGCAGTACCTCCGGCGCAGAGGAGGACGCTATCAGCGAGAACGCCCCATCTGGCCCTGAGTGCGGAAGCGTTCCCCACCTGTAGAGCTGAAGCTGTATCCGGCCGGTGGTAGCGAGCCGGATGAGGGTGTCGACCTGGTCGCGCATGACCGCGTTCCCAGCCACCGGCCGTTGCACGACGACTTCATCAAGGACCACATGGTATTGCGGGCCGTCATCGTCAAGGATGCGGTGAGCCCTCTCAACCCTGGTGGTGGCCCTCTTCTCAACCATTGGCTCCTTGAGCCAAGGTGCTCCCGAAGCGAAGACCGCTTTGGCGTAGTCCTTCGTCTGGAAGTTACCAGGAATCAGAACACAGCTGTACTGACGGATGAGGTCTGCGCTCGCCTGGAGAACGTGTACCTGCTCTTGCCAGTCGAGACGCTCCGGGGCGTACAACTCCTCGTACAACCTGACCAGGCGTTTTCCCGCTGACAGGAAGTCATCGAGGTCCTGGATCTTCGATGCGTCAAGGGTCTTCCAACCGCATTCGACCTGGGAGATGAACCCCTTCGAGTACCCGAGTTTACCAGCGACTTTGAGCTGGGTCATACCACTCTTACGCCTTGCTCGGGCGATTGCTTGCCCAAAACGGACGTCCGATATGTCCTTTTTCTTGTTCGCTGTCACAGGTTGAGTAAAGCAGAAGCATCACTGAAAGTCTACCGATGACCACCAGAGAATACCTGGGGTATCCGCTAGTCCTCTCAAAGCTCGTAGGTCTTTTCTTGTTCTGGACCCTCAGGAATTCTGGCTGTCGTCACTCCGGAAGGAGGTGGCGTCCCGGCCCGTCCCCCTTGGGCCGGGGAGCCCCACCGAGGAAGCCGAGGGCGGAATGGCTTCGGGGGGACCTCGGTGGCACGGCCGCCCTGACCAGGGCACCCGGCAGGGCGGCCCCATAACGAAAAACGCCCCGAACCGATGGCACCGGTTTCAGGGCGTGAGCCCCACCCCGTCCAGACCGAGGTGAGACACGTGAAGCCTAGCAACCCACCCCACCCCGGGTCACCAAACCCGGACAACCCACCCCTCAACCCGGCCCTGGCCGACGCGGTCGACCGGTACAGGCGACGACTGGGCATCCCCACCGAACCGGTGCCCCCGCTGCCCGGGAGCGGTCTCGACGCCCTGCTGGCCCTCGCCCACCAGACCCAGGGGAGCCACCGGTGATCACCGCACCCCAAAAACCCCAACACCCCACGATCATCCGGCACACCTTCGACGGCACCACGCATGCGGCCCGCCACGCCCGCGCGTGGGCACGCCACCGGCTCGAAGCCCTGGGAGTCGAACCCCCCACCGACCTGGAGCTGATCCTGTCCGAGCTGGCCACCAACGCGGTGGCCCACAGCCACAGCGGTGACCCCGGCGGGACGTTGGCGGTGCGGCTCAAGGTCTACCCGGACCGGGTGCGCGTCGAGGTGCGCGATGCCGGGCCGCTCACGGGCCGCACCCCCACCAGGCGCACCCCGCCGCTGACCGCCCAGCACGGCCGCGGGCTCCTGCTCGTGGACGCTTTCTCCCGAAAGTGGGGACGTCTGCCCGTGGGGACCGGCATGTGGGCGGAGGTCGCCCGGTGACCCCCGCACCCTCGATCGTGCCGCTGCACACCACTCCACCCACGTCGCCGGAGACTGCCGAGTTGGCGTTGATGGACATGCACACCACCCTCGTCCAAGCCCGGTACGTCCCCCACGTCGATTGGGGGCAGGCGAGCATCGACGCCCGCCTGTACGCCAACCGCGACGTACACAACGGCCGGGTGGTCGGGGCCGACCCGATCGCGGCGGTGTGCCTGCGCCTGCACCAGGCCACCCCGCACCGGTTGGAGTGGGTGGCCGAGTTCCCCGCCCGCACCCCCGACGAGTGGGAGATGCCGGACCGGGACACCTCCACCCGCCGCCTGGCGATCCTCGGACCCGCCACACCCGTGCGGCCCCCGCACCCGCAGGACCTCGCCCTGGTCGACTACCTGATCGACCGCGTCCAGCCGGAGCAGAAGCAGGAGCCGAGCACGTGAAGCGACGATCCCGACCGCCGCGCCGCACCCGTAGCCCCGAGTTCGCACATCAGGCCCGCAGCGCGTGGGAGGACACCCGGTGGAAAGCCGCCCGGCAGGGGTGGTCCCTGGCCCGCGAACGCCGGTTCCTCGGAGCCGTGTACACCCTCACCCGACCCGGCACAGTGCTGGTGCTCTACGACCTGGCCGAGGTCGACCACCACCTGAACCAGCCTCCGGACCCGGGCTCGCCTCCGGCCGCCTGACACCGACGAGGAGAACCCCCTGTGCGCGTGACCTCCCCCCTCGCCCCCGAAATCCAACACCTGCTGACCGAAGCCCAGACCGTGGACCGGCTGGAAACCCTCCAGATCTACGACACCGACCAGGAACGTCGGTCTTTCGACCAATACCTGTCCGGGCAGCGCCCCGACCCCACCCCCACAGGTCAGGCTTGGGCGAAGCTGATCCACGACAGCCCCGCCCGCTTCCGGCTCGTGCACGCGGTCACCGAACCGCTCAGCGACTACATGCGGTACCGGCTCACCCACACCTACCCGGCCGCCGCCGCAGCGGGCGAGGAGATCACCATCCTGCCGATCCCCCGAGGAACATGGCCTTGGCCGGTCCGACAGCAGGACTTCTGGCTGGCCGACACCACCCTCGTGGCGGTGGAACACTCCGGGGCCGGTCGGTTCGAGCACGCCGACATACTCACCGCGGGCGCGCTCGTGGCCGACGCTCGTGCGGTGTTCTCCCGGGCTTGGCGGATGGCCATGCCCTTGGCCGACTACATGGACCGCCACAACGGTGTGTCCGCTGTGGCCCTGTGACCCGGTGCGGCGGGGACGCACCCCTCCGTCCAGGGGGTTCCCCCGCCGCACCGACCCAGACCGGGGCTCGGCGCTTCCTTCCCCGGCCGAGCCCCACCACCACCGTCACGAGAAAGACCCGCATGCCCCCCAACTACGACCTCCTGCGCCAACGAGCGCGCGCACTCGCCGAGGTCACCGATCAGGACTGGCTCACCCCCAAACAGGCCACAAGGATCACCGGGTTGAGCAGGCACATCTTGCGCACCCGCGCCCGCTCAGGTGCTCTCATCGCGCACCGTCCGTCGTCTCGCCGCAACTACGCCTACCTGAAGCAATCCCTCCTGGACCTGGTCGCAGACACCGGACCGCTCACCATCTTCGATACCGCCCTGCGCATGGCCTCCAGTAACGGCACCGCCCTGGGCACCGACGCTCTACACGAAGAAGAGAAGGCCCTGTGCAACAGCGACGGCCACACCGGGACGTGCTGGCAACTGGACACCCGAAGCATGAACGACACCACCGACGAAGCGCTTCGATCATGGCTGCGTGGTCACTACCGGCACGCGCTGAACCTGCTGGCAGGACACCATTCACCACTGATGGAGCGGGTGGCCCTGCACACGAGCACGGGCACGACCGTTCACACCGTATGGGCGCCCCAGGTCCCGATGACCCCGTACAACCAGCTCCAACTGGAGGCGTACCGCATCCAGGCCGCGGCGGGAATCCCCACCAGGGTCCTGCGCCCCTCCGATCGCAGCCACCTGGAGTACGAGCACACGCTGCCGCACCTGGTGGTCTACCCCGGGCGGTTCGTCTACGTGCTGCGCCACACCCCGCACGGCGGGAGCGACGGAGCGATCCGTCTTGACCATCCCGCGCTGGCGGACGGGCTCGCCGACCAGCTCCGTGACCTGTACGAGCGTGCGCTCCCCCTCGAACGATTCGCGCGCCCCTACCTGTAAACACTTCCGGGAAGGACAATGGTGGAAGACCCGAACCTGCACGTGGCCCTGGTCAACATCCAGGACGGCGGCCGAGGCTACGACCGTGTCGCCGAGTTCGTGGACCCGCTCTTCGCCCCGGTGACCACTCCTCCCGGGGTGGTCGTCGTCAACGAAGCCACCGGATGGCGGAACCGGGGGATGCGGCGCGGCCTGGACGTCGCCCACCACCTGCGCACCCGCTACGGCCCCGCCTACCAGCTCCTGGTCGGGCACCTCGACCGATCCGACCACCCGCCCGCGATCCTGTACGACCCGGACGTGCTCACCCTGAGGGAGTGGCGGCACCCCACCACCAACACGACGGTCGCCTCCCACAACCTCGCGACCTTCACCACCCGGTGGGGTGAGCTGTCGATCCTGCCCCAGCACTGGCACCCCTGGGACGCCAACACCCGGCTCCACGAAGCACACCAGGTCCGCGGAGTCGTCGCGAACCGGCCCAGGGTGATGGTGGTCGGGGATCTCAACTCCACCTGCTCCGGTCCGGGCGAACTGTGGCCACGCAAGGACTGGGACACCATCCCCGTCGCGAAGCGGCACGAGAAGGGATGGCAGCCCGGCGGTCCCGAAGGCGCGTGGGAGCCGCGCACCGACGCCCTGGACCACCTCATCGGCACCTGGAACCCCACCACCGGAACCCGGGTCGGCGGAGCCGGTTTGGCCACGGTCGTGGAACTCGACTGGCAGCGCCGTGGTTGTCCTCCCGGTGACCGGTTCGCGGCGACCACGAACACCCCGCCCGAGCGGGGCGGCGGCATGGTGATCGACCACGGGCTGCTCACCCGGGACCTGTGGGAGACCGTGGTGGCGGGCTCCTACCAGGTCCACGTCCCCCCGGCGGGGCGGCAGGTGAGCGACCACCGGCTCGTCACCTGGACGCTGCGCCTCGACCAGACGGGCGCTGACGCCGCCCCGGCGCGCGCGACACAGGGGGTGGCGCGGTGACCTCGAACGCCGTCACCGGCATCCTCGCCGCCCTGCCCGCCCACGTTGAGCGCGCCGCCCGGTTTCCGGCCGCCCACCCCGGCCCGCACCTGACTGTCGGCTTGGCAGCGGGCATCCCGGGCACCTGTCCCGACGACGCCCGCCGCCTGCTGCACGAGCTGGTGGACGCTGAACTGGTCACGGACCTGGGCGGCGGCCGGTGGACCCACCACCAGCTCACCGCCGCCGCGCTCGACAACGCCCTGGACCCCGGGCTACGCGGGGTCGTCATGGACACGATCGGCCAGCACTACCGAACCCGGGCAGCCGTCGCGCGTGCGGGGTGCTGGCGGGCGTGCGCGGTGTCGTGGACGCGGAGGCGGGTGCGGCGGCCCGGGAGAGTTTCGAGCGGCGGCGGCCCAAGCGGTGGGCCAGGTACCCGGACGATCCGCTCGGGCAGGTGGTCGAACGCGTCCTGGAGGGTCGTGTGGAGGCGGAGGAGGGGCGGGGAGCCGACGTCGAGCGGTTGCGGCGCCTGCGGGAGCGGATGCGTCGACCGGACCGGTGACCGCGGTCAGTCGTCGCGGACGTGCTCGGTCTCCACGGACTCGAAGAAGGGGTCCACCTGGCGCAGGCGCTCCTGGATCACGTGAGCCAGGTACGGACCGAGGTCCTCGTCGTCCGCCAACCCGTGGTCGGTCCGGAACCTCTCCTCCTGCTCGGGTTCCATCGTGATCTGGATGCCCACCTTGCACAGCCGCATGGAACCAGCGTAGGACGGACCGGCGCTGGCGAGGGTCGTACACGCGGGCGGTCCCACCTCGTGTGTCCGACGACCGTTCCCGTCCCGGGGCGGGCGGATCGAGCGGAACGTCTCACGTGCCCGGAACGGAGCGAGGGGGCGCGGTGAGTGCGGCCAGCCACACGCCGCGGTGGCGCTCGGCGTAGTCGGCCGCCGGCCCCCAGTGGTCGGCGCGTCCTTCGGCGTGCGGCCGCGCCCACGGTCGGCGGCCGGTCCGCGCGCCCGCCACCAGCAGGTCGTGCATACCGCGCACCTCGTGCAGGGTCGCGTCGGGCAACTCCCGGCGCTGGGCGCCGTCGCACCCGTACCCGTCCGCCAGCGCCCGCAGCCTGGCGGCGTCACGCGCGGGGGAGCCGTCCGGGTACAGCGGCACGAACCCGTGGGCGGCGTAGCCCAGGTCGCCCAGACGGGTGCCCGGCCCGGCGTTGTCCCAGTCGATGAACGTCCACGCGCCGGAGACGTTGCCGCCGTCCAGAGCCTCCTCGTCGGGCGCCTCACCCACGGTGTCGTCCACGCGGTCCAGTGTCGTCCGGCCAGGCGGGCACCGCACCCGGTTTTCTCCGCCTCCGGCTGACGGCGCCCCTCCGGACCAGGCGGTGTGCGCGGCGGGGCCCGCACACGGGGAAACACCTCCCCGCTGCCATCGGCCGTTCGAGGAGAGGTCCACCCACCCCTGACGGTCCGGGTGGGGACGGGGAGGCCGCCCCCGCCGTCCTCCCGGGTCTAGGACGCCCACGTCTCCAGGGTGAGCAGGTCCCGCATCGACACCATGCCGACCACGCGCCCCTCGTCGACCACCGGAAGGTGGCGGATGCCCGCCTCCAGCATCCGGCGCGCCACCTCACGCGAGTCCTCGCCCAGGCCGGCCGTCTCGATCTCCGTCGAGGCGTGGTCGGCCGCGCTCTCGGAGGTCGGAGCGAACGCCGTGACCAGAGCCCGCACCAGGTCGCGTTCGGTGATGATCCCGATGACCCGGTCACCGTCGAACACGGCCAGGGAGCCGACGTTCTCCTCCACCATGCGCTGTGCCGCGTCGACCAACCGGTCCCCCACCTGGCAGCCGAGGATGGTCGGACGGTAGACGTTGCTGATGAGCATGTGTCCTCCCGGCACGCGTTCCCCACGTTCTCGCTCGTGTCCAGCCTCCTCGACGTGGGAACACCCCGGGTAGAGACCTCGGTTCACCGTCCGGGGGACCTTCGGCCCTTCGCCGCGAACCCGCCCGGTGTCGGTCCTTCCCAGAACCGTGAGGAGGCGGGCGATGTCCACTCGGATCGTGTCCGGGACGGCGCACCACACCCTCGCCGAGGCCGTCGCGTCCGCCCTGGACGCCGAACTGGCGGCCTGCGAGGTGGAGCGGTTCCCCGACGGTGAGTTGCGCCCGGTGGTGGAGCGCGTGCGGGGCGACGACGTCTACGTGGTCCAGCCCACCGGCCCCCCGGTGGGTGAGCACCTGGTCGAGCTGCTGCTCCTGTTGGACGCGTGCCGCCGGGGCGGGGCGCGGACGAGCACCGCGGTCGTCTCCTACTTCGGCTACGCCCGGCAGGACCGCCGCGGCCGGGCGGGCGAGGCGGTGGGCTCCAGGGTGGTGGCCGACACCCTGGCGTCGGCGGGGGCGGACCGGCTGGTCGTGGTCGATCCGCACACCGTCGCGTTGGAGGCCATGTGCGCCATGCCGGTGGAGATGCTGACGTCCGTGCCGGTCCTGGTCGAGGCGCTCGCGGAGGAGACACCCGACACCGCCGTGGTGGTGGCGCCCGACCTCGGCGCGGCCAAACTCGCCGAGCACTACGCCGGGCGGCTGGGGCTGCCGGTCGCCGTGGTGCGCAAGAGGCGGCTGAGCGGTGAGGCCGTCCGGGCCGGGGAGGTGGCCGGCGAGGTGGCCGGTCGGCCCGCGGTCGTCGTGGACGACATGATCAGCACCGGCGGGACGATCGAGGCGGCCGTGGACGTCCTCCTCGCCCACGGGGCGCTGGCCGACGTCACCGTGGCCGCGACCCACGGGTTGTTGGTGGGCACCGCCCACGACCGGCTCGAACGGCTGCCGATCCGCCGCCTGTTCGTCACCGACACCCTCCCCGGGTGTCGGGAGCGGGCGCCGCGCGTCCGGGTCTGCTCCGTCGCGCCGCTGCTCGCCGACGCCATCGGCCGCCTGCGCGACGACGAGCCCCTGGACGCCCTGATGGTCCACGGGTGAGGCGCGGACGTGGGGACGGGGGCACCGACGGCGGTCAGGCGGGGGCGCGGTGGACGCCGCGGCGCGAGCATCGGTGCGGGTGTGCGCGACGGAGCGCCCGGGAGAGCGAAGGCGTGAAAATCCGCGGTCTTTCAGCGGGGGTTCCTTCGCCGTGGCGAAAGCGTCCCCCGCGGGGCGGTGGAGGGGCAGGAGTTCGCTCGCTCCGCACGGTTCCCTCCCCGAGTTCCGGGGAAGCGTGACTTTGGTCCCGACACGGACGTTTTTCTTGGCATTCAACCGGAAGAACAGAAAATTCGAGTGATCGACAGCTCCGGGGATCGCGCGGACGGGGTTCGTCCGTTCGCCTGCCCCTCGGGCGCGGTCGGATATCCCGACCCACCCCGTCGTCCGGGTGGCGTCCTCGGGGCGCGCGCTCGGAGGTTCTCCGAGTCCGCGGAATTGTCCCACGACGCACCTCCGAGGGGCCTCCCCGCGGCTCCCGGGGCTGTGACCCGCGATGACTTCCCTGTTCACAGCTTTTTGCAGTGTTCACAAACTTCACATACGTGCATGTAGTAGACAAAAAGTCATTATCCGAAAAAGGTAATAGAAAGGACTTCTTGTTGCTTTTGGGTGTCCTTGTGCGTTGCGTCTTCGGACGTCGAACTCCTTCACCCCAGGGGGAGTCGGCAAGGTCCCGTGTTCGCCCTGGGGGAGGCGCGCTTCTCGTGAATCCGCTGGGCGGGAGCGGTGGATGTGCGCGGTGACTCCGGAGGGGCGCCCGCTTGCCTCCTCCGTAAGTTAATTGTGAGTAGCCAATGACCCGAAAAAAGTGCATGTAAAGGTATGGACTCAGAGATAACCCCTATGTCACTATCTGGAATGCCGCTGACCGAGACAGACGCGAGGGAGTCCGTGTGATCAAGGGGTACGGTGTGTTCTGCGACGCCGACCGCTACTTCTACGACACGCCCCACCGTCTCTGGCCGGGCTCCGGCGCATCCGGGGCGGTCGGCGAACGCGACCGGGCCTTCGAGGCGGCCGAGCGGCCGGTGCCCGAAGGATGGCAGAGCCACCGCGTGGGCGACTGGTTGGCGCTGCGCCCCGTCGAGCACCGACTCCCGGACCAGGGATGGAAGATCCACGTCTCCGCCTGCCTGGACAACGCGGAATCGATCCTGGCCCGGGTCTGGGACTTCTGCGTGGCGCGGGGGGTCTCCTTCAAGTTCGTCCCCACCCGCTATCTGCTGCACAACCGGAACGCCAAGTACGCCGACCGCGGGGGCAGCGGGAAGTTCGTCACGGTCTACCCGGCCGACGACGGCGAGTGCGCCTCGATCGCGGCCGGTCTGGACGCGCTCGTGGGCGGTGAACCCGGCCCTTACATCCTCAGCGACCTGCGCTGGAACGCGGGCCCGGTGTATCTGCGCTACGGGAGTTTCACCCGCAGGCACTGCTACGACGAGCACGGCGAGCCGGTGCCCGCCCTGGCGAACGCCGACGGCGTGCTCGTGCCCGACCGGCGCGGACCGGTCTTCCAGACGCCGGAGTGGGTGACCGTCCCCGACTTCCTGCGCCCGCACCTGGAGGCGCGCGCCGCCGTCGACGTCACCGGACTGCCGTACGACATCGAGCGGGCCCTGCACTTCTCCAACGGCGGCGGGGTCTACGCCGGTCGGGACCGCCGCACCGGTGAGACCGTCGTACTCAAGGAGGCCCGCCCGCACGCCGGTCTGGCCTCCGACGGCGCCGACGCGGTGCGCCGCCTGGAACGGGAGCGCGCGGCCCTGGAGCGGCTCTCCGGCCTGGCCTGTACCCCCGAGGTCAAGGACGCCTTCACCCTGGGCGACCACCGCTTCCTGGTGATGGAGTACGTCCACGGCAGGCCGTTGAACTCCTTCTTCGCGCACCGACACCCGCTGGTCGAGGCCGACCCGCCCCCGGAGGGGCTGCGGGAGTACGCCCGGTGGGCGATGCGCCTGCACGGCCTGGTGGAGGAGGCCGTCGAAGCGGTGCACGGGCGCGGCATCGTCTTCAACGACCTGCACCTGTTCAACATCATGGTCGCCGAGGACGAGTCCTCGGTGACGCTGCTGGACTTCGAGGCCGCACGCGACGCCGACGAGGACGGCCGTCAGACGGTCGCCAACCCGGGGTTCGTCGCCCCGCGCGGTCACCGGGGCTTCGACGTGGACCGGTACGCCCTGGCCTGCCTGCGCCTCGCCCTCTTCCTCCCCCTGACCAACCTGCTCGCCGTGGACAGGGACAAGGCCCGGCACCTGGCCGAGGAGGCCGCGCGCGTCTTCCCCGAGGCCCGGGAGTTCCTGGAGCTCGGGGTGGCGGAGATCCTGCGCGATCCGAACGGCGGACGGCACGCGGAGGCGACCCTCGCGGAGGCCGGCGCGCCGGTCGCCGGCGAGCACGACCCCTACCCGCCGGTCGAGCCGGGGGACTGGCCGCGCAGCCGGGACTCGATGGTCGGCGCCATCCTCGCCTCGGCCACCCCCGACCGGGACGACCGCTACTTCCCCGGTGACATCGCCCAGTTCTCCGCGCCGGGCGGCGGCCTCTCCTTCGGCCACGGCGCGGCCGGGGTGCTCTACGCCCTCGCCGAGAGCGGCGCCGCGCGGTGCCCCGACGCCGAGGAATGGCTGGTGCGGCACAGCAAGGAACCGGCGTCAGGCACCCCGCTGGGCTTCTACGACGGCCTCTCGGGGATCTCGTGGACCCTGAACCGCCTCGGCCACCGGGAGCCCGCCCTGGCGCTGGCCGAGCTGGTCCTGGCACAGCCGTGGGAGGGGATCGGCCCCGGGCTGTACGGCGGGACCGCCGGACTCGGACTGGCCCTGGACTCCCTGGCCGCCGACACGGGGGAGACGGACCTGTGCTCGGGCGCGCTGCGCTGCGCGGAGCTGGCCGCGCACGGTTTTCTGGACGCCCCGCCCGAGCGGCGCCGCGCCGGACTGCTGTACGGGGGCGCGGGCGTGGCCCTGCTCTGCACGCGCCTGTACGAGCGCACCGGTGACGGCGCCCTGCTCGACCTGGCCCGGCGGGCACTCCAGGCCGACCTGGACCGCTGCGTCACCAGTGCCTTCGGCACCCTCCAGGTGGACGAGGGGTGGCGGACCATGCCCTATCTCGGCGCGGGCAGCGTCGGCGTCGGGATCGTGCTGGACGACTACCTGGAGCACCGCCCCGACGAGGCGTTCGAGCGGGTCCGACCCGAGATCGTCCGGGCCGCGCAGGCGGGTTTCTACGCCCAGTCCGGCCTCTTCCGCGGCCTGGCGGGCATGGTCCTCTACCTGAGCCGGACGACCGCCCCCGGAATCGGGTCCGCGGACGTTCGCCGTCAGATCGACGCCCTGTCCCGGTACGCCATGCGCTACCGGGGCCACCTGGCCTTCCCCGGCGAGCAGCTGATGCGGCTCTCCAACGACCTCTCCACGGGCACCGCGGGCTGCCTCCTCGCGCTCGCCTCGGCGCAGCGCGGACAGCCCGCCCAGTTGCCCTTCCTTCCTCCGCTACGGCGGACCCAGAACCGGCCACTGCCATGGTCCGGAACAACTGAATAGAAGAGATGGAACAGAACCGAAGGAAAGGATACCAGTCATGACCCTCCTCGACCTGCAGTCCCTGGAGACCGTGAAGGACGAGGTGCACGGCGAGGTCGCCGGCACCAGCACCGCCAGCCTCACGCTGTGCGGCGACAGCAGCCTGAGCGTCACCACCTGCTAGGGGCCGGCCGCGGATGAGCGCGGCGTGACCGAGCCGTGGGGCCGTGAACCCGGCCCCACGGCGCCGGGTCCGGTGCACGGACCCCCTCGCGGCCCGGCTGCGCCGATCGGCGCAGCCGGGCTCCCCCGCCACGAGCCACGCAGGAAGGCTGCCGGATGGCGTTCACCCGCCCGCGTGCCGCTACGACCGACCCCGACGCCGCACGCTCGGCGGACGCCCTGCTCGCCCGCGTGATGCGGGCGAGCGCCGGACGCACCGCGGCGATCCTGCTGTGCGCCGCCGCGGCGGCGGTCGCCTCGCTCGCCCTGCCCGCCGTGCTCGGGCGCACCCTCGACCTGCTCCTGGACGGCCACCCGGACGCCGGCCGCATGCTGCTGGCGGCCGTGGCCCTGACCGCCGCCGAGGTCACGCTGGACGCGGCCGTCGCCCTGCTGTCGGGAACGGTCGGCGCGCGTTCCACCGCCTGGCTCCGGCTCCGGGCGGTCCGACGGCTGTCGGCCGCGGCGCCCCACGACGTGAACCGCTTCTCCCCCGGAGACGTGGCGACCCGGCTCTCCGCGCACGCCACGGAGGCCGGAGCGGCCCCCGCCGGGGCGGCCCAGATCGTCGCGTCAATCCTCGCCCCCCTCGGAGCCCTGGTCGCGCTGTTCCTCATCGACCCGTGGACGGGGACGGCCTTCGTCCTGGGCCTTCCCCTCCTGGTCCTGCTGCTGCGGTCCTTCGCCCGCCACTCCTCCGACAGCGTCTCCCAGTACCAGCGGGTGCAGTCCGCGATCGCGGCACGGCTGACGGACGCCCTGGGCGGCGCACGGGCCATCGCCGCGGCCGGGACGGCGGACGCCGAGCGCGCCCGCGTACTGCGCCCCCTGGGCGAGCTCGGCGTCGAGGGTCGGCGCATGTGGTCGGTGCACGGGTCCGCGACGGCACGCAGCGGCGTGCTCCTGCCCCTGCTCGTCACCGCCGTGCTGGCGGTCGGCGGACTCGGGCTGGCCGACGGGCGGATCAGCGTCGGCGACCTGCTGGCGGTGTCCCGGTACGCCGCGCTCGCCGCGGGGCTGGGATCGGTCACGGGACCGCTCGGCGCCCTGGTCCGGGGGCGGGCGGCGGCGCGGCGCGTGAACGAACTCCTGGCGCTCCCCCCGCTGCCCCACGGGCGGGAGGACCTCCCCGCCGGGGGCCCCGGAACGCTGGAGCTGCGCGGGGTCGGAGTCAGGCGCGCCGGGGAGTGGGTGCTGCGCGGGGTCGACCTGTACGTGCCCGGTGGGGCGACGGTGGCCGTCGTGGGCCGGTCGGGCTCGGGCAAGTCGACGCTGGGCGCCGTCGCCGGACGTCTCACCGCGCCCGATGAGGGCGAGGTCCGCCTGGACGGTGTACCGCTGGACACCGTGGCGGCCGACGTGCTCCGCCGCGAGGTGGGGTACGCGTTCGAGCGGCCCTCGCTCCGGGGCGCCACCGTCGGGGACGCGATCGCGGACGGGGCCGAGACCGCCTCCGGAGACCGGGTGCGGGCGGCGGCCCGGGCCGCCGGAGCCGACGTCTTCGTCCGTGCGCTTCCCCGGGGGTACCGCACGCCTCTGGGCGAGGCGCCGCTCTCCGGCGGGGAGCTGCAACGGCTGGGACTGGCGCGCGCGTTCGCCCACGCGGGGCGGCTGATGATTCTGGACGACGCCACCTCCAGTCTCGACACGGCGACCGAACGGCAGGTGGACCGGGCGCTGGCGCGTGAGGTCCGCCCCGGCACCCGTGTCGTCATCGCGCACCGGCTCTCCACCGCGGCGCGCGCGGACCTGGTGGTGTGGCTGGAGGGCGGTCGTGTCCGGGCCGTCCGCGGGCACGCCGAGCTGTGGCGGGACCCCGACTATCGCGCGGTCTTCGGGCACGTGGACGCCTCCGACGCCAGGGGTGACCGGTGAGGCCCGGAACGGCGGCGGACACGGCCGGGGCGGTCGGCTCCTCCGCCTCCGGCCCCCAAGACCCTCGCGCACGGCGACGCGACCCGGACCCGCGGCCGCGGTCCGGACGGCGGCGGGGGGCGCTGCGCAGGCTGACCCCGCACGCCCGGCCCTTCCTGTGGCGGCACAGGGGGGCGTTGCTGGGCCTGGGCGCCTGGTCGCTGCTGGAGTCCGCGCAGACCTTCCTCGTCGGGATCTGCCTGGCCCGCGCTCTGGACCAGGGATTCCTGGCGGGGCGGACCTCCGTCGGCCTGGTGTGGCTGGCCGTCGCCGCGGGCTCGGTCCTCCTCGCCGGTCCCGCCCTGCGCGGTGTGTTCCGCCGACTGTCGGGGCTGGTGGAACCGCTGCGGGACGGGCTGGTGCGGCGAGCGGTCGAACAGGCCCTGCGCCGGGCCGTGGCCGACCCGGCCCGGGCCGCGGAGGCCGAGCGCGCCGCGGTCTCGCGGCTCACCCAGCAGACGGAGATCGCCCGGGACAGCTTCGCCGGGTTGGTCCTGACGGTGCGGTCCTTCCTGTTCACGGCGGTCGGAGCGTTCGCGGGAATGCTCACCCTCGCCCCCGAGCTGCTCCTGGTCGTGGTACCGCCGATGCTGCTCGGCCTGGTGCTCTTCCTTCTCACACTCGTTCCGATGGCCGCGGCGCAGCGCCGTTTCCTCGACGCGGACGAGGAGTTCACCGACCGCGCGGGAGCGCTGCGGGTCGGACTGCGCGACCTGGTGGCCTGCGGGACGACCGACGCCGCGGTCGACGGGGTGCGGGATCTGGTCGAGGAGGCCGCCGCGTCGACACGGTCCCTGGCCCGGTGGACGGCCGCCAGGACGCTGGCGCTGGGTGTGGCCGGGCAGCTCCCCGTCGTGCTGCTGCTGGTGGCCACGCCGTGGCTGCGCGACCAGGGCGTCACCACGGGGGCGCTCATGGGCGCCCTGGCCTATCTCGTGCAGTCGCTGCTGCCCGCGCTCCAGACGATGATGACCGCGCTGGGGGCCGCGGGCAGCCGCCTCGTGGTGGTCCTCGACCGGTTCGTGTCCTCGGAGACGGACGGCGCCGACGGTGACGGGGTCCGGCCCGCGCGGGCCGGTGGTCCCGGGCCGTGCGCCGGCCCCGGCCCGGCCAGGGAGCCCGCCCCGGCGGTGTGGTGCCGCGGGCTCAGGGTGTCCTACGGGGCCGGAACCCGGCCCCTGGTGGAGGGGTTCGGCCTCACGGTCGAGGAGGGCGGGCACCTCGCGGTCGTCGGCCCGAGCGGGATCGGCAAGTCGACGCTGGCGCACGTGCTCTGCGGACTGCACCCACCAGACGAGGGCGCCGTACGGCTGGCGGGCCGACCGGTCGCCGGGCGCTCCCCCCGGGAGCTGGCCCGGATGCGGGTGCTCCTCCCCCAACAGGGCTACGTCTTCGCCGGGTCGGTCCGCGAGAACCTCGCCCAGCTGGACCCCGGCGCCGACGACGACCGCCTCGCCCGGGCCGTGACGGCTCTGCGCCTGGAGCCGTTGGTGGACCGCCTCGGCGGGCTGGAGGCCGAGGTGGACCCCGGGGCGCTCTCCGCCGGGGAGCGGCAGGCACTCTGCCTGGGCCGGGCCTACGTGTCCCCGGCGCCGCTGCTCATCCTGGACGAGTCGACCTGCCACCTGGACCCGGCCGCCGAGGAGCACGCGGAGAAGGCGTTGGCGGACCGGCCGGGTACGACGTTGGTCGTCATCGCGCACCGGTTGTCGTCGGCGCTGCGGGCCGACCGGATCCTCGTCCTGGACGGCGCGGGTACGGCGTTCGGCACCCACGAGTCCCTGTTGCGTGACTCCCCCCTCTACCGGGACCTGGCGGGCCACTGGAACGCGTCCGGCTGAGCGCACCGGGACCGGGGGCTTCCTGCCAGGACCGAGACCGACCCGGTCGAACGCGTCCGCCTGGGCATCGCCGCGGCCCTCACCCACCTCGACGCCGCCGCGTTGGCGGCCGCCCGCGAACGCACCCTGCTGATGCTCTCGGCGCCGAGCCTGCGCGCCCGCCTGTGGGAGAACCAGGCCGCCACCCAGCGGCTCCTGGAACGGACACTGCACGGGGCGGCCCCGGGCCGATCCCCCTGGCCACCCGCGCCATCGCGGCGGCCTGCACGGCCGTGCTCACCACCACGGTCACCACCTGGGCCGAGGACGGCCCCACCGAAGCCCTCCCGAGCATGGTCGACGAGGCCCTCGCCGCCCTGCGCCCTCCCATGCCCTGACCCGGGCGGAAAGGCGGTCGCCGTGAGCGCGATCGACGTACGCGGCCTCACCGTCCGCTACCGGGGAGCCCCCGCCCCGGCCGTGGACGGTATGGACTTCACCGTCGAACGGGGCGAGGTCTTCGGCCTCCTGGGGCCCTCCGGAGCCGGGAAGTTCACCGTCCACCGCGTCCTCACCCGGCGGATCCGCCGTTTCGGGGGGAGCGTCAGCGTGCTGGGCGCCCCCGTCGGGCGGGGTCGCGACCGGGACTTCTTCGAGCGGATCGGCGTCGGCTTCGAACTCCCCGCCCATCTTCCCGCCCTGACCGGCCGGGAGAACCTCGCCGTCTTCGCCGCCCTCCACCGCGGTCCCACCGAGGACCCGGACACGCTCCTGGAGCTGCCGGACCTGACCGACGCCGCCGACCAAAGGACCGCCGAGTTCTCCAAGGGCATGCTCGTCCGCCTCAACCTGGCCCGAGCCCTGGTCAACCGGCCCGAACTGCTCCTGGTGGACGAACCCACCAGCGGGCTGGACCCGGTCCGGGCCGAACGCGTCCGCGAGGTCCTCAGGGACCGCGCCCGCCGGGGCGCCACGGTCGTCGTCACCACCCACGACATGCTCACCGCCGAACGCGTCTGCGACCGAATCGCCCTCGTCGTCGACGGACGCGTCGCCGCCGTGGACAGCCCCCGACGCCTGCGGCTCGCCCACGGCAGTCCGGGTGTGCTCGTGGAGTTCCGCCGGAACGGACGCCTGGAACGCGCGGAACTCCCGCTGACCGCCCTGGCGGAGCCGCTCGGGATCACCGGATCCCTCGTGGAGACCGTGCACAGCCGCGAGGCCACGCTCGACGACGTCTTCGCGCGCGTCACCGGGCGCCGGATCGGACGGGAGCGGTGAGCGTCCCGTCGTCCCGCGTCCTGGTCGCGCTGGGTCTGGAGGCGCGCACCCACGCCCGTCGGGGCACGGCGGTCACGGCGCTGGCCCTGGCGCTGGTGTGGACCCTCGTCGTGCTCGCGCTTCCGCCGAAACCGGCCCGCACGGTCGCCGGGCTGCTGCTGTTCCTGGACACCGCCGGGTTCGGCGTGCTGTTCGTCGCGGTCCTCATGCTCGGCGAGCGCAACGGCGTGGCCGGAGCCGCCGTGGCCGTCGGGGGCACGGCCCTGCTCGCGACCCTGCTGTGCGCGGTGTCGGTGGCCGCGTGCGCCTCAGCCCGGGACCTGGCCGACCTGACGGTCGCCGTCCCCCTCTGCCTGGGGCCGCTCCTGGCGCCGCCCCTGCTGGTGGCGGCGGGGGCGGCCGGGCACCCGGCCCTGTACGCCGTTCCGACCACGGCCGCGCACACGGTCGTGCGCTGGGGGCTGGACCCCTCCGCCGTACCGCTGCCGGGCACGGCGGTCGTGGCGTCGGCGGCGGTCGCCGTCGTCGCGACCGCCGGTGCCTGCGCGTGGGCGCGCTGGTCCGTGGCACGGGCGCGGACGGCCGAGGGATCCCGTCCGCCGTGGGCCCGGGCCCGGGGAGCGCGTCGGTCCCGCGGCCCTGGAACGGGGGGTCCTCCGGTGTGGATCCTGACCCGGGTCGACCTGCGGGGAGCCGCCACCGACGGCATGGTCTGGGCGCTCGTGGCCGGGCCGGTCGTGGTGGCCCTGGGGCTGCGCGCGGGTCTGCCCCTGGCGTCGGACGTCCCGCTCCTGGCCGGTGCCGAGGTGGCGGAGTGGCGGCCGGTGCTGTTGGCGGCCCTGGTCCTGCTGCACGTGCCGACGATGGCCGGTTCGGTGGTGGCGCTGTGGGCTGCGCAGGACCGGGAACGGGGCACGCTGGCCCTGTGGGCAGCCTCCCCGCTCGGGACCGGCGCCTACCTCGCCTGGCGTGCGGTGGCCGCCGCCGGACTCGCCGCGGTGCAGCTCGCGGTCGCCCTGCCGCTCAGCGGGCTGGTCGACGACGGCGTGTGGTCGGTGGCCGGAGCGGTTCCCGTCGCGGGACTCCTGGCGGCGGCCCTCGCGCTGGCGGTCACGGCCGTCGCGCCGGACCGGGTGCGCGCCCTGGTCGTGCTCAAGGGGGTGGGGGCGCTCTTCGTCCTGGTGCCCGTGGCGGTGTGGGTCCTGCCTCAGCCCTGGTCGTGGTTCCTGTTCCCGTTGCCGGTGGTGTGGCCGCTGGCCGCACTGCCCGCCTACGGTCTGGCCCCCGCCCCGCTCGCCGCGCCGTGCGGGGCGGGGGCGGGCGCCCTGCTGGTCGCGGCCGCCTGGCGGTGGGCGCGCGCCGCGGTCAGCCGTTGACCGTGCGCGTGTCGGAGAGGGCGGCCTCGTCCAGGCGGGCCAGGGCCGCCAGGGGGGTGACGATCACCAGCGCCATGAGCGCGAACACCGCCCGCAGGCCCAGGAACTCGCCGAGCAGGCCGCCCAGCGCGGCCCCCAGGGGCATCGTCCCCCACGCCACCAGCCGGTAGGCGCTGTTGACGCGGCCCAGGAGGGTGTCGGGGGTGACGCGCTGGCGCAGCGACACCGTGACGACGTTCCACACCGCGATGCTCACGCCTCCGACGAGGAATCCCGCCCCGACCGGGAAGGGGGCGGCCGTCAGGGCGGGAACGCCGACCAGGGCGCCGAAACCGAGGACCGACAGGCGCAGCGCCCACACCCGGCCCAGGAGCCGTTCGACGCGGTCGGCGGCCAGGGCGCCGACGAGACTCCCCGCGGCCGTGGCGGTCAGCAGCAGCCCGTAGCCGGGTTCGGACAGCCCCATCGGGGAGTCCGGACCGACCGCGAACAGGACGAAGGCCGCGAACGAGGCACTGGTGGCCAGATTGGACACGCCGACCAGGACCGCGAACGTGCGCAGCAGCCGGTGCCGCCACAGGAACCGCAGCCCCTCGGCGACGTCGGCGCGCACGGTCGTGCGGGTGGGGCGCTCGACCCGGAACCGCCCCCGCACGAGCAGCAGAGCGCCCACGGCCACCAGCCACAGGGCGGCGGGCGCGGCGAAGGCCACTGCGGCGCCCAACGCGACCAGCAGGCCGCCCAGGGGCGGGCCGACGAACTGGTTGGCGGTCAGCTCGACCGCGTGCAGGCGCCCGTTGGCTCGGGAGAGCCGCTCGCGCGCGACGACCTGGGGCAGGATCGACTGCGCGGCGGTGTCGTACACGGTCTCGGCGGCGCCGACACAGAACGCCAGGGCGTACAGCGCCCCGATCGACCCGGTGTCCAGCACCAGCAGCACGGCGAGGAGACCGAGGAGCGCCGCACGCGCGACGTTGGCGCCGAGCATGGCCGCGCGCCGGTCGGCGCGGTCGGCGAGCGCCCCGGCGGGCAGGGCCAGCAGCAGCCACGGGAGGCCCAGCGCCAGGGTCACGCCCGCGACGAGCGTGGGGGAGTCGGTGTAGGTCAGGGCGGCCAGCGGCAGGCCGACCTTGAGCACGCCGTCGGCCAGGTTGGACAGCCCGGACGAGGTCAGCAGGAACCCGAACCGGGCGCCCGCGGGGCGCGGAGCGGCGTCGGGGGAAGGGGGTGTGTCGGTCCTGAGAGGGGTGCCATCGGTCATGAATCGAGGATCGCTGATCGATCGAGAAAACTCAATCACTTTCCGCCCGGGCGTTCGCGACCCCCGGGTGTTCGTTAGGCTGTCGCCATGGGCGAGCTGGAGGACAGGGACGGGGCGGCTCCCGCCGGACGGCGACGGCGCCCGGCGACCGTGCGCGAGGCCAAGGCCCTGGCGCACCCCCTGCGCGTGCGCATCCTGCGGTTGTGCCTGCACCGCGAGCTCACCAACAAGGAGATCGCCGACCGGCTCGACACCACGCCGGGCACGGTGCTCTACCACGTACGCCAGCTCGTCGACGCGGGACTGCTCGTCGCCGCGCCCGTGCGTACCGGCGCCAGCGGCGCGCTGGAGAAGCCCTACCGGTCCACGGGGGAGACCTGGTGGCTCTCGTTCGACGACACCGGGGACGAGTCGGGGCCCACCGCGGAGGCGCCCCTGGCCGCCTTCCGGGAGGAGTTGGCCGAGGCCGGTCCGGAGTCGGTGCGCGCCTTCTCCCGGTTCGCCCTGCACCTGTCCGACGAGGACGTGGCGGAACTCGACCGGCGTATCCTCGCCGTCCTGGACGAGTTCGTCGCCACCGACGACCAGCGCCGGGACCGACCGCTGTACAGCGGGTTGTTCGTGCTGCACCGGCCCGCCGAGTCCTGAGCCGGGCTCAGCCGCGCTCTTGTGCGGTCCGCCGTCATCCTGGTGCGGCCGCCGACATCGTGTTCTTCCCCGGTCCCGCCGCCGACCTCGCTGACCTGCCACGGCTTCGAGCCCGAGGACGCCGTCCTCGCCTGGGAGGCGTTCCCGGCCGCCCCCTCCGGCGCCCTCCCGCCCCGTGGGCGACTCCGCGCCAGGACCGGACCCACCACGCCGCGCCCCTCCTCGACGACGGCGTCGGGGTGTTCGCCGTCCCGGGCGGGCTGACCAGGACCCTCTCCCGGCCCAGCCGGTCACCGTGGCGGGGGTCCTTCCCGTGGAACCGGGCCGCCTGGACGAGTGGGCACGCCGGGGCGGGGGAGCCCCTCAGCCGGTCCCGGACCGGGAGCGCCGGGCGTAGGCGCGGGCCGCGCGGGCGCGGTCGCCGCAGCGGGTCGAGCACCAGTGCCGGCGGCCGTGCCGGACCAGGTACCGGTTGCAGGGGGTCGAACCGCAGGCGGTGAGACGTTCCGCGTCCGGCCCGGTGAGCAGGTCGGCGGCGTCGGCGGCCAAGGTCGCCAGGGCGTGGTCGACGATCTGGGTGGTGGGGTGTGTGGTGGCGCGGTAGGGGCCGGTCTTGTCGTCCCACAGCAGCAGCGGGGCGGTGGGGGCGCGGGTCAGCGCGTCGTTGACGGCGCTCAACGCGGCGGGCAGGGCGGGCAGGGCGGCGGTGCGCGAGGCG
Organism: Nocardiopsis sp. FIRDI 009; assembly: GCF_003386285.1. GTDB lineage: Bacteria > Actinomycetota > Actinomycetes > Streptosporangiales > Streptosporangiaceae > Nocardiopsis. The sequence continues at coordinate 192,056 of NZ_QPNC01000019.1, forward strand.
AACAGCGCCCTGACCTGCTCACGGAGCGAGCGCAACTGCGACGCGCACATCTCCCGCAGGTCGGTGTCCACCGGGGCCAGGTCGCGCTCGACCAGCCACCGCTTCGCCGCCGGGACGGTGCCCAACAGGTCGATGAAGCGTCCGCCCGGAAGTGCGATGACGGTGTTGACGAGGGCGAGGGAGGGGTACCGCTCCTCGCCCGGCGCGGGCGGCAGCTCGGGCTCGGTGGTGGGGTCGTCCATGCATGTCATGGTACGGCGTCCGGTCATACGTGAGTCTCACGTTTGCTCTTGCCAACATCCGTGATGCTCGCCTACGCTCGCATCACGGTTAACAAACCATCTATCCGTGAGGAACTTTCTTCATGTCCTCGTCCTCCACGACGACCGCCCCCTTTCCCGTCCGCGTCTTCGGCGGCCCGACCGCCCTGTTCGACTACGGCGGCCTGCGCTTTTTGACCGACCCGACCTTCGACGACCCCGGCGACTACCCGACGCCGGGCGGCCCGACCCTCACCAAGACCGCCCCCGCCACGGGCGCGCCCGCCGACCTCGGCCGCGTGGACGTGGTGCTGCTCTCCCACGACGAGCACGCCGACAACCTCGACGACTCCGGTCGCGCACTGCTCGCCGACGTTCCGCTCACCCTCACCACCACCGGCGGCGGTCGGCGTCTCGGGGCGGGGGCCCGGGGACTGGCGGACTGGGAGTCGGTCGAGCTGGAGCGCCCCGGGGGCGGCACGGTCACCGTGACCGCCGTCCCCGCCGTCCACGGCCCGGCTCCGCGCGCGGAGGTCGAATCGATCACCGGGCAGGTCGTCGGCTTCGTCCTGACCGGAGAGGGGCTGCCCACCGTCTACGTCAGCGGCGACAACGCCTCGCTCGACCGCGTCCGCGAGATCGCCGGGCGCTTCGCCCCGATCGACACCGCCATCCTGTTCGCGGGCGCACCCCGGTCCCCGGGTCTCTTCGACGAGCAGCCCCTCGTCCTCGACAGCGTCCAGGCCGCCGAGGCCGCCCGCGTCCTCGGCGCCCGTCGCGTGGTGCCGGTCCACTACGAGGGCTGGGCCCACTTCACGGAGGGTCGCGCGGACCTCGAGGCCGCCTTCGCGAGGGCGGGGCTGACCGACCGTCTGGACTGGGGCAGCCTCGGCTGATCCCCCGGCCGGTTCGGTGCGGGCGCCGGTGGGGGAGCGCCGTCCTGGTGTCCGCCCCTCCACCGGCGCCCTGCGGTTGGTGTGACCCACGCGACTGGCCAGACAGATACACGGGGGGGTATGCTGACGTCCAGGCGGTGCGAAAGCAGAGGTCCACCTATGACTCTCAGATACTCCCCCCTGTATATAGACGACTCGCGGGCGGTGTCGCGCGAGCGGTCGGGCGACCGCCCGGCCCTCGTGCGACGATCTCCGGCGTCCTGTCCGGGCCCCGGCTCCGATCGGCCGCCGTCCCGTTCCCTTTCCGTGGCACAGGATCCCTTGTGTCTCCTTGATACCCCCGGGTGTGTCAAGGGGCGGGGTTCGACATCATCTTCGAGGAGACCCATGAACGACGACACCATCGACGTGCACGCCGTGCGCGCCCTGGTCGAGGCCGACCCCGGCGCCCTGCTGGTGGACGTGCGGACCCCCGCCGAGTACGAGAGCTCCCACATCCCCGGCTCGGTCAACCTTCCGCTGCAGCGGGTGGACGCGCACCTGGAGCGCATCGTCACCGGCGCCGGGGGGCGTCTCGTCCTCGTCTGCCAGTCCGGGAGCCGGGCCCGACAGTGCCGGGACAAGCTGGCCGCCGCGGGCCTGCGGGACACGGTGGTGATGAACGGCGGTATGAACGCCTGGGAGGCCCAGGGCTCCCCCGTCGTGCGCGGACGGCAACGGTGGTCCCTGGAGCGCCAGGTCCGTCTGGTCGCCGGAAGCGTGGTCCTGGCCTCCGTGCTCGCCTCCCTGCTGTGGCCGCCGGCCGTGGCGGTCGCCGGGGTCATCGGGGCCGGGCTGACCTTCGCCGCGATCACCGACACCTGCGCCATGGGCATGGCCCTGGCCCGCCTGCCCCACAACCAGCCCCGCAACCACGTCGACATCGAGGACTCCCTGGAACGGATCGCCGCCCGCCGGTGACCGGTCCCGGCCGCGCCCGCCGGTGACCGGGCGTCCCGCCGTGCGCTCCTCCCGAGCCGGGGGTGAGCACACCACACAACCCGCGACCCTCGCCCCGGTCTCTCTGTCAGATACACCCCGGGGTATAGGGCGACACCCATCACAAGGAGACGCCATGCTGCTGGAACGCATCTACGACGACGACCTCGCCCAGACCAGCTACTTCATCGGCTGCCAGGCCAGGGGAGAGGCCGTCGTGGTCGACGCCCGCCGCGACATCGGCACCTACCTCGACCTGGCACGCGCGCACGGTATGCGGATCGTGGCCGTGACCGAGACCCACATCCACGCCGACTACCTCTCCGGCACCCGGGAACTCGCCGCGGCCACGGGCGCCACGGCCTACGTCTCCGGTGAGGGGGGCGAGGACTGGCAGTACGGCTTCGACGCCGAACGTCTCCTCGACGGCGACGCCATCACCGTCGGCGACATCACGGTCCGGGCCCGCCACACGCCCGGCCACACCCCGGAGCACCTGTCGTTCCTGGTCACCGACGGAGCGTTCAGCCAGCAGCCGGGCTACATGCTCTCCGGCGACTTCGTCTTCGCCGGGGACCTGGGCCGCCCGGACCTGCTCGACGAGGCCGCCGGCGGGGTGGACACCCGTTTCGAGGGCGCGCGCCTGCTGTTCGCCAGCCTCCGTGACGCCTTCCTGACGCTGCCCGACCACGTCCAGGTCTACCCCGGACACGGCTCCGGCAGCGCGTGCGGCAAGGCGCTCGGCGCGCTCCCGGCGACCACGGTCGGATACGAGCGCCTCAACGCCTGGTGGGCGCCGTACCTGCGCGACGGCGACGAGAAGGGCTTCATCGACGAACTGCTCGACGGCCAACCCGACGCGCACGCCTACTTCGCCCGGATGAAGCGCCAGAACAAGGAGGGGCCGAAGGTCCTGGGCCCGCTGGCCCCGCTGGCCGAACTCGCCGGTGAGGAGGTCGGCGGGGCCCTGCGCGAGGGCGAGGCCGTCGTCGTCGACACCCGCCCCCACACGCAGGTGCACCGGGGCACCGTGGCCGGGGCGCTGAACATCCCCGGCCCGGCCAAGGCCGCCAGCTTCGGGGCCTGGGCCTACGACCCCGAGGCCGAGAGCCGCCCCCTGGTGCTCCTGGCGCCCGACGGGGACACCGCCCAGAGGGTGCGCGACCACCTGCTGCGCGTCGGTATCGACCACGTCGTCGGCTACACCACCGCCACCGAGGGCCTGCCGATGACCGTGCCGCCCGTCATCTCCCCGGCCGAGCTGGAGGGGTACGGCGCCGCGCTCGTCCTGGACGTGCGCGACAAGTCCGAGCACGCCGCGGGGCACATCCCCGGTTCCCGCCAGCTCAGCGCGGGCCGGGTCCTGTGGCACCTCGACGCGCTGCCCGCCGACGGCACCATCGTGAGCTACTGCCAGTCCGGCGCCCGCAGCTCCGTCGCGGCCAGCGCCCTGCGCCGCGCCGGATACGACGTCGTCGAACTCGACGGCAGCTACGCGGCCTGGGCCGACTGGCGGCGGAGCCAGGGCGTCCGGGCCGGGGCCGCCACCGGCTGACCCCGCCGACCGGGGGCGGCGCCTGATCGGACGCGTCCTGTTCCGCGCGACGGGCGCCGCCCCACACCCGGGAAGCCGCCACGACCGCTCCGGCCGTATCCGGAGCCCAGCGCCCCTCCGGGTGGGTGGTCCTGTCCGAACCCAGGGCCGACCGCCGCCCGGTCGAGCCCACAGTTCCCAGCACACGAAAGAAGTGAGGCATGGAGTTCCAGATGATCCTCGTCGCGGCCCTCGCCGTGGCGGTGGGGGTCACGCTCGGGCTGCTCGGAGGCGGTGGCTCCATCCTGATGGTCCCGCTGCTGACCTACGTCGCGGGCATGGCCCCCAAGGAGGCCATCGCGGCGTCCCTGTTCGTCGTCGGCACCACGTCGCTGATCAGCGTGTTCACCCACGCACGCAGGGGGAACGTCCGGTGGCGCACCGGTCTGGTCTTCGGGGCGGCGGGCATGGCGGGCGCCTTCCTGGGCGGTCTGGCGGGCGGGCACGTCCCCGGCACCCTTCTGATGATCGCCTTCGCGCTCATGATGGTCGCCACCGCCGCGGCCATGATCCGCGGAAGGAAGAGATCCCCCGCCGGGGGTGGGGAGCCGCACAGCGGAGACCTCCCCCTGAGACGGATCGTCCTGGACGGTCTGGCCGTCGGGGCGGTCACCGGCCTCGTCGGCGCCGGGGGCGGCTTCCTGGTCGTGCCCGCCCTGGCGCTGCTGGGCGGCCTCGCCATGCCGGTCGCGGTGGGGACCTCGCTGCTGGTGATCGCCATGAAGTCCTTCGCCGGACTCGCCGGATACCTGACGGCGGTGAGCCTGGACTGGACGCTGGTCGCCACCGTCACCGTCGCCGCCGTCGCGGGATCGTTCGTCGGCGCGCTCCTGACCTCCCGGGTGCCCGAAACCGCGTTGCGGCAGGGATTCGGTGTCTTCGTGCTGGTCATGGGCGTCTTCGTGCTCACCCAGGAGCTTCCCTCTCCGTTCGGCCTTGTCACCGTGATCGTCGCGGGCCTCATCGCGGGGCTGGCCGGTCTCTGCCGCCTGGCCGGAGAGTACTGTCCGTTGACACCGCCCCTGCGGGCGGGGGCGTGAGCGGATCGGCGCCCGCCCCCGACGGCCACGCGGTACCCGGGTCCCGGCGCCGCCCACGTCCACCGGCCGGGCCGCTCATGTGCCGGGGCGCTGTTCGGCGAGGCGTCGGCGCAGCTCGGCCACGACCTTCCGCCGGTTCGGTGAGGGCGTCGGCGGGGGCGGCGGGGCCGGGCGCGCCCGACACCCGGCCTCGTCGAGTGAGGCGCGCATCCGTTCCAGCAGCACGGGGTCCAGGGCCACGTCCTCCTCCGGCGGCTCCGGCTCCGGTCGGCGGCGCGGCGGGGCCTCGTCCGCGGCGGGCGGGTGCACCAGCTCGCCGGGGACCGTCCGGCAGGGGCGGTCGCACACCCGGCAGGCGCCGCCCGGGACGTTGCGGATCCCCGGGTGGTCGGGGCAGGTGCGCGGCGCCGTTCCGGCCGCGTCCAACCGGAACTCCGGCGGCCGGGCGAAGGGGTCCACGGGTGCGTCGTGGCCGGAACGCGGACGGGGCACCAGCGGGGGCGCCGCCGCCCCGAGCACCCCCCTGCCCAGGCGTCCGTCCAGGAAGGCCCGTGCGTCCTCGGCACTGCGCAGGCGGCGCATGAGCGCGGGGAAGGGGCGGCGCGCGGCGGTCGCCGCACGCAGCACGGCGGTGAGCTCGCGGGGCTCCAACCCCTGGGCCAGGACCCTGCGGGCGGCCCGCTCCAGGGCGGCCCGGTCAGCGGCCGGGTTCTCCAGGGCCCCGTCGGGGATACGCGCGATCAGCGGACCCGCCGGGGCGCCGGACACCGGCTCCGGTGGCGGGGCGGCGGCTTCCTCGGGCCCGCGCCTGCGGACGGACGGAGAGGGGTCGCTGGGGCAAGGGTGTGTGGGGCAAGGGTCTGTACCCCGATCTGACGTGCCGCCGACGTCATCGTGACGTGTCGTGGGTTCAGGATGACGTGCCGTTCCTACCGGTGGGTAGGGGCGGGTGGTCGCGTCGAGGGGCTCCTCGCCCAGGCGCGTGCGCACCTCGTTGATCTCCGACAGCGTCGGTTCGGCGAAGGCGCTGGCGGGGATCAACAGCTCCAGGACGACGGGGAGCCGGTCCTGTGACAGGCGACCGGCCTCGATGTCCTCGGCGAAGAAGTCGCGCACCTGGGAACGGGTCAGGCACCGGATGAGCCCGGCCGCGGCGAGGTCGTCCAGGGCGCGCTCGACCGTGGACCGGCTCACGGTCCCGCCGCACCGCCGCACGATGCTCTCACGGCTCAGGAAGCACCACCGCCCGTCGGCGTCCACGGCGTCGGCGATGGCCAGGGCGACCGGGACCGTTCGGCAGCAGGGCAGCAACCCCTCACGCAGGGCCCGGGCGACCCACAGGACCGGGACGAACCCGACCCCTGTCATGACGCCCCGGTCGCGCTTGCGCGGGCCGCGCGCGAAAGACTCGGTCGGATCGGCGGTTTCGGCCCCGGGAATCGGGCAGGAGAGAGTAGACTGCACGGCAGCCGCCTTCCTGATTGGTCCAGGAGGGATGGTCAGAGCCCGGGATCGGTGTTGGTAGCACCGACCGGGCTCGAATCTTTTCGGGACCCAACGTAGTGGGGCGAACACGGGTTCGTGTCGTTTCGGGGGAACTCCGCGAAGCTCCGGCCGGAAACGCCGCCGGAAAACACCTGCGACGGGGCGTGTGCGCGGTTCGTCCCGGCCCCACGCCCCCGGTTTCGGCCCTGCCGCACCCCGGGATCGGGTCAAAACCGCAACCAGGTGCCCGCCAGATCCTGCTGCCCCTCACCGGGCGCCGACCAGTCGCACACCCCCTCCGCGAACACCCGCGCCGCCCGCCGCGCCTGCTCCCCGGTGAACTCCGCCGGGTGCGCCTTGGCGTCGAAGGGCACCAGACGGCACCGGATCACGTCCGAGGCCAGCGGAGCGCCCGCCACCATGCGCGGCGAGGAGTGCACCGGGTAGACCTGCGCGCACGTGTCCCCGCTCCCGGCCCCCAGCGGGAGCTGCTCGCCGACCACCCGCCGCCGCGGCGCCTCCCCCACCCAGCACGAGTCGGTGAGCCACTCCGGCCGCGCGGCGCGGACACGGTCCGCCACCGGGACCCACGGGTGCTCGCGGCCCAGCTCCAGGATCCCCGTCGCCCACGCGTCCAGCTCGACCAGCGCCCGACCGGCCACCGGCGCCGACGCCGACAACCCGCCCGAACCGCGCGCCTCCACCAGCATCACGTGGTTGTCGGCCGTGCCGTTGGCCGCGCGCAGCCGCTCACGGGTGGCGAACGAGTGGTAGCGCATGTGCACGTCCCCCTTGGGCGAGTCGTCGAGGTAGGTGCGGTGGTCCACGACCGGGATCCGCGCCAGCCCCCCGCCGCCGTTGAGCAGGCGGCCGGTCCGGTAGGCGGCGGCGGTCGCCGCGGGGTCGGCCACGGTCCGCGCGGCCGTCACCCGCCCGTCGGCGTCGACCCCGCCGATGTGCTCGTTCAGGTGCAGGAACTCGTCGACGTCGATGTCCCCCTCCAGCAGCGCCCCGAGCCCGTACTGCACACCGACGTTGTCCAGCGGACGCCGGGGCAGACCGGTGTCCGGGTCGGCACCGTAGACGTTGACCGTGTGCGCGAACAGTTCGCAGCGGGCGCCCCGGGGGTTGTCCTCGGGATGGTAGAGCAGGTCGTCGGGCACCCGGTCCCGGCAGGTCCCCTCAGGGTCGATCCGCACCGCCTCCCGGGCCATCCGTTCGATGCTCCGCCAGGAGGGGAACCCCGACACCGCGAGCTGCTGGTCGCGGGACAGGGCCTGGGGGTGCTTCCGGGCGTAGGCGTCGAGCAGGAGCGCGTCCACGGCCGCCGGGACCAGTGAGGTGAGCACGTCGGGGAAACTCTGCGACACCACCACGCCGTCCAGCAGGCCCGGATAGTTGTCGGCGATCTGATGGGCCTGGTAGGCGCCGCCGGAGGACCCCCACCCCAGGGTCAGGTCGGGGGCTCCGTGGGCCAGGACGAACCGCTCCCGCACCGCCGCCGTCGTCTCGGCGGCCAGCAGGTCGTTGCAGTTGAACCCGAACACGTTGAGCGTGGCCGAGGCCACCGCGTACCCGCGGGAGAGCATGCCGTGGTCCAGGACCCCGGCGGTCCTCGACCCCTGCACGTACCACCCGCCCTTGCACCCGCCGCCGAACTTGTAGACCAGGCGCCGGTTCCAGCCCTCGGGCGCGTGCCAGGGGTCGGGACCGTCGGCCCCCGGGGTGAACAGCACGGCCGTCTCGTAGATCGCGCGGTTGGCGGTCCCGGTCTCCACCCGCACGGTGTAGGGGACCTCCGCGCCGGTGGAGGTGGTGGTGCGGGCTGCGTCGTCGGGCACGCGGCCGGGGTCGGGCATCGCCGCCCACGCGCCGCCGGTGGTGCGGTACATGTGGCGGACCACGGTCGGCGCGGAGCAGTCCTCGTCCAGGGCGGGGCCGAGGGTACCGCCGCCGTGCAGCGTGAAGGAGTCGGTGTCGCACACGAACGGCCTCTCCTGCGGACCGGAGAACACCGGGCCCTGCGCCGGGTGGTTGGTGACCGCGAGCCGCGTCCGCGCCCGGCGCCCGGACAGCGACGCCACCAGCGTGCTCCCGCCCTCGGGCAGACCGGTGAGCACCCCCTCCAACGCCGGTCCGACACCGTCCACGTACACCGCCCGGAGCGCGTCGGTGACGTCCCGGCCGTCGACCGTCAGCCGGGCCCGGTCCGGGTCGGTCCCGGTCGGCAGGCCCAGCCGGACCAGGGCCGTGCCGCCCATGACGGTGTCGGGCCGGGAGGAGAGCACCTGGAGTGTGGGCCGGTCCGCGCCCTCCGGCACGGGGACGGCGGGCGCCGCGGACGGGGGGAGGACGGCCGCCAGGGCCCCGAAGGCGTCCCGCGGGGTGGTCGGTGTCCCGGAGACGGTGAACAGGACGGCGCAGAGGGCGGCTCCGGCGCCGAACAGGACGCGTCGGCCGCGCGTGCTCAGGGCGGGCGGCCGCGGGACGGATCGGTTGCGGGGACTGCGGCCGAGGGCCGCTCGGGATCGCTCGCGCACGCCCCGATCGTGTCCGGGGGGTCACCCGGGGCCGTGGGAACACACCGGGGATGAGACGGGCTTTGCACTCCCATGACACCTCGGATACCCCGAACCGGGACGAACCGAACTCCCGTCGAAGACGGCGCGGGGTGGACGCGCCGGAACGCGCCCACCCGGTCCCACCGCGCGGCGGGCGCACGGCCCGGTCACCGTCGACCGGGCGGCGTCAGCCCTCACGACCTGCTGATCCGCCGACCCGTCACCCTGGCCGGGATGATCTTGAGGACCTCGTCGCGCGGCCCGGCCGCCCACGGTTGGGGCATGCGTCCCTGGGGGAGCCGGGAGAGCTCCCCGGGGTCGCGGACCCAGCGGCAGCGGCCCGAGGCCAGGACGCTCCACCCCTCGCGCCGGTCCTCGTCGAACTGGTCGACCTGGAACGAGGCATAGCCCCGCCCGTGCCGCATGATCGTTCCGGCCAGGGTGGAGCGGAACACGATCGTGTCGCCCGTCATCAGGTAGTTCACCGGCAGGACCGTCGGCGCGGCGTCCCCCTCGATCATGAAGGCCACCCGCCCGATGCCGCGTGAGGCCAGCAGGTTGAGGCAGGTCTCCCGCTCCAGGACGGTGAAGCTGGCCCTGGAGTCACCCTCGGCCAGGTCGGCTCCGGCGAGGAGTTCGGACTCCTCGTCCAACCGGGCGCTGCCCTCCATGACGCCGCCGCCCTGGCGCTGCTCGGGTGGGGCGGTCGACGCGGTCCCCGTCTCCCGTGCCCCGGACCCCGCGCCGCTCCGGCTTGTTCCATCCATCACGAGCCCCCTGAGATGTGCCTTCGTCTCTTCCCACGCCGTCCTCGACGGACGGAGCCGGAAGGCGCGGCTCCACGACTGCGACGGCGCAGGTCCCACTGACCGCGTACCCCGTCGCACACACGAACCAAACGGTGCGGAAGGTGTGGTTCCGGGCACTGTGCGGGACCGGGGGCGGCGGGCTCTGCGGCGGGGGTGATCGGCGTCGCGCCCCGGCCGTGTCACGTTCGGGCGCGACGCCCCGTCCGAAGGGGTGAAGGTCCACCGAACCGATGGGAGAGACCCCATGGCACACGACATCCTGGTGCTCGGCGCCGGATACGCCGGGCTCGCGGCGGCACGCAAGCTCGCCCACGACGCGCGGAGGCGCGCACCGGAGGTCCACGTCACCCTGGTCAACGCCAGCGCCGACTTCGTCGAGCGGGTCCGCCTGCACGAGGTGGCCGCCGGGCGGGACGTGGGCACGCATCCACTGTCGGAGCCGCTGGAGGGCACGGGCATCGACCTGGTCGTCGGGTGGGTCGAGGCCGTCGACCCGGAGGCCCGCCGGGTCTCGGTGCGCGTGGAGGGTCGGGTCCGCACCCTCACCTACGACACCCTCGTGTACGCCCTGGGCAGCACGGAGGGCCGCCTCCCCGTCCCCGGCGCGACCGAACACGCACTCACCTGCGCCACGCTCGACGGCGCCCGCGCCATCGCCGCCCGTCTCGCCGCCGACCGGCCCACACGCCTGGCCGTGATCGGAGGCGGGGCCACCGGGGTCGAACTGGCCACCGAGATCGCCGAGAGCCACCCCGGCGTCCGCGTCGACCTGCTCACCCGGGGACGGGTCGCCCCCGGCACCAACGACAGGGCGCGCGCCCACGTGCTGCGCGTGTTCGACCGCCTGGGCGTGACGGCCCGCGAGGACACCGGCGTCGCCGAGGTGGAGGCCACCGGTGTCCGCCTGACCGACGGTTCCCGCGTCCCCGCCGACCTCGTGGCCTGGACCGTCGGCTTCTCCGTCTCCCCCCTGGCGCGGGCGGCCGGACTGACCGTCGACGAGGACGGCCGCGCCCTGGTGGACATCACCCAGCGCTCGGTCTCCCACCCGGACGTGTACGTGGTGGGGGACGCCGCGCACGGATCGGACCCGGGCGGCGGGGTCATGCGGATGTCCTGCGCCACGGGTCTGCCCATGGGCTGGACGGCCGCGGAGGCCGTCCTCGACCGCCTCAGCGGACGCGAACCGGCACGGGCCGCCTTCGGCTACGTCAACCTGTGCGTGAGCCTGGGACGCCGGGACGGGGTCATCCAGTTCGTCACCGCCGACGACCGCCCCCGCCCGCTCGTGCTCCGGGGGCGCGTCGCCGCGCGCTACAAGGAGTTCATCGTCGCGGGCGCCTACGGGGGGCTGTGCGGGAGCACGCGCACGGCCGACATCAACCTCGCCCTGCTGCGCCGGATGGCCCGGCGCACCGCGAAGCGCGGCGCCGGGACCGTCGGGGAACCCGTCAGCCCGTGACGGGGTCGCCGGGCGCGGGGAAGTCCACCTCGACGGGGCCGTCGAACTCCGCGAAGGTGTGCGTACGGGCGTACTCGCCGCTGGTGTGCTCCAGCTTGACCGGGTATCCGTCCTCGCCGATCCACAGGGTGAACGGCGAGTCCGGGTACTCGGACAGCTCCAGCGCCAGCCCGGCGCCCCGGTCGGTGAAGTCCGTGACCGAGGCGGTGAAGGTTCCGCTGTAGCGCTGGGCGGGGACGGTCTCCTGCACCGTCTCGTAGGACCCCTCGGCGGAGCGGTCGGTGTACTGGACCTCGACCGCCTCCTCCCCGTCGTGGGTCAGGTCGGCGGAGCTGTCGAGGATCTGCCGGAGCAGGGCTGAACCCACGGCGAAGTCGGTGTTGTACCGGTCCGCCGGGGTGGGCTGGTCGACCACCGCGTGGAGGTCGTCACCGTAGGCGAGGAGCGTCCGCCGCGCGTTGGCGTGGTAGACGGCGGACACGGCGCCGTCACCGCCGAGGTTGGTGCGCACGGTCTCCTCCGGGGTGCTCGTGTACGCGTAGCCGCCGCCCAGGGATCGGAAGGGGTCACCGCTCTCGTGGGTGAGCACGACGCGGATGTCGTAGCTGTCGGCCGCCTCGACCCTCTCCGCCGCGGCGGCCACACTGCCCGTCGCGTCCGCGGGGTCGGGCTCCTCCGCGGTTCCGCCCGGGACGGGGCTCTCGGACGCGGCGCCGGGATCCGGTCCCGTGCCCGGACCGCTGCCCGGGAGGAACTGGCAGCCGCCGGTCACGAGGACCAGCGCACCGGCCACGGCCGCGGCTGCGGCGACGGCCGGGCGTCGTGCGGTGGAACGCGCGGCGGGGGCGGTCAGGGGGCGCGACGTCATGTTTCTCCTCAACTGGGGGCACGGGCGTTGACGGCGGGGGCCGGTGTCCGTCGCCCGGAGCACCGGTCCTCCCCACCCTCGTGGACGCTCCCCGCGCCGGGTCGGTTCAGGCGCGCTGCCGGTCCGGGGCCAGCTTCGGGCTGGCCAGGAAGGGTCGTGCCACCCGGTCGGCCAGGGGCGTGGCCGCCAGGCGCAGCAGTTGGCGGCGCACCAGCATCCGGGTCGTGGAGGCGGGCACGAACCACCGGGCCATCCGCCGTCCGGCCGCCTGCTTGGTCTCGATCACGGGTTTGACCCGCTCCTCGTACCGGGACAGGGCGGACCCGATCCGGGCGCCGGAGGTTCCCGCCGCGCCCAGTTCCCGCCCCAGCACCTCGGCGGCGGCCACCGCCATGCTCGCGCCCTGGCCCGCCATCAGCGACACCGCCTGGCAGGCGTCGCCGACCAGCACCACCCGGGAACGCGACCACGCGGGCACGACGATCTGCTCGACCTCGTCGTAGAACGGCCGCGGGGGACACGCCGCCAGCAGGCGCGGCAGGTACCAGCCCATGCCCGCGTAGACCTCGCGCAGCCGGGCGCGCGGGTCCGCGGGAAGCGAACCGTCGGGCGCCAGGTGGCACAGGAAGGTCGCCCCCGTGGTCTCGGTCAGGCGGTACACGCCCGCCTGGACCCGGGGCGCCTCCAGCATGTGCAGCTCGCGGCCCAGGGCGTCGGCCACCTCGGGATCCTCGAACAGGAACGCCGCGGTGTGCGCCCCCAGATAGCGGCGGAACCGCTCCTTGGGCCCGAACACCAGCTCGCGCACCCGCGAGTGCGTGCCGTCGGCCCCCACGAGCAGGTCCGCCCGCTCCACGGTGCCGTCGGTCAGTTCCACCGTCACCCCGTCGGGGTCCTGCTCGACGCGGGTGAGGCTGAGCCCGTGGCGCACGTCGGCGTCGGACCCCAGCGCCTCGCGCAGGGTCAGTTCCAGGTCGCCGCGCAGCAGGGAGACCAGTCGCCCGCCGCCCAGCCGCCGGGTGGCGTCGGTGCCCATGCGCACGGTGCGCCGGCCGTTGGTCGCCCGGTACTGGATCCCCTCCAGGCGCAGGTCGTGGTCGTGCACCCGGTCGCGCAGCCCCATGGCCTCGATCGAGTCGTAGCCGGGGCCGAAGAAGTCGATGACGTAGCCGCCCGGGATCGTCCCCGTCGCGGTCGCGTCGGGGTCGAGGCCCCCGTGGCGCTCGGCCCGGTGTTCGACCACCGTGGTCTCCCAGCCCGCGCGCCGCAGCCACCACGCCGTGGCCAGACCGGCGATGCCTCCGCCGACGATGATGGCCCTCATCGGGTGTCCTCCCGGGCGTCGGGCGCCGTGAGCAGGCGGCGCAGGGGTTCGGTGTAGGACTCCGGATCGGGGACGGGGATCAGCGCCCGGTGCAGCACGACGCCGTCGAAGAAGGCGCACAGCAGTTCCGCGACCGCCTCGGCGTGGGGGGTTCCGTGCCCGGTCAGCCACGCGGTGATCGCCGACCGCACGTCCAGCAGGACGCGTGACATGGTCGCGTGCAGCTCGGGGTCGCGGGTGGCGGCCAGGTATGCCTCCGCGAACAGGATGGAGGCGGGGTCGTCGCCGGAGTAGGCGTTCACGGACCGCAGCGTGGCCATCACCCCCTCCACGGGGTCCTCGGCGGCCTTCATCGCGTCCAGGGGGCCGTCGAGCACCTCGGTCAGCGTCGATTCGACGGCGGCGCGCAGCAGGGCCTCCAAGGAGTCGAAGTGGTAGTGCACCAGCCCCGGCCGGACCTGGGCCCGGGCGGCCACGAGCCGGGTGGTGACCGCGTTCCAGCCCACCTCGGGGATGAGCTCCACGGCGGCGGCGAGCAGCTTGGCACGGCTGCTGCGGCCCCGTTCCGCGGAGGTGACGGACGGTGGTTCTGCTGGTTGGTCGTTCGCCTTGGTCATATGACCAAACTAGGGCGCGCGGGCCCCCGGGTCAAGGGCGCACCCGGGGGTCTTGGAGCTCAGCGGCTCCGGAGGGCGTCCCCGCGCACCACGCGGGTGCAGTTCCGCTGGAAGCGTTTGACCAGCTCACCGTTGGGGCGGTCGCTGCGCTCGACCCAGTCGCGGGCGGCCTCGTCGGTCAGGCCGCCCGCGCGTTGGCGGCGGTGCAGCCGCAGCTCCCGCACCTCGTCGGGCGCCTCCACGTACCACAGCTCGGCGAACAGGGCGCGCGCACCGGACCAGGGGACCTCGTCGTTGGCGAGGTAGTTGCCCTCGGTGACGACCAGGCGGGTGTGCGGTTCGATCACGTGCCGGGCCGCGACCGGCTCGTGCAGGTCGCGGTCGTAGTCGGGCACGTAGACGGGGTGGTCGGTCTCCTCCAGCAGGCGGCGCACCAGCGCCACGTATCCGTGGGCGTCGAAGGTGTCCGGCGCGCCCTTGCGGTGGCGGCGACCGAGGCGGTCGAGCTGGGCGTTGGACAGGTGGAAGCCGTCCAGGGGCAGGTATCCGGCCGTCCCGGGCGCCGTGCGGTCGTTGATCTCGGCCACCAGGTGGCGGGCGAGCGTCGACTTCCCGGCGGCGGGGGCGCCCGCCAGCCCCAGCACGGCGCGGCCCCCGCGGCCGTCCCGGGAGGCGGGGATGAGGGCGAGGGCGTCGGTGACCACGGTGTCGGACATGGCCCGAGCCTATGCCGGTCCCGCGGGGCGCGCCCCGCGGGACCGGCGGACGGTCAGGGCGCGTGGCCCACGTGTGCCAGGGCCTGGCGTACCAGCACCCCCTCGCCGCCCGCCATCTCCTCGTGCACCAGCGGGCTGGTCGCCTCCTCGGGCGTCAGCCACACCAGGTCCAGGGCGTCCTGACGCGGCTGGCAGTCGCCGGACACCGGGACGATGTAGGCCATCGCGACGGCGTGCTGGCGGGGGTCGTGGAACGGCGTGATTCCCGGGGTGGGGAAGTACTCGGCGACCGTGAAGGGCTGGGGCGAGGTGGGGATGCGCGGGAGCGCGACCGGGCCCAGGTCCTTCTCCAGGTGGCGCAGCAGCGCGTCGCGCACGCGTTCGTGGTAGAGCACGCGGCCCGAGACGACCGACCGGCTGAAGGTGCCGTCCGGGGCCGCCCGCATGAGCAGGCCGAGATGGGTCACCGCCCCGGCCTCGTCCACGCGCACGGGGACGGCCTGGACGTAGAGCACGGGCATACGGCCGCGGATGCTCTCCAGCTCCTCGGAGGAGAACCAGCCGGGCTGGGTGTCTGCGGTCTCGGTCATGGGGTGCGCGGCGGAGCTCCCCGGGCACGGTCGGGGACGCGGACGCCGCTCCCTCCCTTCGCTCTCGTCGTGACGGACCCGCGCCCGGACCCGCCGGGCGGGGCGCACGTGTGCAGTACCGCTTCTACCGCACCGGCGGACGGAAAGCACGGTGCGGGTGGGGGTCCGGGAGTGTCCGAGAGAGGTGTGTACGGGGTCCTGAACCGCCGTTGACGAGATTTCCCGGGTTTTTCTCGCGAAAAGCCTCCCACGGCCTCCCTGGAGAGGTTACGATCTCGTACGCGGTCGCGTAGTGGATAGGTTACGCCCGGTGAGAGGTGGCCCGAGTGGCGAGTGATGCCCGGTTCTCTGCCCAGGAACGTTTTCCCTGCACGGGAGTGACGGTGGTCCCCGTCCACGGTGAAATCGACCTCGCCACCGCCGGCCGCATGCGCGACCGACTGCTGCGGGCCGTCCACGACTCACGGTGCGACTGCCTCGTCGTGGACATGTCCGGCCTGGACTTCTTCGACGCCAGCGGGCTGCGCGCCCTGCTGTCGGTCTACCGGGTCCTCACCCGCGAGGGCCGCCACATGGTCCTGGCCGAACCCTCCCCGATCGCCGCGCGTGTGCTCGACGCGCTCGGCATGGACCGGGTGCTGGAGATCTACCCGCTGGTGGAGATGGCCCTGACCCACACCAGCGGGTTGCGGGTGGACGGCGCCCCGGTCCCGGGAGGGCCGGTCACCGGGACCCCCTGACCGGGGCCGGAGCCCCCTCGCTCACCGATCCCTCGACCCGCCCCCCTCCGGCTCCCGGCTCTCCGGAGCACGGCCGTCCGCCTCCTCGCCCTCCCGCACGAGGAAGGGCTCCAGCAGCCCCGGGACCGCCGCGTCGGCCCACGCCAGTCCCTGGCCCAGACCGACGTCCGTGGCCGCGTACATCCCCGAACCCGCGGCCGTGGTCGCCGCCACGTCGGCCAGACCCGCCCACCGCTGGAACGGCGACCGCGTGATCCGCCATCCGATCACCGCCGACCGCTCCAGGGTCACGGTGTCGCGGGCCGCCATGCCCTGACGCACCACCAGGTAGCGCGGGTGCAGGCCGTGGCCCAGCCCCCGGTAGGAGCCCAGCGCGTACCAGAACGCCGCCACCCCGAACGCCACCGCCAGCACGGCCCAACCCCAGGCCGGCGTGGTCCGCAGCACCGGGGTGGCCAGGGGGATCGGAGCGAACTCCTGTTCGGCGCGGATCGCGTGCTCCCACCACGTCTCGTTGGCCAGACCGTGCGCCCAGGCCAGCGCCGCCGCGGCCGACGCACCGAGCACCGTGGCGACCCCGGCCCGGGTGAACCGGCGGCGCAGCGCCGACCGGGGGTGGGCGGTCAGCGGCACGTCCAGCGGCGAGTCCTCCTCGCGCATGAGCGCGGCGGCCAGCGCCCGCGCCCGGGCCACGGGCATGCCGGGGGACAGGCGGCTCTTCGCGCTGGTCTTCTTCTCGTCGGCGGCGGACAGGCCGGTCGCCACGGCCCGTACGTCCGCGCCGCCCACCGAGCGCAGCACGAACGGCTCGTGCAGGGTGACGCCGTTGAGGCGCCGCTCCTCCACCGACAGCGACACACTCGTCAACAGCCCCCGGCGCAGCCGCACGGTGCCGTCGGGTTCGCGGGTGAGCCGGTAGTTCCACCAGGTCTCCACCGCGGCCAGGGTCAGGACCACCACCCCCGACACCAGCAGGGCCAGGAGCGAGAGGGGGACCACCGCCAGCAGCCGCGCCATCACGAACGAGGACATCTCCTCGGGCGTCGGCAGCCCCAGCCGACCGGAGACCCAGTCCCAGCCCACGCCGCCGGTCTGGGAGTTGAGCCCCAGCAGGGCGGCGATCGCACCGAGGCCGACGCCCAGGGTGGCGGCGGTCGCCGGGGCGTAGGCCAGCCACGCGGGCACGAGTCGGGCGAGCTCGACCTCCCCGGCGGCCTCCTCCGTCCGAGCGTCCCCGGTCGGCCCGGCGGCGTCGGTGGCCGCCTCGGGGCCGGTCCGCCGCGCGCCCCGCCGGTTCAACAGGTCCCGTCGCAGGTCCTCGCCCTGGGCGGCGGTGACGTAGACGAGCTGGAGCTGGTCGGAACCGCCGGCGCCGACCTTCTCCCCGGTGCCGACCGTCACCGAGCACAGCCCGAACAGCCGCACGAACAGCGGGGCGGCCACGTCCACGCTGCGCACCCGTTCGCGGGGGATGGACCGGTAGGACTTGGCGACGATCCCCGACCGCACCTCCATGCGCTCGTCGGTGACCCGGTACCGGGTGGCGCGCAGCCGCATCAGGTCGAGGTAGGTCACCAGGGTCAGGAAGGCGATCGCCCCGGGCAGGGGGAGGAACGCCCACGGGTACTGGCCCATCACGACGAGCACGATCGTGCCCACGATCGCGGCGGGGACGAGGGCGGCTCCGGTCGCCGCGGCGCCGGCCCACACCGACAGCGGGTGGAGCCGCTGCCAGGGGACCTCGGCGTCGGCGGGGGCGCGGGTGTCGGCGGGGCCGTCCGGGGCCCGCGGGGGAAGGTCGTCGGGGGAGGTCATGTCGCGTCTCCCGGGGTCGCCTGGGTGGTCTCGGTCAGCCGCTCGGCCACCTCGGTGGCCACGGTGTGGTCCAGCCCGGCGATCTCGATGGGTCCGGCGGCCGACGCGGTCGTCACGGTCACGCTGGACAGGCCGAACGCGCGCTGGAGGGGGCCGCGGGCGGTGTCCACGGTCTGGATCCGCGACATCGGCGCCACCCGCCACTCCTGCCAGATCCACCCGCTGGAGGTGTAGACGGCGGTGTCGGTGACCTCCCATCGGTGGACGCGGTACCGCCACTGCGGCATGACCACCGTGATCAGCAGCCCGAGACCGCCGATGACCGCGGCCGCGAGCAGGAACCACGGGCGCGGCGGCGCCCAGATCAGGGCCGGGACCACGGGCACGACCGTGAGGACCACGGTGGTCGCCAGCGACCGGGTGGTCCACCACCAGACGGCGCGGCGGTCGACACGGTGGTGGGGTGGGCGCAACCGCGGAGCGTCGCTGCTCATCGCGTCCGCATCTCCTCTCAGTCGGGGGCCGAACGGCCCTGTCCATAAAAAGTGATATCACAATGCTATGCTGGAGTCATCGCCTGGAGGAGAGACGACGACATGAACCAACCCACCGGAGCCCCGCGCCCCACACCCCAGTACCGCGAGTACGAGGCCCGCAGCGGGAACGGCCTGCCGATGGCGGCCGTCAGCGGCCTCCTCGTCCTGGCGGGGGCCGTGGTCGCGGCCCTGACCCTGTTCGGCCTGCCCCCGGCCCTGGTGGCCGTCGGCGCGGCCCTCGCCCTGGCGGGGGCGGGGCTGTCCCTGGGGCTGACCATGGTCTCGCCCAACGAGGCGCGCGTGGTGCAGCTGTTCGGCCGCTACGTGGGCACCGTCCGCACCGACGGGCTGCGCTGGGTCAACCCCTTCACGCTGCGCGGCACCATCTCCACACGCATCCGCAACCACGAGACCTCCGTCATCAAGGTCAACGACGCCTCCGGCAGCCCCATCGAGATCGCCGCCGTCGTGGTCTGGCAGGTCGAGGACACCGCACGGGCGACCTTCGAGGTGGACGACTTCGTCCAGTTCGTCTCCACCCAGACCGAGGCCGCGGTCCGCCACATCGCGGGCCGCCACCCCTACGACTCCTACGACGCCGACGGGGTTCCCTCCCTGCGCGACAACGCCGACCTCATCACCGAACAGCTGTCCAAGGAGGTGTCCGAACGGGTCGAGGCCGCCGGGGTGACCATCGTGGAGTCCCGGTTCACCCACCTGGCCTACGCTCCGGAGATCGCCCAGGCCATGCTCCAGCGCCAACAGGCCGGGGCGATGATCGCCGCCCGCCGGGAGATCGTCGAGGGCGCCGTCGGCATGGTCGACCGCGCGCTGGAACGCCTGTCCGAACAGCGGGTCGTGGAACTGGACGAGGAGCGCAAGGCGGCCATGGTCAGCAACCTGCTCGTGGTGCTGTGCTCCGACCGTCCCACCAACCCCGTCGTCAACACCGGGACCCTGTACCAGTAACCCGGCGAGGTGGCCGTGCCCGAGCGAAAGAAGGTGCTGCTGCGGCTCGACCCGGCGGTCCACGACGCACTCGCGCGCTGGGCCGGGCAGGAGCTGCGCAGCACCAACGCCCAGATCGAGTTCCTACTGCGTCGCGCGCTCGACGACGCCGGGCGCATGCCCAAGGAGGCACGCGACATCCCCCGGCGCGGCCGACCCCGCAGAGCCAGACCCGAGGGGGAGGACGAGGAGTGACGACGGAGCCGGGCGCCCCGCGCGGGGCGCCCGGCTCCGTCGGCGGCGTCGGCGGATCAGTCCACGCTCAGGATCAGGTCGCCGCCCTCCACCCGCTGGACGTCGTCGATCGCGATCCGGGACACGGTCCCCGCCCTCGGAGCGGTGATGGACGCCTCCATCTTCATCGCCTCGATGGTGGCGACCGTGTCACCGGCCGCCACCCGCTCCCCTCGCGCCACGGTCAGCGTGACCACACCGGCGAAGGGCGCGGCCACGTGCCCGGGGTCGCTCCGGTCCGCCTTCTCCGCCTCGCGCAGGACGGACGCCTGCGAACGGTCGCGGACCTGGAGAGGGCGGAGCTGGTCGTTGAGGGTGGTCATCACCGTGCGCACCCCGCGCTCGTCGGCCTCGCTGACCGCCTCCAGGCCGATGAGCAGCCGCACACCCGGCTCCAGGTCCACCACGTGCTCCTCGCCCTCGCGCAGCCCGTAGAAGAAGTCCGGACTGGAGAGCACGCTCGTGTCGCCGTAGGCGGAGCGGTGCGCCTGGAACTCCCGGGTGGGACCGGGGAAGAGCAGGCGGTTCAGGGTGGCGCGGCGGTCCTCGGCCAGCCCGGCGCGGTCCTGCGCCGTCAGCTCCTCGGTCCGCCGGGCCCCGCCCCGCCCCGCCAGGGCCTTGGTGCGGAACGGCTCGGGCCACTCGCCGGGCGGCACCCCCAGCTCGCCCCGCAGGAAACCGACCACCGAGTCGGGCACGTCGAACCGGCCCGGGTCCTTCTCGAAGTCCTCGGGCGCGACCCCCGCGCCGACCAGGTGCAGGGCGAGGTCGCCCACCACCTTCGACGACGGCGTCACCTTGACCAACCGGCCCAGCATCCGGTCGGCGGCGGCGTACATCGCCTCGATGTCCTCGAACCGGTCGCCCAGCCCCAGGGCGACGGCCTGCGTGCGCAGGTTGGACAGCTGCCCGCCCGGGATCTCGTGGTGGTAGACACGGCCCGTGGGCGAGGCCAGACCCGCCTCGAAGGGCGCGTACACCCGGCGCACGGCCTCCCAGTACGGTTCCAGGGCGTTCACCGCCTCCAGGCTCAGCCCGGTCGGACGCTCGGAGTGGTCGAAGGCGGCCACGATCGCCGACAGCGACGGCTGCGACGTCGTCCCCGACATGGAGGCCACCGCGCCGTCCACCGCGTCCGCGCCCGCGTTCACCGCCGCGAGGTAGGTCGCCAGCTGCCCGCCGGCGGTGTCGTGCGTGTGGACGTGCACGGGCAGGTCGAACTCCCGGCGCAGCGCCGCCACCAGCTTCGCGGCCGCGGGCGCGCGCAGCAGGCCCGCCATGTCCTTGATCGCCAGCACATGGGCGCCCGCGGCCACGATGCGCTCGGCCAGGGACAGGTAGTAGTCCAGCGTGTACAGCCGCTCGTTCGGGTCGGACAGGTCCGAGGTGTAGCACAGCGCGACCTCCGCCACCCCGGTCCCGGTCTCGCGGACCGCGTCGATCGCCGGACGCATCTGCTCCACGTCGTTGAGCGCGTCGAACACGCGGAACACGTCCACGCCCGTCGCCGCGGCCTCCTGGACGAACGCCGAGGTCACCTCGGTGGGGTAGGGGGTGTACCCCACGGTGTTGCGACCGCGCAGGAGCATCTGGAGGCAGATGTTGGGCACCGCCTCGCGCAGCGCCGCCAACCGCTCCCACGGGTCCTCGGCCAGGAACCGCAGGGCCACGTCGTAGGTGGCGCCGCCCCAGCACTCCAGGGACAGCAACCCGGGCAGGGTGTCGGCCACCGTGGGCGCCACGGCGAGCAGGTCCTTCGTCCGCACCCGCGTGGCCAGCAGCGACTGGTGCGCGTCACGGAAGGTGGTGTCGGTGACCGCCAGGGTGTCGGACTCGCGCAGCCAGCGCGCGAACCCCTCCGGGCCCAGTTCCGCCAACCGCTGCCTGGAGCCGGGACGCGGCCCGTCCTCACCGATCGCGGGCAGCTTGGTGACGGGGTCGACCAGGTGCGGACGCTCCCCGTGCGGCTTGTTCACCGTCACGTCGGCCAGGTAGGTCAACAGGCGCGTGCCGCGGTCGGCGGAGGGGCGGGCGGTGAGCAGGTGGGGCCGCTCCTCGATGAACGAGGTGGTGACCCGGCCCTGCTGGAAGTCCGGGTCGTCCAGGACCGCCTGGAGGAAGGGGATGTTGGTGGCGATGCCGCGGATGCGGAACTCGGCCACCGCGCGGCGGGCCCGGCTGATCGCCGTGGCCAGGTCCCGCCCCCGGCAGCTCAGCTTCACCAGCAGGGAGTCGAAGTAGGCGCTGACCTCGGTGCCCGCCGCGGCGGTGCCGCCGTCCAGCCGGATGCCGGAGCCGCCGGGGGAGCGGTAGGCGCTGATGGTCCCGGTGTCCGGACGGAAGCCGTTGGCGGGGTCCTCGGTGGTGATCCGGCACTGGAGCGCGGCCCCGCGCACGGTGATCGAGTCCTGGCTCAACCCCAGGTCGTCCAGGGTCTCCCCGGACGCGATGCGCAGCTGCGCCTGGACCAGGTCGACGTCGGTGACCTCCTCGGTCACGGTGTGTTCGACCTGGATGCGCGGGTTCATCTCGATGAAGACGTGGCGTCCGTCCCGGTCCACCAGGAACTCGACGGTGCCCGCGTTGCGGTAGCCGATGGTGCGGGCGAAGCGCACCGCGTCCTGGCACATCCGCTCGCGCAGCTCCGGGTCGAGGTTGGGGGCGGGGGCCAGTTCCACGACCTTCTGGTGGCGCCGCTGGACCGAGCAGTCGCGCTCGAAGAGGTGGATGACGTTCCCCTGGCCGTCGGCCAGGATCTGCACCTCGATGTGGCGGGGCTCCACCACGGCCCGCTCCAGGAACACCGTGGGGTCGTCGAAGGCCGCGCCCGCCTCGCGCATGGCGGCCTCCACGGCCTCGCGCAGCGCCCCCGGGTCGTCGACCCGGCGCATCCCCCGGCCGCCGCCTCCGGCGACGGCCTTGACGAACAGCGGAAAGCCGATCTCCTCCGAGGCGGCCACCAGGGCGTCCACGTCGGTGGAGGGTTCGGAGGAGCCCAGCACCGGCACGCCCGCGGCCCTGGCCGCCGCCACCGCGGAGGCCTTGTTGCCGGTCAGCTCCAGCACGTCGGTGGGAGGCCCGACGAACGTGATGCCCGCCTCGGCGCACGCCCTGGCCAGTTCGGGGTTCTCGGACAGGAAACCGTACCCGGGGTAGACGGCGTCCGCGCCCGACTCCAGGGCGGTCCGCACGATCTCCTCGACGGACAGGTACGCCCGCACGGGGTGGCCCGGCTCCCCGATCTGGTAGGCCTCGTCGGCCTTGAGCCGGTGCAGTGAGTTGCGGTCCTCGTGCGGGAAGACCGCGACGGTCCTCGCACGCAGCTCGTTGCCCGCGCGCAGCGCGCGGATCGCGATCTCTCCTCGGTTGGCCACGAGGATCTTCTGGAACATGACTGGCCGCCTCCTGGGTTCCCTGTCCGTGGTGAGGCCGGAACCCTCGGCGCCGTTGCCGGTGTCCGTGGCCCCGTGTTGACGGTCAGGGGCACGATAGTCGGCACGCCTCGTCGGCGCCGACACCGGGGCGGCGTAGCCAGGGAGCCGGGTGCCCCCTTCGGGGAGCCCGGCTCCGTCAAAGGCGCCTATCCGGTGGCCTCGTCGGATCCGCCGATGTGCCTCTTCCAACCGCCGCCGGGGGCGACGAGCCAGTGGGGGACGACGCTCAGGGGGAAGGGCGCGTCGGTCTTGAGGACGTTCTCACCCGTGACGGTGGCCACCTCCCGGTACCCGCCGTCCTCCAGACGGAGCTCGGTGATGCTCGGCAGAGCGGGGTCCGGGTTGATGATCCAGTACGAGGGGATGCCGAACTCCTCGTACTCCTGCCGCTTGGTGTGGTGGTCGCGGATGGCGCTCTCGGGGGAGACGACCTCCACCGCCAGCAGCGGGGGTTTGGTCAGGTACGGGCTCTCCGCGACGTCCGCTCGGATCACCGCGACGTCGGGGATCCGGTGGTGGGTACGGTCGGCGTTGAAGTTGATGCCCGGTGTCGATATGACCTCGAACTCCAGGGGAGCGACAACTCCAAGGTGGATGGTCAGCCGGGACTCCACACGGCTGTGCACGAAGATCGGTGCGGGTGACACGTCAAGCCGCCCGTCGACCAGTTCGTACCGCCGCCCGTCGTCCGGTGTGTTCTTCAGATCGTCCACGGTGAGCGGGGGTGGACCCAGGTCCGTCTTGCCGGTAGCCATGACACTCATGATGCCTCCTCGGGTTCATGAAGACCAGCATTCCGTGACTGTCCGTAGCGCGGGTGGGAATCACGAAATTCGTGAATAAGTGGCCTTCCTCTTCGTCTCCGACCGCGGGTCCGCAACCGGGTCGCCCGTCCGCTACCCCAACGCGGCGGCCGCCGCCCGTCCCGCCGTGCGGCCGGAGAAGAGGCATCCGCCCAGGAAGGTGCCCTCCAACGCCCGGTAACCGTGCACACCGCCCCCGCCGAACCCGGCGACCTCGCCCGCCGCGTACACCCCCGGCAGCGGGGCGCCGTCGGCCCGCAGCACCCGGGCGTCCAGGTCCGTGTGCAGCCCGCCCAGCGTCTTGCGGGTGAGGATGTGCAGCCGCACCGCGATCAGCGGGCCCGCCTTGGGGTCCAGGATCTGGTGCGGCGCGGCCACCCGCGCGATCCTGTCGCCCCGGTACGCCCGCGCGCCGTGGATGGTCATCACCTGCAGGTCCTTGGTGAAGGGGTTGACCATCTCCCGGTCGCGGGCGACCACCTCGCGCGTGACGGTGTCGGCGTCGAGCACCCCGTCACCCGCCAGCTCCCGCATCTTCCCGATGAGTTCCGGGAGCCGGTCGGCCACCACGAAGTCGGCGCCGTGCCGCTTGAACGCCTCCACCGGACCCGGCGCGCCGGGCAGCACCCGCTGGAGCACGAGCTTGAGGCTCTTGCCGGTCAGGTCCGGGTTCTGCTCCGACCCCGACAGCCCGAACTCCTTCTCGATGATCCTCTGCGAGAGCACGAACCACGTGTACTCGTGCCCGCTGCCCATGATGTGCTCCAGCGTGCCCAGGGTGTCGAACCCCGGAAAGCACGGCGCGGGCATCCGACGACCGGTCGCGTCCAGCCACAGCGACGACGGCCCCGGCAGGATCCGGATCCCGTGCCGCGCCCAGATCGGGTCCCAGTTCTGGATGCCCTCGGTGTAGTGCCACATCCGGTCGGGGTTGACGATCCGTCCACCGGCCTTCTCGGTGACGGCGAGCATGCGCCCGTCCACGTGCTCGGGGACCCCCGAGAGCATGTGCTCGGGCGGGGCTCCCAGCCGCTCGGGCCAGTTCCTGCGCACCAGGTCGTGGTTGGCGCCGATCCCCCCGGAGGTGACGATCACCGCCTGCGCGCCCAGCTCGAAGTCGCCGACCACCTGCCGGTTGCTGGCCGTGCCGCGCGGGGCGTCGCTGGGCGCCAGGACGGACCCGCGCACCCCCGTGACGGTGCCGCCCGTGACCACCAGTTCGTCCACCCGGTGGCGGAAGCGCAGCGAGACCAGACCGCGCTCGACGGCCGCGCGCACCCGGCGCTCGAAGGGGGCCACGACCCCCGGGCCGGTGCCCCACGTGATGTGGAAGCGGGGCACCGAGTTGCCGTGCCCCCCGGCCAGGTGGCCGCCGCGTTCGGCCCACCCCACCAGCGGGAAGATCCGCAGCCCCTGCGCGTGCAGCCACGCGCGCTTCTCCCCGGCGGCGAAGTCCACGTAGGCCTCCGCCCACCGGCGCGGCCACGCGTCCTCGGGGCGGTCGAAGGCGGCCGTGCCCATCCAGTCCTGCAGGGCCAGCTCCTTGGAGTCGCGGATTCCCATGCGGCGCTGCTCGGGGGAGTCGACGAAGAACAGCCCGCCGAACGACCAGTGCGCCTGACCGCCCAGGGACGCCTCGGGCTCCTGGTCGACCAGGAGCACCCGTTTGCCCGCGTCGGCCAGCTCGGCGGTCGCGACCAGCCCGGCCAGCCCCGCCCCGACCACGATCACGTCGGCCTGCTCGGCTCCACTGCTCATCCGGACACTTCCCCTCGACGGTCGGGCACGATGACGACGACTGTGCCCGGGGGAGTCCGCCCTGACAAGGGAGGTGTGTGTCCCACGCCACAGGATTTGTCAGTGTGTGACAGGCGCCCGGGTTCGTGGAACGATGTTCGGGTTTGTCCGGTCGGAACGTTTCCCCTGGTCGTTCCGACCGCATCCCCCGTTCGCAAGGAATCCCCGTGTACTTCCATCCCCCGACCTTCGAGCCCGGTCCGGTCGCCACGGCGATCGGCCTCGCGCTGATCGTGTGCCTGATCGCCCAGCCCCTCCTCTTCCGCCCCCTGTACGCCGCGATCCGGAGGCCGGTCCCTCCGGCGGGGCGCTCACCCCTGATCCGCCTGCACCGCGCCACCGCGTGGTGGTCCCTGGGGGAGGTGTTCGCGGGCATGCTGTTCGTCGGAACCGCCTCGGCGGTGACCCCGGCCGACATCGGACTGGCCCTGCCCGTCTTCCACGGGTTCGCCGACCGTCCGGGCCTGCTGAGCGTCGCCCTGTCCACGGCCGCGTTCCTGGCCCTGATCGTCGTTCCGGCGGTCCCCCGGTCCTGGGTGCTGTGGCGGCGCCTGGGCGGGACCCTTCCCGCGAACGTCCAGTCGAGGATTCCGCGTCGGAACATCGTCCTCCTCCCGCGGAACGCCGCGGAGCGGAGGGCGATCGTGCCGTCCTCCCTGACCTGGCTCCTGGGTTGGTCGGTCAGCGTCCACTGGGTCGTCGTCCCTCTCCTCATGAACGGCTTCGGGTTCTGGGCCTGGGACGCGCTCGTGTTCGTCTTCCTGCTGACCCTGTGGCGCGGGTTCGGCACGGGTTGGCGCGGCGCCGGAACCGCGGCCCTCGTGGGGGCGATCGCCACGGGGTGGTATCTGTTCGTCTTCGTCGGATCCCTGGTCACCCCCCTCCTGGTGTGGGGTGTGGTCCTCGCCGCGTCGCTCGCGGCCACGCCCTACCGGCGCCCCGACGACGGTGAACCGGCCGCCGCCGAACCGGTCATGACGTGGCGACCGGACGACGGCACCGGGATCCCGGAGAAGCGCGCCTGAACCCTCAGGCGCCGAACCGCACCAGCGACCTGCCGCCCCGGCCCTGACGCATCCGCTCGAAGGCCGCGGGCACCCCGGACAGCGGGATCTCGTCGGTGACCATCGAGGCCAGGTCCAGCCGGTCCGAGCGCACCAGCTCGGCCAGCACGGAGATGTCACGGGCGGGGTCGCTGGACCCGTACACGCACCCGCGCAACGTCCTGGCCTGGTGGAACAGCTCCAGAGCGTTGAACGACACCTCGTCGTCGCGCGAACCGACGCCCACCACGGTGACGGTCCCCCCGCGCCGGGTGGCGTTCCACGCCGAGCGCACCACCCTCGCCGAACCGACCACCTCGAAGGCGTGGTCGGCGCCCCGCCCCCCGGTCAGACCGCGCACGGCCTTGGTCAGGGAGTCGTCGGCCACCAGGAAGTCGGTCGCGCCCAGGGCGCGGGCCAGCTCCTCCTTGGCGGGGGAGGCGTCCACCGCGATCAGCGGGTCGGCCCCCGCCAGGCGCGCCGCCTGCAGGACCGACAGCCCCACGCCGCCCAGGCCCAGGACCACCGCCGACTGGCCCCGGCGCACCCGCGCCGAGTTGGCCACCGCGCCCCACCCGGTGAGCACCGCGCAGCCCAGCACGGCGGCGACGGCCGGGTCGATGCCGTCGGGCAGCGGAACCACGGCGTCGGCGGGGACGACGGTGGCCTCGGCGAAGGCTCCCGTGCCCAGCCCGGGGTAGACCGGGGTGCCGTCGGTGAGCTCGGCGTGGGGGCGCCCGGCCCGGTCCAGGGCGTGTTCGCACAGGTGCGGCTCGCCCTGCCCGCAGAACCAGCACTCCCGGCACGGCGGCGCCCAGTTGAGGATCACCTGCTGCCCCGGAGCCACCCCGGTCACCCCCTCGCCGAGCGCCTCGACGGTGCCCGCGCCCTCGTGGCCGAGCACGGCGGGCCAGGGCTGGGGCAGGGTGCCGTTGGACAGGGACAGGTCGGAGTGGCACACCCCGGCCGCGGCGACGCGCACCCGGACCTCCCCCGGGCCGGGGTCGGGCAGGACCAGGTCGCGGATGCTCGGCGGGGCTCCGGTCTCGGTGAAGACGGCGGCCTTGACGGTGGTACTCATGCAGGGCTCCAATCACGGACTGCCGCGACAGTAGCAATACCGTCTGGTCGGTCGGCAGAGGGGGTTGGGGCGGGCGCGGCGTCCGCACGGGGCGCCGCGGTCCGCGTCTCCCCCCGGGTACGAGTTTGTGGAAGTGCCTATATTGGGCTTCCCCCACGCCGGGTATCTCCCCTTCGTCCGCCCGACCAGGGTCGGGACAGGCAGCACCGGGGCCGCGCGGCCCCGGTGCGCGACACCGGGAGGTTCCATGGCGCGACCGGTCGGATCGCCGACTGCGCGGCACTACCTGATGTGCCGTCCCACGTACTTCGCCGTCGAGTACGCGATCAACCCCTGGATGGACCCCGCCGCCGGGGTCGACCGCGACCGCGCGATCCGCCAGTGGGAGGCGCTGCGCGACCTCTACCGGGACCTGGGGCACCGGGTCAGCGAGATCGCGCCCATCGAGGGGCTGCCCGACATGGTCTTCGCCGCCAACGGCGCCCTGGTCGTGGACGGCCGGGTGTACGGAGCGCGGTTCGCCAGCGCCGAACGCACCCCGGAGGGCCCCGCCTACCTCGACTGGTTCCGCGCCGCGGGCTACACCGACACCCGCGAGCCCAAGCACGTCAACGAGGGCGAGGGCGACTTCATCACCCTGGACGACGTGGTCCTGGCCGCCACGGGCTTTCGCACCGAGGCCGCCGCGCACCTGGAGGCCGAGCGCTTCCTGGATCGGCCGGTCATCACTCTGCAACTGGTCGACCCGCGCTTCTACCATCTGGACACCGCGCTGTTCGCGCTCTCCGGCGACCGGATCGCCTACTATCCCGGCGCCTTCTCCGCGGGCAGCCAGCGGGTCCTGCGCTCGCTCTACCCGGACGCGCTCATCGCGACCGAGGAGGACGCCGCCGTACTCGGCCTCAACGCCGTGTGCTCCGGCGGCGACGTGGTCATCGCGGCCGAGGCGACCGCGCTCGCCGACCGGCTCCGCGGGCTCGGCTACACCGTCCACCCCGTCGAACTCGACGAGCTGCGCAAGGCCGGAGGCGGCGCCAAGTGCTGCACCCTGGAGTTGCGCGACGCGCGGGCGTGAGCGGAGGGAGCGGCGGGACGGCCGGTGTCGGCGCACACACGTACGGATTCCGGCCGTTCAAACCCCCGCCGATGTGGGAAATGCCACTCTGCGTCAGGGTGGACTTACCGGTAGTCACAGGTCAGCGTCCGTGTCCGGGACCGTGGGGTCGCGGCTCGCGCGCGGCGGCCTCCGAAGGACCCCTGACTCAGGCGGCCCGGACCAATAGGGTCGAAAACGTGAAGACCAAACAGCGCCGACTTCCGCGTCGTGTCCGGGAACAGCAGATGATCGACGCCGCTGTCACCGCGTTCTCCCGAGGCGACTACCACACGGTACGCGTCGAGCAGATCGCCGCGGCGGCCGGTACCTCCAAACCCACCGTGTACCACTACCTGGGGTCCAAGGAAGGGATCTTCATCGCCTGCGTGCGCCGTGAGGCCGACCGCCTCGTCGCGGCCATCCGCGACGCCGTCCGCGACCCCCGGTCCCCCGCCGGAGCCGACCCGCTGCGCAGGGGGCTCCAGGCCTTCTTCACCTTCGTCACCGACAACCGCGACAGCTGGACCGTCCTGTACCGGCGCACGTCCGCCCAGACCGAACCCTTCGCGGGCGAGGTCGCCCGGGCCCGGGACCGCGTGCTGGCCGAGGTCGTCGACCTCGTCACGGCCTGCACCGGCGCCGCCGGTGACGTGCCCGACGGCGCCGGGTGCCTCCTCGACCCCAAGGACGCCGAACTCCTGGCGCGCGTGGCGGTCAGCACCGCCGACGCCTGCGCCGACTGGCTCCTGGAGCACCCGGAGGAGACCCCCGACGCCCTGGCCGGGCACGTCAGCGAGCTGACCCGGTCACACCTGCGCTCCAGGCACGCGGTGACCGCTCACTGACACCGGCCGGTCAGCCCAGCGAGCTCATCACGTGCTTGACCCGGGTGTAGTCCTCCAGGCTGTAGGCGGACAGGTCCTTGCCGTACCCCGAGTGCTTGAACCCGCCGTGCGGCATCTCCGAGGTCAGCTCACCGTGGCCGTTGATCCACACGGCGCCGAAGTCCAGGTCGGCGCTGACCCGCAGGGCGCGGGCGTGGTCGGCGGTCCACACCGAGGACGCCAGCCCCTGGTCGACACCGTTGGCCAGCGACACCGCCTCGTCCTCGTCGGCGAACCGCTGCACGGTGACCACGGGGCCGAAGATCTCCTCGCGGACGATCTCGTCCTCGGCGCGCAGACCCGACACGACCGTGGGGGCCAGGAAGAACCCGGCCTCGCCCACGCGGTGGCCCCCGGCCTCCACCACCGCGTGCTCGGGCAGGCGCTCCAACAGCCCCGTCACCCGGGCGAACTGGTCGGCGTTGTTGAGCGGGCCGAAGTCGCTGGCCTCGTTTGACGGCCTGCCGGTGACCAGCTTGGCGGCCTGGGCCGACAGCTCGGCCACGAACGCGTCGTGGACGCGCTCGTGCACGATCACCCGGGTCGCGGCGGTGCAGTCCTGGCCCGCGTTGAGGTAGGCGCCCGCGACCACGCCTGCGGCGGTCCCGGCCAGATCCACGTCGTCGAAGACCAGCACCGGAGCGTTGCCGCCCAGCTCCAGGTGCAACAGCTTCAGGTCGTCGGAGGCCGAGCGCGCCACCTGCGTCCCGGCACGGGTGGAACCGGTGACCGACACCAGGCGCGCCGCCGGGTGCTCGACCAGCGCCCGCCCCGTGTCGCGGTCGCCCACCACCGTGTTCACCACGCCCGCGGGCAGGACCCCGGCGGCGATCTCGGCGAGCATGACCGTGGTGGTCGGGGTGGTCTCGGCGGGCTTGAGCACCACCGTGTTCCCGGCGGCCAGGGCCGGACCGATCTTCCAGACCGCCATCATCAGCGGGTAGTTCCACGGGGTGATGCCCACGCACACGCCCACCGGCTCACGGCGGATCCACGAGGTGCGCCCGTCGACGTACTCGGCCGCGGCCCGGCCCTCCAGATGGCGGGCGGACCCGGCGAAGAAGCGGAGCGTGTCCACGCAGAACGGGATCTCCTCCTCCAGCATGGAGGAACGGGGCTTGCCGGTCTCGCGGCACTCGGCGTCGGCGAACTCCTCGGCGCGGGCGGCCAGGGCGTCGGCGATGGCGAGCAGGGCGTCCTGGCGGCGGGCCGGGGCGGCCTGCCGGCGCCAGGACCGGAACGCCCGGAGGGAGGAGGCCATGGCGGCCTCCACCTCGGCGGCCCCGCAGACCCCGGCCTGGCCGCTGACGCGACCGGTCACCGGGTCGACCAGGTCCAGCGCCCGGCCGTCGGAGGGCAGGACGGGCTCGCCGTCGATGAGGCTGGGCAGCGTGTCGAACTCGTGGATGCGCATGGCGTCCTTCGTCTTTCCTTGCTCGGGTGGTGTGCGAATGAGTGCGTGGGTCGGCGCGCCGTCGGGGCGCGCCCGCTGCGTCGTCGCTTCCGGCCGAGGGGACCCTCGCGGACCCTCCGAGCCGACCACCGCGGTTCGGGTGAGAACGTGACGGCGACGGGGTTCGGTTACGCGGTCACCGATGGGTGGGCGCGAACAGCTCCAGCACCGTGGGCAGCACGACCACGGACGGGCCGGGACGGGCCAGGGCGGCGGACAGGTCCGCGCGCAGCCGCTCGGGGTCGGTGACCGTGGCCGGGACGCCGAAGGCGGCGGACAGGGCGGCGAAGTCCGGTCGGGCCAGCTCGGTGTGGGCGGCCTCGCCGAACGCGTCCCTCATGTATCCGCGCAGCACGCCGTAGCCGCCGTCGTCGACGATCAGCCACGTCACGTCCAGGTCGTGCTGGCGCGCCGCGGCCAGCTCCGAGACCGAGTACATCGCGCCGCCGTCACCGGAGACCGCCAGCACCGGGCCGTCGGCGGCCACCGCCGCCCCCAGCGCGGCGGGCAGCGCGTAGCCCAGACCGCCGGCGCCCTGGGCGGAGTGCATCCCCGCGCCCCTGGGGTCCCATCCCGACCAGGCCCAGTACGCCAGGATCGTCATGTCCCAGAACGTCGGCGCGGTGTCGGGCACCGCCTCGCGCACCGCCGCCAGCACCGCCCGCTCGGCGGCCAGGCCCTGCCCGTCCAAGCGCTCGGCCACGGCCCGCAGCACCCCGGCCACCTCCGCGACCGTCTCCGGGGCCTCGGGGCGGCGCCGGACGCGCCCGGCCAGCTCGCCCAGGGTCAGCGCGGCGTCGCCGTGCACGCCCAGGGCGGGCAGGTTGGCCGCCAGCTTGCCCGGGTCGGCCTCGACCTGGACCACCCGGCCGCGCGGGGCCAGGGTGCGGTAGTTGCTCGACAGCTCGCCCAGCCCCGACCCCACGACCAGCAGGACGTCCGCGCTCTCCAGGAACTCCGTCGTGTGCCGGTCCTCGATCCACGACCGGAGCGAGAGCGGGTGCTCCCACGGGAAGGCGTCCTTGCCGCCGAAGGTGGTGGCCACCGGAGCCCGCAGCGCCTCGGCCAGCTCCACCAGCGCGGCCCGCCCGCCGGACCGGCTCACACCGCCGCCCGCGAGGATCATCGGCCGCTCCGCCGCGTCCAGCACACGCGCGGCCTCGGCCACCACCTCCTCGCGCGGGCGGAGCGGTTCGGGCTCGGCGGACACGTCCGCGACCGGCGGCGTCTGCGCCGGGCCCAGGAGCACGTCCTGGGGGACCTCCACCAGGACCGGGCCTGCGGGCGCGGACGCGGCCGTGCGCCAGGACTCGGCCAGGACCGAGGGGATCTGGGAGGCGTGCCGGACCGTGGCCGCCGACTTGGCGACCCCGGCGAAGTTCGCGGACTGCTCGGGCAGCTCGTGCAGGTAGCCGTGGCGTCCGCCGCCCAGACCGGCGCGCGGCACCTGGGAGGCGACCACCAGCACCGGGGCGCTGGCGGCCCGCGACTCCTGGAGGGAGGACAGGGTGAGCAGCGCGCCGGGGCCGGTGGACACGAACAACGGCGTGACCTGACCCGTCACCCGGGCGTGCCCGTCGGCGGCGAAGGCCGCGTTGTTCTCCACCCGGCTGGAGACGAACCGCAGCGGCGCCCGGCGCAGTGCGTCGAACAGCCCCAGCGCGTGCTGGCCGGGGATGCCGAAGGCCACCGTGGCGCCCAGCGCGGCCAGGGTCTCGACCACCAGGTCGCCGCCGCTGCGCGGCGCGCTCCCACCCATGCGTGTTCGCCCGTCCTACTTCTGGTTCAGGGCCAGCACGCTGACCAGGTCGTAGGCCACGTGCGAGGCCGCCGTCGCGGTGATCTGCGCGTGGTCGTAGGCCGGGGCGACCTCCACCACGTCCCCGCCCACCAGGTTGCAGGAGGACAGGCCGCGCAGGATCTCCAGCAGCTCGCGGCTGGTGATGCCGCCCGCCTCGGGCGTGCCGGTGCCCGGGGCGTGCGCCGGGTCCAGGACGTCGATGTCCACGGACACGTACAGCGGGCGGTTCCCCACGCGCTGGCGCAGCATGTCGGAGATCTCGTCGACGCCGCGGCGCATCACGTCGGCGGCGGTGACGATGCCGAACCCGAAGCGGCGGTCGTCCTCCAGGTCCTTCTTGCCGTAGAGCGGACCGCGGGTGCCCACGTGCGCGATCGCCTCGGTGTCGAGGATGCCCTCCTCCACGGCGCGGCGGAACGGGGTGCCGTGCGTGTAGGGCTCGCCGAAGTAGGTGTCCCAGGTGTCCAGGTGCGCGTCGAAGTGCAGCAGGGCGATCGGGCCGTGCTGGCGGTACAGCGAACGCAGCAGGGGCAGGGCGATCGTGTGGTCGCCGCCCAGCGTGACCAGGCGGGTTCCGGACTCGACGAACCTGGAGGCGCCCGCGTCGAGGGTCTCCACGGCGTCGCCGACCGAGAACGGGTTGACCGGGATGTCGCCGCCGTCGACCACCTGGAGGCGCTCGAACGGCGCCACGTCCAGGCCGGGGTTGTACGGGCGCAGCAGGCGGCTGGCCTCGCGGATGGCGGATGGGCCGAAGCGCGCGCCCGGCCGGTAGGAGACCCCGGTGTCGAACGGTACGCCCACCACCGCGATGTCGGCCCGCTCGACCTCGTCGATACGGGGCAGCCGGGCGAAGGTCGCGGGTCCGGCGAAGCGGGGCACACGGCTGGAGTCGATGGGTCCGATCGGAGTGTTCATGTCCGTCCTTGTCTTGCGGCAACGTTGACGCAGGTCACAGCGCTGCGCTCAGACTAGGGAGCGGGTAGCCTTCCTACCAGTGGTTCAAACGCACCATAACGTCCGTAAAACTGGGTGGAATGACCATACAGGGGAAGGGGGTGGGCGCGTGGTCTCCTCCGGGCCCGACACCCACGCCGTCCCGCTGAGCGCGGTCCTCGCGCGCCGGGACCTGGCCCTGGCCTCCGTCGTCGACGCGGGTGACCCCGGCATCGTCTGGGCGGTGGTCAGCGAGCTGGCCGAACCGGCCCTGTACCTGCGCGGCGGGGAGTTCGTGCTGACCGCCGGCCTCAACCTGCCCCGGAGCGCGGAGGGGGTGCGCGACTACGTGCGCTCGCTGGTCGAGACGCGCGTCAGCGCCGTCGGTTTCGGCGTCACACCCGTCCGCGACACCGTCCCCGCCGCGCTGATCGAACAGTGCCGCAGCCAGGGGCTGCCGCTGGTCGAGGTGCCCCGCCCCACCCCCTTCGCCGCGGTCAGCCAGGCCGTGGGGGAGGAGCTGGAGGAGCGGCGCATGCGCGACCTGCGCCGCCTGGGCCAGGCCCACCAACGGTTCACCCGCGCCGTGACCGAGCCGGAGCCCGTCGACCGGGTCCTGGCCGTCCTGGCCGACTCCCTGGACGCGTGGTCGGCGCTGGCCGCCCCCGAGGGTCTGCGCGCCGGTCCGGGGGCGCCGCGGGCCCTGGACGAGGAGCTGGGCGGCCTGGTCGCCAAACTCACCGAGCCCGCCGGCCCCCGCAGCGCCAAGGCCGCCCGCGGCCCCGACGAGGTCTTCCTGCACACCGTGGGCACGCCCCCCGAGGACCACGGCGTCGTCCTGGTGGGCCGCCCCCGCCCGCTCGGCATCACCGACCGCGCTGTCCTGCGCACCGCCACCGCACTGCTGGACCTGCTCTCGCGCGGCCACGACGACGCCCCGCCCGTCCCGGGCCGCCTCCTGACCGCCCTGCTGGTCGACGGCGGGCTCACCGGATCCGCCGGGCCCCTGCTCGCCGAGCTCACCGGCGCCGAGGGGGAGGAGACGCCCTCCTACCGGGTGCTGCGCGCCCTGCCCGCCGGACCCGGACGGTGCACCTCCCCGGCGGCGCTGCCCCTGCCCACCCAGGTCCTGGACGCCGGAACGGGGCCGGAGCCGCGGCTGCGGGCCGTCCTGGCCGACCGGGGCGAGGCCAGGCACCGAAAGGACCTGGAGGACCTGCGCGCACACGGCTGGGTCGCGGCCCTGAGCGGCGCGGTCGCCCCCGAGGAGCTGCCCGCGGCGGACCGCCGCGCCGCCGCCCTGCTGGAGCGGGCCCGCGTCGTGGGCGGCCCCCTGCTGTGGGAGGAGGACGACGACCCCTTCGCCGGGCTGCTCACCCCCGCTGGATCCGACGACCTCGCCCGCCGGATCCTCGGCCCCCTGGCCGGGGACACCGAGTCCGCGCGGACGCTGCGCCGCACGCTGCGGGCCTGGCTCGTCCGCCACGGCAACTGGGACCGGGCCGCCGCCGACCTGGGCGCCCACCGCAACAGCGTCCGGTACCGGATCGGCCGGATCGAGCGCGACCTGAACGTGGACCTGGCCGACGCCGAGCAGCGCATGCGCCTGTGGTTCGCGCTGACGCGGTGGCGGTCGGGGGACTGACCGGGTGGCCAGGTTCGACCCACCGTCGTGCGTCCCCGGCCGATCCACGGGTTCCGAGCCACGGAATCGGAGGTCGACACCGGTACCAGACTCCGAACCACGTGCACGTTCCGGTTCCGGCCACCTGGCTCACGGTCGAAGTTGGACACTGGTGAACTCCGCAGAGAACGTGAGGACTGGGGCTCAAATGTCGTTTCCCCCTCTGGACACGGCCCTTCCCGCCGGGGTCGACGCCCGTGAACACGCCAACCTCCTACGCCAGGTGCACGAGGCGGCCCTCAACGGCCACCCCGCTCCGGCCTCCCTCCGGCCGGTCATCGAGGACTCCTGGATGCGTATGCGCCGCTTCGGGATCGACCCCGACAGCGGCCCGCCGCCACGCGTGGCCCTGCCCGACGAGCTCCACCGGACCAGGACGGCCTCGCCGATCGCCGAGGTGCTGCCCCTCATCCGCCGGTCCCTGGTCTCGGTCGCCGACGAGGCCGAGCACATCATGCTCGTCACCGACGCCTCCGGCCAGATCCTGTGGCGCGACGGGTCCCACCGCGTGCGCACGGTCGGCGACCGGGTGGGCCTCATCGAGGGGGCCTACTGGAACGAGGGCAACACCGGGACCAACGCCATCGGGACCGCGCTGGTCGTGGGCAGGCCCGTGCAGGTGTACTCGGCCGAGCACTTCGTCCGCAACCTGCACACCCTCACCTGCGCCTGCGCCCCGATCCACGACCCGCGCGACGGGCGCCTGCTCGGCGCCATCGACGTCACCGGACCGGTCTCGACCATCCACCCCTCCACCCTGGCCCTGGTCACCACGGTCGCCCAACTGGCCGAGGCGCACCTGCAGAGCATCCACCACGGCCACCTGGAGCGGCTGCGGGCGGTGGCCGCGCCCCTGCTCGCCCGGATGGGCGGCCCCGCCCTGGTCGTCGACGAGGCGGGGTGGACCGCGGCCGCCGTGCACATGGACCCGGTCCGCCGGGTGCTGCTGCCCACCCAACGCGAGAACGGCACCGCCTGGCTGCCCGCCCTGGGCGAGTGCACGCTCGAACCGCTGCCCGGCGGCTGGCTGGTCCGGCCCCGCTCGGAGGAGTCGGTCACGCCCACGACGGTCACGCTGGAACTGTCCCGGCCGACCTCCCCGGCGGTCACCGTCGCCGGGCCCAGCGGCGAGTGGACCCACCGGCTCACCCCGCGCCACGCCGAACTCCTGCTGATCCTGGCCGTCCACCGTGAGGGGCGCACGGCGGCCCAGCTGTCGGAGGACGTGTTCGGGGCCGCGGGCAACGTGGTGACCGTGCGCGCCGAGCTGTCCCGGCTCCGGCGCCACCTGGGCGGCATCCTGGAGAGCCGCCCCTACCGCTTCAGCGAGGAGGTGCAGGTGCGGGTCGGGTGGCCCAGCGACCGGGCGGACCTGCTGCCCGGGTCGCTCGCCCCCGGGGTGCGCGCCCTGCGGACCGCCGGTCAGGAGCGCTCCGGGGTCGTCGCGACGGGTGGGGGGATCGCAACCTAGTGCAACCGTTGCCTGGTCGGCGGGGATGGTGTGGACTGTTCCCGCACGGTCCGCACAGCCGGTCCTGCCGGGCGTGAGAGGGCGCGGCACGGACACACGGCGTACGCGGCGTTCGCGGCCATCGGAACCTTGAGGGGGGTTGCCAGGCCGAGCCGAACGCGCGGGCGGACCGCAGGTGGTCCGGGGCGACGGGGGGAGCTCCCTGGACACACCGACCGCACGGTGTGCCTCCGAGGTGGCTCCTCGGGGGCACACCGTCGCCTCGCGTCCGGTGTCAGTCGCCGGACACGGGGGCCGGGTCGGGCTCCCCGGCGCCGTCCGGTCCCCGGTCCGTCCCGGCGGGGGCGTGCGCGACCTGGGCGGGCGCGCACTGGAAGCAGTCCATGGCGAAGACCTCCGTGCCGCCGACGCTGCCGCTGAACGCGCCCGGCAACCCCTCGTCGCCCGCCTCCCGTTCGGCCAGGAGCTGTGGGCTGAGGCGCCCCTCGAAG
This sequence comes from Nocardiopsis sp. FIRDI 009, assembly GCF_003386285.1. Classification (GTDB taxonomy): domain Bacteria; phylum Actinomycetota; class Actinomycetes; order Streptosporangiales; family Streptosporangiaceae; genus Nocardiopsis. The sequence goes on from NZ_QPNC01000019.1 coordinate 229,563, forward strand.
CGCACGCTGCGGCCGTCGCGGGTCGTGCCCGTGCAGTGCACCCGCACGGTCCCGGCGTCGGTCGCGCGGTCCGCCCGTTCGTCGGCCTCCGCCGACAGCCCGTGCGCTCCGCCGTCCGGGGAGGCTCCGTCCGAGGGGTCGGCCGCCGGTCCGTTCGCGCAGGACAGGATCCCCTCGACCGGGTGGCCCGCGCGGGCGAAGGCGCGTTCGGCCGCCGGGCGCAGGGCGGTGACCGACAGCGCGCCGGCGGCCCGTGCCATCTCCTCCCTGGCGGCCTCGGCCCGTTCCACGCGTGCGTCGTCGGTGGCGCAGGCGGTGGTGAGCACACCCGCCAGGGCCATGCAGGCCAACGGCGTGAGGACGGCGGTGGTGCGGACTCCCATGTCTTCTCCCCGGGTCGCCGGACCGGGTGCGCGCGCACCCGGAGGTGTCCCACGAGACCAAGGTCACGCATATTCACTATGTGGCCTATGTCCGACTCGCGGTAATAGGTAAAAAAGTCCCTCATGTTCTGGTTATCGGGGTGCGCCACCCCCGCCCCGCCTGGGTACCTCCCCAAGGCGCGGCTCGAACGAGAGCGCGACCGGACAGGCACCGCACGTGTGGCGAACGGCGTGAAACGGGCGGCCCGTGGCGGGGACGCGACCCCGCTGGGCTACACTCGGTGCATTTACCGGTCCGGGCGCACCCCGGACCACCCGACCGACCGTCGCACGCGCGCCCCGGCACCGCCCGGGGCGCCGTGTGAACCAGGGGGCGGCGTACGGCGTCGAACGGGGGACCGTGATCGGCCCCGCGTTCCACCCGTGGGCCACCCGACCGACCTTCCTTCCGGAGGTGGACCGTGTCCGCTGACCACCGAGAGCAGCAGCCCACCCAGGGTTCGCGTATCGACCCGCACGTCGGCCGCTACGCACACCGAGCACAGGGCATGGTCGCATCGGAGGTCCGCGCACTCTTCGCCGTCGCCTCCCGTCCCGAGGTCGTCTCCCTGGCCGGCGGCATGCCCAACGTCGCGGCGCTCCCCCTCGACCAGATCGGCGAACTCGTCCGCGACGTGGTCGCCGAGGAGGGCCCGGCCGCCCTCCAGTACGGCTCCGCCCAGGGCGACCCCGTCCTGCGCGAGCAGATCTGCGACTACATGACGCTGGAGGGCATCACCGCCAGCCCCGACGACGTCATCGTCACCGTCGGCTCCCAGCAGGCCCTCGACCTCATCACCCGCGTCTTCGTCGACCCCGGCGACGTCGTCCTGTGCGAGGCGCCCACCTACGTCACCGCCATCAACACCTTCGCCGCCTTCCAGGCCGACATCCGCCACGTGGCCGTGGACGAGGACGGCGTGCGGCCCGAGGAGCTCGACGAGGCGCTCAACCGCGCCGCGCGCGAGGGCCGCAGGGTGAAGTTCTTCTACACCATCCCCAACTTCCAGAACCCGGCGGGCATCACCATGACCGCCCAGCGCCGCGCCCGGGTCCTGGAGGTCTGCGAGCGCCACGACGTCCTCGTGGTCGAGGACAACCCCTACGGCCTGCTCCGCTACGACGGCGAGGCCCAGCCCACGCTCTACTCCCAGGGGACGGGCAACGTCATCTACCTCGGGTCGCTGTCCAAGACCCTCTCGCCCGGACTGCGCATCGGCTGGGCGCTGGCCCCCGCGCCCGTGCGCGCCAAACTGGTCCTGGCCGCCGAGTCGGCGATGCTCAGCCACTCCACCTTCAACCAGCTGGTCGTGCGCCGTTACCTGCGGACCTTCCCCTGGCGCGAGCAGATCAAGGCGTTCAACACCATGTACGGCGAGCGCCGCGACGCCATGCTCGGCGCCCTGGAGGCGATGATGCCCGCCGGGTGCACCTGGACCCGCCCCGAGGGCGGCTTCTTCGTCTGGGCCACCCTGCCCGAGGGCATCGACGCCAAGGCCATGCTGCCCCGCGCCGTGGCCGAACGCGTCGCCTACGTGCCCGGAACCGGCTTCTACGCCGACGGACGCGGCCGCGCCGACATGCGGCTGAGCTTCTGCTACCCGACCCCCGAGCAGATCCGCGAGGGCGTACGCCGTCTCGTCGGCGCGATCGAGGGCGAACTCGACCTGCGTGATACCTTCGGCAGCACCCTGGCCCCGCCCGCCGAGGGCCACCAGGCACCCGCCCCCGACCTGCCCTGACACCCCCTTCCGTAAGGGCGCCAGCACCATGTCAGCACCACAAGAGGAGGTCCGCGCCGTGGCAGACCTTGACCGCGTTCTCGTTCTCGCCGGGGGACTGTCCCCCGAACACGAGGTGAGCGTCCACTCCGGGCGGAGCGTCGCCGAGGCGCTGCGCCGACTGGACGTGGAGGTCCAGGTCGCCGACGTCGACGGCACCCTGCTGGACCGGCTGTCCGACGACCCGCCGCAGGTGGTCTTCCCCGTCCTGCACGGCGCGGCGGGTGAGGACGGCGCGATCCGCGAGGTCCTGGAGCTGGTGGGGGCGCCCTACGTGGGGGCGCGTCCGGACGCGTGCCGCCTGGCCTACTCCAAGCCGGCGGCCAAGGCGCTGCTGGCGGCCGAGGGGGTGCGCGTCCCGCGCGGGGCCGCCCTGCCCAAGTCGGCCTTCCACGACCTGGGCGCCCCGGCGCTGCTGTCGCGGATGGCCGACCGCCTGGGCCTGCCGCTGTTCGTCAAGCCCGACCGGGGCGGATCGGCGTTCGGCGCCGCACCGGTCACGACGCTCCAGGACCTGTCGGCCGCCCTGGTGTCCTGCTTCGCCTACGGCGACTCCGCGCTCGTGGAGGAACAGGTCCAGGGCACCGAACTGGCGGTGGGCGTCCTGGACACGGGCGAGGGTCCCGTGGCGCTGCCCCCGGTGGAGATCGTGCCCGACGGCGGGGTCTACGACTACGCGGCGCGCTACACCGCCGGGCGCACCGAGTTCTTCTGCCCGGCCCGCCTGGACGCCGACGCCGTCGCGGCCGCCACCGAGGTCGCCCTGACCGCCCACCGCGTGCTGGGGCTGCGCGACCTGTCGCGCACCGACCTCATCGTCGGCGACGACGGCCGGGTCACCTTCCTGGAGACCAACGTCGCCCCCGGCCTCACCGAGACCTCGACCTTCCCGATGGCGGCCGCCGCCGCGGGGCTGGACTTCGCGGTCGTGTGCCGGGAACTGGCCCACCAGGCGCTCCTGCGCGGCTGACCGGGGGAAGGCCCCGACGTCCCCCCGCCCCACGAGGCGGGAGGTGTCGTTCGTTTGCTGATGGGTCGCAGGATCCGAACCCTTCGGGTGGTAGTGTTCGCGCCGCACGCCCCTCCACGCGGGGACGGCCGAGACGCCGCCGCCACGGCGCGCCCGCCCGGCCCCGCGCACCACCGAAGGACGAGAAGCCGCATGCGCACACGCCAGTTCCACGGGACGCCGGTCGGCCGGGTCGGGCTCGGCCTCATGGGTATGAGCTGGGCCTACTCCGCCTCCGAACGCGACGACACCCGGTCGGTGGAACTCATCCGCGAGGCCGTCGACCTCGGGGTCACCTTCCTGGACACCGCCCAGGTCTACGGCGGCGGCCACAACGAGGAACTGGCGGGCCGCGCGCTCAGGGGCATCCGCGACCGGGTCGTCCTGGCCACCAAGACCGGTCTGGTCATGGACGACGCCGCGACCCTGGCCATGCACCGGGACGGAACACCCGACCACGTCCGCCGCTCCCTCGACGAGAGTCTGCGCCGCCTGGGCACCGACACCGTCGACCTGTACTACCTCCACCGCGTCGACCCCGACGTCACCCTCGCCGAGACCTGGGGCGCCATGGCCGAACTGGTCACCCAGGGCAAGGTCCGCCACCTGGGACTGTCGGAGGTCACCCGGGCCCAGGCCGACGAGGCGCACGCCCTCCACCCCGTGGCGGCGATCCAGTCGGAGCTGTCGCTGTGGACCCGCGACGCCCAGGGCGCCGGGGGCGGCAGCGCGGACGGCGTCGCGGGGGCGGCCGACGGCGGCGAGGGCCCCGGCGACGTCGTCGGCTGGTGCGCCGAACACGGCGCCGCCTTCGTCCCCTTCTCCCCGCTGGGCCGCGGCTTCCTCACCGGAACCGTCACCGCCGACGCCCTGGAGGAGGGCGACCTGCGCGCCCGTCAGCCCCGCTTCCAGGAGGAGGCCATCCGCCGCAACCAGGCCCTGGTGGACGTGGTGCGGCGCGTCGCCGAGCGGCGCGGCACCACGCCCGCCCGCGTCGCGATCGCCTGGACCCTCGCCCAGGGCGACCACGTCATCCCCATCCCCGGCACGAAGAAGTCGGCCTACCTGCGCGACAACGCCGGGGCCGCCGACCTCGACCTGACCGACGAGGACCTGGCCGAACTCGACGACCTGCCCACGGCGGTGGGCACCCGCTACTGACCGCCGCCCGGGCCGGCCCCCGCGGGGACGGGCCCGGGGCAGCGCGCCCCGGTCGGACCGCGCACGGCCCAGGCGCGCGGCTCAGGCGCGCGCGAACCCCAGCGCCCGCTCGACCCCGGCACGTACGGTCTCGCGCAGCAACGCCACCTTGTACCCGGTCGCGGGCAACGGCGAGCACCGGGCGGCCAGCCCGTCCAACGCCGCCGCGAACCCCGCGCCGGGCTCGGCCCCCGGCACCGCGCCCACCAGCGAGGACTCCACCTCCGGCAGCCGCAGGGGGGTGCGGGCCACACCACCGACCGCGACCGCCGCGGAGGCCACCGGGCCCGCACCGCCCTCGGCGCGGACCAGACGCGCCGTCACCTCCACCAGCGGCCACTCGGACCGGGACCGCCCGGTCGCCCGCAGGTAGGCGGCCAGCTCCCCGGGCGCGGGCGCGGGCAGCGACACCGCCGTCACCACCTCCGACGGATCCAGCACGTGGTCACGGCTCGGGTCGGTCCCGTCGTAGAGACCGGCCACCGGACGCTCGGCGACCGCGCCGCCGTCGCCGGACACCTCCACCACGGCGTCGTAGGCCACCAACGCCAGCGCCACCGTCGACGGGTGCGGCGCCACGCACGGGCCCTGGTCCACCACCACCCCGTGCAGGTGGTCGCCCTCCCGCGCCGGACAGGAGCCACCGCCCGTCTGGAAGCAGTCGAAGGCCGGATTGCGCAGGTACCAGCACCGGTTGCGCTGCAACAGGTTGCCGCCCACCGTGGCCGTCCGGCGGATCTGGGGGGTGGCCAGCGCCCCCGCCGTGCGCGCCAGCGCCGGATAGGCCGCCCCCAGCCTGGGGTCGGCGGACACCTCGTGCACGCTCGTCAGCGCGCCCACCCGCGCCGAACCGTCGTCGCGCCAGTCGATCCCGCGCAGCGTCTCGATCCCGGTCAGGTCCACCACCGGCGCCGGGGCGAGCACGCCGTGGGCCACACACGCGGTCAGGTCGGTGCCTCCCGCGCGCGGCCGGGCCCCGGTCCCCGCCAGTTCGGTCAGGGCGGAGCCCAGGTCGGTCGGTCGTGTCGTGGTCATCGCAGCCCCTCGATCAGTCGGTCCGGGCGGATGGGCAGATCGCGCGGGCGCCAGCCGGTGGCGTCGAACACGGCGTTGGCCACGGAGGCCGCCACGCCGACGGTGGACACCTCGCCCAGGCCGACGCCGCCCCCGGGCACGTGCTCGAACCCCTCCTCGTGGAAGTACACCTCGGTCTCGGGCACGTCGCCCAGCCCCGGGATCCGGTAGTCCTCCATGTTGTCGGTCAGCACGGTCCCGGTCACCGGATCGTCGCGCCGCTCCTCGTGCAGCGCGTAGCCCACACCCTGCACCACCGCCCCCTCGCACTGGTTGCGGGCGAGCCGGTCGGAGTAGATCCGACCGGCCGCGATCCCGGCCCAGCAGCGGGTCGGGCGGACCCGGCCGAGCAGGGTGTCGACCTCCACCTCCATGACGTGCACGGCGCCGATGAGACCGCGTCCCACGGCGACGTCCCCGCCGCCGGACAGGAGCGAGGACATCCGCTCCCACCGGCCCAGGGAGCGTCCGCCGACCACCCTCAGCCCCTCGGCGGAGGCGAGCGCCTCCTTCAGGGCGAGTTCCGGGATCGGGCCCGACGCAGGGACCCGGGGCGAGTGCTCGCGCAGGGCGCGGCGCAGCCGGTCGGCGGCCTCGGCGGCGGCCGGGCCCATCGAGTTGGTGGTCCGGCTGCCCCCTGCCCCGGAGCCGTGCACCGACGTGCTGTCCCCGATCCGCACGCTGAGCGACGAGGGGGGCGCGCCGAGCCGGTCGGCGACCACGTCGCGCAGGACGGTGCGGATCCCGGTGCCGATGTCCTGGGTGGCCGAACGGACGACCACCACGCCGTCCTCGACCGTCAGCTCCACCTTCGATCTCGGGCTGACGATGAACAGCCAGTTGCTCGCGGCCAGCCCCACACCGCGCCGGAACCGGCCGGTGCGTTCGCCGCGGGGACGGTCGGTCCACAGCGGCAGGGCGGCGACCCTGTCGTAGAGGGCCCGTCGTCGCGTGTTGCCGTCCCAGCGCCGCCGCAGGCTCAGCGGGTCCTCGCCCAGGCGGTGCGCCATCGTGTCCACCGCCTGCTCCAGGGCGAAGGCCATCGGCGGCGCGCCCGGCCCGCGGAACGGAGCCCCCGGCGGATGGTTGGTGACCACGTCGTAGTCGCGGGTCCGGCGCGGCGTGCGGCCGTACATCAGCGCGGCCAGCGTGGCGGTCATGGACCCGTAGGACACACCGCCGTCGCCGTAGGAGTCCACGCTCATCGCCGCCAGGTCGCCCCTGTCGTCGGCGAGCAGGGCCACGCGGGTGCGGGTGCCGGGGCGGTAGCCGGCGTCGGTCAGCTCCTCGGCGCGGGTCAGCGCGACGCTCACCGGGACCCGGGCCAGCCGGGACAGCTCGGTCGAGGCGACGATGTCCGTCGTCAGCGTCGCCTTGGCGCCGAACCCGCCGCCGACGTACTCCGTGACCACGCGCACCCGGTCGCGGGGCAGGTCCCAGCGTTCGGCGACCGCGTCGGCCATGTCGCTGACGGCCTGGGTGGACATGTACAGCGTCAGCGCGCCCTCCCGCGACCAGTCCGCCACGCACGCGTGCGGCTCCAGCGCGGTGTGCAGCTGGGCGGCGGTGGTGTACTCCTCCGCGACCAGACGGGGATCTGCGGACCGCCCGGCGGCGCGCAGCCGCTTCAGGGCGGTCCCGGCCCGCCAGCGCAGGGTGAACGGCCCCCGGACGTTGCCCCGCCAGGGCGCGGCCGTGGCCGTGCCCTCGGCGTAGCTGGGGGCCGCCCTCCGCTCGTTCCGGCTGGGATAGAGCTCGGGAGCGTTCGGCGCCCGGGCCTCCTCCTGGGTCAGGACCGCGGGCAGCGGCTCGTAGTCCACGCGCACCGCCTCGGCGGCGGCCCGGGCCCGAGCACGGGTCGGCGCGGCCACGGCCGCGATCGGCTGGCCGACGTAGCGCACGACGCGGTTCTCGCCCAGCAGGTCGACGAAGACCGGCGCGGAGTCCGTGCCCGCCCCGGTCCCGGCGTCCACCCGGGCCCCGGCCGGGTCGACGGAGCGGATCCGGGCGTGCGGGTGGGTCGAGCGCACGATCACCCCCTCCCAGCACCCCTCGGGCGCGCGGTCGACGGTGAACATCGCGCGGCCGGTCACCTTGTCGTGGGCGTCGGCGCGCGGCGGCTCCCCCTCCGGTTCGGTGTCGAACTCCCCGGCGCAGGCCGCGGCCACAGCGGCGGCGATGCCCTCGTAGGCCCCGCACCGGCACAGGTGGCCGGCCAGGGCGTCGGCGATGGTGTCGCGGTCGGGGCGCACGTCGCCGTGCTCGGCGCGCCAGGCGTCGGTGAACGCGGCGGCCGTCATGACGAACCCGGGCGTGCAGTAGCCGCACTGGAGGCCGTCGTGGGCGGCGAAGGCGCGCTGGACGGGGTGGGCGCCGCCCAGGCCCTCCACGGTGGTCACCGAGCGACCCGGCAACGCGTCGGCGGGCAGGAGGCAGGAGACGGTGGGGGAGCCGTCGAGCAGCACCGTGCAGGCGCCGCACACACCGTCCCCGCACGCGATCTTGGTGCCGGTCAGACCGAGGCCGTCGCGGATGTGGTCGGCCGCGGTCGCGCCCGGCGTGTCCGGGTCCGGGGCGGGGGCGGGTGAGCCGTTGACTTCCAGGTCCATGTGGCCGTCCCTGGTCGAAACGTAAAGTTGTCAATGACAACTTAAATCGGCGTCCCACCCGTGTCAAAGGAATAGGCGGCACGCGTGCCGACCGTCCGGGCCGACACGCGCGCCGTGTGGTGTGTTGACCGAAACCTGACCGGTCAGTCCCCGGGCACGGGCCAGGACGGCTCGAAGACGGGACCGTCGAACGGGAGCGGCGAGAACTCCACGCCGTCCGTGGGGTCGTCCCCGGGGTCCTCACCTCCGGGCCCGTCTGTCGGATCCTCCCCGGCGCCGTCCCCGGGGTCCGTGCTCGGACCGTCGCCGGGGTCCGTGCCTCCGTCGGCGCCGTCGTCGGTCGGACCGTCGCCGGGCTCCCCGGTGTCCGCGCCGCCCTCGGGACAGCCGTCGGCGACACAGGGCTCCTCCGAGGGGCAGCCCGGCGCGTGGGGGTCGGCGGCGCAGTCCGTGCCGGTGTCCTCGCCCGGTGCGCCCGTACCCTCCTCCACGGGGTCCGGCTCCACGGCCCCCTCGCCGCCCAGCCGGTCCGCCTCCTCCACCGGCTCCTCCCCGGTGGTCCCGGGGGCCCCGGTCGCCGGCGCCTCGGACGGCGGGGCGGAGGGGACGGACCCGGTGGGCACGATCTCGGGGAACGCGCCCTGACGGTAGGCCACCAGCAGCAGGACACCGAGCGCGACCACGACCACCGTGGCGGCGGCCCGGGCCAGGGCCCCGCCGTGCGCCCCGCGCCCGTGCCGACGCCCACCGGGACGCCGGGGGAGCGGCCGGACACCCCGTCCCCCCGCTCCCGGACCGTTCCAGTCCCGATGGGGCGCGCCCTTTTGGACCGGACCCTTCGGGGGCGCTCCGTCCGTCCCCGCGGTGTCGGCGGGCGTGCCCTCCACGAGCGTGTCACGCGGGACGCCCCGCGCCCGGGACCCGTCCTCGGTGTCCTCGTCCACCGCCGCGCCCGCCGGGGCCGTACCCGGCAGGAGCCCGGTGGGGCCGCCTCCCGGCCGGATGACCGCCGTCCCCTCGTCGACCAGTGTGGCCGCCTGCTCCAGGACGGCGGTGGGCGCCAGGGGAGCCGTGGCCGGTCCGGTGCCGAGCAGCGTGCCCAGCACGTCCACGGCCCGGGGACGCGCCGCGGGATCCTTGTCCAGGCACCGTTCCAGCACCGGGCGCAACCGGTCGGGGACGCCCTCCAGGTCCGGCGCCTCACGCAGGACCCGGTCGACCACCTCCATCGTGGTCTCACCGGGGAAGGCGTGCCGCCCCGTGGCCGCGAAGGCGATCACGGCCGCCCAGGAGAACACGTCGCTGGCCGGGCCCACCGACTGACCCCGGACCTGCTCGGGCGACATGTAGGCGGGCGTGCCCACCACGCCCGTGGTGTGCCGGGTGGCGTCGTCCAGACGGGCGATGCCGAAGTCGATCACCCGGGGCCCGTCCGGACCGAGGATCACGTTGCCCGGTTTGACGTCGCGGTGCACCACCCCCGCCTCGTGCACCGCCGTCAGCGCGGTCACCGTGGCGATCGCCAGCCGGTCCAGCGCGGCGCCCTCGCGAGGGCCCCCGTCGCGCACCGCCGAGCGCAGGGTGGGGCCGGGCACGTACTCACTGGCGATGTAGGGCACCGGCCCGTCCACGTCGGCGTCCAGGACCGCCGCGGTGCAGAACGGCGCCACCCGGCGGGCCGCCGCCAACTCCTGGGCGAACCGCGCGCGCTGGCGCGTGTCGTCGCCCCAGGCCGGGGTCAGGACCTTGACGGCCGCGGGGGTGCCGTCCGGGGCGTGGCCTAAGTAGACCATGCCCTGGCCGCCGCCGTCGATGCGGGCCGAGAGCGTGTAGGGACCGATGCGTTCGGGGTCCGAGGAACCGAGCGGAGTGGTCATCGTTCGCGCCTGTCCGAGGGTGGGGGAAGCCGCCGGATCGCGGCCTGTCCCTTCCTGTGACGTCGCCCGGAGCGCTTTGGATCCTTACGCGGGGGTGGCAGTACCGTCACTTTTTCCCGTCAGGGGGGACGTTATCCCCGCATTTCGCCCGGACACGAGCGTCGGGCCGCCGCGTATCCGGTGATACGCGGCGGCCCGAGGCGTCGGGGGAGGGGAGAGGGCTACTCCAGGCCCAGGGCGTGCATCGCGAAGTGGAACGTGAACACCGCCGACAGGACCCACATCAGCCAGTGGACCTCCTTGTACCTGCCCTGGGCGGAGCGGACCACGGTGTAGGCGATGATGCCGATCCCGATCCCGGTCGCGATGTCGAAGGCGAACGGCATCATCGCGATCGTCAGGAAGGCGGGGATCGCGATCGAGATGTCCGACCAGTCGATGTCCCTGATGTGCATCATCATCATGACGCCGACCAGGACCATGGCCACCGAGGCCGCCTGCGTCGGGACGATCGCGAACACCGGAGCGAAGAAGATCGCGCTCAGGAACAGGGACCCCGTGACCACGCTCGCCAGACCGGACCGCGCGCCCTCACTCACACCGGCCGTGGACTCGACGAACACCAGGGTCGCCGAGGAGCTGGTCAGACCACCGACCACGGCGCCGGACCCGTCGGTGACCAGGATCTGGTTGACCCGGGGCATCTGCCCGGTGGAGTCGGCGATGTTGGCCTTGGCGCCGATCGCCAGGATGGTGCCCAGCGCGTCGAAGAACCCGGCCAGCACCATGGTGAAGAGGATGACACCGGCCGTGGTCGGACCGGCCGACGTCCAGGCGCCGAGCATGTCCACCTGGAAGAGCAGACCGAAGTCGGGCAGCGCCACCGGGTTGCCGGGCAGTTCGGGGCTGGAGCCGCCCCAGCCCGCCCCGCCCCAGGCGGAGGCGTCGAGGCCGAAGACGTAGTGGAAGACGATGCCCAGCAGGGTGGCGCCGACGATCCCGTAGAAGATGGCGCCCGTGACGTTGCGGGCCAGGAGTACCGCGGACAGGACCAGCCCGGCCACGAAGACCAGGATCGGCCAGCCGTTCAGGTGGCCGCCGGTGTCGGGGCCGCCGAGCGTCAGCAGCGCGCCGCCCGCGCTGACGAAACCGGCGTTCTTGAGCCCGATGAGGCAGACGAACATGCCGATGCCCACGCCGATGGCGATCTTGAGGTTGTGCGGCAGCGCGTTCATCACCGCCGTCCGGACACCGGTGACCACCATCAGGATGATGACGATCCCCTGCCAGACCACCAGGCCCATGACCTCGGACCAGGTCATGACGGGCGCGGCCACGTAGGCGACCACGGCGCTCACCCCGAGCGCCGCGGCACAGGCGATCGGGGCACGGCCCACCACGCCCATCATGATGGTGACCAGGCCCGCGGACAGCGCCGTCATCGTGGTCAGCTGCGCCGGGTCCAGGGTGTTGCCGGCGGCGTCCTCGACGCCGCTGAGGATGATCGGGTTCAGGACGATGATGTAGGCCATCGCCATGAAGGTGGTGAGCCCGCCGCGGACCTCCTGTCCGATGGTGGAGCCGCGCTCACCGATGAAGAAGAAGCGGTCGAGCCAGGATCGAGCCGGTACGGCCTGCGCGTCGCGCGAGCCGGAGGTGTCGACTTGTGTCATGTCCCCTCCTGGAGGGATATGAGCATGGGAAACACCATGCGTGGGGGGATTGCTACACGATGTAGCCAATCAATGGGAGGTGTAGGACGACGCTGTCCTACCGGGCACCCGCCCCGGGGCCGAGGGCGCCGGCGGATCCGGGGCGGGCGGTTCTGGGGGGCTGGGCGCGGTCGGCGGCCACCGGGCCACCGGCCGCGCCCCCTGAGGGGGCGGCGGGCGCACACCCGCCGCCCGCCTCAGAGCTCGATGCCGACGATGTCCTCCGGGCGCACCGGCGCGTGCGTGAGCGCACGGCCGGTGGCGTCGCGGACCGCGGCCACGATCGCCGGGGTCGAGGACAGGGTGGGCGGCTCACCCGCGCCGCGCAGCCCGTAGGGGGCGTGCGGGTCGGGGTGCTCCAGGACGTCGATCCGCATCGGAGGCGTGTCCAGGATGGTCGGGATCAGGTAGTCCGTGAACGACGGGTTCCGGATCACGCTGTCCTTGACCTGGATCTCCTCCATCAGCGCCAGGCCCAGACCCTGGGTCGAGGCGCCCTGGATCTGACCGGCCAGCTGCTGCGGGTGCAGCACCTTGCCCACGTCCTGCACCGCGTCCAGCGCCACGACCTTGACCAGGCCCAGTTCCACGTCCACGTCCACCACGGCGCGGTGCACGCACATGCCGAACTGGGTGTGGGAGGAACCCTGGCCCAGGACGGGGTCGAGCATCTCGGTCGGACGGTGGTGGTGTTCGCGGGTCTCCTCCACCACGGTGCCGCCGCTGGCGGAGTCGCCGAGCAGGTCGGCCAGCGACGTCAGCACACCGTCGGTCGCCGAGACCAGCTTGCCGCCCACCAGGGACAGGTCCGCGTCGTGCCGGTCGGCCGGGACCACACCGCGTTCGCGGGCGATCGCGAACACCGACGCGCGCACCGCCTCACAGGCCAGCTTCACCGCGCCGCCGGTCATGTACGACTGGCGGGAGGCGGAGGAGGAACCGGCCGAACCCACCCCGGTGTCGGACGGGTTGATGACCACCTTCTCCACACCCAGCTCGGTGCGGGCGATCTGGCCCTTGACGGTGACCAGGCCCTGGCCGACCTCGGCGGCCGCCGTGTGCACGAGCACGATCGGCTCACCGGCCACGATCTCCAGCCGCACCCGCGCGGTGGAGTAGTCGTCGAAGCCCTCCGAGAAGCACAGGTTCTTCAGGCCCACGCCGTAGCCCACACCGCGCACGACACCCTCGCCGTGCGTGGTCCCGGCCACGCCGCCCGGGAGGGTGCGCAGGTCGGCGGGGTCGGGCAGCTCGGAGCGGTCGACCGGCATCGGCAGGTCGCGGGCGCGCTGGAGCATCTCCGCCATCGGCAGCGGGCTGTGCAGCTCCTGGCCCGTGATGATCTTCGAGCCCTGCGACATGGCGTTCTTGATCCGCAGGTCCACCGGGTGCATGCCCAGCTTCTCGGCGAGCTTGTCCATCTGGGACTCGTAGCCGAAGCACGCCTGGACCGCGCCGAAACCGCGCATCGCGCCGCACGGCGGGTTGGTGGTGTACACCCCGTAGGCGTCCACGAGCACGTTCGGCACCTCGTAGGGGCCGATCCCCAGCGAGGAGGCCACACCCACCACGGCGGGCGTCGCCGAGGCGTAGGCGCCGCCGTCCACGATGATCTCCAGGGTGGCGTACAGCAGCGTGCCGTCGGCCTTGGCGCCGTGCTCGAACCGCATCTTGGCCGGGTGCCGGTGCACGTGGCCGTAGAAGGACTCCTCGCGGTTGTACACGATCTTGACCGGCTTGCCGGTGCGCAGGGCGAGCATGGCGCCGTGGATCTGCATCGACAGGTCCTCGCGGCCGCCGAACGCGCCGCCCACACCCGCCATGGTCATCCGCACCTTGTCCTCGGGCAGGCCCAGACAGGGCACGATCTGCCAGAGGTCGTTGTGCAGCCACTGGGTGGCGACGTAGATGTGGACGCCGCCGTCCTCCTCGGGGACGGCCAGACCGGACTCGGGTCCCAGGAACGCCTGGTCCTGCATGCCGACCTCGTACTCGGTCTCCACGACCGCGTCGGCCCGGGCGCGCAGGGTCTCCAGGACCCGCCGCTCCTCCTCCTTGCGCCCGGCCGCGTCCCGGAAGTCGCCGGTGCGGATGGGCTGGTAGCGGACCCGGTTGCCGGACTGGTGGTACTCCTCGTGGATCTTGAGGGTGCCCTCCTCGTGTACCAGCGGGTACTCGGGGTCGAGGGCGGCCCGGCGCGAGTCGCTGACCGGGGGCAGCACCTCGTAGTCGACCTTGATCCGCTCCATGGCGCGCCGGGCGGTCTCCGGGTGGTCGGCGGCCACGAGGGCCACGGGCTCACCCTTGTAGCGCACCTTGTCGAAGGCCAGCACCGGCTGGTCCTTGTACTCCAGGCCGTAGCGCTTGGCCCCGGGAACGTCCTCGTGCGTGAGCACGGCCTCCACCCCGGGGACCTTGAGCGCCTCGGTGATGTCGATGCCCAGGATCCTCGCGTGCGGGTGGGGGCTGCGCAGGGTCATCCCCCACAGCATGTCCTCCATCCACATGTCCGAGGAGTAGGCGAACTCCCCGGTCACCTTCAGGGTGCCGTCGGGGCGGAGCGGGCTGGAGCCCAGCCCGTCCTTGGTGGTGCTGGACAGGTCCGTGACCGTCCGGGTGGTCGTCGTCGCCATCTAAAGGCTCGCCTCCTGAAGCAGGGCGCGGTGCGCGGCTCGACCGCGCGCGGCCGCGGTGTCGGCGGAGAGGGTGCGGAGCTGGCCACGGTCGACGACGGTGTTCCCGCCGACGAGGAGCCGCTCCAGGGGAGGGGTGGGGCCGAAGACCGCGGCCACCACCGGGTCGTCGATCACGTCGTAGCCGAAGCCGTCCACCCGCCACAGGGCGATGTCGGCGACCTTGCCCACGGTGATCGAACCGAGTTCGGCGTCGCGGCCCAGGACGCGGGCGCCGCCCAGGGTCGCCATCTCCAGCGCCTGGCGGGCGCTCAGCGCCTGCGGGCCCCTGCGGGCGCGGGCCATGAGCAGCGCCTGGTGCATCTCACCGGCCAGGCCGGTGAGCTCGCTGGAGGCCGGGCCGTCCACGCCCAGGCCCACCCGGGCCCCCGCCTCCAGCAGCTCGGTCACCCGACAGATCCCCGCGCCCAGACGGGCGTTGGAGGTCGGGCAGTGCGCGACGCCGGTGCCGGTGGCCGCGATGCGGGCGATCGCGGCGTCGGACAGGTGCACCGCGTGGGCGAACCACACGTCCTCACCGAGCCAGCCGAGCTTCTCCGCGTACTCGACGGGGGTGCACCCGAACTCGGCCTGGCACTGGGCCTCCTCGTCGAGGGTCTCGGCGAGGTGGGTGTGCAGCCGCACGCCCTTGGCGCGCGCCAGCTCGGCGGCGCCGACCATCAGCTCCCGGCTCACCGAGAACGGCGAGCACGGAGCCGCGGCCACGCGGGTCATCGACTCCGGGGAGGCGTCGTGGTGGGCGTCGATCGCGGCCGCGGTACCCTCCAGGGCGCCGTCGGTGGTCTCCACGACGCTGTCCGGCGGCAGCCCGCCCGCGCTGTGTCCCCGGTCCATCGACCCGCGGGCCAGATCCAGGCGGATGCCCACCTCCCGGGCGGCCTCGACCTCGGCGGCCACGATGTCACCGCGGCCCGAGGGGTAGATGTAGTGGTGGTCGGAGGCGGTGGTGCACCCGGACAGGGCCAGGTGGGCCATCCCGGCGCTCGTCGTCCCCGACACCACCTCGGCGTCCAGCCGGTGCCAGATCTCGTAGGAACCCACCAGCCACTCGAAGAGCGTGCCGTCGGCGAACAGACCCTGTGTGGCCCACTGGTACAGGTGGTTGTGCGTGTTGACCAGGCCCGGGGTGGCCAGACACCCGCGACCGTCGATCCGCTCGGCCCCCGGGGCCTGGGGCGCCGGCCCCGCGCCGACCGCGCTGATCCGGCCGTCGGTGACCACGACGTGCCCGTCGGCGTACTCCGCGCCGTCCACCGTGACGACGTGGGCCCCCTCGATGACGATCGTGCGGCTCATGCGTTGCTCCCGGAGGCCGCCCGACGCTCGGCGGCCAGGTGCACCGCGTCGATGATCTTCTCGTACCCCGTGCAGCGGCACAGGTTGCCCGCGAGCGCCTCGCGGATCTCCGCGTCGTCCGGGGCGGGCTTGCCCTGGCCCACGGTGCGCTCCAGCAGGTCGTCGGTCTGCACCAGCAGGCCCGGGGTGCAGAAACCGCACTGGACGGCGCCCGCCTCGACGAACGCGTCCTGGACCGTGTCCAGCTTCTTGTCCGAACCCTTGCCCGACTCCTCGGCCAGGCCCTCCACGGTGCGGATCCGGCGGCCCTCGGCCTGCCCGGCGGCGATCATGCACGAGCACGCCGTCACACCGTCGAAGTAGACCGTGCAGGATCCGCACTCGCCCTGCTCGCAGGCGTTCTTGCTGCCCGGCAGGCCCAGTCGCTCACGGAGCACGTACAGCAGGCTCTCGCCCGGCCAGACGTTCTCGGCGGTCATGTCCTCGCCGTTGACGTTGAGGTTCACGCGCATCGCGTGGCTCCCTTCCGGTATTCGGTGACGGACCAGCTCAGCGCGCGGCGCGCCATGACCGACATCGAGTGCTTGCGGTAGTCGGCGCTGCCCCGCTGGTCGTCGATGGGGCGGGCGGCCGAGGCGACGAGCTCGCCGAAGCGCCGCACGGTGGCCTCCGAGGGCACCGAGCCGCTCTCCCAGTCGAACTCGGCGGTCAGGAACTCCTCGGCGGCCTCGGCACGCATCGGCGTCGGGCCGACCGAGCCCAGGCCCGTGCCCACGGTCCGGTTCTCCGCGTCCAGGGACAGGGAGAACCCCGCGACCGAGATCACCATCGCGTTGCGCGTGCCGATCTTGAGGAACTGCTGCGGCCCCTTGGGCGCGGGCAGCAGGATCGCGGTGATCAGCTCGTCGGGCTGCAGGGCGGTCGTACGGAACGACAGGTAGAAGTCGCGGGCGGCGACCGTGCGCCGGCCGCGCACCGACGCCAGTTCGATCACGGCGTCGGTGGCGAGCAGCGGCGGGTGCGTGTCACCGGCGGGGGAGGCGCCCCCGAGGTTGCCGCCGACCGTGCCCCGGTTGCGGATCTGCGGGGAGGCGACCGTCCGGGAGGCCCTGGCCAGGGCCGGGGCCTGCTTCTGCAGGTTCTCGATGATCCTGGTGTAGGGCACGCCCGCACCGAGGCGGGTGTACTCGCCGTCGGGACCCCACTCGGCCAACTCGGGGATCCGGGCCAGGTCGATCAGGGTCTCGGGGCGCCGCTTGTCGAAGTTGAGTTCCACCATGACGTCGGTACCGCCCATGATGGGCACCCCGTCAGGGTGGGCGCTCTTGGCCTCGAGCGCCTCCTCCAGTGTGGAGGGACTCAGGAATTCCATACTTGTCCTCGTTGCTCGCCACGGAGTTGGTTGGACGTCGGAAGGTGTGCACAACTCCTGGGTAATCCGGTAGTGATGTGAAGTACACCACCGACGAGCTGGGCCCTACTAGCACGTAAAGACATGAACTGCCAGTGAAACGGGCCACTATCGTTGGGATTTTCCTACAAGTGACGTCTGGGCGAACACCTCCCGATCTCCGGGTGGCCACCAGGCGGCGCCACTTCCCGGAAAAGATCACGTACCGTCCACTGGGACCACCCGCCCCACAAGCAACAGAGGAACGTTCATGCAGATCAGTGAGCTGCTCGCCGTCAAGCGACTGCACCTGCGGTTTCTGACCGGAGCCGAGCACGCCCACCGCACCGTGCGGTGGTTCTACACCACCGATCTGCTCGAACCCGCCCGCTACCTGCGCGGCGGAGAGTTCATCCTCACCGGCATGATGTGGCGTACCCGCCCAGAGGACTCCGAGACCTTCGTCTCCTCCATCGCCAGCGCGGGCGCCGTCGCCCTCGGCGCCGGAACGGCCCTGGGCGACATCCCGCCCGACCTGGTGGAGGCGTGCCGCGCCCACGACATCCCCCTCATCGAGGTGCCCTCGGAGACCTCCTTCGGAGCGGTCACCGAGGAGGTCCTGCGCGCCCTGACCCAGCACCGGTTCACCACCATCTCCGAGACCCGGGACCGGCACCGCCGCGTCATGGCCGAGGTCGCCGCCGGAGCCGACTTCGCCGAGGTCTTCGCCGGGGCGGCCACCCAGGCCGGGATCACCGCCTGGGTGATCTCCTCCACCGGACGCAGAGTCGCCTCCTCGGGCGCCCCCCTGTCACCCGACGCCAGCGAGTGGCTCGCCGCCAAGGCGCTCACCTGGCCGACCTTCCCCCGCACCGTGCGCCTGCCCGGCGGCGACGGCGCCGTCGTCACCGTCCTGCCCGTCCAGACCAAGGAGGCCCACCCCCTGGCCACCTGGCTGCTCGTGTGCGTGGGAGACCAGGCCGCCTGGACCGAGGAGGAGCACGAGTCGGTCGCCGAACTCGTCTCCGTCGCCGTCCTCGCGCGCAGCCGCAGGGAGGAACGCGCCCTGACCGACGCCCGCCACCTGGAGGGCCTGCCCCGACTGCTGGCCGCCCAGCGCTTCGACGAGGCCGGGGCCCTGCTGAGCGGGCTCGGCCCCGACCAGGACTTCGCCGAGCGCGGCCGCGTCGTGGTCCGGGCCGTCATGATGCCCGAACCCCGCATCCCCGACCTCACCCGCCGGGTGCTCACCGAACTCGTCGCCGACTGGCCCGGCGCCGTGGTCACCGGCGACACCGACTCCCTGGCCGTGGTGCCCGTCCCCGAGGGGGCCGACCCCCGGCGCGGCGGCGAGGAGATCCGCGCCCGCCTCGTCCGCAGGGCCCGCGTCCTGGAGGGCGGCCTGCTCGACTACCGCATCGCCCTCGGCCTCAGCTCCGCCGCCCACGGGGTGTCCGAACTGCGCGGCGCGGCCGTGGAGGCACGCCACGCCCGACGCCTGGCCGAGCTGCGCGGCGGCCGCTCGCGCGTGATCGCCGGAGCCGAGATCGACTCCCACGAACTCCTGCTCGCCTCCGTCCCCGAGGAGGTCCAGTCCTCCTACCGCGAACGCCTGCTGGGCCCGCTCATCGCCTACGACCGCGACCACCGCTCCGAACTCGTCTCCACCCTGGAGCAGTTCCTGGAGCACTCCGGCTCCTGGCAGCGCTGCGCGGCGGCCATGCACGTCCACGTCAACACCCTGCGCTACCGCATCGGCCGGGTCGAGGAACTCACCGGGCGCGACCTGAGCAGCCTGGAGCACCGGGTCGACCTGTTCCTGGCCCTCAAACTCCGCGACTGAGCGCGCCGCCGCGCCGAACGTCACCGGGGGCCGCTAGGGTCCGCGCGATGAGTACCGAACACACCAGCAACGAGATCGTCGACGCCGACCTGTCCGGCGTCGACCGGCGCGCCCTGCCCCAAGCCCGCACGTTCGTCCGCTGCGACCTGACCGAGGCGGACCTGCGTCAGGCCGACTTGGCCGACGCCGTCTTCACCGACTGCCGACTCGACGGCGCCCGGCTCGATCACGCGCTCCTGGACGGGGCCCGCTTCCAGGGCGGCAGCGCCGCCGGGGCGTCGTTCGCCGGGGCGGACGGCCCGGACACCCGCTTCGAGCGCGTGGACCTGGCCAACACCCGCTGGCAGCGCGCGCTGCTCACCGACGCGGTGTTCACCGGCTGCCGGCTGACCGGCGCCGGGCTCACCCCTCTGCGAGGCGTCGGCTACACCTTCGCGCACTGCAACCTGATGCTCGCCCGGTGCAAGGGCATCGACCTGCGCGGACGGACCCTGGAGGGACTGCGCCTGGACGAGGCCGACCTCGCCGCCGCCGACCTGCGCCAGACGGTGTGGGTCGAGTCCCGGCTGCGCGGCGCCGGGCTGGTCGGCGCCAAGCTCACCGGGGCCGACCTGCGCGGCGCCGACCTGGGCGAGCCCACCCTGGACCAAGCCGGTCACCTGCGCGGGGCCACCATCGCCCCCGCGCAGGCCGGGACGATCCTGGCCGCCCTGGGCGTCACCGTCGCCGAGCCGCCGGGCTAGGAGCACCGACCGGGCGGTCAGGCGGTGCGGCTCAACCGCCGCAGGGCCAGCGCGACCTGGAGGCGCAACCGTCCCGCCACGTCCCGCACCGGCCACCCCAACACCCGCTCGGCCCGGGCCACACCCTCCTGAACGGTGGAGTGGTGCATCCCCAGCACGGCGGCGGCCGCCCGCAGGCTGGGCGCCGCCGCCACCGCCTCCAGGACCTCCAACGACGCCGCCCCGCCGTGCGCCACGCGCTCCAGGGCCACCACGTCGGGCACCGGCTCCCACCCCCGGCCGACCGCGTCCGCGAGCACCAGCAGACCCCCCAGCTCCTCGGCGCGGACCACACGCGGCCCAGGATCCACGCCCCTACCCTCGGCGGTGAAGCGCAGCGCCCGCGTGGCGTCCCGCCACGACCCCGGCAGGTCCACCACACCCACCACCGGCCCCACCCCCGCGCGCTCGGCCCCGTCCACGGGCGCCTCGTGCTCGGCCACCACCCGGGCGCGTTCGCCGTACACCGCCACCGCCCGGACCCGGGCGCGTGCGTCGATCCCCGACCTCCTGGCGGCGCGCAGCCGCATCGGTGCGGCCACGCGCTCGTCGACCAGCACCTGGACGAGCGTCTCACGGTCACCGCCCCTCGGACCCGTCAGCTCCAGGTGCAGACGCAGAGCGGCCGCGCCCCGGTCCAGCACCACGGCCTCGACCGGGCCCGGATCGCCGGTGCGCTCCAGCCACAGCGTGCCGCCGCCCTCACCCACCCGGACGGAGCACCAGGACGCGTCGGGTCCGGACACCCCCCGGTCCACCGCGCCGTCCGGGCACACCCGCACGGCGACCGCGCGCTCCGGGTCCACGAACCCGGCGGGCAGACCGGTCAGAACGGCCGCGCCCCGCACGATCGGCTCCACCCCCGCGCCCGCCAGGGAGTCGAAGTAGGTGATCACCCTGACGGCCGCGCCCGCCTCCGGATCCAAGGCCGTGATCCTGCCCAGCAGCTCCCTCATGTGCGTATTCTCCCCCAGTCCTGCTCAGCGGGGTTCAGGTCCCCATGACCCGGCGCAGCCACGGCAGCCGCTGCGCCGCCGCGCTCCGGCTCAACGCCGCCTGGGGCGCGAACCCGTCGAAGCCGTGGAACCCGCCCGGCCACACGTGCAGTTCGGCGGATCCCCCCGCCCGCCACAGGCGTGAGGCGAACTCCACCACCTCGTCTCGGAACGTCTCGGCCGACCCCACGTCCAGGAACGCCGGGGGCAGCCCCGACAGGTCCTCGGCCCGGGCCGGGGCGGCGTAGGGGGGCACGTCCGGTCCGCCCGCGGCCTCGCCGAGCAGCGCACCCCAGCCCGTCTGGTTGGAGACCCGGTCCCACAGGCCCACACCGGCCATCTGGTGGGCGGAGACGGTGTCGTTGCGATCGTCCAGCATCGGGTACAGCAACAGCTGCCCGACCGGCCTGGGTCCGCCGCGGTCACGGGCCAGCAGCGCCGTCGCCGCCGCCAGGCCGCCGCCCGCGCTCGCACCGCCGACCACGACCCGGTCGGGATCGACCCCCAGTTTCTCCGCGTTCTCGGTCACCCACACCAGCCCCGCGTAGCAGTCCTCCACGGGCGCCGGGTGCGGGTTCTCCGGCGCCAGCCGGTAGTCCACCGACACCAGGGCCGCGCCCAGCTCCCGCGCGTACTCCAGCAGCAGGGGGATCTCCTCGCCCCTGTGGGTGCCCAGCACCATGCCGCCGCCGTGGATCCAGTACAGCACCCCGGTGGGGGAGGGGACCCCGGTGGGCCGCCACGCGATCAGGGGCACCTCCGGCGCGCCCTCCGGGCCCGGCGCGGTGTGCGGCTCTTCGGTGAAGGCCCCGCCCAGGGTCAGGTCCGCGGGGACCCGGCCGGGCAGGGCCTCGGCCCTCTGCCGACGAACGGCGGGGATCATGTCGGGCGTGAGGGAGGGCGGGACGTTCTCGTTGATCACGGACAGGGCGGCGGCCAGCTCCGGGTCGAACGGGGGGCGGACGGGGTCCGTCATGGGAGCCTCCGGGTATCGGTGGTGACGTGGGTCACCATTGTGGCGTCCCAGGTCAGCGCGGTACAGCGCCGGACGGCGGGGTCCGCCCGCCACCCGGCGGGGCGCACCCCTCACCCGCTCAGCGCGTCGGCGACGGCGACGTGCGCGTCCGGCAGTCCGTCCTGCTCGTCCTCCACCCACCACACGCACTGCTGGAGCACCCGCACCAGGGTCCACGCCCGGGCGCGGTCACGGTCCAGGACCGCCACCTCCGTCAGCGCGTCGAACCTGCGGCGCGTCTCACGGCGAACGTCACCGGTGGCCACCGTCTCCTCCCACCGA
The DNA here is from genome assembly GCF_003386285.1 of Nocardiopsis sp. FIRDI 009. Classification (GTDB taxonomy): domain Bacteria; phylum Actinomycetota; class Actinomycetes; order Streptosporangiales; family Streptosporangiaceae; genus Nocardiopsis. The sequence continues at coordinate 251,543 of NZ_QPNC01000019.1, forward strand.
TTGAACAGCGCGGGCAGCAACTCGAACGCCGGGTCGCCAGCCAGCGGCTTGGGGTCGATGGCCAGCCACGCGTCCCGCCCCGAACCGGGCAGCGGGGCCAGAACGTTCCCGTGGTGCAGATCCCAGTGCAGGAGCCGGTCACCCGGATCGGCAGCCACCTCCCGCGCCCGCGCGGCCAGGTCCGACAGCCGGTCCCGGTCACCTCCCGCACGCACGGCGGCCAGCCGGTCGGCCCGCTCCGCCAGGTCCAGGGTCACCGGCCCCAGCCCCGGCAGGCCCGCGGGGGCCGGGTGGGCGTTCAGGCGCGCCAGTAGCCTCCCGATCACGGTCGACGCCTCAGGCAGTCCCACGTCCAGCAGGGAGCGGGAGGAGTCGAGGGCCTCCAACAGCATGGCCCCGTTGCCCGAATCGTGCTCCAGGAGCCGGACCGCGCCGTCACCCGCCCAGGCGCGCAGCGCGACGGGCTCACCCGCGGTCTCCTCGTCCACCGGCTGCATCTTGAGCACGGCGGGGGTGCCGTCGGCGCGCCGGACGGGCAGGGCGAGCGCCACCACGCCGTGCATGGCCGGGCCGTCGGGGCGCAGCCCCCACCGGTCGCACTGGCGCGCGGTCAGCTTCGGCAGGGCCGCCGCCCACTCCGGACCGAAGAGGCCGGTGACGCTCTCGGCGAGCGCCGCGGGCACGGCGACGGGCGGTGTGGTCTCGTTCATCTCGGGGTCTCTTCCTCGTCGTGGGGTTTCGTGGACGAAGAAGCGACGGGGGAGCACGGACCTAGGTCATACCGAACACCTCGGGGTCGTTGTCCTGATCTCTCCCCGACCCTACGCCGTCGCGTCGCGCCATGGGAGGTGACCGCGGCCGGCCCCGGAGGAGAGAAGGACGGACGAACCCATCGGAGGGCGGCGCGGCGTCCGCGCGTGCCGCTAACCGGGAAGGGTGAGCGGACCCCCGCCGTACACCAGGGACCACGGCCGTCCCCCGGCCTCCCCGGCCACCGACCCCACCCGGTCGGGGGGATCGGCCAGCACCCGCGCCGCCACCCGCGCGAACACCGACGCCGCCGGGTGGGCGCCCCGGTCGGGACGGACCGCCTCCGTACGCCGGTGCAGCGGCTCCCCCTCCAGGGGACGCCAGGTCAGGCGCGGTTCCCGGGCCGCGGTGGCCTCCGCCGCCAGAGCCACCCCCCGTCCCGCCAGCACCAGCCCCAACAGGAACTCCGCGTCCCCGGCCTCGCGCACGCGGGGAGGCACCCACCCCCGCTCCCGGCACACCGCCAGGATCCGCTCGAACCACTCCGGGGCGTCCGCGCGCGGCTCCACCACCAGATCCGATCCGGCCAGATCCGCCAAGGCCACCGCACCGGCACCCGCCGACGGCGCTCCGCGCGGCACCACCGCGCCCAGCGCCACCCGGTGCACCGGCTCGCTCACCAGCCCCGAACCGTCGAACGGCGCCGTCGCCAGGCCCGTGTCCACCGACCCCTCACCCAGCGACCGCACCAGCTCGGCACCGGCCATCTCACACACGTCCACGTCCAGACCGGACGCCGCCTCGGCCATCCCCTCCAACAACCCGCGCAGCGCCACCGCCGACGTCCCCGGCGGTACGCCCACACGCAGGGTGCCGATCTCGCCGTCGCGCACCCGCCGCATCGTCTCCCGCAGCCGGGTCTCACCGGCGACCACCTCGCGCGCCTGGTCGACCAGCAGCCGCCCGGCCTGGGTCAGCTCGACCCGGCGCCGCGACCGGTCGAAGAGGGTCACCCCCAGCTCCGCCTCCAACCGCCGCACCGACTGGCTGAGCGCGGGTTGGGCGATCCCCAACTCCAGCGCCGCGTCCCCGAAGTGGCCCTCCCGCGCGACCACCAGGAAGTACCGCAGATGACGTCCAAGATCCACGGCCCGACCCTACCTGCGCCCCCGCTACCGTGGCTCGGTGACCACGACCGACACACCCGCCCCACGCCTGCACGTCCGCGAGATCGACGGCACGGCGGAGGTGGCGCACCGCGCGGACGAACCCGTCGTCCTGGCCTCCGTCGCCAAGATCCTCATCGTCCTGGAGTTCGCCCGCCAGGCCGCCACCGGCCGGATCGACCCCGCCGAGCGGGTCGTCGCCCGCCGCGCCGACCGGCTCGGCGGAACCGGCATCGCCGACTTCGCCGACGACGTCGAACTCTCCCTGCGCGACTGCGCGTCCCTGGCCATGACCGTCAGCGACAACACCGCCGCCGACCTGATCGTGGACCGGATCGGCGTGGAACCGGTCCGGCTGCTGACCGAGGAACTCGGCCTGGACCACACCCGCTTCACCGGCGGCCCCCGCAGCCTCCTGCACGTCCTCATGGACGGTTCCGGAACCGGGGACGGCCCCGCCCTCCACCTCCCACGCACCTACGACCCCGCCCGCGCCACCTCAGGCTCCATGCGCGACCTCACCCTCCTGCTCAGCCTGATCTGGACCGACCGGGCCGCGCCCCCCGACGCCTGCGCCTTCGTCCGCGCCCTCATGGCCCGCCAGCTCGTCCGCGCCCGCATCGCCTCGGGCTTTCCGCCTCCCACCCGCGTCAGCGCCAAGTCCGGAACCCTGCCCGGACTGCGCCAGGAGGCGGGCGTGGTCGAGTACCCCGACGGACGGCGCTACGCCGTGGCCGTCTCCGCCACCGTCACCGACCCCGACCACCCTCCCCTGGAGACCGACCTGGCGCTCGGCCGGGCCGCCCGCAGCGCCGTGGAGCGTCTGCGCGACCAATCCCGGACGGACCCTCCCACCACCGCGTCCGTCTGACCGCGACCGATAGGCGTTCGCCTGTCACCGGACGCGTCCCGGTTATTGGACGCCTGGTCGGAGCCCGTGTTCGACTGTGCGCCGTTCGACCGACCCCGGCCAGAGACCAGGAGACGAACATGACGATCGGACGACGGGGATTCCTGCGCGGAGCCGTGGCGGGTGGCGCTCTCACACCCCTGCTGGCGGGCACCACCAGCGCGGCGTCGGCCTCGGCCACCGCCGCACCACCTCGCGGCCAGGGCCCCACCTTCCGCTGGCTGGGCACCAGCGGATGGCGCGTCGACCTGCCCGAGCGCACCATCCTGGTGGACCCCTACCTCACCCGCTTCGAGACCGGCATCTTCCAGGAAGGCCGCAGCTTCGACCCCGCCACCCCGCTCACGGTCGACACCGCCACCGTGGACGAGCACACCGCCGACATCGGCGAGGACGGGCTCATCCTGGTCAGCCACACCCACTGGGACCACTTCGGCGACGTCCCGCACATCGCCACCACCACCGGCGCCCGCGTCCTGGGCACCCTCACCACCTACCACGTCGCCCAGGCGATGGGGGTGCCCGCCGCGCAGCTGTCCCCGGTGCGCGGAGGCGAGGTGCTCGACTTCGGCGGCGACGTCGTGGAGGTGGTCCGCTCACTGCACAGCCGCAACAGGAACCACTCCGTCCTCTTCCCCGGCATCCGCGTCGGCGTCCCGGACACCCCGGCCACCATCGCCGACCTGCCCGAGGGCGACACCCTGGCCTTCCACCTGACCCCCGCCTCGGGCCCCTCCGCCTTCCTCATGGGCGCCAGCGACTTCGACGAACGCGCGGTCCGCGGCCTGGCACCGGACGTGGCCATGATCGCCCTGCCCTCCACCTCCAGCACCCACGACTACGTGCCCCGCCTGCTGGAGGCCCTCGACCGCCCCCGGACCGTGGTCCCCGTCCACTGGGACCACTTCGAGCGGGAGCTGACCAACCCGCCCGTCGACGGCACCGGATCGGGGATGGGCGTCGCGGACTTCACAGCCCTGGTGCGCCGCGTCTCACCCCGCTCGCGCGTCGTCGTCCCCGAGTACCTGACGCCCTCTACCTTCGACTGAACTCCACGGCCCACCGACCACAACGCTCCGGGTATCCGCGCCCCCTCCCGGGGCGCGGGCGCGGCCGTCAGGTCCACACCAGCAGACAGGCCAGCAGCAGGACGAGCGCTCCCGTGTAGGTGGCCGGGATCCGCACCGCGGCCGCGACCGGGGCCTCGCGCCCCCGCAGCGCCCACGCGTGCGCGGTGACGGCGAGCACCGACTGCGCGGTGAGCACCGCGGCGGCGGCCAGGCCGACGGGGGGAAGGCGGGCACCGGCGAGCAGACCCACCGCGCCCGCGACCTCCACCAGTCCCGCCGCGCGCAGGACGCCCGCTCCCACCGGCAGGTAGGAGACCCGGTCGAGCAGCCTTCGCGAACCGATGGCCTTCGCGCCGCCCGTCACGGCGAACGCGACCGCCAGCACCACTGACAGGACCGTCACGACCAGGGGCATGACCATCCCCTCCCCTCAGAGGAACAGTGACGCGTTCTTGGTCAGGAGCACGCTGTCGGCGAGGTAGACGGTCCGCTCCGCCAGCAACAGTCCGTCGGGGCCCCGGCGCAGGACGTCGGCTCGGAACCCGGTGAAGCGGTCGGTGTCGTCGGCGAGCCGGTTGCGGTAGGCGTCCACGACGCTGCGGACCGCGAAGGCGCCGTCGCCGGTCTCGGGCCGCCGCGTGGCCTGGACGTTGGTCACCGCGCGCACGACCCTCGGCGGGGGGTTGTCCGACCAGGCGACCGTCTGCTGCACCCGTGCCACCCTCAGGCGCAGGGTGGCCAGGTCCTCGTCGTAGTGGCCCAGATCCCCGGTGCCGCCCGCCTCCCTGGCCAGGTCGCGGTGCATCCGGTTGCTACGGGAGGGCATCCGATAGCTGACCTCCTCGGCGAGCAGGTCGAGCCAGTCGGAGTAGCGTGCCTCGTCCAGTAGCTGGGCCTCGAAGTACAGGAACTGCTCGATCTCGCGCTGCTCGTCGGCGTTGACGGGGACCGGCCGTTCCACGGCCCCGGCCTCGGGAGGCCGGGGCCGGAAGGACTGCGTGGAGATCGTGGTCGTCATGGGGGCTCCTTAGGGTCCGCTGAGGCGGCGTCAGTGCTGGCTGGGTGCGGGCATGGGGGCGGGGGCGGTCTGGGGCAGCTCCGGGACGGGGCCCTCCATGAGTTCGAGCCACCGCCGGTAGAAGGCCCGGGCGCCGACGTCGTTGAGGATGTGGCCGACGTCGCCGGTGAACCCGGGGACGGCCGGGTCGCCGGTCGTGGTGGTGCCCAACCCCATCTGGTAGTTGAGCGCGGTCCGACCGGTGACGTGGCCGCCGGCCACCGCCTGGATCTCCGACCAGTTCTCGCTGTCGTCGGTCTCGACGATGCCGGTGCTGGAGAAGGTGAGCGTGGCCATCCGCATCGCCTGTCGGCGCTGCTCGACCGACCAACCCGAGTCCACCATCACCCAGGACCAGATCTCCATGTCGTCGACGGACCGGGGGTGCCACACACGCAGGACACGGTCCGCGAGCATGGAGAAGTTGGGGAAGACGGTGCCGTGGATGAGCGCCTGGTGTCCGGGCGCCGCGTCCTCGGGGGTGCGTCCGAAGGTGAAGGCCGTGTAGTTGGGGTCCTCGGGCAGGATGATCGTCCACCCGTGGCCGTAACGGCTGCCCAGCTCCCGGCCCTGGGAGGGCATGTTGACGTCGAGCAGTGAGGTGGCGGACAGATGGGCGGTCTGCGGGTGGTAGGTGTCGTTGGCGAACTGTTCGGCGGCCAGCTTCCAGTTGCCCTGGAGCCGCCACTTGATGGGGCCGACCAGCTCGGGCCGGTCGAGACCGTCCACGGCCCAGTCCAGGACGCCCCGGTAGGCGTCGAGGTAGTCGTGTAGCGTCGGCGCCTCCGCGTCCCAGCAGCCGAAGACGAAGCCGCGGTAGGACTCCACCCGGGTGACCGGGACCAGGCCCCAGCGGTCCAGGGGCAGGCGTCCCTCGTAGCCGTCGTCGTGGTTGGGCACCTCGACCAGCGCGCCTGTGCCGTCGTAGGACCAGCCGTGGTAGGAGCAGGTGAACCGTGGGGTCGATCCCGAGTCGGCGCGGCACACGCGCATGCCGCGGTGGCGGCAGACGTTGAGGAAGGCGCGGATCCGCTCGTCCCGGCCGCGCGTGACGATGACGTGGTCCTGGCCCATGACGGCCGTGATGAAGTCGCCGGGGCGGCGCAGCTGGGACTCGTGTCCCAGGAACAGCCAGCTCCGGGTGAAGACCGTGGCCAGCTCCGTGCGCAGGAGGGGCTCGGACTCGAAGACCTCGCGGTGCAGGGTGCCCGTGTCGAGGTCGATCAGCTCCCCGGGCGCGGTCGAGGGGCCGGTGGAGGACGTGGTGCTCATGTTCGCTCCGATCGTCGTGTTGTTGATGTGGTGGTCAGTCGCGGTTCGTCGGTCTCTCGTCGGGACGGGCGGACCCGGAGTCGTCGAGCACGACGCCGACGGTGTCGCCGCGCACCTCGACTCGGTAGGCGGTCGCGGGCGCGCTGGCGGGGCCGGAGCGCACCTGGCCGGTGCGCACGGAGAAGACGGCCAGGTGGGCGGGGCACTCGACGGTGCCGTCCTCGACCCAGCCCTCGCAGAGTGAGGCCTGGCCGTGCGGACACGTGTCACCGAGGGCGAACAGCCCGTCCGGGGTGTCGAAGACGGCGATCGGTCCGTCGGGTCCCGCGACGCGGACCGCGCCCGCGTCCGCGACGTCCTGGCGGGTACCGACCGGCAGCCAGCCTGTTCCGCGGATCCGTTCGGTCACCGGTGTCCCTCCCCTCGTCCGCCGTGCGGGGCGATCCCGTCCGCGACGAGGGCGGCGAGACCGCTGACGTGCTGCTCGGCCAGGCGGTCCCACCGTTCGTCGTCGCCTCGGTGTTCGAGGAAGAAGAACGACAGGGACGAGGTCACCGCCGAGGCCGCCGCCTCCACGGGTGCGTCGTGGGCCACGGACCCCTGGTCGACGGCGTCGGCGAGCCAGAGAGCCAACTCCGTTCGGAACTCCCCGACCAGCTCCCAGAACAGACCGGCCAGCTCGCCGTCGATCTGACCCTCGGCGGCCAGGACCGCCATGAGGTCGGAGTGTTCGCGAAGGTGGGCCAGAAGCGCGGTGCCGAAGGCGCGCACCCCCTCGCCCGGGCTGGCGGGGTCGCAGGCGTGCAACGCGCCGGTGACGGCAGCCCGGTCCAGTTCGGGGGAGTCCGCGATCGCGCGGAGCAGCTCCAGCTTGTTCCCGAAGTAGTGGAAGAGCAGTCCCTCCGCCACCCCGGCCTCCTTCGCGATGAGCTTGGTGGTGGTCGCCGCGAACCCGTACCGCGCGAACAGCCGCAACGCCACCTCGCGGATGTGTCGGCGCCGCTCCGCGGCCGCCTGCTGTCGGCTCGTCGCCATCGCTGCCTCCCGTGCTCGGAAGATTTATTGAGTGAACACTCATTGAGTGATTGCTCATTGAGCGTATACTCAATAAAAGTTCCGGTCAAGGGAACGGTCCGACACGGCCGCGTTCCCGTGGAGACGAGGAGGGTCCCGATGCACACCCCAGGCGACGTCGTCGTGGTCGGAGGAGGGATGGCCGCCGGATACCTGGTGGCGTCGATGCACCGGCTGGGCCAGGCTCACCGGGTCACGGTCCTGGGGGCCGAGCCCCACGCGTCCTACGAGCGCCCGCCGCTGACCAAGGACGCACTCACCGGAGCCACCACGGTCCCCACCGCCTCGGAGGCGGACCTGGCGGCCCGGTTGGCGATGCACACCCCCGCCTGGCTCGCCGAACAGGGCGTGGAGGTCCGCGTCTCGGCCCGGGTCAGCGGAGTCGACCGCGCCCGACGGACGGTGACCGTGAACGGGGGAGCGACGGTGTCCTACCGTCACCTCGTACTGGCCACCGGCTCCCGCCCGCTGCTCCCCCGGCCGTGGGCGCGGCGGCCCGGACTCGTCCACACCGTCCACACGGTCGCCGACTGCGCCCTCCTGCGACCGCTCCTACACGGCGGGCGCGTCGTGGTGGTCGGGGGCGGCTTCGTCGGGCTGGAGGTCGCGGCGGCCGCTCGTGGCAGAGGCTGCCCGACCACGGTGGTCGAGGCCGGTCCCCGGGTCCTGGGGCGTGTGTGTACGCCGGTGACCTCGGAGGCGGTCGCCCGTCTGCACCGGGAACACGGGGTCCGTGTACTCACCGGCACGATGTGTGTCGATGTCGAGGCCGGTGACGGCGGGGATCCGGCCCGCCTGGTCCGCCTCGACGACGGAACGGTGCTGGAGGCGGACCTGGTCGTCGCCGGTCTCGGAGCGCGCCCCGAGACCGGTCTGGCCGAGGCCGCGGGCCTGGAGCCGGACCACGGCACCGGCGGCGTCGCGGTGGACGGCGCGCTGCGCACCACGCGCGACCCGTCGGTGAGCGCCATCGGCGACGTGGCGGCGTTCCCCGTGCCCGGAGCCGACGGTCGCGTCCGTCTGGAGTCGGTCGACCACGCGGCGGCCTCGGCCGCCCATGTCGCCGCCCGGCTGGCGGGAGAGGACCCCGGAGACTACACCGCCCGGGGCTGGGTGCCCACCTTCTGGTCGGACCAGTACCGTCACACGCTGCGGATCGCCGGACTGTCCGCCGGATACGACACGACCGAGCTGAGCGGTGTCCCCGGCGCCGAACCGTTCAGCGTGCGCTGCCTGGCGGGGGACCGGCTCCTGGCGGTGGAGAGCCTCGACCGCCCCCGCGACCACTCGGCGGCCCGTCGCGAGCTGCGGACCCATCCCCTCACCTGATCCCTGACGGGCGTCCGCCCGGCCCCCTCCGGGCGGACGCCGCAGACCTCACCCGGAGGAGGGCGGCGTCGGGCGCCGCGACAGCGCCTCGACGATCCCCTCCAGCGCGGGCTTGGGCCGGTGGTCCTCGTCGAACGGGGTGGCCGACGTGTACCCCGGGAACCACTCCGGGATCCACGAGTGCCCGTCATCGACCCCCCACACGGTCACCCCCACGCACCCGGGCACGTCCAGGCAGGACTCGACCACGCGGCGGTACTCCCCGGCCTGCGCGTCCAGCTCGGCCTCGGTGACCGGCTCGGGCACCCGCACGTCCAGCTCGGTGACGGCCACCTCCAGCCCCAGGTCGGTGAAACGGCGCATGGTCGAGGCCAGGTCCTCGGGCACCTGCCCGTGGACGAAATGGCCCTGGAAACCGATGCCGTGCAGCGGCACACCCCGGTCCACCAGATCCTCGGCCAACGCGTACAGGGCGTCGGCCTTGGCCCCGCCGCCCTCGATCCCGAACTCGTTGATGTACAGCCGCGCCTCGGGATCCACCTCGTGCGCGGCCCACAGGGCCTCGGCGATGTAGTCCTCGCCCAGGACTCCGTACCACAGGTTCTCCCGCAGGGCCGCGCCCTCGTCCACGAACGGCTCGTTGACCACGTCCCAGGCCTCGACCCGGCCCTGGTACCGGCCCACCAGCGCCCCGATGTGCTCGCGCATGATCCGGCGCAGCTCCGGCGGATCGAACGACCCCCGTTCCAGCCACGCGGGCAGCTGGTTGTGCCACAGCAGCGTGTGACCCCGCACGTCGAGCCCCTCGGCCTCGGCGAAGTCCATCACCGCGTCCGGGCCGCTCCAGTCGAACCCGCCCCGCTCGGGCTGCACCGCGTCCCACTTCATCGTGTTCTCCGCGGTCACCGACGTGTAGTTGCCGGTCACCACGTCCCGGTACCCGCCGTCCCGCAGCAGCGGTTCCACCGCGACCGCCACCCCCAGGTCCAGTCCGTGCACGGCGGCCAGCGCCGGGGGCCCGCCCTCCGGTTCCCCGTCCTCGGGCAGCGCCACGGCCAGCGCCGCCGCCACCACGAACACCACCGCGCACCCCGCCAGCACCGCCAACGCCACCGCGCTCCCCCGTGACGGGAACCGCCCCCCGGCGGCCCCGCTCCCCGTGCCCCCGCGCACGGCTACCGCGCGCCGGTCGTGACGGGGAAGGCCGACAGCGCGCGCACCGAGATCGTCGGCCGCCGGGTGGGCATGGCGGCGGGTCTGAGGCCGGGCGCCCGTTCGGCGAGGGCGCGCAGGGCGATCCGACCCTCCAGGCGGGCCAGCGGCGCGCCCAGGCAGTAGTGGACCCCGCTGGAGAAGGACAGGTGGTCGGCCGCGTCGGCCCGGGTGATGTCGAACCGGTCGGGGACGGCGAACCGGTCCGGGTCGCGGTTGGCCGAGCCGATCAGGCACACCACCTGCTCCCCGCGCCGCAGGGGCTCGCCGAGGACGTCGGTGTCCTCCCGGACCCACCGCGAGGTCACCTGCACCGGCGAGTCGAACCGCAGGATCTCCTCCACGGCGCCGTCGACCAGGTCCGGGTCGGCGACGAGCCGCTCCCACTGCTCCCGGTGGCGCAGCAGGGCCATCACCCCGTTGCCGATGAGGTTCACCGTCGTCTCGAACCCGGCGACCAGCAGCAGACGGCACATCGCCGACAACTCCGCGGACGAGAGACCTCCGCCGTCGTGCTCGGCCACCAACGCCGACACCACGTCCTCGCGCGGGCGGACGCGCCGCTCGGCCGCCATCCGCGCGAACATCGCGTCGAGCTCCCCGTTGGCCTCGCGGATCTCCCCGAGCTGGCGTGCCGACCGCGCGCCGTCCAGGGCGGTCCCGATCACCGTGCCGATCCGCACGAACGCCTCGTTGTCGGCCTCCGAGACCCCCAGCAGCCGGGAGATGACGGCGATCGGCAGCGGCTGGGCGTAGTCGCGCATGAGGTCGAAGTCGCGCCGCCGCAGAGCCGAGTCCAGCAGTGCGGCGGCGATCTTCTCGATCTCGGCCCGGTACCCGGCCACCCGGCGCGGCGCGAACGCCGGGCGCGCCATCCTGCGCAGACGCGTGTGGTCGGGCGGGTCCCTCTGGAGGAAGGACAGGTCGATCACGTCGAACTGCTCCCGGGGCGCGAACCCCTCCGGGGGTTCGACGCCGAAGGCCCGGTCGGTCAGGACCCGCGCCACGGTGGCGTGGGTGTGCGTGACGCGAACGCCCAGACGGCTGGCCCCGAACGGACCGGCGGCACGCAGCCGGGCGTAGGTGGGGTAGGGGTTCTCCCGCCAGGGCCAGTGCAGGAGACGACTGAAGTGGTCACCGGTCTGCGCGGACGTCCACGACAGGGCGTTGACGGCGCGCAGTCGGGCGTCGAAACGGAGCGAGTCGAGCATCCGCATGGCTGTGGTCCTCTCGTGACGTACACGACACTAGGGGCACGGACCCGCTTCGCTCGGTCACTCCCCGAAAAATGGCCGAACACGGACGCTGGGGAACTCCACCGGCGCCTTGGTCGTTGCCGCACCAGCACGGACCGGAACCAGTGGCCGTGTCCGGTTCCCGACCCCGGCCGCACCCGCTCCCCGGCCTGTCCGGCCCGGCCCTAGACTGGGGCCTCCGCGAGCGGCAGAGTCGGAGGATGAGGACGTGGGCGCCTTGGACAGCAACGACCCGGAGCGCGTCGGCCGGTACCGGCTGATCAGTCGCCTGGGCGCCGGGGGGATGGGCCAGGTCTACCTCGGCCGCTCCGCCGGCGGCCGGGCCGTCGCCATCAAGCGCATCCACCCGCACATGGCCGCCGACGCCTCCTTCCGCCAGCGCTTCGCCCGCGAGGTCACCGCCGCGCGGCAGGTCAGCGGCGCCTTCACCGCCCCCGTCATCGACGCCGGACCCGACGACGAGGTGCCCTGGCTGGTCACCTCCTACGTCCCCTCCCTGCCCCTGGACGAGGCGGTCCGCGACCACGGCCCGCTTCCCGAGGCCAGCGTCCACGTCCTGGCCGCCGGTCTGGCCGAGGCGCTCGGCGAGATCCACCGGGTCGGCCTCATCCACCGCGACCTCAAGCCCGGCAACGTCCTGCTGGCCGAGGACGGGCCGCGGGTCATCGACTTCGGCATCGCCCGCGCCACCGACGGCACGGCGGTCACCCAGTCGGTGATCGGCACCCCCGGCTTCATGAGCCCCGAACAGGTGGAGGGCCGGGAGCTGACCCCCGCCAGCGACCTGTTCGCCTACGGGGCGGTCCTGGCCTTCGCCGCGACCGGCACCGGGCCCTTCGGGGAGGGCAGTATGCCCACCATGGTCATGCGGATCGTCAGCGCCGACCCCGACCTGTCGGCGGTCCCGGAGTCACTGCGCCACCTGGTCGCGGCCTGCCTGTCCAAGGACCCGGCGGGTCGGCCCGGCCCCGGCGAGATCCTCGACCACCTCGGCGACGTGCACGCCGGACCGTCCTGGCTGCCTCCGGCCGTGGCGGCGGACGTGCGCGACCGGACGGCGGCCGTGAACCGGGCGCTGGCCGCGCCCGGCGGCGCGGTCGACCCGGGGAACACCGGCGGCCACCGGCGCACCGAGGTGCTGGGCGTGGGAGGGGCCGCGGGCGGTGCCGGGGGAGCCGCCGCGGGCGCCCTCGGTGACGATCAGGCCACCCGCATCGCACCGCCCACGCCACCGGCGGCCGACCAGGGGGCCACCGCCGTGTACGGCCAGCGGGGGTACCAGCCCACCCGGCACATGCCGACCGCCCCGCCTCCGGTGAGCCCGCCCACCGCCCACCACGGGCAGGCCGCGCCCGGCACCGACGACCCCTACGCGGACCTGTACGGCGGCCGACGCCCCGCCGCCGACGCCCGGCGCCACCAGTGGACCCGGGAACGCGACGGGCGGGAAGACCGGTTCGCCGAACAGGAACGCCAGCGGCACCAGGAGCAGTACCGGCAGCAGGAGGAACAACGCCGCCGGTACGAGGAACACCAGCGCCGTCAACAGGAGGAACGTCGCCGGCAGGAGGCCGAGCACGCCCACCGCGAGCGCGTGCGCGCCGAGCGCCAGGCCGCCCAGCGGGCCCAGGCCGAGGCGCGCACCGCCAACCAGCCGGGGGTGTGGGGCTTCGTCAAGCTGATCCCGCTGCTCATCCTGCCGCTCGTGCAGATCCCCGTCGGCTACGGCGCGGCGCTGGCGTGGTCGTGGTTCACCACCCAGACCCAGGTGTGGACGGGCGCGCCCTACGCGTTCGAACCGCTGAGCACGGACGCGTTCTGGCACGCGACCATGCTCGGGTACTTCCTGTTCAACAACCTGGTCTGCGCCGAGTACCTGGTCCGGTCGCTGCGCACCTCGTTCGTCACCGGATCGGTGCTCGCCCTGGCCGCCATCGCGGCCACCAACGGGCTGCTGTACAGCTTCGGCTTCTGGGGCTGAGCCCGAGGCCGGGACACCGAACCCGGACCGGAAGGGGGAGGGGCGCCAGCTCCCTCCCCCTCCCCGTGGACAGGTGGACCCGGGCCGGGGAAGGGGCCCGGGTCCACCGCCGAGGCCCCTAGAACGAGGCTCCGACACGGCCCTCGGTGATCTCCGTGACGCGGTGGTGCACGGGCCTACTGGGTGCGATGGCCGAGCAGGTCGTGGCGCACTCCGGGCCCTCCTCGACGGTCACCGACACCGTGTACACCCCGCCGCCGTGGCCCAGGGTCACCCGTACGCCGTCGGCGCCGTGGTCCTCGTCGAGGTGGGTCACCGCGTCCACACCCACCGTACCCAGACGGGACCGCAGCGCGGCCTCGGCGGCCTGGGCCGCGGAGGAGTCGGTGCACCGGCCGCGGTAGTTGTCGGGGACGACGTCGCCGCGCTCGAAGGCGGTCACCGTGCGCACCGCCGACTCCGGGTCCAGGCGCCCGAAGTAGTGGCCCTGGGGGAGGGCCACCAGGTTGGCGGCGAACCGGTCGCCGCCCACGTGGGTGGTCTCCCAGACCTCGGCACGGCCTCCGGCCAGCGCGGCGGCCACGGGACGGCCCAGCACCGCGCAGCACGGGTCCTTCTTGGCGTGTGTGCACACCAGGTACAGGCTGTGCTCCACCGGGACCCCGAACTCCGGCGGCTCGGGCTTCTCCACGGCGGTGACGTCGTACTCCAGCAGTTCGGCCAGGTCCTCGAACTCGACCATGCGCACCCACGGCGTGGTGCGGCTGGTGTGGACGTAGTAGGCGCGGCGCGGACCCTCGTCCCCGCCCGCGCGCCTGCCTCCACCGGGGCGCTTGATGAGCTGGGGCTTGACGTCGCGGCCGACGATGCGCTCGGCGAGCCTGGAGACGACGGCCTTGTCCAGGCCGGGGCTGGAGAACGCGGGGTGGCGCCAGGGACCGGAGTGCTCGACCAGCAACCAACCACCGGTGGTGCCCGCCGTTCCGGCGATCTGCTCACCGGTGTAGCGGGCCAGAGCCGAGCAACCGCGGCGGCCGTCCGGAGCGGTGGGTAGACGCACGCTCTTGGCTCCAATCAGGTGTGGGGACTCCGTCGGGCATACGGACACACGGGTCGGGACGCGGCCACACGCCCCGGAGGCGTGTGCGCGAAGGTTAGGCTAGCCTATCCAACCCGCCATCCCGGTATGCAACACGGGGTGCCCGAACGGGTCGTTCCGGGATGTTCGACGGCCCCCGGGTCGGGGCGCCGGTGACCCCCGGTCCCGGTTGTCCGCCCGTCGGCTCCGTCCCGCGGGTGCGGCGCTCCCGGGGCGCCGTCGGGCGCCGACGTGGAAGTAGTGAGAAATCTACGCCGTAAAGGTGACGCTGCCGATCCTCCCCGGCCCGCCCCCGATACCGCCCGCCCCGGCCCCCTCCTTTGCCAGCCGATTGCCGTGTCGGTCGACAGGGCCGGTCACGGTGCCGCCACGATGGCACCACGGCGTGCGTCGCGACGGAGGGAGCACACGGGTGGGCGCGGAACGAGGGGCGGGGGACGGTCCGGCTCCGGTCGCACGGGCGCTGGCTCCCCTCGTGCTCCCCGCGCTGCTGGTCGGGGTCGGCTCGGCCCTGGTCCTGTTGGCCGTCGACGCGGCGGCCGAACGCATCCGGGAGTGGGTGTGGACCGCGCTGCCCGGCGCGTTCGGCGTCGACGGACAGGACGGGCCGTGGACGGTGGCCGTGCTCACCCTGTCCGGGCTCGCCGTGGGACTGGTGGTGTGGAAGGCGCCCGGCCACGCCGGGCCCGACCCGGCCACCGTGGAACTGGTCGAGGAGCCGCTGGAACCACGGGCCCTGCCCGGGCTGCTGGCCACCATCGTCCTCGCCCTGGCCTGCGGGGTCAGCCTGGGACCGGAGAACCCCGTCATCGCGACCACCGTCACCCTCGCCCACTGGGCGGGCCGCCGGCTGATACCCGCCGCCCCCGCGGCGACCTGGGTCGGGCTGGCCACCGCGGCCACCGTCGGGGCGCTGTTCTCCACCCCCGTGGCCGCCGCCCTGCTGTTGACCGAGGCGGCTGCGGGCGAGCGGGAGGAGCCGCTGTGGGACCGGTTGGTGCTCCCGCTCATCGCCGCCGGGGCCGGGGCGGTGACCACGTACGCGCTCGCCGGGCCCGAGATGTCCCTGGCCCTGCCCGCCTACGCCGGTCCCAGCCCGGGCGACGTGCTGTCCGGTTCGGTCATCGCCCTGGCCGGGGGCCTGGCCGGACTGGCCCTGGTCTACTCCTTCCCGGTGGTGCACGGCTGGTTCCGACGGCTGCGCCACCCCGTGCTGACGGTCGGTGCGGGCGGTCTGGTGCTGGGCCTGCTGGGCGCGATCGGCGGGCCGCTGACCATGTTCAAGGGCCTGGAGGAGATGAAGGAGCTGGCCGACCGCAGCGCCGACCTCGGGGTCGCCGCGCTGGCCGTGATCATCCTGGTCCGGATGGCGGCCCTGCTCACCGCGGCCTCGTGCGGCTTCCGCGGCGGACGGATCTTCCCGGCCCTGTTCACCGGGGTGGCCCTGGGACTCCTGGCCGCGAAGCTGGTCCCGGCCGTGCCGGAGCCGCTGGCGGTGGCGTGCGCGGTGCTGGGGATCCTCACCGCGGTCACCCGGCAGGGCTGGCTGAGCCTGTTCGTGGCGGTGACCGTCGTGCCCGATCTGGGCCTGCTGCCAGTGCTGTGCCTGGTGGTGCTGCCGGTGTGGCTGTTGGTCAGCGGACGCCCGGAGATGGTGGTGGCCGCGCAGCCCGACTCCGAGCGGGGCTGACACGGGGCACGGCCCCGGACCGTTCAGGCGGTCCACGGCCGGGCCGCCATCCGGCGCGGGGAAACGGACCGGGTCCTTTCCTGCCGGGGCCGGACAGCGTGAACGGAAGGGTCCGGCGGTGAACGGGTCGTGGACGGCGGCCGCCACCGGGAGCATTCGGGGCCTGTGACGCGGTGGAAAATCCACGCCGTGAAGGCAGTGCCGTGGACACACCCACAGGCCCGGCGGTACCGGCCAGAGCGCCACCACCGTCCGCCCCACCCCCGTGACCAGGGCGACCGGTCGGGCGGGGGAGGAGTCGTCGTGTCCGTTCGTCATGGCCCGCATCCTGGCGCGGGGCCACCTCCGCCGCAACGGGGTTTCGGCCCCGCCCCTCAGCCCGTCAGGTCGGGGATGAGGCTCGGCCCCACCCGCCGCACGTGGTCGCGGAACAGTCCCACCGCCGGGGGCTCGTACCCGCCCCCGGACCCCTCCTCGGGCCAGACCACGCCGATCGGGCGGGTGGTGTCCGCCCCGCGGATCGCCAGCTCCACCGTCCCACCCAACGGCCCCCGGGGACGCGCGGGCAGCACCGACACCCCCAGCCCCGCCGCCACCAGACCGCGCGCCGTCGCGATGTCGTCGGCCTCGAAGGCCACCCGGGGCGTGAACCCCGCGCGATCGGACAACCGGTCGGTCAGGTGGCGCACCCCGCGCCCCGGCTTGAGCAGGATGAACTCGTCCCCGGCCGCCTCCGACACCCGCACCCCGCCCACCGCGGCGGCCAAGGGGTGGTCCTCGGGCACCACCAGCCGCAGCGCCTGCGTGTGCAGCGTCGCCGACACCAGCCCCGGCCCCGACGGCAGCGGAGAGGTCAGCGCCAGATCCGCCTCGCCCGAGGAGACCCTGCGCAGCGACTCCGCCCACGCCTCCTGGGTCAGGGTGAACCGCACCCCGGGGTGCCGTGCCCGGAAACCGCGCAGCAGCGCCGGAACCACCTCCACGCCCAGCGTCGGCAGGAAGGTCAGCGCCACCCGACCCTCCTCGGCGTCGGTCAGTTCCGCCAACCCGACCCGCAGGTCGTCCAGGGCGCGCCGCACGTGCGGCAGCAACAACCGTCCGGCCCGGGTCAGCCGCACCCCGCGCCCCGTGCGCTCCACCAGCGCCATCCCCAACTCCTCCTGGAGCCGGGCCAGCGCGCGGCTCAACGTCGGCTGGGGCATGTCCAGCGTCTCGGCCGCCTGGGTGACGTGCTCGGTCTCGGCCACCGCCGCGACCATGCGCAGCCGCGGCGCCAGGACGCCGACCAGGGAATCAGGAGTATCCATACCTTTCAGTATGGAACAACGACAACACATGCATTGGACGTATGAAACAGGTCTTCCTAGCGTGGAACCATGTCCGCGACCAGCGACACCGCGCCTCTCCACGACACCCGCCCACGCGCGGGCACCCGCGCCTACCGGCGCACGGTCGTGGCGATGGTCGCCGCCGCCGTGGCCACCTTCGCCCAACTGTGGTCGGTCCAGCCGATCCTGCCCGCCATCGCCACCGGCTTCGACGCCTCCGCCGCCGAGGCGGCACTGGCCGCGTCCCTGGCCACCGGGGGCCTGGCCGGGTTCACACTGGTCTGGGGCGGGGTCGCCGACCGGATCGGCAGGGCCCGGGTCATCACCCTCTCCCTGCTGGTGGCCACCCTCCTGGGCTGTCTGGCGCCCCTCGCGGCCGACCTGCCGGTCCTGCTGGTCGTGCGTGTCCTCCAGGGGGCGGCCCTGGGCGGTGTGCCCGCGGCCGCCGTCGCCTACCTCGCCGAGGAGATCCACCCCCTCGACGCCCCGCGCGCCACCGGACTGTACATCGCGGGAAACCCGCTGGGCGGCATGGGCGGGCGCCTGCTGGCCGGGTTCGCGGCGGACCTGGGCGGCTGGCAGTGGGGGATCGCGGCCAACACCCTGCTCGGGGTGCTGGCGCTGACCGTGTTCGTGCTGGTCCTGCCGCGCCGGCGCGGCAGCGATGACCGCGCGCCCGACCGCGGCGCGGCGCCCCGGCCGAGCGGACGGCTGCGCGCCGCGCTCACCACGCGGGGACTGCCCGCCCTCTACGCCCAGGCGCTGCTGCTCATGGGCGCGTTCATGACCGTCTACAACCTGCTCGGATTCCGGCTGGTCCAGGACTTCGGGCTGTCCCAGTCGGCGGCCTCCCTGCTCTTCCTCGCCTACACGGCCGGGATGCTCGGTTCGGCCGTGGCCGGGGCGGCCACCGTCCGCTGGGGCGGATACGCGGTGCTGCTGGCCGCCAGCGCGCTCATGGCGGTGGGCCTGTCCGGCCTGGTCACCACGTCACTGGTGGCCCTGGCCGCCACGCTGTTGGTGCTGACCTTCGCGTTCTTCGCCGCCCACGCCACCGCCTCGGCGTGGGTGGGCCGTCGCGCGGTGGCCGGGCGGGCGCGGGCGATGGCCGTGTACACGCTCGCCTACTACCTGGGCGCGAGCCTGTTCAGCTGGTGCGGCGGACTGGTCTACGACGCCGCGGGCTGGGGCGGCGCGGTGGCCTACGCCCTGGGGCTGGTCGCACTGGCGGCGCTGGTGGCGCTGCGCCTGCGCCGCCTTCCCGACCCCGCCGGGGGCACGGCTTCGACGGGGGAGGGGAGAGCGTGACGCGGTATTTCGTTGAAAATTAAACTATAGTGGACGAATCAGCCCAGGAGCCACGGGAAGGTGACGGCATGGACGTGCGCCCCACGGGCCTGCACCACGTGACCGCGATCGCGACCGACCCCCGCGCCAACGCCGACTTCTACCGCGACGTGCTCGGACTGCGCCTGGTCAAGCGCACGGTGAACTTCGACCGCCCCGACACCTACCACCTGTACTACGGCGACCGCGCGGGCAACCCCGGCACCGTCCTGACCTTCTTCCCCTGGCCCGACGCCCCGCGCGGGCGCCCCGGCGCTGGACAGGCCACCACCACGACCCTGTCGGTGCCCGAGGGGTCGCTCGGCTGGTGGGCCGACCACCTGGCCGCCCTGAACGTGGCCACCACCCGCCCCACCGAGCGCGCCGAGGAGGACGTCCTGGCGCTGCGCGACCCCGACGGCCTGGTCATCGAACTCGCCGCCAGCGCCGACCCCCACGACACCGACCCCTGGGACGGGGGAGCGGTGCCGGTCGACCACGCCGTCCGGGGCATCCGGTCGGTCACGCTGACCGAACACGACGCGGAGGAGACCGCGCGCATGCTCGGCGACCAGCTCGGCTTCCGCCTCGTGGACGAGTCCGGCGACCGCCTGCGCCTGCGCACCGGCACGGCCGCCCCCGGGGTGGGCACCATCGTCGACGTCGTGGCCGACCCCGCGGCCGAGCCCGGCCTGGTCGCGGCCGGGACCGTCCACCACGTCGCCTACCGGGCCCCCGACCGCACCGCCCAGGACGCCTGGCGGCTGGCCCTGGCGGACGAGGGCGTGGACGTCACCGAGGTCCGCGACCGCCGCTACTTCACCTCGGTCTACTTCAACGAACCCGGTGGAGCGCTGTTGGAGATCGCCACCGACGGCCCCGGGTTCGACGTCGACGAACCGCTGCTCGAACTGGGCCGCGCCCTGCGGCTGCCGCCGTGGCTGGAGCCGGACCGCCGGAGCATCGAGCGGCACCTGCCGGACATGGGGGAGGGGGCGTGACCGCCACCCGCCCCACGGCCGGGGCGGAGCGCGGTCGAACCCGCCTCTGACCGGCCCCCACGGACCGCGGTGGCGCCCCCTGACCCCGGACGCCACCGCTTCCACCGCCGCCGTGGTCAGCCGTCGGTGTCGGGCCCCACGATCTCGGCCCACACGCACAGACCCGCGTCCGCGAAAGCGCCCCAGCGGTCACTGCACGCCTCGACGAGCATCAGGCCCCGGCCTCCCTCGGCCCAGCCGTCGCCGAACCCGGCGCCGAGCCCGGAGAGCCCCGACGTCCCGCGATCCAGGACCTCCACACGCAGCCTGGAGCGGTGCGTGCGGCCGTCCATCCAGGTCAGCGTGAGGTCGACGGGCGGCTGACCGTGCCGGACGGCGTTGGCTACCAGTTCGGAGACGATCAGGTGAGCGGCGTCGCCGAGGGCGTCCCCACCCCGGTCGCGCAGGAAGTCCTCCACGGCCCTGCGCGCGCGCCCGGCGGCGCACGGCGTGTGGGGGAGTCGGCGCCACAGGCGCGCGGGCAGGTCGGTGGCACCGCTGGCGCGGGGGAGACCGGCGGTGGGAGGAGCGGAGTTTCCGGGCACGGCGGCCGTGCTGGCGACTGTGGGCATGACGGCTTCCTCAGCAGAAACGGGACAGGAGCGACGCGTTCGGCCCAGACTGCGGCCGAGAGAGTCCCCGAACACCCGCGGTCGGGGAGTGGGATGTGAGGTCCCACACTCCTGCTACTCCCTTCACCTTCGTCAACGCCACGGTATTTGGCAAGGGATTCCTTCGTAAAATATCGAGGAAGCCAAGGATTCAGTTGCGGTAAGTGCTTGTGGCGGGAAAATCAGTCGTGGGTCGGAGTGGTGCTCATCGGTTGGCCGACCGGCGGGAGCCCCTCGGTGTGTGAATCTACAACGTAAAGGTGGCGGACGGCGGAGTCACGGCACGCAACCACACCGAACTCTCCTCCGCGGCCGACGTCGTCCGGACCGGAACGGTCCACGACGGCATCCACCGCCATGCGCCGACACCCCCAACCTGCTGGGTTCAGGGCATCGACCTCCAGCCGATCCTGGCCGCCGCCGACGAGCGCGACGACCGGGCAGGCTGGTCAACCCGCGCACCCGCGTGCTCATCCGCCCGCTCACCCTCTACGGGCTCCGAGCCTCCACGACCCCCTGGCCCGCCATCGGCGACCTGGTCGACGCCGCCCACGACACGCAGCCGCGGGTGCGCGGCAAGAGCGACCACGTCGACCTGGATCAGGACACCTCCGACGCTCGGCCGTATGGCTGATCGAGCGCGCCGTTCTCCTGCGCCGGACCGGACCCGAACCCGAGGACCCCGCACTGCCGTCTCCCGCCAGGGCGCGGGCATCCACCGCCAGACCGTGTCCGACGTCGTCACCCGCCTCACCGGGCGCGCTCTCGGTCGGCGACTCGCCCCGTGGCCGCTGCGCAGGTCGACCGCGGTGGCGTTCCACCAGGCCGGGTACTCCGATCGCGACCTGAAGCGGTGGGGGCGGTGGCGGACGTTGAACACCGCCCCCACCCCCGTGGAGGTCGCCGACGAGGACGGTCACCCCGACCTGGTCGCCGCCCAGGCGATCCTCCTCCTTCGGCGGTCAGGCGTCGAGATCGGCGGCGGCGGTGACGTGCACGGGAGAGGTCAGCAGGCCGAGTTCGCGGGCGATGGCCGGGACTTCGGGGTCTGCGAGGAACCCCTCGTAGTCCTCGGTGTCCCAGTCGAAGAAGGACCACACCCGGTGCGTGTCCTCGGGGTCGATGTAGGCCCGCGCCGCGCGGCAGCCGTGCTCCCGCCGCTTCCGCGCGCCGACGGTCCGGAAGATTTCCAGGAACCGGTCGGGGTCGGTGACCCGTGCGACGGTGACGATCATGCTCTACTCCTCGAAGCGCGTGAGCTTCGTCGCGGGGACCGAAACGCCCCACGGTCTCCACCCGGTCGGAGGCCCAGTCTGCTGGGAACGGCCCGTCACCGAAGCCCGGCGCGAGGTCGCCGCCAAGAGCCGCAAGCGCGTGAGCTGCTCAGGGCTCTATGGATCTATGACGTAAAGGTGGCACTCGTGAGTGTCAAACACACATACCACTGGTAAGGAACAAACCTCTACTCGTCTAGACTCGGCGAACGTGAACCCCAAAGGCCCCATCACCCCCTCTTCCGTCCTCGGCGCGGGCTGACCGTGGACCCCGAGATCCTCGGCCTCCTGATGCTGGTGGCCCTCGGCGCGGGCTGGGTCGACGCCGTCGTCGGCGGGGGAGGGCTCGTCCTCCTGCCCGCGCTCCTGGTCGCCTCGCCCACCTCGCCCCTGGCCACCCTGCTGGGCACCAACAAGCTCGGCTCCGTCTTCGGAACCGCCTCGGCCGCCGTCGCCTACGCCCGCCGCATCAAACTCGAACCCCGCCTCGTGTGGCCCACGGCGGGCCTGGCCCTGGTGGGCTCCGGACTGGGCGCCCTACTGGCCACCGCCCTGACCGCCGACGTCCTCAAACCCGTCATCATGGTCGTCCTGGCGGGCGTGGCCCTCATGGTCTACTTCCGGCCCGGCATGGGCACGACCCCCGACCCGCGTCTGCGCACCCGCAACCGGGCCCTGGCAGCCGTCACCCTGGCCGGGCTCGTGATCAGCTGCTACGACGGCCTCATCGGCCCCGGCACCGGCGTCTTCCTCATCATCGCCTTCACCGCCCTGCTCGGCATGGACTTCGTCGCGGCCTCCGCCTCGGCCAAGATCGTCAACACCGCCACCAACCTGGGCGCCCTGGTCGTGTTCGCCCTGGGCGGCCACGTCCTGTGGGGGCTCGGCCTGGCGCTGGGCGTGTGCACGGTCACCGGCGCTCAGATCGGCTCGCGCATGGCCCTCAAGCGTGGCTCGGGGTTCGTGCGCGCGGTCCTGCTCATCGTGGTCCTGGCGCTGCTGGCGCGCCTGGGCTGGGATCTGTTCGTCTGACCGTCGCGCCCCCACCGCCCCCGCCTCGCGAGGTGGCCGCGTTCGGGGTCAGTACGGCCACCGTGCGGCGGTGCGCGCGCCAGACCACCGGACTCCTCGGGTCGCGCTCGCACTCTGGAGGTCGAACACCTCGCTGCCACCGACCGCCGGGACGCTGCCGGCGCGCCTGGGCTGGGACGTCCCGGCCCCTGACCCGGCCCGGCGGCGTTTGGGTCCGCCGCGCCCCCGGGTAGGGTCCCGGCGGATCCGCACGGGGAGAGGGGCGCACATGGCCACGCTGATCGAGCTGCACGCCACGGCGATGGGGGAGTTCGACCGCCGTGTGCGCGACGTGGGCCCCGACGACTGGGGGCGGCCCACCCCGTGCGCCGAGTGGACCGTGCGCGACCTGGTCGACCACCTGGTCACCGAACAGCTGTGGGTCCCCCACCTGCTCGGCGGCGCCCGCGTCAAGGACGTGGGGGATCGTTTCGAGGGCGACCAGCTGGGCGATGACCCCGTGGCGGCGTGGTCGGCCGCGGCGCACGCCGCCCGGGAGGCGTGGCTGGCGCCCTACACCCTGGAACGCACCGTGCACCTGTCCCACGGCGACGTGCCGGGCGAGGTCTACCTGTGGGAGATGACCTTCGACCTGGCCGTGCACGCCTGGGACCTGGCCCGGGCGCTGGGGGTCGACGAGCGCCTCGACCCCGTTCTGGTCTCCGAACTGCGTGACTGGCTGGGCGAGCGGGGCTTCGGTCCGGGGCCGATGTTCGACGCGCCCGTGGCCGTGGGGTCGGAGGCCGCGCCCCAGGACCGGCTCATCGCCCTGACCGGACGCAAGCCGTGACCCCGGTGGGCCGTCGGCGACATCCCCGTCGCCGACGGCCCACCGGGGTCGGTCAGGTCCGAAAGGCCGCTCAGACCGCGCTGGTGGTGCGCTCCTCCAGGACCTTCTCGTCGAAGGTCATCTGCGGGGGCGCCTGGCGGAACCCGCGGGTGACGTAGGCGAGCTGGACGAGTCCGGACGCGGCCCACACGCCGCCGATGATGAACGCCAGACCGCTGAGGTTGGTCCACAGGTAGACGGTCAGGCTCAGGCCGATGCCCGGGACCAGGCCGTACTTGAGCAGGTCGGCGCGGGTGCGCATGCGCTCGCGGACCACGAAGTGGATGATCACCGACAGGTTCACGGCGGAGAAGGCGACCAGGGCGCCGAAGGAGATGAACGAGGCGACGGTCTCGATGTCGAGGAAGATCGCTCCGACGGCCACCCCGCCCACGATCAGGATGTTGGCCGCCGGGGTGTTGTAGCGCTTGCTCAGGCGGCCGAAGACGCTCTTGGGCAGGCTGCCGTCGCGGCCCATGGCGTAGAGCACGCGCGAGACGCTGGCCTGGGAGCTGAGCGCGGACCCGAACGAACCGATGATCAGCGCGAGGGTGAGCAGGGCGGCCAGGGCGTCGCCGCCCACGGTCCGCATGATGTCCAGCGCCGCGGAGTCCACGTCGGTGAACCGGGTGTAGTCCGGGAAGACCATGTGGCCGAACCAGGAGGCGGCCAGGAAGATGAGGCCGCCGCACAGGGTGACCAGGAGGATCGCGCGGGGGATGTCGCGCTGGGGGTTCTCGGCCTCCTCCGACAGGGTGGTGACCGCGTCGAAGCCCAGGAAGGACTCGGTGAGGATGGCCGCGGCGCTCAGGACCGGCAGGATCTCCAGCCCGCTGCCGACGAACGGGGCCAGCGGGTGGATGTCGGTCATGCCGACCAGGTGCCGGGCGCTCATCGCGAAGAACAGGAGCAGGAACGCCACCTGGGCGCCCACGATCACGGTGTTGGCCTTGGCGACCAGGGCGATGCCGCGCACGTTCAGCGTGGTGATCACGACGAGGAAGCCGACGATCCACACCCAGTCGGGCACGGCCGGGAACTGGGCGTTCAGGTACAGGCCGATGGTGATGTAGTTGATCAGCGGCAGGAACAGGTAGTCCAGCATCATCGTCCAGCCGACCATGAACCCGGTGCGCGGACCCAGGGACCTCTGGGCGTAGACGTAGGCCGAACCGGTCGAGGTGTAGACCCGCGAGAGCCGCCCGTAGGAGTAGGCCGTGAAGAGCATGGCCACCAGGGCCACGAGCACGGCGGTCGGCAGGCGTCCGTGCGACATCGCCGTGGCGACCCCGTAGACGGTGAGGATCGTGGTCGGGACCAGGTAGGCCAGACCGAACAACACCAGGTGGGGCAGCTTGAGGACGCGCGCAAGCTTCGGGGCCGTCTCAGACAACAGACCGACCTTCTTCCTGAGGGTGTGCCGACGATTCGTGTGCTCCGGATCTCCTGTGAGCAAACCCACCATGACAGGCGTCACTGTCAAGTGCAAGTGATTCCATCGTAAAAAGTGGGCTCAGCAACTGATCTGTGACATCTGACGCCCATGAACAATGAAATCAGTTGATCCTCGTAGGTTGTGCCACACGGATCACCCACCGGTGCGCCCACCGTCACCCCGAGCCCCCGCCACACGGGCGATCCGGCCCCGCACACGGCGACGCCGCCACCCCCGACCTCGGGGGCGACGGCGTCGCCGCACACTCACGGAGGGTCGCAGAGAGGACCCGGCCCCACACACGACGAAGGGACCCGCGCCCACCGGCGCCAGGCCCCCGCCACCGCACCGGACACCCCTCAGGCGCCCGACAGCTCCCACCGCAGCACCAACTCGACCAACTCCACCACCACCTCCTTGGCCGACTGCCGACTGCGCGCGTCACACAACAGCAACGGCACCGGATCCTCCAGGTCCAGCGCCACCCGCACGTCATCCGCGCGGTGCGTCCGCTGCCCGTCGAAACAGTTCACCGCCACCACGAACGGCACCCGCCGCTCCTCGAAGAAGTCGATCACGTCGAAGGAGTCCGTCAGACGACGCGTGTCCGCCAGCACCACCGCCCCCAACGCCCCCCGGGTCAACTCCTCCCACATGTACGAGAACCGACGCTGCCCTGGCGTCCCGAACAGGTACACCACCGTCGACTCGTCCAACGTGATCCGACCGAAGTCCAACGCCACCGTCGTCGTGGTCTTGTCCTCCACCCCCGCCAGATCGTCCAACCCCACGCTCTCGGTGGTCATCACCTCCTCCGTGTGCAGCGACTCCACCTCACTCAGAGCCGACACCAGCGTCGTCTTGCCAGCACCGAAACCACCGGCCACCACGATCTTCAACGTGTCCGGCACCGGTCCCGCCACCTCAGCGGCCATCCGCCCCATCCACTCCACCTACAACTCCCGGATCCGCTCCAGCACCGATCGCAACGTGGCCGCGTCCGGCCGGGCACGCTCCCAGTCCGAGGTCCGCACCACCACACGCCCCTGGTCGACCAGATCCGCCAGAAGGATCCGCACCACTCCCAGCGCGAACCCCGTACGCGAGGACACCTCCGCCACCGACAACGGCCGCGCGCACAGCGACAGGATCAACTCCACCTCCGGGTCGACCTCCGGCGCACGCACCGCCGGGACCGCCACCACCTGCGTCGTCACCGTCAGATCCGACCGCGACGGACGGGTACGACCCCCCGTCAACGCGTACGGCCGGATCAGGTTCGACTCCCCACCACCCCCACCGGGCGGCCCCGCACTCACGTCCCGCCCCCACGCCCCCGCGGCAACGCTGACAGATGCGGCCCCACCTGCCGGACCAACCGGTTCAACTCGAACGCCGCCTGCCCCATGTCACACGAGGACTCGGCGACCAACGCCAGCGACGCCCCACGGCCCGCCGCCAGCACGAAGAAGAACACACTGTCCATCTCCACCACCGTCTGACGCACCTCACTGGCCCCCAGCTCCGCCCTGGCCCCACGCGCCAGACTCGCGAACCCCGACGCGATCGCCGCCAACCGCTCACCCTCCTCCCGCACCACCCCCGGCGAGGACGACAACAGCAACCCGTCGGCCGACAGCAGCAGAGCGTGCCGCGCACCCGCCACCCGCTCCACCAGGTCGGCCAGCAGCCAGTCCAACGACCCGCTCACCGCGACACCGCCACCGACCGCTCGGCCATCACCAGCCACACCAGCCGACATCCACATCACCCTTCCGTCT
Source organism: Nocardiopsis sp. FIRDI 009 (assembly GCF_003386285.1). Lineage (GTDB taxonomy): Bacteria > Actinomycetota > Actinomycetes > Streptosporangiales > Streptosporangiaceae > Nocardiopsis. The sequence continues at coordinate 278,104 of NZ_QPNC01000019.1, forward strand.
CCTCACCGGGACGCGCACCGCGCGCGTCCCCCGCACCCTCGCCGCCACCGGACCCCGCGCGGCCGCGCAGCGTCCCCGACTGGAAGGCGCTCATCATCGACCGGATCTCCGACAGCGACCGCTGACCCCCGGTCTCCCCGGCCACGCCCCCCGGCCCTCGCCCCCCGTGCGCGTCCCCCGACACCGCCGCCGACCGGCTCCTGCGACCACGCCGCCGGGGCAACCCCATGTAGGTGTCCCCGTCCGGCTCCCCGGCGGGCGGATCCGGCTCCGCCACCGGAGCCGCCACCGCCGCCGGACGCGTGTGCGGACCGGTCTCCTCGGGCGTGCGCCCCTCCTCCGGTTCGGTCAGCGCCTCGGAGGGGATCACCACGACCGCGCGCGTCCCTTCGGCGCCGTTGGGCTCCAAGTGCACCCCGAACCCGTGACGGACGGCGATCGTGGCCGCCACGAACAGCCCCAGGTGCGAGTCCTCCCGCATCCGGGCCAGGTCGAACCGGGGCGGATCGGCCAACAGGGCGTTGGCCGCCGCCCGTTGCTCCCCGGTCATCCCCAGCCCCCGGTCCTCGACCTCCAGCACGTACCCGCGCGGCCCCTCGCACCGGCCCCGCACCGTCACCATCGTCTCCGGGGGCGAGAACGCCGCCGCGTTCTCCAACAGCTCGGCCAGCAACCGGACCGTGCCCGCCCCCACCTCACCGCGCAGCCACACCCCCGGCACCTCCAGCACCCGCACCCGCGTGTAGTCCTCGATCTCGCTGGCCGCCGCCCGCACCGCCTCGTGCAGCCCCACCGGTCCCAATCCCGCGCGCACGGGCGCGTCACCGCTGAGCAGCACGAGGTTCTCCGCGTTGCGCCGCATCTGCGTGCTGAAGTGGTCGATCCGAAACAGCGACGACAACACCTCGGGGTCGGTCTCACCGCGCTCCAGCGAGTCCAACAACCCCAGCTGCCGGTGCACCAGCGACTGGGTGCGCCGCGCCAGGTTCCGGAACATCGCCCGCACCCCCGCCCGGACCTGCGCCTCCTCCACGGCCGCGGTCACCGCCGCGCGCTGGGCGTCGTTGAACGCCTCGGCCACCTCGCCGATCTCGTCGCGCCGCTCCACCCGCAACCGCGGCACCTCGGCGTCCACGTCCACGCTCCCGCCCGCCCGCAGGCGCGCCGTCACCTCCGGCAGCCGCACCCGGGCGTGCTCCAGAGTGAGCGTGCGCAGCTCCTGGAGCCTGACGCCCACCCGTTGGGTCCCGACCACCGCCACCGCCGTCGAGGCCAGGGCCGCCAGCAGGACCAGGACGCTCGTCGACATCACCACGCGGGTCAGCCCGGCGGCGTGCTCGTGGCTCAGCGCCGCCACGCTCTCCATCCGGGCCTGTTCGGCCTCGCGCATGCGCAGGTCGACGGCCTCGGCGGCACCGCGCCAGGAGGGGGCGTTGACCGGGACGGTGTCGTCCTGCCCCGGCGGCCTGCCGACGATGGTGTCCTGGAGCAGGTGCAGCGTGGCCAGCCCGCTGTAGGAGTTGACGCGCACGTACTCCCGCAGGTCGGCTTCGCTGAGTTCGGCGCCGACGCGGTCCCAGAGGTACTCCTGGGCTCCGACCGCGGCGGAGAAGCGGGCGTGGTCGTCGGCGGTGAAGGCGTCCACGGCCACGGCGTGGGCCACCACGGTGTCCTGCTGGTTGAGCAGTTCCCGGGTGCGCATCAGGGAGGTCAGCGACCGCAGGTGGGGGGTCTGCTCGGGGTGGGCGCGGGCCACCTGGCCGTCCCAGAACCGCAGGCCCGTCTCGATCACCTGGTCGTAGTAGGCACCCGCCACCAGGGGGGTGCGCCTGGTGCGGGGGAGCGCGTCGACCCGGTCGCGGTGGTCGTCGAGACCGTCCAGGAGGCGCCGCAGGCCCAGGGCCTGGGCGGGCAGGTCCTCGGCGACGAAGTCGTCCATCCGGCGCCGCAGGAGGTTCACAGCCTCGTCGGTGTCCTCGCGGGCGAGCGCTAGGTGCACGACGCTCTGCTGCGTGGGGCTGGCGGTGTCCATGGTGGCGCGGCGCTCGCGCTGGAGCCGCCCCACCACGTCGACGACGGGTCCGCCGATCTCCTCCGTCAGCGCCGCGGTCGTGCGCAGCTCGTCGATCTCCAGGACCATGACCGTGGTCATGCCGGCCCACAGGGCGAGCAGGGCGGTGCTGGGGACCAGGACCAGCGTGATCATGCGTGCGCGAAGCGAGCGGCGCTTCTCATGGGGCATCGATGCGCTTCCAGGGGGAGGGGAGCGTGCACGGGGGACCCGCGGGCCGCGGGGGAGGGCCGGAGTTCCCCCGAGTGAACCGTTTCGAGGGGGATCGCGCAAGGGTCGACGGCCACCCGTTACGGTCGGGAGACCAAAGAGCGCTGCTCACCCCGGGGGATCGCCGGAACTGGTCCACTCATAGAAATCTACGATGTAAAGGTGGCGGTGTGATTCCATCACCACAAAAAACAAAGACAATCGCGCGGCTCCGCCGCACCGACCACCACAAAGTTCACCCCACCCGGAGAGGGAGGCGTGAGACCCGCCGACCACCGGGGTACGGTTCCCCTGCGCCGATGGAACCGACACGGCGCGGCACCCTTCGGTCACCGATTGGCACCGACACTGGCACCACCGAGGCGGGACAGGTGGACGCCACCACGCGGCGGCGTCGCATCCACCGAACCCGTCACGACGGGGGAGAGGACACCATGAAGCTCACCGACGAACAGATCCGTGAGGGTCTCGACCGACTCACCGACTGGGAGTGGGACCCCGACGCCCCGAACATCCACCGCACCGTCCGCCTGCACGACTTCGTCGCTGCCATGGCCTTCGTCAACGAGATCGCCCAAGCCGCCGAACAGGCCGGACACCACCCCGACATCGACATCCGCTACAACAGGGTTCACCTGTCCCTGTGCACCCACGCCGTCGGAGCCCTCACCGAGAACGACATGGCACTGGCCGCGCGCATCGACGAACTCGTCCCGTCCCACCCCTGACACGTGGAGGGTGCCCCTGGTGTTCTCGGGGCGGGGGTGTCGACACCCCCGCCCCGGTCCAAAAGCGCCTTCCGTGCGTTCGCCGGAGGCTGCGTCAGGGTCCCCGGCGGCGGTCCGAGGTCAGCCTCCGTCGTTCATGAGCATGCGGGCGCGCGGCAGGGTCGTGTCGCAGATGGGGTTCGGAACCCCGTCCGTGGTGCAGACGGCGACCGTGCTCCGCCTCCCGTCCGTGTTGTCCTTGGCAGGAACGGTCGCGGTACCCGCCCCGACCCAGAAGTCACCCCTGTCGGTCGTGATCTCCCACGTCCCGTTCATCGTCTTCATCAGTTGGGCCCGGGCGACCCATCCCGTCTCACCGCTCCGGATCGGGTAGGTGACGCTGTCCGACACCGCGGTCTCCTCACCCCACTGGCGGTCGTAGTGCACTTCGATGCCCACGGTGACCGACGCCTGGACGGGTGAGGCCTCACCCGTGCCGACCGTCGTGGACAGCGACAGGGAGCCACCGACGGTGTTGGTGTAGCTCGTGGTGTGCGTCCACGAGAATTCGTGGGACGTCTCCTGTGAGGTTCCGTTCTGCCACACCTGACTGAGCCCTTTTCATCCTGAAGCTGCTGGTCACAGCCTCGTACCGACCGCGCGGAACCACCCCTGACAGCAAGAAGCCCCTGGTAGGTGGGTTAACGACCAAGAAAACCTGCCACACCAAGGGCTCTGATGCTGTTGTACCGTGCCGCTCTGCCGTTGTCACGCCGGACCCCGAACCTGGCTGCCCGCACCATCCGCGCCCACCGCGAGAACACCCGCTCCCGGTGGCGGCGCCTGGACCCGGCTCAGCAGGCCCTGCTCGTGTTGGTCCACCTGTACAAGGGCGAGCCGTTCGCCCAGGTCGCGGCCGGTTTCGGGGTGGGTACCACGACCGCCTGGCGCTACGTACGCGAGACCACGCGCCTACTCGCCGAGCAGGCACCCACGCTCGAACAGGGGCTACGCCGTGCACGGCGTCACGGGTGGGCCTACGTGATCATCGACGCCCGCTCTGATCGCCTGCGACCGCGTGGCGGCCGACCGCCCCTTCTACTCGGGCAAGCACAAGCAGCACGGCATGAACATCCAGGTCGTCGCGGCCCCGGGCGGCGAACCCCTGTGGACCTCATGGTCGCTGACCGAATCCGTGGTCCGACCGCGGACCTCCGGGCGGGGGTATCGGCACTGATGTCGAGCGTGATTGCCGTGGCCGAATATCCGGTTGGCTACGTACTTTCTGTTCGGCCCGCGGCTCAGCGCAACCGCGCCCGCCGCATCTTGCCCGAGGCCGTACGCGGCAGCTCCGGAACGAAGTCCACCACCCGCGGCGCGGCGTGCGTCGCGTACCGGCTCCGCACCCACTCCTTGAGCTCCTCGGCCAGCTCGTCGGTGCCCTCGTGGTCCGGGGCCAGAACCACCCGGGCCCCGATCACCTGCCCGGCCAACTCGTCGGGGATCGAGTACACCCCGCACTCCTCCACGGCCGCGTGCTCGTTGAGCACCGCCTCCACCTCGGTGGGGCCGATCCGGTACCCGTGCGACTGGATCGCTCCGTCGTCCCGGGTGGAGAAGAACAGCCACCCCTTCCGGTCCATGATCCCGGTGTCACCCGTCAGGTAGTAGGCCCGGTCCGGTGTGAACCGCACCTGCGAGGCGCCCTCGTTGTCCAGGTAGCCCTCGAACCAGGCCAGCGGGCTGCCCGCCAGGTCGATGGCCACCCGCCCGTAGGCGCCCACCGGAGCCGGCTCGTCGGAGATCGCCTCCAGCACCCGCACGTCCCATCCCGGCAGGGCGGGACCGATCGCGCCCGGCACGATCTCCGCCACGTCCTCACCCGTGTCACCGTTGGGCACGCCCACACACCATCCGAGCTCCGTCTGTCCGTAGTGGTCGCGTACCGGCACCCCGAACACGTCGTTCACCCACTCGATGACGTCGGGGGCCAGCGGCTCCCCGGCGCTCGACAGGCGCTGCACCATGACCTCCGGGGGTAGCGTCTTGGTCGCCGCGCGCAGCGTCCGGTAGGTGGTGGGGTCGGCGGCCAGGTTGGTGACCCCGAACAGTCCCAGGACGTCGAGGGTGAGCTCGGGGTCGAAGAACCCGGCGCGCAGGGCGAGGGAGTTGTGTCCGGCCAGCAGCGGCGAGATCACCCCGTGGTAGAGGCCGTAGGCGGTGCCGGGGTCGGCGGTGTTCCAGTACACGTCCTCGTCGTCCACCCCCAGCCCGTAGTGGTGGTGGGCGTGCATGGCCGACAGGGCCCGTACGGGTACGGGCACCCCCCGGGGCGGTCCGACGGGGCCGGAGACGAACAGCAGCGCCAGGTCGCCGGCGCCGCCGACGGCGACCTGCGGCGCCGGGGCGGTGGCGCGGTCGACGAGCGAGGTGAGGGTGTGGTCGCCCTGGCGCAGGGGCCGGTCCCCGGTGGTGGCCACGCCCCAGCGGGGGGCGGTGGTGTCGGGGAGGGGGTCGAGTTTGGTGCGGTACTGGTCGTCGCACACGACCAGGCGCGCCTGGGAGTGGGTGAGGCGTTCGGCGATCGCGGAGGGGGCGAAGGAGGGCAGGAGGGGGACCAGGACGGCTCCGAGGCGCCAGGTGGCCAGGGCGGTGACGGTCAGGTCGATGCCCTTGGGAATGAGGGTGGCGATCCGGTCCCCGCGGGTGAGGCCGAGGTCGGCGAGTCCCGCGGCCAGGGCGCGGGAGCGTTCGGCGAGTTCGCCGTAGGTGAGGGTGGTGGCTTCGAGGGTGGGGCCGATCTCGGTGGTGGCCACGGCGTCGGGGTGGTGGCGGTCGCAGAGCAGGTGGGCCACGGAGGTGGTGGGTGTGTCGTAGGTGGCGATCCAGTCCTGTATGCGGTGCGCCGGGTCGGGCATCGGTTGTCGTCCTCGTTTTCGGTGTTTTTGTCGTGGTCGGGGATGTACGTCAACACTATGCCCCACTGTGAGGCTGGCCTCACTCGACCGTCGGATGCGGTCTCGGACATGATGGTGCGCATGGATAGCGCGGCTGTGGTGGAGCGGTTCGGTCTGGGCGCGGAGGAGCGGGCGTGGTTGGCGGAGGCCGAACGGCTTCCTGAGCCGGGGCGGGCGTTGGAGGTGCCGAAGGACCCGGTGGAGGTGCTGGAGCTGTTCGCGTTGGCGGACGCGGACCGGGACGAGGTGGCCTCGTTGTGGCCCGACGGTTCCTGGCCCGCGGAGTTGTGGCACCTGGTGGAGTGCATGTACCGGCGGTTGTGCGCGGACGCGGAGTTGCCGCTGGGGGAGTGGCGGGACTGGCCGACCCTGGTGGGGGCGGAGGATCCGCGGGTGCGGGTGGCGGCACTGTGGGCGTTCGCGGCGTGGGTGCCGGAGCACTTCGAGCGGGGCGCGGCGAGGGGGATCGACCGGGCGGTGACGGCGCGGACGCTGGCGGACGTGGGTGTGCAGATGGCGCGGTCGCGGCGGATGTTCGGTTGGTTGAGTCTGGAGACGGCGGCGTGGGTGGCGTCGCAGCTTCGGGGTCGGTTGTTCTGGGTGGGTGGTTTGCAGGTGGAGCCCGCGTTGTTGGGGGATCAGGGCGCGGTGGAGTGGTATCCGGCGGGGGAGGCGGCCGTGTTGGGGCCGGGGATGGGTGTGGGGGATCCGGCGCTGCGGTTGCACATTCCCACGGGTGGGTTGGATCCGGTGGCGGTGGACGAGACCTTGGCGGTGGCGCGGGAGTTCGCTCGGGCGCATCTGGGGATGGATCCGGCGGTGGCCACGTGTACGTCGTGGTTGTTGGATCCGGCGTGGGCCGAGGTGCTGGGGGAGGGGTCCAACATCGTGCGGTTTCAGCGGCGGTTCTCGTTGGTGGGTCGGGGGGTTCCGGGGGAGGCGGACGTGTTCCGGTTCGTGTTCGGGATGCCTGAGGTGGATGTGTCGGCGGCTCCGCGGGGGACGCGGTTGGAGCGTGCGGTGGTGGAGAGGTTGGAGTCGGGGGGCGCGTGGTGGGTGCGTACGGGGTGGGTGCCGTTGGTGTGAGTGCGGGGGCAGGGGGTTCGTTCCGGGGGGACGGGCCCCTTCGTCGTGTGCGGTGGGGTGGGTTGGATCGCCATGAGGGCTCGGGGGTCGTCGCCGATGTCGGCGGGGCGCCCGGGTGTGTGCGTGCCGCCCCCTTGGGGGTTGGTGTCGGGGGCGGCTGGGGGTGGGGTGTCGGGTCGTTGAATTCGGTGGGGTGAGGGGCCGCTCATGTTTTACTTGACATAATGTGCATTATCGGCGTTGTTGGGATCCCTTGTGGGGTAGGGGTTGTGGGGTGTGTCGTCGGTGGGTGCGGGGCGTTCGGGATGAGGGGCTGGAGGGTGGCGTGCTCGCGTGGGTGGGGTCACCGGCGAGGGCGGGGTGGTCTTCGGGTGTCGGCGTCGGTCTGGGGTTCGTCGGTACGTGCGTGTGCGGTGGAGGTTGGCGGTGTTGGTATGGGCTCGCCGAGGGTGTTGACGGTCTGACGGCGGTGTCCGCGGTGTGGGATGCGGTGTCCGTTCGGGGCCGGTGTCGCGACGGCCTTCGCGCGTCGGTGTCGGGGTGGCCGGTGGGTCGCTGGCGGGTGGTGTCCCCCGGTGGGGTCGGGTGCGGGGTGTTCCGCCTCCTGTCGCGGGGGCTCCCCTTCCGCTCCATGTTTGATGCATAAATGATGTTATGCAGCTTTTTGTGACTCTTTGTAGCTGTGTGCGTGTTTCGTGGTGGTTGGTTGTGTGGGGTTCGCCGCGGCCCCGGGGGTCTTCCGGGGGCGGCGGGGTCGTCCTGGCCCTGGCCGTCCGGGGCGCTGGGGGCGCCTCTCCCCCGCCCCGTGGTGATCGGCCCCCTCTCCCCCGGCGTGCCGGTCCGCCGGCCTCGACCGTGCGCGGTGGTTGGCCGCGCACCCCTCCCCCGTCGAAACGTCCTTTGCTTCGCCGTTCCTTGTCGTGAACGCGAATTGTCATTGAAAAGTCACTCGGGGTGTTTGTCTGGTCGGTCTCCCCCGCTCCGGCACGTCGTCTGGAGCGTGGGGCGGGGCTGCGGCTACGGTGGCCACGGACCCGACTCCCTCCCGCCACCCGGGCCGCCTCCCCCCGCCGAAGCGACGGACGACACCCGCGGGAGGACCGCGCATGGCCATCGATGACGACGAACTCGCCCGTGTGGACGCCTACTGGCGCGCCGCGAACTATCTGTCGGTCGGCCAGATCTACCTGCTCGACAACCCGCTCCTGCGCCAGGATCTGCGCCCCGAGCACGTCAAACCCCGTCTGTTGGGGCACTGGGGCACCACCCCCGGTCTCAACTTCTGCTACGCCCACCTGAACCGGGTGATCACCGCGCGCGACGTGAACATGATGTACGTGCTGGGTCCCGGGCACGGCGGACCGGCGGCGCTGGCCAACGCGTGGTTGGAAGGCACCTACAGCGAGGTGTACCGGCACGTGACCCGGGACGAGGAGGGGATGCGGCGGTTGTTCCGCCAGTTCTCCTTCCCCGGTGGTGTGCCCAGCCACGTGGCTCCCGAGACGCCGGGGTCGATCCACGAGGGTGGTGAGCTGGGATATTCGCTGGCGCACGCGCACGGCGCGGCCTTCGACAACCCCGACCTGGTGGTGGCGTGTGTGGTGGGCGACGGGGAGGCCGAGACCGGCCCGTTGGCGGCCGGTTGGCGCGCCACCTCGTTCCTGGACCCGGTGCGCGATGGCGCGGTGCTGCCGATCCTGCACCTGAACGGGTACAAGATCGCCAATCCGACGGTGTTGGCGCGGGTGTCCGAGGCGGAGCTGGTCGCCTTCCTGGAGGGGTTGGGTTACCGGCCGATGCTGGTGAGCGGTGAGGAGCCGGAGGAGATGCACCGGCGGATGGCCCGGGTGTTGGACGAGGCGATGGACGTGATCGCCGACATCCAGCGCACGGTGCGGTCCGGCGGCGGTGTGCCCGGGCGTCCGGTGTGGCCGGTGGTGGTGTTGCGCTCTCCCAAGGGGTGGACGGGGCCCCGGGAGGTCGACGGGGTTCCGGTGGAGGGGACATGGCGTTCCCATCAGGTGCCGTTGGCCCGGGTGCGTCAGGACGGTGAGCATCTGCGGTTGTTGGAGCGGTGGATGCGGTCGTATCGGCCCGAGGAGTTGTTCGACGACGCGGGGGCGCCGGTGGAGGCGGTGCGGTCGGTGGCGCCGTCGGGTGGGCGGCGGATGAGCGCCAATCCGCACGCCAACGGCGGGGTGTTGCTGCGGGACCTGGTGCTGCCGGATTTTCGTGACTACGCGGTCGACGCCGGTGGGCATGGTGTGCGGGTGAGCGAGGCCACTCGGGTGCTGGGTGGCTATCTGCGTGACGTGGTGCGGGCCAATCCGGACACGTTCCGGTTGATGGGGCCGGACGAGACCGTCTCGAACCGGTTGTCGGCGGTGTTCGAGGCGTCGGATCGGGTGTGGGAGGAGGAGGTGTTGGACACCGACGAGCATCTGGGTCGGCACGGGCGGGTGTTGGAGGTGCTCAGTGAGCATCTGTGCCAGGGGTGGTTGGAGGGGTATCTGCTGACCGGTCGGCACGGGTTGTTCAACTGCTACGAGGCGTTCGTGCACATCGTGGACTCGATGTTCAACCAGCACGCCAAGTGGTTGAAGGTGGCGCGGGAGTTGCCGTGGCGTCGGTCGATCGCGTCGCTGAACTATCTGTTGACGTCGCATGTGTGGCGGCAGGACCACAACGGGTTCACCCATCAGGATCCGGGGTTCTTGGACGTGGTGTTGAACAAGCCGGCGCCGTTGGTGCGGGTGTACCTGCCGCCGGACGCCAACACGCTGTTGTGGGTGGTCGACCGCTGTCTGCGGTCGCGGGACCGGGTGAACGTGGTGGTGGCGGGTAAGCAGCCCGAGCCGGTGTACCTGTCGATGGAGGAGGCGGTCGCGCACTGCGCGCGGGGTGTGGGGATCTGGGAGTGGGCCAGTACCGAGGGGGGTGCGGACCCGGATGTGGTGTTGGCGTGTGCGGGGGACGTGCCGACGTTGGAGACGCTGGCGGCGGTGGATCTGTTGCGGGAGTCGTTTCCCGATCTGCGGGTGCGGGTGGTGAACGTGGTGGATCTGATGCGGTTGATGCCTGAGTACGTGTATTCGCATGGGTTGTCGGACGCTGAGTACGAGGCGTTGTTCACCACCGACCGGCCGGTGATCTTCGCGTTCCACGGCTATCCGTGGCTGGTGCACCGGTTGACCTACCGCAGGCGGGGTCACGAGAACCTGCATGTGCGCGGGTACCGGGAGGAGGGCACCACGACCACGCCGTTCGACATGGTGATGCTCAACGACCTGGACCGGTACCACCTGGTGATCGACGTGATCGACCGGGTTCCGGGGTTGGCGGGGCGCGCGGCGCACGTGCGGCAGCGGATGGTGGACGCGCGGTCGCGGGATCGGGCCCACACGCGCGAGTTCGGGGAGGATCCGGCGCGGATCCGGGATTGGACGTGGCCGTACTGATGCGGGTGTTGGCGGTCAACGCGGGGTCGAGCAGTCTGAAGCTGAGTGTGGTGGAGGGTGCGGCGCCGGTGGCGGAGGTGTCGGTTCCGGCTGATCGTGGTGTGTGGGAGCGGGCCGCGGTGGAGGAGGCGTTGGCCGGGCTGCCCGAGGTCGGGGCGGTGGGGCACCGGGTGGTGCACGGGGGGCGGGAGTTCGTGGCGCCGGTGCGGTTGGAGGCCGGTGTGGTGGAGCGGTTGCGGGCCTTGGCGGGGTTGGCGCCGTTGCACCAGCCCGCGTCGTTGGCGGGGATCGAGGTGGTGGGTCGGGCGCTGCCCGGGGTCGCGGCGGTGGCGTGTTTCGACACGGCCTTCCACGCGGATCTGCCCGAGGAGGCGGCGCGGTACGCGGTGCCGGAGCGGTGGTGGCGGGAGTGGGGGGTGCGCCGGTACGGGTTCCACGGGTTGTCGCACGCCTATGCGTCGCGGCGGGCGGTGGAGTGGACCGGTGGTGAGCGGGTGGTGGTGGCGCATCTGGGGTCGGGGGCGTCGTTGTCGGCGGTGCTGCGGGGGCGGTGTGTGGACACCACGATGGGGTTCACGCCGTTGGAGGGGCTGGTGATGGCGACGCGGTCGGGGACGGTGGATCCGGGGTTGGTGGTGTGGTTGCAGGAGTGGGCGGGGTTGTCGGCGGGGCAGGTGCGTGAGGCGTTGGAGGAGCGGTCGGGGTTGGTGGGGTTGGCTGGGACGGCGGATATGCGTGAGGTGGTGGAGCGGCGGGACGCGGCGGCGGTGTTGGCGTTGGGGGTGTACGTGCATCGGTTGCGCGCGGGGGTGGCGGCGATGGCGGCGGCGATGGGTGGGGTGGACACGCTGGTGTTCACCGGTGGTGTGGGTGAGAACGCGGCGGTGGTGCGTGGGGAGGCCGCGCGGGGGTTGGGTTTTTTGGGGGTGGAGGTGGATCCGGTGGTGAACGCGGGTGTGCGGGGTGAGGGTGAGGTGGGTGTGCCGGGGGCGTCGGTGCGGTCGTTGGTGGTGCGTGCTCGGGAGGATGTGGAGATCGCGCGGGGTGTGCGTGGGGTGCTCGGTGGTTGAGGGGTGGTCTGACCCGTCGTCGGTTCGGGGTGTGGGTGGGGTGTCGGCGGGGCCGTAGGCGGGTGCTCGGGCGTGGGTCGTGGGGAGCCTCGTGCGGTGTTCGGGGGTCGGTGTGGCGGGGCGGTGGCCGGTGGGCCGCCGCCCCGCGGTGTGTGGGTGGCTCCCCTCCCCCGGTGTGGGTGGTGGGTTCGGGTGGGTTGGGGTGTGGGGGTGGGGCGGAGTCGGGGATGCTGTTGTGCATGAGCGGTGAACTGGCGGGTCTGGGGGCCCTGGAGGCGGTGGAGCGGTACCTGGTGGCGCGGGGGGCGGCCAAGCCGTCTCCGCACACGGTGGCGGCCTACCGGCGTGATCTGCGCGGGGTGCTGGGGTGTGTGGCGCGTACGTGTGGGTGTGATGTGGGTGAGGTGGCGTTGGCGGGGTTGGAGGCGGGGGTGTTGCGGGCGGGGTTCGCGGAGTTCGCGGCGGAGCGGGCGGCCTCCAGTGTGGTGCGGGCGTGGTCGACGTGGAACGGGTTCTTCGATTTCTGGGTGGCGGAGGGGGTGGTGGCGGGCAATCCGATGTCGGCGGTGCCGCGGCCGCGGGTGCGGCCCTCGGGGCCCAAGCCGTTGATGGGTGAGGACACCCCGGAGCGGTTGTTGGAGGCGTTGGCGCGGGGGGCGCGTCGGGCGCGGGATCCGTGGCCGGAGCGGGATCTGGCGGTGTTGGCGTTGGCGTTGCTGACGGGGATGCGGTCGGCGGAGATGTTGGCGCTTCGGGTGGAGTCGGTGGGTGGTCGTGCGGGTGAGCGGCGGATCCGGGTGGTGGGCAAGGGGGGTGGTGAGCGGGTGCTGCCGATCGAGGCGCCGTTGGAGGCGTTGTTGGAGGCGTATCTGGCGTCGCGGCGGGAGCGGTTCGGTGCGGTGCGGGGGGCGGATCCGTTGTTGGTGGACAACCGGGGGCGGGGACTGCGTCGGGGTGGGTTGCAGTACCTGGTGCGGCAGTGTTACCGGCACGCGGGGGTGCATGACCGGGTGGCGCGGGGGACGTTGGTGCACGCGCTCAGGCACACGTTCGCGACGCGGTTGGCCGAGGACGGGGCGTCGGTGAGCGAGATCATGCATCTGTTGGGACATGCGTCGGTGGCGTCGTCGCAGGCCTACATCGAGGTGACGGCGCGGGCGCAGCGGGAGGCGGCGGGATCGAACCGGACCTATGGGGTGGTGCGCAGGTTGGTGGGTGAGCGCGGGCAGGGGTGAGTGCGGGGGTGGTTACTCTGTGCCTGTGAAGAACGGTTTCGAGGTGTCCACGGTCAATGTCAACGGTCTGCGTGCCGCGGCGAGGAAGGATCCGGGGTTCCTGGGGTGGTTGTCGGCCACCGGTGCGGACGTGGTGTGTCTTCAGGAGACGCGGGCGGAGAGGGATCAGTTGGCGGCGGAGGTGGTCGCGCCCCCGGGGTGGCATGTGGTGTTGGCTCCGGCGGCGGCGAAGGGCCGTGCGGGGGTGGCGGTGTATTCGCGGGTGGAGCCGGAGGGGACCCGGGTGGGTTTCGGTGCGGCGGAGTTCGAGGACTCGGGTCGGTATGTGGAGGTGGATCTGGGTCCGGTGACGGTGGCGAGTCTGTACCTGCCGTCGGGGGATGTGGGCACGCCTCGGCAGGAGGAGAAGGAGCGGTTCATGGAGGCGTTCCTGCCCTATCTGGTCAAGCGGCGGGAGGAGGTGGAGTCCCGGGGGCGTGAGCTGCTGGTGTGCGGTGACTGGAACATCGCGCATCGGGAGGCGGACCTGAGGAACTGGCGGGCCAACCGGAGGAGTTCGGGGTTCCTGCCGCATGAGCGGGCGTGGATGTCGCGGGTGTTCGACGAGGCGGGGTATGTGGACGTCATGCGGTCGTTGATGCCGGATCGGGAGGGGCCGTACTCGTGGTGGACGTATCGGGGGCGGGCCTTCGACAACGACGCGGGGTGGCGGATCGACTATCAGGTGGCGACGCCGGGGTTGGCGGCGCGGGCGGAGTGGGCGCGTGTGGAGCGGGCGGCTGAGCACGCGCAGCGGTGGTCGGACCACGCGCCGGTGACGGTGCGGTACCGGACGCGATAGGAGGAGGGGTTATGGGTGCGCCGATCGTGCTGGTGCATGGGTTGCGGTTGTCGGGGAGTATGTGGCGTCCGCAGGTGGAGTGGTTGCGTGAGCGTGGGCGGACGGTGGTGGCGCCTGATCTGCCGGGGCACGGGTCGCGGCGGGGTGAGGTGTTCTCGTTGGGGTCGGCTGTGGACACGGTGTTGTCCGCGGTCGACGGGGTGGGTGGTCGTGCCCTGTTGGTGGGGTTGAGTCTGGGGGGGTTCGTGTCGATCGCGGCGGCGGGGGCGGCGCCGGGTCGGGTGGCGGGGTTGGTGGCGGCCAGTTGTACGGCCAAGCCCGCTCAGTCGTTGGCGCAGGTGTATCGGATTCCGGCGTTGTTGATGGATCGGTTGCCGGATCGGGGTGCGGCGGTCAATGAGCGGTTCCACCGGTTGACGTTGCGTGATGGTGCGGCGGATGCGGCGTTGGACGGTGGTCTGGCGGTGGAGGCGGCCACGGCGGTGATCGATGAGATCTCGGAGATGGACGCGTTGGCGGCGTTGGGGGCGTATCCGGGGCCGGTGTGGTTGATCAACGGGTCGCGTGATCATTTCCGGATCCATGAGAAGAAGTTCTTCGATGTGTGTGTGGATGGCCGGTTGGTGAATGTGCCGCGTGCGGGGCACATGGTGAGTTTGGATCAGCCGGAGAATTTTTCACGGATCGTGGCTGATGCGGCCGATGTGGTGTGGGTGCGTGAGCGTGGTCTGTCGGATGGGGGGTCGTCGGGCCAGGTGGAGGCGGGTGGGTCCTAGCGGGTCGGGGCGGGTCCCAGGACGGGTTGCCGGGGTGGTGCGGGTGCGCGCCGCCCCGGTTTTGGTCGTGGTGGGTGGTCGTGGGGGCTCTGTCTAGGGTCGGGTCCGGTGCGGCTGTTGTGTGGTGTGGTCGTCGTGCGGGGGTGTGGTGGGTCGGGGTTGGGCGGGGCGGCGGAAGTAGATCATCGGGTTGCGGTGGCCGGTGCGCACGGGTGTGTGCAGGCCGAGTTCCTTCTTCAGGTCCTGGATGGCCTGGTGGGTGTGGGGTGCGCGGGCGGCGGAGGCGGTGAAGAAGGGGGTGGTGTTGTTGGTGAGCCATTTGAGGACGACGGCGCCTTCGGTGAAGGGCAGGGCGTGGCGTTGGTGGAAGACGTCGTGGACGCTGACGGGGGTGTGGGGGGCGAGGGTGGGCAGGAGGTGGTCGGTGTACCAGCGGGCGAAGCGGCCGTTGTGGGCGGCGTCGATGAACAGGTAGTCGATGTGTGGGGGCAGGTGGTCGGTGCGGGTGCGTACGTCGCCCTTGGTGAAGGTCCATCGGCCGTTGGCCAGGTGGTCGGGGACGTGGCGGGGCGCGTGGTCGACGATGTCGAAGGAGTGCAGGTGTCCGGTGCCGTTGTCGCGCAGGGCGGACAGGATCCAGGTGGTGGACCAGCCGTAGTAGGTGCCGATCTCCACGACGTGGTCGGGGGTGGTCTGGCGTAGGAGGAGGTAGGTGATCTCGGCTTCGATGTCGTCGAGTTGGGGGGTGATGGTGGCCTCGGTGAGGTGGTCGCGTTGTTGGTCGCGTACGCGTGCCAGGTCGTCGCGGTGGGTGCGGTAGAGGTCGCTGATGTGGTCGAGGTCGATGGCGGGCGCGGTCGGCATGGGGCGGTCCCGTGGTCGTGTGTGGGCGGTTGGTGGCTGCCGACCGTAACAGTGTGGTGGGGCGCCGTCACGGGGTTTGTTGGTTTGCGGTGGTGTGGGTGTGTCGTTGTGGCTGAGGGGTTTTGTCGGGTGTGGTGATGGCGGTGCGGGTGGGGTCGTGGGTGCCGGGTCCGGTCGGGGGTCGGTGCGGGTGGGGCGTCTGTCCGTGGTGGTGAGTGGGGTGTTTCTCAGTGGTGGTGGGGATGGGGTGGGGGTGGTGGTGTGTTGCAGGTGTGGTGCCGTTCCGGGGCTGGGGCGGCGAGTCGTCACCGGTGCATGACTCACGTCACATTGTGCGGGTTCGGTGGTGTTTACCGGGTCCGGTGGAAAATGTGATGAACCTTTCGTCCTATGGTGGGGCAAGTGACACGTAGTTCGACGCCGCCACAAGCGGCACACACGACCAAGTCGGGGCTGGCACACTCGCTGCGCCGACGGCACATGGCACTGATCGCGATCGGCGGTTCCGTGGGCGCGGGACTGTTCATCGGGTCGGGGGCGGTCATCCACACCGCCGGTCCGGCCGCGGTGTTCTCCTACGCCCTGGCCGGGGCGCTGGTCTTCCTCACCCTGCGGGCGTTGGGCGAGATGGTGGTGTCCGTCCCCGCGGGCGGATCCTTCTCCGACTACGCCCGGTTGGCCTTCGGGCCGCGCGCCGGGTTCACCATCGGTTGGATCTACTGGTGGCTGTACGCGGTGCTGGTGGCCGCCGAGTCGGTGGCCGGGGCCTCGATCCTGGGCCAGTGGGTGGAGTTGCCCCAGTGGCTGCTGGCTCTGCTGGTGTTGCTGTCGATGACGGCGGCCAACCTGATCTCGGTGCGGGTCTTCGCTGAGACCGAGTCGTTCTTCTCCCTGGTCAAGGTCGGCACGATCGTGGCGTTCCTGCTGATCGGCGGATTGTGGGCGCTGGGGCTGTGGAGCGGCTCGCAGGGCTCGCACGTGGCCAACCTGTGGGAGCACGGCGGGTTCGCCCCCCATGGGTGGATCGCGGTGCTGGCCGCGACCGTGGTGGTGCTCTTCGCCTTCGGTGGCGTGGAGATCATCACCATCGCCGCCGGTGAGAGCGACGAGCCCGAGCGGGGGGTGGCCTCGGCCATCACCAACGTGCTCTGGCGCATCGGCCTGTTCTACCTGGCCTCCATCCTGGTGGTGGTGATGGTGGTGCCCTGGAACACCACCGACCTGGAGCGCAGCCCCTTCGTGGTGGTGATGGAGACCGTGGGGGTGCCCGGCGCCGCCCTGATCATGGAGATCGTGGTGCTGGTGGCGGTGCTGAGCGTGCTCAACGCCGCGATGTACACCACCTCGCGGATGCTGTTCGCGCTCTCGCGCCAGGGTGACGCCCCCCGGGTGCTGAGCCGGACCACCAGGCGGGGGGTGCCCGCGCGCGCGATCGTGCTGGGCACCGTGGTGGGGTACGCGGCCGTGGTGGCCGAGTTCTGGCTGCCGGGCCGGGTGTTCGGGTTCCTGGTCGCCTCGATCGGCGCGATCCTGCTGGTGTTGTTCGTGACCATCTGCGCCTCGCAGCTGGTCGTGGGCTCGCGTGTGCGGCGGCGCGCCCCCCAGCGGTTGACGTTGCGCATGTGGGGGTTCCCGTACCTGACGTGGGTGGTGTTGGCCGGGTTGGTCGCGATCGGGGTGGCGATGGCGGCCTTGCCCGACCAGCGTCAGGCGTTGCTCGCCAGCCTGGGGTCGGTGGCGGTGGCCGCGGTGGTCTTCGAGATCCGCAAGCGGTGGGGGTCGGTCCCGGTCAGCGAGACGGTGCTCGGTGTGGAGGGTCGCACCAGCCCCGAGGAGTTGGCGCGGGTGGCCGGCTCGGCCCGCGTGGCCGAGCGTGCGGCCGCCACCGGTGAGGTGGGGGGAGCCGACGAGCGCGAGCCCGACCCCGTCTGACCCCTGTCCTGTCGCTGTGTTCGTCGTGGCGTCGTCCCCTCGCCCGGGGGCGGCGCCGCCGGTGTGTCAGGGGGTGTCGAACAGGGCGATCAGGTCGTGCTGGTCGAACATCCGGGCGGTCTGGCGGGCGGTGGGGGTGCCGGTGTCGGGGTCGGCGCCGCGGGCGGCCAGCAGGCGGACCACGTCGGTCTCGCCCCTGAACACGGCTCCGGCCAGGGGGGACTGGCCGCGGTCGTTGAGGCGGTCGGGGTCGGCGCCCCGGTCCAGCAGCAGGGTGACGGTGTCGGTGTGGCCGTGGTAGGCGGCCAGCATGAGCAGGGTGTCGCCCTTGTCGTTGGTGAGGTTGACGGGGATTCCGGCGTCCAGGAAGGTGGTCAGCTCCCGGGTGTCGCCCCGGCGGGCGTGGTCGAAGACGCGGCTGGCCAGCGCGACGATCTCGGGGTCGGGTGGGTGGTGTGCGTGGTTCATCTCTGTCCAGCCTAGTCGTCGTGGGTCGTCGGGGCCGGGTGGGCGCACCCGTGGTGTCGGGGTGAGGGCGGTGGGTGGTGTGCGTGCTGTTGTGGGGTTTTGTCGCTAGTGTGCTCCCACACCCCCGAGAGGAGCATTCCCGTGCGACATCTTGTCGGCTTCCTGTCCGGTCTGGTTCTGGGCCCGGTGTTGGTCCTGTCGTGCGGGTGGGTGTGGTCCCACCTGCGCGGCCTGCACTCCTCGGGGGCGGACGTGCTGTCCGGTTCGGGGCCGGTGGCGTTGGCGGTCCTGGTGGCCGTGGGGCTGGTGGTGGCGATGATCGCCGTGTCGCCGCGGTTGACGCCTGTGCTGCCGTTGGGGGTGGCGGTGGTGTTGGGCTCTCTGAGCGCCGTGGCGCTGGTGCGTGAGCGGTGGCTGGAGCGGGTGCCGGATCTGCCCGGGCTCGACGGTGCGCTGGTGCTGTTGCCGCTGGGCGTGTTCGTTCCCCTGGTGGTGGTGTTGACCGGGCCGGTGCTGGTGGGCGGGCGGTGGCGGGGCGTGGACGATGACGCCGTCACGCCCGAGGAGTACTTCGAGGGCCTCTACGACGACGATGACGATGAGGGCGAGGAGGGGGCCGGGCGCGCGAACACCGGTGTGTTCTCCTCCCCCACCGGTCGGCACGCGATGAGCCGTCGGGGTGGTTGAGGGGCGGTGGGCGCCGTCGCCGGGGTTGTCCGGGCAGCCGATCTCGGTTGTGTCGGCCGGGTGCCTAGCGCCAGCTCGGTCCCCAGGAGGAGCTGCGTGAGACCCCCGGCGGCAGCGGGGGCAGCATCGCCGCTCCGGGGGGTCGGCCCGGGTCGGTGGCGTCCTCGGCGCGGGTGTCCTGGTCCGTGTCGGGGGTGATGATCGGGATCAGGGTGGTCTGGGCGACGGCGTCCTCGGGTTCCGCGGTCTCCTCGCGGTCCGGGGACTGCGGGGCGGGGTCGGCGGCCGGGGTTTGTGTCGGCTCCGGGTCCTGCGCGGTGGTGGGTTCGGGTTCGGCGGCCTGGAGCGGCTCCGGTGCCGTGGCGGGGGCCTGGTCGGCGTCCTGGGCCCGGGGTGTGAGGCCGGGGGCGGGCTCGGAGGCGAACTCGTCCTCGGCGGCGGTGAGCACCACGGGTTCGGGGATGGGGGTGGGGTCCTCGTCGTGGGTGGGCAGGGCGGGTTCGGCCGGGGCGATGCGCTTCCACCAGTCGCGGGCTTCCGCGGCGGTCAGTTCGGACTCCACCTCCAGCCAGCCGCGGACGTGGGGGTGGCGGCGTCCGGCGTTCCAGGAACGCGGGTAGGGCTGTTCGTCCAGGACCAGGACGCGTTCGCCGTCCAGGGTGGGGATCTCGGCGGGTACGCCCTCGTTCCACACCCAGGTGCCGTCGTGGGCGACCAGGTTCCACCAGCCGCGGACGGTCTGGGCCTGGGGGTCGGCCTGGCCGCCGAGGTAGGGGGTGACCCAGCGCGGGTCGGGGCGTTCCCCGGCCAGGCCGTGGTGGTCGGGGCCGATGAGGGCGTCGGCGAGCAGGGTGTGGAGTTGGAAGTTGTCGCCGATGCCGTCGAACAGGACGCGGAAGCCACGGCCGGAGTGGCGGTCCATGACCAGGGCGGAGGTGGCCTCGGCCATGCGCAGGAGGGCGTGGATGTCGTCGAACTCGACCAGGTGGGCGCTGAGCTGGTTGGCGATGGCGACGAGTTCGGCGTGCAGGGCGGCGTCGCCGCGGACGTGGGCGCGCACGCTGGTGTGTCCGAGCATGGTGCGGGCGGCCAGGCCGTGGCGGCGGATGGTCCACCAGCACATGGTGGCGCCGGGGGCGTCGGTGCCCAGTTCGGCGGCGACGCGGGTCTCGTCGGCGGCGGTGACGGCTTCGGGGTCGGGGGGTGTGTCCTGGCCGGTGCGTGCCCAGGCGCGGGTGAAGACGATGGCGCCGCGGCCCATGATGCGCATGCGGTGCAGGACCTCGACGCCGGTGGGGCCGGGGTCGGTGCCCATCTCGACGAGGGCTCCGGCGACCACGGCCAGGTCGGCGATGATGCCGGGGGCGGCGTGGCCGCCCGACAGCAGGGGCGCCAGGGCTTCCAGGGCGAGTTCGCGTTCGGCGACGGGTACCTGGGAGGCCAGCACGTACACCTTGTGGACGGCTGGTGGGAAGTGTTGGGCGTCGGTGGCGACGGAGGCGTCGATCAGTTCCTGGAATGCGGCGCGAAACTCGTCGACCATGAGACCGTCCCCTTTCTCACGCAACCAACCTAATGTCTGGTCAGTGATGGATCGAACGTCAACGGGTGCTTTCGGGCGGTATTTAAAGGTTTGTTGACGATTTGAGATGTGGTGGCACCCGGGGTGCCCGTGCGGTGACGGGGCCGGTCACAGTCCCAGGCTGGTCACGGCGTTGTCCTCCAGGGGGTTGGCCGTGCGGATGTAGTCGTGCACGGTGCGCGGGTTGGTCCAGCGGCCCTGGCGCATGATCTCGCGGTCGGTGGCCCCGCCGAGCGCGGCCTGGGTGGCGAACCCGGCGCGCAGGGAGTGCCCGCCGAAGTCGTCGGGGTCGAGCCCGGCACGCTGGGCGTAGCGTTTGACGAGCTCGCCCACGGCGCGCCCGGACATGGCCCGCTCCCCCACCCGCCCGTAACGGGTGACGGTGGGCAGCAGGGGCCGTCCGGTGCCGTCGGCCAGGGGGTTGTGGGTCAGGCCCTGGCAGCGGTGGACGGTGGGCGCCACGGGGGTGGAGACCGTCTCCAGGTGGGCGCGTACGGCCCCGTCGCCGCCCTGGTGGTGGACCTCGAGCAGGTCGCACCAGTCGGCGAAGGCGCACACCGGGCAGGTGGTGCGGTGGCGTCCGCGCGGCAGGGCCACGGTCTGGCCGTGGCGGCCCTCCTGGTCGGTCTTGGTGGCGGCCAGGGTGATGACCAGGGCGGCGGCGCCGCTGGCGGCGTCGGTGCGCACGGCCACGTCGTCCAGGGTCAGGGCGGCCAGTTCGGCGCGGCGCAGCGCCCCGGCGAACCCGGTGAGCAGCAGGACGGCGTCGCGTCTGCGGGCGACGCCGCCGGGGTGGCCGTCGGCGGGGCGCACCGCCAGCAGGGCGTCCAGGGTGGACAGGACGATGGGGTCCTTGCGGCGGGGGCGGGCCCGGCGGGTGCGGCGGATGCCGCGCAGGGTCATGCGCACGACGTCGGCGCGGGTGGGTGAGTCCAGGCCGTGGGCGCCGTGGACGGCGGCGATGGCGGCGGCGCGCCGTTCCAGGGTGGAGGGGGCCAGCGCCCAGGCGGTGCCGTCGGAGGTGCGGGCCTGGGCGCAGGCGGCCAGGTAGACGGCCACGTCGACGGGGTCGGCGGGCAGGGACTGGCGTTCCTCGGCCAGGCACCAGGCGGTGAAGGCGGTCCAGTCGGAGCGGTAGGCGCGCAGGGTGTTGGGGGATTGGGCGTGGGCCAGGTAGCGGCCCAGGGCCTGGGCCTGTTCGGCGTCGAAGCGGGTGCGGACGCGTTCCAGGGCGCGGGTGTCGACCAGGACGCTGTGGGTGGTGCGCTGGAGGCGGTCGCGTACGGGCGCGGGCAGGGCGCCGGGGTCGTCGTGGGAGGCGGGGTCGGGTGTGTTCACGGTGTTCCATGATGGCCCACGGGTGGGTGTGGGCGCGGTAGCCGTCGTGGTGGGTCGCGGGGGCGGTCAGCTGGTGAAGTGGGTGACCAGGGCCCGCCACAGGTCGGCCGGGGGCATGATCACCAGGAGGGGGACGGCGGAGACGACCAGTGCGGCGGTGAAGCCGATCGCGGCGATCCTGCGGCGCAGGAACAACGCGGCCACGGCGGAGGCGGCCGGGACGACCAGTGCCATGACCAGGACCCACACCAGGCCGTTGCCGACGTCGGTGACCACCTGGGCCGGTGGTCCGCCGGTGGTGGGGTCGGGGCCCGCCAGGGCGGCCTCCTGGGCGTCCGTGACGACGAGGACGAGGTTGAGCAGGGCCAGCGGGGTGCCCAGGAGCCAGAGCAGGGTGAGCACGACCCACAGTGCGGTGACGCGGCGGTCGGGTGGGTCGTCCATGACCAGGGGGGTGCGGCTGACGGTGCGTTCGCGCGGGGTGGGGCCCGGGGCGGTGGCGGACGTGCTCCGGGGTGCGGCGCGGTGGGGTTTGCGGCGTCTGCGCTTCTTGGATGACACGGGTGGGTCCTCGGTCGGTGGCGGGCGTCGCCTCTGTCCGGGCGGGGTGACGGGTCGGGGTGCTGTCGTGCGGTCCGGCTCACCTGGAGGGGCCGTCGCCGGGGCGCCGGGGAGGCGTCCTCCCCGAGGGCTGCGGCGCGGGGCCCGGACCGCACGCTCTACCCGTCCCAACCGGCCAGGTGGATGGCGGTGACGAACACCAGGGGCCAGGCCAGCAGGGCCAGTGACCACAGGGCGGCGCGGCGGTCTCCGGCGACGGTGGCCACGGCGGCGGCGAGGAAGGGCAGGCCGACGGCGGCGCCGAAGGCGAGGGTGAACCATTCGGCGGCCGAGCCGTCGTGGGCGAAGGCGCGCACTCCCATGAGGTATCCGGCGGGGCCGAGTATCAGGCTGGCCAGGGCCAGGACGGCCAGGACGACGCGGATGCCGGTGGGGTGGCGGGTGTTGCGGCCACCGGTGGGGGCGGAAGGTCGGTCAGACACGGGGGCCGTGGTGCCTTTCGAAAGCGTGTGGCGGGCCAGGGCGGTGTTGGGGGCGCACCGGGTCGGTGGGTGAGGCGCCGGGGACCGGTGTGCTGTGTAAAACGTACTCCACGTGCGGGGTGTGTGGAACCGTGCGCGGTGGGGCCGGGGGTGGTGCGGGTCAGGGGCGGGGCCAGGGGCGGGCGCCCTCGGTCAGGCGGGTGAAGGAGGCCAGCAGGCGCAGTTCGGCGATGGTGCGCGGTGTGGTGGTGAGCAGGTCGGGTGAGTGGACGACGGCGGCCAGGAGTTGGGCGCGCGACAGGGCCACGTTGAGGCGGTTGCGGTCCAGGACGAAGGCGGGGCCGCGGGTGGTGTCGGCGGCGTCGGAGGTGGTCATGGAGCAGATGACGGCGGCGGCCTCCTGGCCCTGGAACCGGTCGACGGTGCCCACGCGGATGCCGTCGAGGGCGGGGGTGTGGCGGGCGGCGTCGGCCAGGGCGCGGCGCAGGGCGCGCACCTGGAGGTTGTAGGGGGCCACGACGAGGATGTCGGCGCCGGTCAGGGGGCGTGGGGGTCGGCCCGGTCCGGGGGTGAGGTGGTGGCCGACCAGGGTGGTGGCGATGGCCAGGACGGCGTCGACCTCCTCGGGGCTGTGGGTGGTGCGGCCGGTGTGGGTGACCGGGTGGGTGTACACGCCGGGTTCGAGTCCGGTGAGGGTGCGCTGGGTGGTGGTGGGGTGGGCGTGCAGGCGGCCTTGGTAGGACAGTTCGGAGACGGTGCGGCACACGGCCGGGTGCATGCGGCGGGTCTGGTCGAGGAAGTAGCCGCGTTTGGGGTCGATGACGGGGTCGGTGCCCATGAGGTGTTGCAGGGCCGAGGCGTCGGCGCCTTCGCCGTGGGTGCCCTGGACGACCTGGGGCAGTTGTTGGGGGTCGCCGAGCAGGACGAGGTTGTGGGCGGCGGCGGAGACGGCCAGGGTGTCGGCCAGGGCGAACTGTCCGGCCTCGTCGATGATGAGGACGTCCAGGGGGTCGGCGACCAGGGCGGCGTTGGTCATGGCCCAGGCGGTGCCGCCGATGAGGACGGGGTGGCCCTGGTCGGTGTGCTGGGTGCGCCAGCGGGCCAGGGCTTGGGGGGTGGTGGGCTGTTCCCAGGGCAGGTCGGGGTCGGTGGTGTCCTTGCCGCGGCCTTTGGCGCGTTTGGCGGCCGGCAGGTCGAGGCCGGCGGCCTCGGCGGCGGCCAGGGCCGCGCTCATGACGTTCTCGACGGCTTTGTGGCTGGTGGAGCACACGCCGATGGTGCGGCCGCCGCGGGCCAGGTGGGTGATGAGTTGGGCGGCCAGGTAGGTCTTTCCGGCGCCGGGTGGGCCCTGGACGGCCAGGTAGGAGTGGTCGAGGGCGTCCACGGCGGCGATGGTGGCGGCGATCGGGTCGCCGCCGGTGGCGTGGGGGTCGGGCAGGGGGCCGCCGTGGGTGAGGCGGGGTGGGCGGCGGCGCAGCACGTCCAGGCCGGGGTGGTGGGGCCAGTCGGGGAGGTCGTCGACCGCGGTGCGGGCGACGAGTTCCAGGGCGCCGTCCTTGGGTTGGGGGTTGACGGGGGCGCCGGGCAGGACGGCCACGGGGGCGCGTGTGTGGGTGGCGTCGGGGTCGCAGGTCTCGGTGAGGGTGAGCCGGTCGGGTTCGGCGTGGGTGATGGTGGCCGTGGTGGTGGTCGCCGCCTGGCCGGGGGCGCCGGGGTAGAGCAGGTGGGCGTCCTGTCCGGTGGTGAAGGGGTGGGGGTGGGCGGTGTCCAGGCGCAGGGTGAGTTCGCGGCGGGACTTGCGCTGTCGGCCGGTGGGTTCGATCCACTCCCCCGCCTGGACGCGCCAGGGCACGGCGCAGTCGGTGTCGGTCTCCAGGTCGGTCAGGGGCGCGTTGGTGCGGCGGTAGTGCTCGCGCCAGGGCGGGAGGGCCTCGCGCTGGTAGTAGCCGACCAGGGCGGCCAGGGTGGCGCGGGCGTGGTGGTGGTCGTCGCGGTCTGGGGGCGCGGTGGGGACGGTGTCGAGCAGGGGTGTGGTCAGGGCGGCCTGGCGGGCCTGTTTCTCGGCGCGTTTGCGGGCGCGTTCGGCGTCGGTGGCGGACAGTTCGGTCTGGATGAGGGGGCGAGCGGTGATGCCTTGGGCGGCGCGGTGTTCTTCGAGCCAGTCGCGTAGGCGTGCGGTGGAGCGGCAGTCGTCGCGGTTGTAGGCGGCGATGTCGGCGAGGATGCGTTCGGCCTGGTCGGTGCGGCCGGCCTCGCGGGCGGCCAGGTGGGCGGCGTAGGCGTCGATGCTGGAGGTGGCGGTGGTGACGTCGCCGGTGCGGGCGGCGGGCAGGTAGAGGGGTTCGAGGTACTTGATGGAGTAGGAGCGCTGGGACACGCGCAGGCTCTTGCGGACCACGGTGTACAGGTCGACCAGGCGGTTCTCGCGGAGGAGGCGGTTGACCTCCTCCTCGCGGGTGGCGTACTCGCTGGACAGGTGTTTGAGGCGGTCGACCTCGTAGGAGGCGTAGTGGTAGATGTGCGCGGCCTCGTCGGCGTCGATGCGGGCGGTGACGAAGTCGACGAAGTCCTCCAGGGCCTTCTTCTCCTGGGCGCGGTCGTGGGCCCAGAAGGCGTGGAAGGTTTCGGTGCCCTGGTCCTCGGTGGTGGCGCCGAAGAGGTATTCCAGGCCGCGGCCGCCGTCGTCGGAGTGGTAGGGGTAGCCCTCCATGTCGAAGAAGACGTCGCCGGGGCTGGGGGCGGGCAGGCTGGCCAGGCCGTCGGGGGCGTAGACCTGGGCGGTGACGGTGCCCTGGGGGTTGTGGGGGGTGCGGGTGGTGTCCTGGGTGACCTGGAGGGCGGCTTGGGCGCGCAGGTGTTCGAAGGTGCGGCGGGGCAGGGTCTGGGGGCGTTGGTCGTCGTCGGCGCTGGCCAGGGCGTCGATGGTGGTGATGCCGGCGTCGGTGAGTTTGGTGGCCTGGTCGGTGCGCAGACCGGCGACGAGGGTGAGGTGGCGGGCGGCGGTGCGGCCGGTCGAGCACCAGGTCTGGTAGCCGCACCCCTCGCAGGCGGGGCGAGGTTCGCCCCAGGTGGGGGTGGGCAGTGTGGGGGGTTGGGTCAGGCGGTCCAGGAGGCGGGCGGTGGTGGTGGTCAGGATGGGGGTGAAGTCGGCGGTGGCCAGGGTGTGGGTGGTGCCGTCGCCGGTGAGCAGGTGCATGTGCTGGGGGGTGGTGCCGGTGGCGGTGCCGACGGCGTGGGCGTAGGCGGTGAGTTGGAGGACGGCGCCGGGGCCGGGGCGGCGGGCGAGTTTGGTGTCCCAGGGTTCGTAGGTGGGGGTGGTGGGTGCGGGGACGCGGGGGTCTCCGGTGGTGGGGTCCAGGTCGGAGCGGATGAGGAAGTCGGCGCGGCCGTGGAAGGCGACGGGGTGGGGGGTGGTGGCCAGGGTGTGGTGGAAGCAGGCCTGGTAGATGACGGGGGCGCCGTCGGTCATGGCCTGGTGGGTGTCGTGGGCGGCGCGGGCCAGGGAGGCGTCGTCGGGTTCGGGTGCCTGGATGTGGGGGATGGGGCCGAACAGGGTGGTGAGGCGGTCGAGTTCGGCCTGTTCGTGGTCGTGGCCGTGGCGGGCGACGAGGGGGTCGATGTCCTGGGGTGCGGGGGCGCCGGGCAGGTGGGCGGCCAGGGCGGTTTTCAGGGCGCTGCGGTGGTCGCACTCCAGGGTGTCGACGAGGTCGGTGGGTGAGACGACCCAGCCGGTGGTGGTGCGGAACAACGCGATGCTCCCTGTGGGTGGTGGTGTCGGTGGGTGGGATTGTGCCACGTGTCGGGCTGTCGCGGGCCCCGAAGGGTCGGGCTCGCCGGTTCGTCGTCGGTCTCACCGGGGGTGCGGTGCGTCCGGGCCGGGTGTGCTGGCCGGTGTGGCCGTGTCGTCACGCACGGCCGGGGTCGGGGTCTGGGCTGTTTCGCCGGTCCGTGGGGGGTGGAGGTGCGCGAGCGCCCCTCCCCCGGGTGGGGGCGGGGCGCTCGGGTGGGGTGGGTGGCACCGGTGCGGTGGCTCCTTCGCCGGGTTCCTTTCCCGGTGCGGTGCGCCTGTGGGGCGTGGCCGTGTGGGGAAGGGCCCGAGACGACGGGTCAGGCCACGACCTCCCACCTGACGTTGGCCACGCCCGCGCTGGTGTTGGCGATCTGTTCGAAGGCCGCGGTGGACAGGTCCAGGCAGCGTCCGTCGATGTAGGGGCCGCGGTCGTTGATGCGCACGGTGACCGAGGAGCCGTTGGCGGTGTTGGTGACCCGGACCATGGTGTTGAAGGGCAGGGTCTTGTGCGCGGCGGTCAGGGCGCTGGGGTCGAAGGTCTCGCCGTTGGCGGTGGCGCTTCCGGCGAGGTCGGCGCCGTAGAAGGAGGCCTGGCAGGTGCCGCCCTGGCCGGTGGGTTGGGCGTCGGAGCCGCTGGAGTCGTCGGCGGAGGTGTCCTCGGGTTCGGTGGTCCGCTCGGGCTCTTCGATGATGTCGGAGCCGGTGGCGGTGGCGCTCTGGCGTGCGCGGGAGGTGGCCTGTTCGGCGCGTTCGGCGGCCGAGGGGTCGGCTGAGGGCGCGGTGTCGTCGGCCACGAGCGGGTCGGGGTCGGCCTCGGGGATCCCGGCGGCGTTGGTGGCCACGGTGGTGTCACCGCCGCTGGTGACCACGACGGCCGCGGTGGCGGTGCCCGCCACGGCCACGGCCAGGACGCAGGAGGCTCCGATGAGCAGGGTGCGTCTTTTGCGGTTGCGGGCCGCCGTGACCCGGGGGCCCACGGTGGTGGGGGTGTCCTGGGGTGCGGCGGGAGTGTTCTGGGGCTGGTGTTGGCCCACGGTGCTGTCCTTTGAACGTCGCGGGTAGGAAGTGGCGGCCGCCTCCTGGCGCGTGTTGCGGGTGCCCCGTTGGGCGTGTGCGTCGGATGTGTGGCGTCCCGGTGGCGGGGGGTGGGGCGCGCACGGGCGGAGCCGGGACCGCCGGCGTATGGCGTCGCACGGGGTCTGGGCGCTGAGCCTAGGGGTAACGCGGGGGTAACGGTACCGGAAAGTGGTGATTTGTGGAACTTATCACGCGTTGACCTGGGGTTTTGGGTGTTCCGTGGCCCGTGACGCCCACCGGCTTCGGGGGTTGTCGTCGGCGTGTGACCAGGGGCCCGGAAGACGGGGCCGCTCCACCTTCCGGGGTCTGTCCGAGTCCGCGCCGATGAGCCCCGGTCCTGGTCGCGGTCTCTGTCCGATGGTTCGAACGGCCCATCCGGTGCGGTGGCCGCGGCCGATGGTGCGGCCATGACCTGACGGTCACCACCGCGGGGGTGCACGCGACGGTGGGGGCCGGGGCGGTGTGCAGGAGCCCCGTCGGGCGGGAGCGCGGTGGTCGGAGCGGGCGGCGCGTCCCAGGTGGCCGGGGGCGGGGCCGGTGGGCCCCGCCACGGCGGTGATGGGGGTGGGTTCTCGCGGTGGTGGCGGGGTCGCCGTGGGTGTGGTGGAGCTAGACCGGTTGCGGGATGGCGGCCTGGCGGTAGCGCTCGGCGACGGCGTGGGCGATGGCGGGGTCCGGGCACAGGGGCGGGGCGACCATGTCGGCGCCGGCGTCGGCCAGGCGGTCGTGGAACAGCCCCGGGGCCAGCAGCCAGGTGGCCACGGCCACGCGCCGGTGTCCCCGGTCGCGCAGGCGGGTGACCTGTTCGGCGACGGTGGGGCCGCCGGTGGCGATGTGGCCCAGGCACACGGGGGCCCGCAGGCGTCGGGCCAGGGCGCGGGCGCTGGCGCGCAGTTCGGCGTGGGCGCGTTCGTCGGAGGTTCCGGCGCAGGCCAGGACGACGGCGTCGCCGGTGCGGTAACCGGTGGTCAGCAGGCGCCGGTGGGCGGTGGCCACGACGGCGGGGTGGGCGCCCAGCGCGGGGGTCAGGACGGCGTCGGCGCGGCCCGCCTTGGCGAGTTGGTGCGGGATGTCGGTGCGGACGTGGTAGCCGCTGGCCAGGAAGGCGGGGACGACCACGAGGGGGCCGGGAACGCGGGCGGCCACGTCGCCGACGGTGGGGGTGAGTACGTCGGCGAAGGCCAGGTGGGTGGGTTGGCGGGTGATCTCGCCCACGCGCAGGGCCAGGGAGTGGGCCACGGCGGTGCCGTGGGGGTCGCGGGTGCCGTGGACGGCGAGGATGAGGGCGGGCTGGCGGTTCATGGCGCGGGGGTGCAGTCGGGGGTGTCCAGGGCCAGGCGGTAGCCGCGTTTGACGACCGTCTGGATGATGCGGGGGTCGCCCAGGGCGGTGCGGAGGCGGGCCACGGCGGTTTCCACGGCGTGGGCGTCGGCGTCCTCGCCCAGGCAGGTGAGCAGGTGGGCGCGGTCGCGGACCTGGCCGGGGCGGCGGGCGAGTTCGCGCATCAGGCGCATGAGGGTGGGTGAGAGGGTGTGGACGGTGCCGTCGACCAGGACGGCGTGGCCGCGCAGGCGCAGGCGGTGTCCGGCCACGTCCAGGGTGGGGAACCGGTTGGGTAGTTCCTCGGTGAGTTTGCGGACCTGGGCGCCGATGCGGGCGCGGTGGGGCCACACGGTGGGGATGTCCTGGGCCATGAGGGGGCGGGCGGTGACGGGGCCCACGCACATGGCCAGGACGTCGCCGCGCAGGGCCGAGACGAGGGCGTCGGCGTGGCCGCTCGCGCGGGCGCGGGCCAGGAGTCCGGCGGCGGCGGGGGCGCTGGTGAAGGTGACGGCGTCCACTCCCCCGGTGGTGACGGCTTCGATGAGTCGGTCCAGGGGGGCGGTGTCCTCGGGCTGGGTCCACCGGTAGACGGGGACCTCGACGACGTCGGCTCCGGCCAGGCGCAGGGCGGCGGTGAAGTCGGGCAGGGGTTCGCCGTGGAGTTGGATGGCCACGCGGAGCCCCTGGACGCCGGTGGACAGCAGGTAGTCCAGGACCTCGGCGGAGGATTCGGAGGGGGGTGACCACTCCTCGGTGAGCCCGGCGGCGCGGATGGCGCCCTTGGCCTTGGGGCCGCGGGCGAGCAGGCGTGAGGCGCGCATGGAGGCCAGGAGGGGTTCGGCCATGCCCCAGGTCTCGCATGCCTCGACCCAGCCGCGGAAGCCGATGCCGGTGGTGGCCACGACGACGTCGGCGGGGCGGCGGGTGAGTTCGCTGGACACGGCGGCCAGGCGTTGGTCGTCGCTGAGGGGGACGATGCGCAGGGCGGGGGCGGCCACGACCTCGGCGCCCTTGCGGCGCAGCATGGCGGCGAGTTCGTCGGCGCGGCGGGCGGCGGTGACGGCGACGGTGAACCCGGCCAGGGGTGCGGTGGTGGCCGGTGTGGGTGGTGTGTGTTCGGACGGCGGTGGGGCCGTCTGTGCCCGGTTCGGGGTGGTCATGGTGTCCCCTCGGTCGCGCTGGTGTGGATCTGGACGGTGGTGCCGTCGACGCGGACGGGCCAGGTGGTCAGGCGGATGTCGGGGTCGTCCAGGCTGTGTCCGGTGCTCAGGGAGAAGACGTGCTTGAGCATGGGTGAGGCGACGGTGGGCTGGCCGTCGCGGTCGCCGACGATGCCGCGGGAGATGACGGCGGCCTGGGTGTAGGGGTCGATGTTGTCCACGGCGTACAGGTGGTCGTCGTGGGTGCGGAACAGGGCGGCCTGGCGTCCGTCGGGGAGCAGGACGGCGACGCCGTCCTCGGGGTAGAGGCGGTGGAGGGGGCAGGCGTTGATCCAGGTGCCGGTGCGGGTGGCGGTGTGGGTGGCGGTGCTCATCTGGTGGCCTCCTGCGGTCGGGGGGTGGGCATTCCGAGGTTGAGGGGGGTGCCGGGGACGGGTTGGTCGCGGGTGGTGGTGAAGCTGATGGTCGGGTCGGGGGTGTCGGGGGCGTTGGCGAAGGACACGAACCGGGCGAGCTTGTCGGGGTCGGCCAGGACGTCGGCCCACTCGTCGGAGTAGGTGGCCACGTGGCGTTGCATGGCCTCCTCCAGTTCGGCGGCGATGCCCAGGGAGTCGTGGACGACGACGTCGCGCAGGTGGTCCAGGCCGCCGTCCATGGCCTCAATCCAGGCGGCGGTGCGCTGGAGGCGGTCGGCGGTGCGGATGTAGAACATCAGGAACCGGTCGATGTAGCGGATGAGGGTGTCCTCATCCAGGTCGGATGCGAGCAGTTCGGCGTGGCGGGGGGTGAAGCCGCCGTTGCCGCCCACGTACAGGTTCCAGCCGTTGTCGGTGGCGATGACGCCGAAGTCCTTGCCGCGGGCTTCTGCGCACTCGCGGGCGCATCCGGAGACGGCGGACTTGAGTTTGTGGGGTGAGCGCAGGCCCCGGTAGCGCTCCTCCAGGCGGATGGCCAGGCCGACCGAGTCCTGGACGCCGTAGCGGCACCAGGTGGTGCCCACGCAGGACTTGACGGTGCGCAGGGCCTTGCCGTAGGCGTGCCCGGACTCGAATCCGGCCTGGACCAGGCGGGACCAGATGGCGGGCAGCTGTTCGAGGCGGGCGCCGAACAGGTCGATGCGTTGGCCGCCGGTGATCTTGGTGTAGAGGTTGAAGTCGCGGGCGACCTCGCCGATCACGATGAGCTTGTCGGGGGTGATCTCACCGCCGGGGATGCGGGGGACGACCGAGTAGGTGCCGTTGCGCTGCATGTTGGCCAGGTACCGGTCGTTGGTGTCCTGGAGGGTGGCCTGTTCGCCCTGGAGGATGTGGCCGCCTCCCAGGGAGGCGAGGATGGAGGCGACGGCGGGCTTGCAGATGTCGCAGCCGCGTCCGGTGCCGTGCCGTTCGATGAGGGCGGAGAACGTGGTGATGCCGGTGGCCTGGACGATCTCGACCAGTTCGGCGCGCGACTGGGTGAAGTGTTCGCACAGGGCGTTGGACTGTTCGATCCCGGCCTGGTCCAGGAGCTGCTTGAGCATGGGCACGCACGAGCCGCAGCTGGTTCCGGCGCGGGTGCAGGACTTCAGGGCGGGCACGTCGGTGGAGCCGGCGTCGATGGCCTCGCAGATGGTGCCCTTGGTGACGGCGTTGCAGGAGCAGATCTGGGCGTCGGCGGGCAGGGCGTCGGCGCCCACGGAGGCGCCGCCGTCGGGGGTGATCAGGGCGAGTGGGTCGCCGGGCAGCGGGGAGCCGACCAGGGGGCGCAGGGTGGCGTAGGCGGAGGCGTCGCCGACCAGGACGCCGCCGAGCAGGGTGGTGGCGTCGTCGGAGACCACGAGCTTGGCGTAGCGGCCGCTGGCGGCGTCGTTGACGACGACGTCGAGGGCGCCGGGGGCGCGGCCGTGGGCGTCGCCGAAGCTGGCCACGTCCACGCCCAGGAGCTTGAGTTTGGTGGAGGTGTCGGCGCCGGTGAAGGTGGCGTCGCCGCCCACGAGCCGGTCGGCGACGACCTCGGCCATGGCGTTGCCGGGGGCGATGAGTCCGTAGACGGTGCCTCGGTGGTTGGCGGCCTCGCCGATGGCCATGATGTGGGGGTCGCTGGTGGTGCAGGTGTCGTCGATGGCGATGCCGCCGCGTTCGCCCAGGTCCAGGCCGCAGGCGCGGGCCAGGTCGTCGCGGGGGCGGATGCCGACGGAGAAGACGACCAGGTCGGTGTCCAGGTGGCCGCCGCCGTCCAGGGTCAGGCGGGCGGCGCGGCCGTCGTCTCCGGGTTCGATGCCGGTGGTGGCGGTGCCGGTGTGCACCTGTACGCCCAGGTCGGTGACGAGGTTCTTGAGCAGGGCTCCGGCGCCCTCGTCGATCTGGGCGGGCATCAGGTGGGGGGCGAGTTCGATCACGTGGGCTTGGAGGCCGAGCAGGCGCAGGGCGTTGGCGGCCTCCAGGCCGAGCAGGCCGCCGCCGATGACGACGCCGGTGCGGGCGTTCTTGGCGGAGCCGGTGATGGCGTCCAGGTCCTCGATGGTGCGGTAGACGTGGCAGCCGGGCAGGTCGTGGCCGGGGATGGGGGGGACGAAGGGGGTGGATCCGGTGGCCAGGACGAGGCGGTCGTAGGGCAGGGTGCGGCCTGAGGCGGTGGTGACGGTGCGGGCGGCGCGGTCGATGCCGGTGGCGCGTTCGCCCACGTGGACGTCGGTGGCCGGGCCGGTGGGGTCGCCCAGGGAGAGGTCTTCGGCGGTGGCGCCGTCGAAGTAGGAGGACAGGGCGACACGGTCGTAGGCGGTGCGGGGTTCCTCTCCGATGACGGTGGTGTGCCAGCGGTGGTCACCGTCGCGGTCGCGCAGGGCCTCGATGAGTCTGTGGCCGACCATGCCGTTGCCGATGACGACGAGTTCTTCCATGGGTGTTCGGCTCCTCCAGGCTGCGGGGCGGTCGTGTTTTCAGGCAACCCGGAGGGTGTTTCCCGAGCGTCAGGTGGTTGTGACGCCGATGTTTCGATGTGCTGTCATCGCAGGTGAGAAATGCGTGATCGGTCACGTTCGGACGGTGTCGCGCCGTGGGAGGGGCGGGTTCACCCCGGCGGAGGGGCCGCCCGGCGGCCCCGCTCCCCTGCCGGGGGCGGGGCCCGCGGGCGTCAGCGGATGGGCACCTCGACCTGACCGAACGCTCCGGCGTGCAGGGTCATCTCGGTGACGTCCAGCGCCGGTGCGGGGAAGACCGCCAGGGCCAGGTACTGCTCTCCGGTGGCCAGCTCGTTGATCCGGTCGGCGAAGTCCTCGTAGGTGTCGTCGCCGGTGCGGATGCGGATGACGTACCGGACCAGGCCGGTGTCGGGGTTGTGGAGGCGGAAGCCGCCCAGGGTGCCCTCGGCGTGCTGGGCGGGGCTGCCGGGGATGACCGACGCGTCGGTGTCCAGGTCCGCCTGCAGGGGGGAGAGCGTGGAGTTTTGGAAGCCCACCATCTGGAACAGGTAGGCGCCGTCGCGCACCATCGGGTAGACGTGCAGG
Organism: Nocardiopsis sp. FIRDI 009; assembly: GCF_003386285.1. Taxonomy (GTDB): domain Bacteria; phylum Actinomycetota; class Actinomycetes; order Streptosporangiales; family Streptosporangiaceae; genus Nocardiopsis. Next base: position 311,263 of record NZ_QPNC01000019.1, read on the forward strand.
TCCACGTCGTTGTGGATGAGGGTGGTAACGGGTTGCGGGTCGTCGAAGAAGTGGGCGGGGTCGGCGACGTGGCGGCGGGCCGAGGCCAGGCCGTTCTGGGTGTCGGCGTCGGGGGGCACCTGGTAGGTGAACTCCACGCGGCGGTTGCGCGCGCGGGCCTGCTCGTCGTCGGGTCCGCCCTCGGCGGCCAGCGGTTCGGTGCTGCCGCGTCCCTGGGTGGTGAAGGTGAACTCCGTGCCCAGTTCCTCCTCCAGCAGGGCGCGCGCGGCCCGGGCGCGCTCGTGGGACAGGGTCTGGTTGTAGGCGGCCGAGCCGCGGCCGTCGGTGTGGCCGACGACGGTGATCTCCTCGACGTGGGGGCCGACGTTGGCGCGCAGGGTCTGGGCGCAGGCGCGGATGGTTCGTGCGGCCTCGGCGGTGGGTTCGGAGGAGTCGAAGGCGAACATCTCGTCGGTGTGCAGGGCGATGGTCTCCTGGTCGCCGGAGCGGGTGGTGGAGGCGGTGGGGCCGTCCACGAAGCTCTCCATGGTGTGGCGGTCGCCGGAGGTGTCCAGGCCCGGGGGCGGCGGGTTGTCGGGGTACCAGATCCGGTCGGGGAGTTCGGGTTCCTGGGCGAAGGTCTGGGGGTCGATGTAGTCGTGGGCGTTGGGTTCGGGGGCGGGGGTGAACTCGTCGACGTGGGTGAGGGGGATGCCGGGGATGAGGCCGATCCCGGCGCCGGTCAGGGTGAGGTACTCCGCGTCCCGGGTGGGGGCGGGCAGGTAGCGGCGCAGGGTGGTGGGCAGCCCCTCGTGGGTGGGCATGTGGGGGTCGCCGGGCACGAAGTGGGTGCCGTAGGGCTCGTCGTTGTTGGCGGCGTCGCGCAGGAATCGCAGGACCTCCCCGGTGAGGGGGTCGACCAGGCGCACGGGCGGGTTGCGTCCGGTGACGGTGCCAGGCAGGTCCTCCAGGTAGTCGTGGGTCACCTCCAGCATGAGGTATTCGCCGTTGTGCTCCAGTTTGGTGATGGTGAGTTCGAAGGTGACGTCGTTGCCGCCCTCGATCGACATGCGTCCTTGGCGGACGAAGGGGAGCCGGGGGCGTTGTTCCTGGTCGACGCCGGTGCGGGGGGAGGGTTGTGCGGTGGGGGCGGTGTCGGTGCCGGGCGGGTCGTCGACCAGGCCGCAGGAGGTGAGCAGCAGGGCCAGGGCCGCGGCGGCGATGGCTCGCGTGGTCATGGTCTGGGGGTCGTCCTCACGGTGGGCGCGGGTGGGACCGCGGTCGCCGGGTGTTGCGTGTGCTCTGACGCGGGCGCGCCCGGTGGGGTTCACGCGGGGGCGGCCCCTCCCCCGGTGTGGGGAAGGGGCCGCCTGTGGGTGTGGGGGGTCAGGACAGAGTGACCGTCTTGCTGGTCGAGCCGGTGGCGCCGGTCTCGTCGGTGACGGTCAGGGTGATGGTGTAGGTGCCCGGGCCGTCGTAGAAGTGCCAGGTGGTCTGGCCGGTGCCGGTGGTGCCGTCGCCGAAGTCCCAGCTGTAGGAGACGATCGGGGCGTCACCGGCGCTGGAGCCGGACCCGTCCAGGCTGCAGTAGTACCACCAGGTGTAGCAGGACCCGGTGAAGTCGGCGGTGGGCGCGGTGTGGTCGGGGGCGCCCACCGTCACCTCGACGGTGTCGGTGTTGGTGGCGCCGGTGTCGTCGGTGACGGTCAGCTCCACCGTGTAGGTGCCCTCGGTGGCGTAGGTGTGGGAGGCGGTGGCGCCGCTGCCGGTGGCGCCGTCGCCGAAGTCCCAGGCGTAGTCGGTGATCTGGCCGGCGGACCCGGACCCGTCGAAGGAGCAGGTCAGGGTGGCGTCGTCGCAGGAGTGGGAGATGTCGGCCACGGGGCCGTCGGGCGGGGTGGTGTCACCGCCGGGGAAGGTGTTGGGGTCGCCCACGTCCAGCAGCGGCTCCTGGACGCCGTCGCCGGAGGTGTCGTTCCAGTCGTAGTTGCCGGCCTCGGTCAGGGTCTGGTACAGGGCCATGACCCCGGCGCGGTCGGTGGGCTTGGCGTTTCCGGTGGCCAGCAGGGCCAGGCCGCCCGCGGCGTGCGGGGAGGCCATCGAGGTGCCGCTGATGGTGTTGTAGCCGCCGCCGGGCCAGGTGGAGGTGATGCAGGAGCCGGGGGCGGCGATGTCGATGACCTCACCGTAGTTGGAGAAGGTCGACAAGGTGTCGTCGGAGTCGTTACGGCAGCTCAGGGTGCCGCCGTTGCCTCCGGGCTGGCCGTCGGAGTCGGCCATGGAGGAGACGGTGAGCACGTCGGGGTGGTTGGCGGGGAAGAAGTTGCGGCCGTCGACCCCGTCGTTGCCCGCGGCCACGGCCCAGGCCACGCCCGCGTCGACGGCGTTGGTGATGGCCTGGCTCAGGGCCTGGTCGGTGCAGCCGTTGCAGCCCAGGCTCATGTTGGCCACGGCGATCTGGTCGGCGTTGGCGGTGACGTAGTCCACGCCCGCGGTGATGCCGGCCAGGGTGCCGCTGCCGCCGGAGGTCAGCACCTGGACGTTCCAGATGTCGGCGCCGGGGGCCATGCCGACGACGCCCTCGTTGTTGTCGATGGCGGCGGCGCTGCCGGCGACGTGCGTGCCGTGTCCGTTGCCGTCGCTGGCGGTGTTGGACACGCAGGAGCCGCTGGTGCAGTCCACCGAGTCGACGACGTTGAGGTCGGGGTGGGACCCGTCGACGCCGGTGTCCAAAACGGCGATGGCCACGTCGGGGACGTAGTCGGGCTGTCCGTTGATGTCCAGGTTGGGGTTGTCGGGGGCGAAGGTGCGGGAGATGCCGGTGGGGGTCTCCTGCTCGAAGAGTTCGACGACCTGGTCCTCTTGGACGTAGGCGACGTCGGGGTCCGAGAGCAGGTCGGCGGCGTCGGCCGCGGTCATCTCGGCGGCGTAGCCGGTCAGGGCGTGCTCGTAGACGCCCTGGGGGGTGTCGCCGTTGCGGTCGGCGACCTCCTCGGGGTTGGCGCTGTCGTCCAGGACGACGATGTAGGTGCGTTCGGTGGGATCGGACAGATCCAGGAACTCGGGGGTTTGGGGGTCGGCTGCGGCCGGTGACGCCGCCAGGAACGGCAGCATCACGGCGGCCGCGACCGCGGCACCGATCTTGCGCATGTGGGGGAACCCTTCGTGGAGGGATGCAGGGATGCGTGGGTCGGGTGGCCACCCATGTGTCATGGTGTGTGGCTCGGCGTGGTCGAACAATACGTAGTTGCTACGTAGTTCCGTGTGTGGGAGGCGACTACGTAGGGGCCGATGCCGGGGGGTCGGACAGGTCGCGTCGCGAGCGCAGCCCGAGTTTGGCCAGCGCGTTGGCCACGTGGGTCTCCACGGTGCGCGGGGACAGGTGCAGCAGCGCCGCGATCTCCCGGTTGGTGCGCCCCTGGGCGGCCAGTGCCGCGATCTCGCTCTCGCGCGGCGACAGGCGCTGGTCCCCGCGGCCGCGCCCGGTGGCGGGCGCGGTGACCACACCGTGGGCGCGCAGGGCGCGGCGCACCCGGGAGGCGTCCCAGGACGCGCCCAGTTCGGTGTACTCGGCCAGGGCCGAGCGCAGGCCCTCCACCCCGGGGGAGGACTCACCGTGGTGGTCGGCCCGGCCCAGGCGGGTGTGGGCGGCGGCCTCGCGGGCCTGGGCGGCGTCGTAGGGCCGCCCCATGCTCCGGTAGGCGTCCTCGGCGGCGCCGTACAGGCGCAGGGCCCGGTCGTGGTGGCCGCGGTGGTGGGCGATGGCGGCCTCGAACCGGGTCAGCGCGGCCTGGGCCGCGGGGGCGTGGGCGCCGCGCAGTCCGGAGCGGAAGCGGGCGCACAGGTCCCGGGCGACGGCGGTGCGGCCGGTGTCCAGCAGGGCCTCCATGCCGGGTACCAGTTCGGCGGCCCACACCCAGATGCCCTTGCTGGCCACCAGGCCGACCAGTGCCTCGACGTGTTCCCAGGCGGCGGCGTGGTCGCCCTGGGCGGTAGCCAGGCGGGCCAGGAGCCCGGCGGCCAGGGAGCGCACGGGCACGGTGTAGTCGGGGGACGGGTGCGTGGTGGTGTCGGGGTCGGGTTGGACGCGGGCCAGGTGGGTCTGGGCGGTGGCGGGGTCGCCCTGGGCCAGGGCCAGGCCGGCGCGGATGACGGTCAGTTCGGCGGTGACGGCGTGCAGGTGGGCCAGGCGTGGGGAGCCCAGGTTGCGTTCGGTCTCCTCGGCCAGGCCCTGCCATCGGCCGCGTACCCAGTCCAGCAGCAGGCGCAGGGTGTGGGCGCTCTCGTGCACGTAGGGGGCGTCGGCGGCCATGGACCAGCTGGTGGCGTCGTCCAGGTGGCGGTCGGCGCGGTCGTAGTGGCCGAGCATCACGGCGGCGTCGGCGAGGTTGAGGGAGCCGCGGGCGAACTCGCGGCGGCGCGCCAGGATGTCGGGGGTGGGTTGGGCGTGGGCGGGGCCGGGGTCGGGCAGGGCGATGGTCCAGGCGTCGGGGTCGCCGATCTGGGCCAGGAGGGTGGCGTGGTTGACCGCGACGATCTGGGTGACGGCGGGGTCGCGGCTGCGGTCGGCGGCGGCCACGGCCTGTTCCATCCACCGGCGGTGGGCGTCGACCGAGTCGGAGGTGTCGCGGGGCACGGCGAGCGCGCACATGGCGCGGGCGGCCAGGTCGGGGCGGGTGGACAGTTCGGCGGTGGCGCGCACGAGTTCGCCTCGGGCGGTGCGGCCCTGGGCGGCCTGGTTGAGCAGGAGCAGCCCCAGTTCCATCCGGAGTTCGCCGCGTTCGGTGGCGCTGAGGCCGGGGGTGGTGAGCACCTCGCGCAGCAGGGTGATGGTGTGTTCGGCGCTGATGCCGGTCAGGGCGGCGCGGCCGAGTTTGAGGGTGAGTTCGCAGCGGCGGCGCGGGGGCAGGCTCCGGCGGGTCAGGGCGTCGCGCAGCAGGGTGACGGCGGTGGTGTCCTCCCCCTGGGCCAGGGCGAGGTCGGCGGCGTGTTCGGCGTGGTCGGTCCAGGCGTCCAGGAGTCCGGCCTCGCGGGCGTGGTGGGCCAGGCGGGCGTGGTCGGGGTCGGGGGTCTCGCAGAGTACGGCCAGCGCTGCGCGGTGCAGGCGGCGGCGTTTGTCGCGGGGTAGGGCGGTGTAGCAGACCTGGCGCAGCAGGGGGGTGGTGATGGTCAGGGTCGCCGGGTCGGTGGTGTGCAGCAGGCCGCGGCGGCAGGCGCGGGCCAGGGCCTTCTCGGCGCGGTGCGGGGGCAGGTCGGCCACGCGCGTCAGGTGGGTCTCGCTGGAGGGGGTGTCCAGGACGGCCGCGGCGCGCAGGAGTCGGCGGGTGTCGCGGTCCAGGGCGCGCAGGCGGTGCAGCCACCAGTCGCGCAGGGCGGCGGGGACGGGGGGGTGGGCGGGGATGGCGGGTTCGTCGGGGGCGGGGGCGGTCAGGTGGCGCAGGGTTTCGACGGCGGCCAGGGGTTGGCCGCCGGTCCAGGCGTGCAGGCGGTGGGCGTCCTGGGGGGTGGCCGAGGAGGTGGCGGGGAAGCCGTGGGCCAGGGTGAGCAGGTCCTGGGGGGTCAGTGGGGGGAGGGTGATTTCGTCGTGGGTGGTGGTGGCGGGCGCCAGGGCGGCCAGGGCGGCCACGGGGAAGGAGCGGGGCAGTTCCTCGGGCCGGTAGGTCAGGACCAGGGAGAGGGTGGGCGGCAGGCGGGGGGTGAGGTAGTGCAGCAGGTCCCGGGTGGTCTGGTCGATCCACTGCACGTCCTCCACGACCAGGACGGCCGGTCCCAGGGCGCCGAGGAGTTCGGTGAAGGCGCGGTAGGTGCGGTGTTGGTCGTCGGCGGCGCTGGCCGCGGGCGGGAGGGGGTCGGGCAGGCGGTCGCCGTGTTCGGGCATCAGGGCGTGCAGGGCGCCGCACAACGGGCTGAGCCCGTCGGGGATGGGGGCGCCGCGCAGGGCTTCGATGAGGGGGGCCAGGGGGAACGGTTCGGCCCGGGGCGGGCAGTGGCCGGTCAGCACCGTCGTGTCCGTGGCCTCGTGGAGTTCCTGGACCAGTCGGGTCTTTCCCGAACCGGCGGACCCGGCCACGAGGACAAGGTGTCCTGGGTCTGCCGCGGTGCGCAGCTGCCGTCGTTCCCGGGCGCGTCCGACGAGCGGGGGGGAGCACACCTACCGAACGGTATAGCGACACGCCGCTGAGGAAAAGGGGGTGGTGCCATACGGATCCGGTGCGCTGGGCGGCGGGAGTGGACAGTCTGCCAACCCGTGTGGGGCGCCGACCTGGGCTGGGGGCGGTGTGCGGCGGGCGGGGTCGGTAGTCTGCGCTCGGGACGCGGGTGGCCGGTCGACGATGGTGGGGTGATGGATGGTGCAGTCGGTGTTCGTGGTCGTGCCGGTGCTGTCGGTGGTGCTGACCGGGTTGTTCGCCGGGCTGTTCTTCGCGTTCTCGGTGGCGGTGATGCCGGGGTTGCGGGGTGCGGGCGACCGGACGGTGATCGAGGCCATGCAGGGGGTCAACGTCGCGATCCTCAACCCGCTGTTCGCCCTGGTCTTCCTTGGTGCTCCGGTGGCGGCGCTGGCCACGGCCACGCGGGACGCCGCCGTGGGCGCGGGGATGACGACGGTGTGGTCCTCGGTGTCCCTGGCGGCCCTGCTGGCCGTCGTCCTGGTCACGTTCGCCTTCAACGTCCCCAGGAACAACGCGTTGGAGGCGGCGGGGCCGGTGGCGGGCGTGGACGACCCGGCGGCGGTGCGCGGCGCCTTCGAGACGGCGTGGGTGCGGTGGAACCACGTGCGCACGCTGCTGTCGGTGCTGGCCCTGGTGTGTTCGGCGGTGGCGCTGGCGGTGCGCTAGCGGCGCGGACCCGAGGGCGCGCGGAGGCGGACGCCGCCCCGGGCGGGTGGGGGGCTGTCCGCGGCGGGGGCGGATGGGCGAGAATCGCGGTCATGGGCAGACTGAGCAAACGCGCGGACATGTTCCTGGACCCCCGAAACGATCCGCGGATGGACGGGCCGCGGCTGGGCGACGAGCGCACCACCCTGATGCGGTTCCTTCGGGACCAACGGCTGACGCTGCAGATCAAGTGCGAGGGGCTGGACGCCGAGCAGTTGGCGTGCCGGGCGGTGGAGCCCTCCACCATGTCGCTGCTGGGACTGGTGCGTCACATGGCCGAGGTGGAGCGGGCCTGGTTCCGGCTCCGGTTGTCGGGATCGGACCTGCCGCGGCTGTTCTGCACGCCCGAGGAGCCCGACGCCGAGTTCGACGGGGCGGTCGCCGACCCGGCGGTGGTGGAGGAGGCCTGGCGGCTCTGGCGTGAGGAGGTCGCCTTCACCGACGACTTCGTGGCCCGCACGGCGTCGCTGGGCGAGACGTTCGAGATCGACCGGCACGGGCCCATGTCGCTGCGTGAGGTGCTGATGCACATGGTGGAGGAGTACGCGCGCCACAACGGGCACGCCGACCTGCTGCGTGAGCGCATCGACGGCCGGGTCGGCGAGTAGGGGTGTCCGGCTGTGGGCGGGTGCGGTGCGCCCGGCGCTTGGTTGGGGTGCACGACCATGACCTCTGCCTCCCAACACTCCCCCGCGCCCTCGGCGTCCCCTCCCCCTCACCCCGGCCCGGGTGGAGGGCGCGCCGGACGGATCGTCAGGCGGGTTCTTCTGGGTCTGTTGAGCTTTCCCGTCGTGCCCGCCGCCCTGCTCGCGGGCCTGATGCTCGTCGTGGACGCCAGCGAACCGGAGGTGTGCGGGGGTACGTCCCGGGTCCGGGCGGGTGGGCGACCGGGGCGTGTGAGGAGCAGCGGGAGACCTTCGTCGCTCCGGTCCCGGTGCGGCAGATGTTCGGTCTCGCGCTGGCGCCGCTGCCCGCCCTCGTGGCGGGGTGGATCTGGCGGGACCGCTGGTGGGTGGTGGCGCTGGCGGCCGTCGTCGTGCTGGGGGCGGTTCCGCTGTTGGTGTGGTGGGTGGAATGAGCCGCTCCGCTCGCCGCCATGGCCTCGCGGCGAGCGGAGCGGCCCCGGTCAGCCGACGCCCGCGGTGTCGGTGTCGGCGAGCCCGGACAGCAGGGCGTTGACGTCGCGTACGCAACCGCCGCATCCGGTGGTGGCGCGGGTGGTGTCGGCGATGGCCTCGCGGGTGCGGGCCCCGTCCAGCCAGGCCTGTTCGATGGTCTCGCGGGTGACGGCGTTGCACCGGCACACCAGGGCCCGCTGGCCGTTCTCGGAGCCGGTCTCGGGGGCGGCCGTGGGCAGGCCCTGGACCAGGGCGAGTCGGTCTGCGGGTACGGGGGCGCCGGTGTCGAAGAGTTGGGACACGGTGGCGGCGGCCTCGGGGAAGCCCAGCAGGACGGCGCCGACCACGCGTTCGTCGCTGACCACGAGTTTGGCGTAGCGTCCGCCGTGCGGGTCGCTGACGGTCACCGTCTCCAGTCCCTCGGCGTCCTCGTCGTCGTGGACGCGGCCGAAGGCGGTCAGTTCGATGCCGTCGGCCTTCAGGCGGGTCAGCGGGCTGGAGCCGGTGTAGGTGGCCTGGGGCGCGGTCCCGGTGAGCCGCTGGGCGAGCACGGACGCCTGTTCCCATCCGGGTTGGACCAGCCCGGCTCCGCCGCCGGGGTGCTGGGCGCAGTCGCCGATGGCGTGTACGCGCGCCTCGGAGGTGGTCAGGGTGTCGTCGACCAGGATGCCGTGTTCGACCTCGATTCCCGCGTCCTTGGCCAGTTCGATGTTGCCTCGCACCCCGGCGGTGACCACCAGGGCGTCGCCGGACAGGACGCGTCCGTCGTCCAGTTCCAGGCCGGTGCCGGGCACCCAGCGGGAGGCGACCCGCCAGGAGTGTACGGTGACGCCGAGGGCGGCGTACTGGGCGGCCAGGATGCGGGCGGCGGGTTGGTCGATCTGGCGGCGCATGATCCAGGGCGAGGACTCCACGACCGACACGCGCATGCCGCGGCCGACCAGCCCGCGGGCGGCCTCCAGGCCCAGCACGCCGCCGCCCAGGACGACCACGGGAGCTCCGGGGCGGGCCAGGGACAGCAGGCGTTGGCAGTCGGCCAGGTCGCGCAGGGCGGTGACGCCCTCGCCGGGGCGGCCGTCGGGGGCGGCCACCCCGGTGATGGGGGGGAAGGCGGCGCGGGCGCCGGTGGCCAGGACGAGTTCGTCATAGGGCAGGTGGGTGCCGTCGGCCAGGGTCAGGCGGCGCCGTTCGGTGTCCAGGGCGGTGGCGGCCACGCCGGTGCGCACGGTGACGCCCGGGGTGTCGGGGACGGGCAGGCGGATCTGGTCGGTGGTGTAGGAGCCCGCGACCACGCCGGAGAGCAGGACGCGGTTATAGGCGGCCTCGTCCTCGGCGCCGACCACGGTGACGTGGACGCGTTCGCCGGCCGGGTCCAGGCGGGCGACCTCCTCGGCGAAGCGGGCGCCGACCATCCCGTTGCCGACGACCACGATCTGACGCGGGGGCGGTCCCTGCGTGGTGCTCATCTGCGGCCTCCTGGTGGTGGTGTGGGTTCCCGGGCGGCGTGGGCCGGGGTGTGCGGGTGGGGTGGTCACGGGGTGGGTTCGGGGTCCAGGCGCACGGCGCTGACCTTGAACTCGGGCATGCGGCTGGTGGGGTCCAGCGCGGGGTTGGTGATGTTGTTGGCGGCCTGGTCGGCGGCGAAGTGGAAGGGCACGAACACGGTGTCCAGGCGTGCGGTGGGGGTGAGGCGCACGCGGGCGCGGGTGTGGCCGCGGCGGGAGGTCAGGCGGGCCCAGTCGCCGTGGGCGAGGCCGACGCGGGCGGCGGTGTCGGGGTGGACCTCGACGTAGGCCTCGGGTTCGGCGTCGGTGAGTTCGGGGACGCGGCGGGTCTGGGCGCCGGACTGGTAGTGGCCCATGAGCCGTCCGGTGGTGGCGATGAGCGGGTAGTCGGCGTCGGTGGTCTCCGCGGGCGGGCGGTGGGCGACGGGGATCAGGCGGGCGCGGCCGTCGGGGTGGGCGAAGGAGTCCAGGAACAGGCGGGGGGTGGGCGCGCTGTCGGGGCGCACGGGCCAGTGGAGGGCCTCGCCGGCGGCCAGGCGGTCGGGGGTGGCGCCGGAGTAGTCGGCCGCTCCCCCGGCGGAGGCGCGGCCGAGTTCGGCCAGGACGGTGTCGGGGTCGGTGGGGAAGCGTTCGGCGGGCTGGCCCAGGCGGGTGGCCAGGTCGGCCAGGACCTGCAGGTCGGTGCGTACGCCCTGGGGGGGTTCGGTGGCCTTGGCGCGGCGCAGGATACGGCCTTCGAGGTTGGTCATGGTGCCCGACTCCTCGGCCCACTGGGCGACGGGCAGGACGACGTCGGCCATGGCGGCGGTCTCGGACAGGACGAAGTCGGCGGCCACGAGCAGGTCGAGGGAGGCCAGGCGGTCGCGGACGCGGTCGGCGTCGGGGGCGGAGACGACGGGGTTGGAGCCGAACAGGAGCATGGCGCGCGGTCCGCTGTCGGTGCCCAGGGCGTCGAGGAGTTCGAAGGCGCTGCGGCCGGGGCCGGGCAGGGTGGCGGGGTCCACGCCCCACACGGAGGCGACGTGGTCGCGGGCGGCGGGGTCGTCGATTCTGCGGTAGCCGGGGAGTTGGTCGGCCTTTTGGCCGTGTTCGCGGCCGCCCTGGCCGTTGCCCTGGCCGGTGATGCATCCGTATCCGGAGCCGCGGCGGCCGGGCAGGCCCAGGGCGAGGGAGAGGTTGATCCAGGCCGAGACGGTGTCGGTGCCCTTGGCGTGTTGTTCGGTGCCGCGGCCGGTCAGGACGTAGGCGGACCGGTTGCGGGCGGCCCGGCCGAGCAGGTCGGCGGCCCGGCGCAGTTGGGTGGCCGACACGCCGGTGACCTGTTCGGTGCGTTCGGGCCACCAGGCGGCGGCGTGCCGCCAGGCGTCGTCGAAGCCGTGGGTGCGGGCGTGGAGGTAGTCGGTGTCGGTCCAGCCCTGGACGTGGACGGCGTGCAGCAGTCCCAGGGCCAGGGCCAGGTCGGTGCCGGGTCGGGGGGCCAGGTGCATGCCCCCGTTGTCGAGGGCGGCCTGGGCGGTGCCCGACTGGCGTGGGTCGATCACGATGAGCGTGGGCGCGGACAGGTGCCCCATCATCGGTGGCATGGTCTCGGCGGGGTTGGCGCCCGCCAGGAGGACGACCTCGGCCTCGGCCACGTCGGTGAGGGGGAAGGGCATGCCCCGGTCCAGGCCGAAGGCCCTGTTGCCCGCGGCCGCGGCCGCGGACATGCAGAACCGGCCGTTGTAGTCGATCTGTGAGGTGCCCAGCGCCAGTCGGGCGAACTTGCCCAGGGTGTAGGACTTCTCGTTGGTCAGGCCACCGCTGCCGAACACCGCGACCGCGTCGGGGCCGGACTCGGCGCGCAGCGCGTTCAGGCGTGCGGCGACGTGGTCCAGCGCCGTGTCCCAGTCCACCTCGGTGAGTGGGGCGTCCCGGTCCTTGCGCATCAGGGGCCGGGTGAGGCGGTCGGGGACGGTGAGGACCTCGGTGGAGGTCCAGCCCTTGCGGCACAGCCCGCCCCGGTTGGTGGGGAAGGGCGCCGGGCGGGCGGTCAGGTGTCCGTCCGGTCCGGTGTCCAGGTGCATGGCGCACTGGAGCGCGCAGTAGGGGCAGTGGGTCGTGGTGCTCTGGCCTGGGGTCATCGTGCGATGGTCTCCGTGGTGCCGGTGGCCTGGGTCGGGGCGGGGGTCGCGGTGGTGGGTGTGCGCATGTAGACGGTGTAGGTGACCACGGCGCACACGGCGTAGAAGACCAGGAAGGCGACGAGGCCGGGGGCCGCCGACTCGGTGGCGCGGAAGGACTCGCGGAAGACGAGGTTGATGGCGACGCCGCCGAAGGCGCCCATGGCGCCGATGAGGCCGAGCATCGAGCTGGCGATGCGCTTGTTGTAGGAGTGGGCCTCCTCGGCCGGGGTGCCCGCGGAGATGGCGCTTTGGGCCTTGGCCGCGTAGATGGAGGGGATCATCTTGTACACCGAGCCGTTGCCGATGCCGGTCAGGACGAACACGACCGCGAAGACGCCGATGAACAGGATCAGGTTGTCGGTCTGGATGGAGGCGACGGCCAGGCCGGTGGTGATCACCATCGCGATGAAGTTCCACAGGGTGACGCGGGCGCCGCCGAGGCGGTCGGCCATCTTTCCGCCGACGGGGCGGATGAGGGAGCCGATGGCCGGGCCGAGGAAGGTGACCGAGGCCGCCTGGAGGGGGGACAGCCCGAACTGGTTCTGCAGCAGCAGGCCGAAGGCGAACCCGAAGCCGATGAAGGAGCCGAACGTGCCGATGTAGAGGAAGGACATGATCCAGAAGTGCCGGTCGCGGGTGGCGGCGATCTGGGCGGACACGTCGGTGCGGGCGCTGGTGAGGTTGTTCATGCTCCGGATGGCGACCCAGATGGCCAGCAGGATGAACGGGGCGTAGAACAGCGGGATCAGGTGTCCGGAGGTGGCGGTGAACAGGGCGATGACGGCCAGGCCGACGAGTTGGACGGTGGCCACGCCGATGTTGCCGCCGCCCGCGTTCAGGCCGAGCGCCCAGCCCTTCTCCTTCTCGGGGAAGTAGAAGTTGATGTTGGCCATGGAGGAGGAGAAGTTTCCGCCGCCGACGCCCGCGGTGGCGCCCAGGACCAGGAACAGCCAGTAGGGGGTGTCGGGGTTCTGGATGAGGTAGAAGGCCAACGCGGTGGGGATGAGCAGCAGGGACGCGGAGATGATCGTCCAGTTGCGTCCGCCGAAGATCGGCACGGCCAGGGTGTAGGGCACACGCAGGATCGCGCCGACCAGGGCGACGAGCGAGACGAGCAGGAACTTCTGTTCGGGTGCCCAGTCGAAGCCGGCGGCGGGGGTCATGAACAGGGCGAGCACGGACCAGATGCTCCAGATGGAGAATCCGATGTGCTCGGACAGGATCGACGCCCACAGGTTGCGCTTGGCGATGGGTCGGCCGGTCTCCTGCCAGAAGGTGGGGTCCTCGGGTTCCCAGTGGGTGATCCAGGACCGTCCGGTGCGCTGGCTTGGTGAGCTGGTCTCGGGGGCCACGACCAGGCCTTCCTACTCGACGGGTACTGACGAAACCGAAGGTAGGAAGCGCGCGTTGCCTGGAGGTGTCGCGTCGTAACACGCGGGAAACAGTCGGCTCACCCGAGGGGTCTGACCTCGGTGAGAAGCGCGTTCTCCCAGGTGGTTCTGGGTGTGTGTCGCGCTTGTGTGGTGTCGGACACTTTTCGTGGTGGGGGTGGTCCCCGGCCCCTGGCGGGCCGACCGGTCGCGTGGACCGGCACCCGTGATCGCGACGGCGGGGCGTGCGCTGATCATCGCGTCCGTCTGGTTCACCGTGGACCTCCAAATCGATGTGTGCGTGGCGAACGTGCGCGAAGGTGTCACCGGGGGGTGTGGGGATCAGGCCGGCCGGTCAGGGGGAGCCGGAGGGATTCGAGGTGGGCGCGCCAGGCCGGGGCGCGTTCGGCGGCGCCGGGCCGGACGCGGGAGCCGGTCCACTCCGTGACGGCGCGGATGCCGTGCAGGGCGTTGACCAGCCAGGTTTCGCGCCCGTCGAGGGCCTGGAGGCGGGCGTGCCGCTGGCGGACCCGGATGCCCAGTTCGCGTGCCCGTTCCACCAGGAGCGCGGCGGTGACGCTGGGCAGGACCCGCAGCCGTTGGGAGGGCAGGCACAGGGTGTCGCCCTCCCACCACAGCAGGGCGCTGGTGGTCGACTCCATGAGCAGGTCGGAGTCGGTGCACAGCAGGGCCTCGTCGGCTCCGGCGCGCACCGCCCGCTGTCGGACGCCGGCCAGCCGCTCCAGGTCCGGTCCCTTGACCCGGGGCCGGGTTCGCGGGTCGGGTCCGGACCAGACCAGGACGCGCAGGCTGGTGCCGCGTGGCGGGGCGGCCCGCAGCAGGAAGGCGAGCCGCCCGTCGGTGTGCAGTTCGGCGCGGGGGAACCAGTCGCCGTGTGGGGGGATCGCGGCCAGGGCGTCCTGCCAGAAGCACTCGGTGGTCAGCCGGGACACGCCCGCGGCGGCGCAGGCGCGCGCGAAGCGGTCCCGGTGGCGTTCCACGGCCCGGGCCGTTCCGTCGGTCACCAGCCAGGAGTCGGCGGCCAGGAGCCCGGTCCGGGGGGTGTCCCCCGGACGCAGCCCGACGTCGGGGTCCCAGTACAGGCGGGTGGAGGTGGCCTGTGCCATGGTCAGTACCGCCCGCTGGTGTTGGTGAGCGCGCCGGTGCGGGGCCCGTAGGGGGAGTTCTCCAGCCAGGCCCCGCATGCCGGGACGAAGGGGGACAGCCGTGCGGCGGCCGCCTGCCGCAGTCGGACGATCGGGCTGCTCGGACGCAGGTGCGCCAGGGCGGTTCCGGCTGCCCGGCTGTTGAACAGCGCCGCCTCGCGGCGCAGCCGGGCGAAGCGGTCCACGGCCCGTTCGTGGGCGGCCGGGTCGTCCAGCGCGTGGGCGATGGCCGAGGCCGCCTCGACCGCGTCGGCGATCCCGCTGTTGAGGCCGCGTGCCCCGAACGGCGGGAACAGGTGGCAGGACTCGCCGACCAGGAGTACTCGGCGCCGCGGGTCGGTGAAGGTCTCGGCGACCACCTGGAGGAACCGGTAGCGCGAGACCCACAGCAACCGGTCGGCGTAGCGTTCGGGGACGACCCGCGCCGTCCAGCGGCGGGCGGCCTCCTCGGTGGCGTAGTCGTCGGGGTCGTCGCCGTCCTTGCACTGCAGGTCCAGCTGGAATCCTCCGGCGAAGGGGACCCGCATCAGGCTGCGCCCGCCCAGGGCGGGGTGTTCGTAGTGGAAGACCCGTTCCAGGGGGAGGGCGTCGTCCCCGTCGTCGCGGACGTCCACCACCACGTGGAAGGCCTCGGAGCGCTCCCCCTCCAGGCGGATGCCCAGGGCCTTGCGCACCCCCGACCGGGCCCCGTCGGCGGCGATCACGTACCGCGCGGTCCACTCGTGCCCGGAGGTGGTGCGCAGCCGCACCCGCTCGCCGGTGACGTCGACCTCGCTGACCTCGGACTCCCAGGCGAAGTCGACCCCCGCCCGGACGCACTCGCGCATCAGGTGTCGTTCCGTCTCCACCTGCCGGAGGCTGGTGAAGGGGTGCGCTCCTCGCCCGGTGGTCGGCGGGTAGGAGCGGCGGAAGACCTCGCGCCCCCGGTACAGGGTGCGTTTGGTGGTCCAGACGATTCCGTGGCTGGTGAGGGTGTCCCGCAGCCCCGGGCGGATGTTCTCCAACAGCTCCAGGGACTCCCGGTGCAGGAACAACGCCCTGCTTCCGGGGCGCACCCGGTCGGCGGCCTGGGCCTCCAACACGGTGACCGGCAGTCCGGCGCCGCGCAGGGCCAGGGCCGCCGTCAGGCCGACGGGACCGGCTCCGACGACCAGGACCGGGCGGTGGTCGTCCCTGTCTGGCCTACTACTCATCTGTGCCCTTCCTCAGCAACTGGTCGCGGCGGACGAAAGGGACCGCGAGCGGGTTCCGCTCCGGCCCGGGGCGGGTCATCGGGCGGCGGTCCGGGAGTCCACGGTGCGCAGCGAGCCCTCCTCGAGCATGCGGGTGAGCTGGACGCGCTGGACCTTCCACGTCGAGGTGCGGGGCAGGTCGGTGAAGGGGACGTGCAGCGGGTCGGCCATGGGCGGCATGTCCTGGACCGCCTTCCGCCAGCGGTCCTGGTCCAGGGGTGCGTCCTTGCGGGTGCAGACGATGGGGACGGGGGTGTTGTCGGGGCCCTTGACGATCACCACCTCCAGGAGTTCGTCGAGGCTCGACATCAGCACGTCCTCCAGTTCGAGGTTGCTGTCGATGCTGTCGATCTGGTCGATGTCGCGGTCGATGAGGAAGAGCATCCCCCACCGGTTGAGGTAGCCCATGTCCCCCAGGCGCCACCACGATCCGTTCAGTTGGGAGCGGTAGCGTCCGTCCTCGCCCAGGTAGGTCAGGACCCGGCCGCGGCTGCGCACCTCCAGGTGCCCGGCCTCGCCCCGGCGTACCGGTTTGCCGTCCTCGCCCACGGCCCTGACCTTGATGAAGCCCGGCAGGGGGAAGCCCACGCACCGTCCGTCGGTCTCCTGCGCGCTGCGCGGCGTGTACCACCAGCCCGAGATCGGTCCGGTCTCGCTCTGCCCGTACAGCTGCACCATCAGCGGGTTGCGGCGTCGGGAGGCTCCCAGCAGCCGCTGGATGGTCCGCGGGTGGATGGCGTCGAAGGTCGTGCTGTAGTAGCGGACGCTGGCCAGCGGGGCGCCCGGGGCGTCGACCAGGTCCTCCCACTGGATGAAGTTGTTGGGGTGGGTCTCCACCAGCCCGGGGCGGGTGCGGGTGAAGATGGGGCCGATGACGTCGGGGTCGGGGTCGACCAGGATGTCCAGCGGGTTGCCGTAGTTGAGGAACACCCCCAGGGAGTGGAAGAAGCGCGAGTGCACGAAGGACATGCACAGCGCGACCCGTTCGCGCCGCCGGACGGGCCAGGCGATGATCTGCTGGGGCAGCAGGCGGTGGAAGATGGTCTGCGCGGTGTGGACCATCAGCTTGGACACGCCCGTGGTGCCGGAGGTGTGGGTGATCAGCGCGGGCTGGCTCGGGTGCATGCGCACCGGGTCCCGGCGGGGAGCGTCGTCCAGGCCCGCCAGCAGCAGACCGGTGGGGTGCTCGCGGGTCCCGGCCACCAGGACCCGGCGGGTCAGCTTCTCCAGGTTCAGGTCGGCCAGGTCTCCGTCGATCTTGTCGGCGTCGGTGACCAGCCAGGGCTGGTCCAGCCGCCGCAGGAGTTCGTCGATGATCTGGCCGCTGAGCGCGGGTGAGAGGGTGACGGGCACGGCGCCGATCCTGGCGGCGGCGCAGGCGATCAGCGCGATGTCGAAGTTCGCGCTCTTGTGGACGGCGATCCGCTCGGCCGGGCGCACCCCGGCCTCCCACAGTCGGGCGGCGAGGTCGTCGACGACGTCGGCCAGGGCCGCGTAGGTCAGGTCGCGTCCGCGCTCGGGGAAGGTGGCCAGCGGCTGGTCGAGGGTGACCGGGGTGGAGCCGAACTTGGCCGCGGCGTTCTCGAACAGCTGGCCGAGGTAGAAGGCGCGTTCGGGCAGGAGTCGGTTGAGCATGTCCGTCCTTGTGGGGTGTTGGGGGTGGATGGGGGCGTCACCGTCGGGGGCGGGTCACCAGGTGCCCTGGCGGACCCGGAAGCGCTGGATCTTTCCGGTGGCGGTGCGTGGGAGCACGTCGACCAGTTCGACGGTGCGCGGCACCTTGAAGGGGGCCAGGCGGGAGCCGGCCAGGGAGAGCAGCTCGGTGGTGAGGGTCTGGGGTTCGGGCGCGGTGGGGGAGGCGACGACGAAGGCGCGCAGTCGGCTGGCGCCGCGCTCGTCGGGGATGGAGGCGACCGCCACGTCGCGCACGCCGGGGTGTTCGCCCAGGACCTGCTCGACCTCCAGCGGGGACATGGTGATCCCGCCGACCATCTCCAGGTCGTCGGTGCGCCCCAGGTGCGTGTAGGTGCCGTCCGGGTTGCGCACGGCCCGGTCGCGGGTGGCCAGCCAGCCCTCGACCAGGGTTCGTCCGGTCTCCTCGGGCAGGCCGAGGTACCCGGGCATCACGCTGGGTCCGCGGGCCCACAGCTCGCCCTCCTCGCCGACGGCGACCTCGGCGCCGTGCTTGTCGCGCACCTGCAGGGTGAACCCCGGCACCGGGGTGCCGATGGTGCCCGCGACGTTGTCGTCGACGCCGTTGGCGCACATGGCGTGTCCGGCCTCGGTGGAGCCGAGCTGGTCCAGGACGGGGACGCCGAGGAAGTCGGTGAAGCGTTCCCCGAAGGCGGGGGACAGCTTCTCCCCCGCCGAGACGGCCACCCGCAGGCTGGCGAAGTCGGCCGGGTCGGTGTCGCCGACCAGTCGGGCGTAGGAGGAGGGGACGCCGTAGAGGGCGGTGACGCCGTGGCGGCGCACCAGCTCGGCCACCCGGCCGGGGCTGGGGCGCTCGGGGGTGAGCACCGCCGATCCGCCGGAGAACAGGGGGAAGGCCAGCGCGTTGCCGAACCCGTAGGCGAAGAAGAGCTTGGACACCGACAGGGTCACGTCCTGGGGTCCCAGACGCAGCCGGGCGCGCCCGAACGCGGCGTGGTAGAAGGACGGGTCGGTGTGGCGGTGCACCACACCCTTGGGCCGTCCGGTGGTGCCGGAGGTGTACTGGATGTACAGCGGGGTGTCGGCGCCCACCGGGTGGGCCCACCCGGCCGGGGCGCGCCGGGCCGCCGCGACCAGTTCGACGTCGCGCAGGGTCTCCAGGCCCGCGAACCGGTCGGCGGTCTCCTCCCCCGCCACGACGTGGGAGACGCCGGCGTCGGCGACGATGAAGTCGTGGTCGGCGACGGGCAGCGCGGGGTTGGTCAGCACCGCGGTGGCGCCCAGCCGGGCGGTGGCCAGGAACGCCGTCACCCAGGCGATCCCGTCCGGGACCGCGACCAGGACCCGGGCGCCGGGGCGCACACCCCGGTCGGCCAGGACGGTGGCGGCGCGGGCCGCCAGGTCGTGCACCTGGGCGTGGGTCCAGGTCTGGTCCCCCTCGTGGAAGGCCGGGCGGTGCGGCCAGCGCGCCTGGGCGAGTTCCTGCAGTTCGGTGGCGATGTTCACCGGTCCCCTCCCTTCGGGGCGGTGGAGTGGGGTCCGCGCATCACCGCACCACCTCGACGGCCCGGTAGGCGCGCAGCGGAGCGGACGCCTTGAGCAGCATCTCGTCGTACTCGTCGGCGGGGTCGGAGTCCAGGACGATGGCCCCGCCCGCGCCGACCCGCCACCGGTCGCCGATCCGCACGGCGGTGCGGATGACGATGTTGAGGTCGGCGGCTCCGTTGCAGGAGAGGAACCCCACCGAGCCCGAGTAGACGCCGCGGGCCTCGGTCTCCAGTTCGTCGATGATCTCCATGGTCCGCAGCTTGGGTGCGCCGGTCATCGACCCGCCGGGGAAGCAGGCGCGGACGCAGTCGATGGCGTCGGCGCCCGGGCGCAGCCGTCCGCGGATGGTGGACACCAGCTGGTGGACCGTGGCGTAGGACTCGGTGGCCATGAGCCGTGGAACGTGGACGCTGCCCACCTCGCACACCCGGCCCAGGTCGTTGCGGAGCAGGTCGACGATCATGAGGTTCTCGGCGCGGGTCTTGGCGCTGGCGGCCAGTGAGTCGCGCAGTCGCGCGTCCTCTGCGGGGGTGGCGCCGCGGGGGACGGTGCCCTTGATCGGTTTGCTCTCCACCTCGCCGTCGCGGGAGACGGTCAAGAAGCGCTCCGGTGAGGAGCCCGCCATCTCCATGTCCTGGCCCATGCGCAGGTAGGCGCCGTAGGGGGCCGGGTTGGCCGCGCGCAGCCGGGTGTAGAACCGGTAGCCGTCCTCGACCGCGGGCAGCCAGGCCGAGGTGGTCAGGCAGATCTCGTAGCTCTCGCCCTCGTGGAGTTTGCGCTGGCAGGCCGCGACGGCGGCCTCGTAGTCGGCTCGGCCGACGGTCAGGTGGGACTCGATCTCCGCCGGGGACGGGGCGGCCGCGTGGTCGGTGTCGGTGTCGGCGGGTTCGGGTGCGGCGCCGACCAGTGTCTGGATCTCGGCCGCGGTGGCGTCCAGCCACGCCGTGGCCTGGCCGATGAGCTCGGCGGAGCCGTCGCTCATCGCCACCAGGTAGGTCGCGTCCCGCAGGTGGTCGACCGCCACGAAACGGTCGGCGAAGACCCACCAGGAGTCCGGGGTGGGCGCCCGGTGCCGGTTGACCGCCCCGCAGTCGGCCTTGAGTTCGTAGCCGAAGTAGCCGACGTAGCCGCAGGTGAAGTCGAAGGGCAGGTCGTGGCTGTCGACGCGGCGTCGGGCCAGTTCGTTCTTGAGGTAGTCGAAGACGCTGCCGGGCACGCGTCGGGCGGGGGCGCCGGGGCGCTCGACCTCGACCGCCTGCTCCTCGACCCGGTACCGCACCGTCTCCGAGAGCGGTCCGCTGGCGTCCCCGAGGAAGGAGAAGCGCGACAGTCCCGGTTCCACGTGCGCGCTGTCGAGCCAGAAGGCGGGCACGTCGGAGTCGGCGAAGAGGCGGGAGAAGACGGCCTGGGTGTCCACCGCCGACTCGACCACCCGCAGGTGCAGGAGGTGGCGTCGGCTCTCCCTCCGCGCGGTGGCGTCCTCGGCGGGGGCGGGGCGGCGGCCGTGGCGCCGGCCCTCGTGGTGGGTGGCCGTCAGGTCGCGGAAGTTCCTCAGCAGCAGGTGTCCGTGGCTGGTCTCGATCGACTCGGGGTGGAACTGGACACCCCACAGCGGGCGCTGCCGGTGGCGCAGCGCCATCAGCGTGCCGTCCTCGGCCCAGGCGATCGGTTCGAGGGTCGGCGGCAGCGGTTCGGGTACGGCCAGCGAGTGGTAGCGGACCGCCGTGAAGCCCTGGGGGATTCCCGCGAACAGGTCGTCGCCGGTGTGGGTGACCGCGGTCAGGAAGCCGTGGCGGGGCTGTGGGGCGGGTGCCACCTGGGCGCCCTCGCCGACGGCGATGCCCTGGTGGCCCAGGCAGACGCCGAGCACGGGCACGGACGCGTTGGCCAGGATCCGCGCCGAGGCGCCGAAGTCCCGGGGGCGGCCGGGGTGTCCCGGTCCGGGGGAGATGACGATGTTGTCGAAGTCGTCGGTGTCCAGGCGGTCGGCCTCGGGTGAGTCGTTGGTGACGACGACCGGTTCCTCGCCGTTGACCTCGGCGATGAGCTGGAAGAGGTTGTAGGTGTAGGAGTCGTGGTTGTCGATCAGGAGGGTTCGCATCCCAAGCTCTCTAGTCCTGGGCCGCGCGCCGCTCGCGGCGGTGCGACGGGCCGTGGGGTGGGGCGGTCATCCTTGGGCGACCAGCCGGCTGACCGTCTCTGTCACGCGCAGTGCCTGTTTCTCGTTCAGCCGCGGGTCGCACAGGGTCCGGTATCCGTCGTCGGATGTGACTCCGTCGTCGGGCCCGTCGGTGTCGAGGCATTCGGTGACGTCGTCGTCGGTCGCTTCCAGGTGCACGCCGCCCGGCCACTCGCCCGCCTCGCGCAGCACCGCGAAGAAGGACTCGATCTCGTGGAGGACCCGCTCGACCCGGCGGGTCTTGCGTCCGGTCGCGAGTTTTTCGGTGTTGCCGTGCATGGGGTCGCAGACCCACACCAGGTGGTGGCCCGCGTCGCGGACGGCCCGGACCAGCGCGGGCAGGCGGTCACGGACCCGGTCGGCTCCCATCCGGCAGATCAGGGTGAGCCGTCCGGGGCGCCGGTTGGGGTCCAGCGCGGCGCACAGCGCGACGATCTCCTCCGGTGTGGTGTTCGGTCCGATCTTGCAGCCGACCGGGTTGGCGATACCGGCGTGGAACTCCACGTGCGCCCCGTCGACGGCGCGGGTGCGCTCCCCGATCCAGGGCATGTGCGTGGACAGCAGGAACCACTCGCCGGTGCGGGGGTCGCGCCGCACCAGCGGCTCCTCGTAGTCCAGGACCAGGGACTCGTGGCTGGTCCACAGTCCGGTGTGGGCCCACCCGCCGCGGCTGGTGCGCAGGGTCTCGCCGTAGCCGGCGATGACCGACCGCAGCGATCCGTCCCAGGGCCGGTCGACCGGGTGGAGTCCTCGTCCCGGTTCCCGGGGGTCCTGGGCCAGGGGGTGGGGCCAGGTGTCGGCCAGTTCGTGTGTGGCCCGCTCGTGGGCGAGGATGTGCAGTTCGTTGAGCACGGCGCGGGAGACCCGGTAGGCGGCCAGCAGCCGTTGGGGGTCGGGGGTGCGCGACCGTTCGTCGGGGCGCGGATCGTTGATCAGCTGGCCGCGGAAGGCGGGCAGTTCCCGGTCGTCGACGATCTCGGTGGGTTTGGAGCGGGGTTTGGCGAACTGTCCGCCGATCCGGCCGACCGCCACGGTCGGCAGGTCGGCGCGGTCGCTGACCGTCTCGGCCATCCCTCCGATGAGCCGGTGCTTGCCCCGCACCGCCGCCACCCCGGTGGCGTCCATCGGTTCGGCGCAGTCTCCGGCCTGGATGAGGAACGCCTGTCCGGCGGCCACCCGGGCCAGGGACGCCTCCAGGCGGCGGACGTCGTCGACCGCCGTCAGGGCGGGCAGGGTGGCGAGCTGTCCCAGGACGGCGCGCAGTTGCGCCGGGTCCGGCCACGAGGGCTGCTGGTGGATGGGCAGTGCGCGCCAGCGGTCGCGGCGCCAGACCGGGGGGCCGCCGCGCCGCCTGGCGGGCGCTTCGTCGAGTGCTGGTGATGCCGTGTGCATGAGTCGGTGCTCCTCGTGGAAGGGGGGTCCCGCCGCCTCCCGGCGCCCTGTGGGAGGGGCGCCGGGGGTGGGGGTGCGCGGTCGGGCGAAGAGGGTCGGCTCACGGGCCGCGGCCGAGGACGTCGGGTGGCGTCAGCTCGGGGGCAGGGCTCGCACGAGCGCCTTGGGTTCGGTCAGGAAGCCCGCCAGGCTCCCGTCGTGGGGCTGTTCGGGCCGTGAGGTCCAGGGGCGGACGTGGCCCACGACGACCTTGCGGACGGTCGGCTCGCCGAGGAGCCGGCCGATCAGGTCCTCGCGGTCGCTGAGCACGCTCACCACCAGGGAGTCCCGCAGTGGCGCGGTGTCGTCCTTGTCCTCCCAGGGGGCGACCACCACGAACGGGAAGGGCAGCTCCGTGCCGACGAGGTCGCCGTGGGTGTCGGTGGTCGAGACGACCAGGGGGCGCATCAGGGTGTGCCCGTCCTCGGTGCGGGTGACCGGGCCGTCGGGGTAGCGGTGGCTGGAGTGGTCGACGGCGCCGTCGGTCACCCGCTCCAGGTACTCGCGCATGGGTTCGGCGGTGTCCTCGCCGATGGCCGGGAGCGCGGCGTCGGGGTGGGTGGGTGCCAGCGTCGGCAGTTCGGCCAGGCGCTCGGCCAGGCGGTCGGCCAGTGCGACGTGGTCGCCGTGGACCAGGACCGCCGAGATGTTGTTGCAGCGTACGCCTCCGTCGTCGGCGATCCAGTCCACCAGTCGCTCGACGAGCGCGTCCGTGAGGGGGACGTCGACCAGCGCCTTGCTGTTGCCGGGTCCGCGGACCAGGACGTCGTCGCGGCTGCCCCAGCGGGCCACCGCGTCGGGGCCGCCGTAGACCAGTCCCAGGTCGGCCTGGGTGATGAGGTGTTCGCCGATCTCGTGGCCGCCCGGTAGCAGGCTGATCTTGTCGCCGGGCAGTCCGGCGGCCAGGAGCGCGGCGACCAGGCGTCGGGGGGTGAACGGGTCGCGGCTGCCGGGCCGGACCAGGACGCCGTAGCCGAGGGAGAGCGCCCGCACCCAGGACACGTTGGGTTCGGGGTGGTTGTTGGGGACGACCGCGGCCAGCAGGGCGCCGCGCGGCACCCAGCGGGTCTCGAACCCGGGGACGGCGAAGGGGGCGGGCAGTTCGGATCGGTTGAGCAGGTCGACCCGGCCGAGGTTCTCCTCGATGCCCCGGCTCGCCCGTTCGATGGCTCCGATCGGGGCTCCGGTGGCGGCGCTGACCCGCTGTCGGTACTCCTGGGGGCTCTCCCCCTCCAGGTCGGCGTGGGCGAAGAGGCGGCCCGCCTCGGCGAAGACGTCGGGGTCGGGCGCGGTGCGGTCGGCGGCCGAGCGCATCCGGTTGACGGCGGCCTGGGCGAGCAGGCGGGGGGCCAGTCCGACCTGCGCCAGTGTGGTTCCGTCCAGGGCCCGCAGCTGGGTGCGGTCCCGGCTGGGGGTGGGGTCTCCGCAGATGACGGGGTCGATCCGGGTGGGGGCGGTGTCCATCAGTACACTCCCTCGATGACCTTGGCGCCGGTTCCGTCCTGGAAGGGGGCGATGTCGGCGAGGCCGTCCGCGGTGTCGCCGGGCGCCGGGGCGATGCGGATCGCGGTGTCGCGTTCCAGGACGTTGGGCAGGAACATGTCCCGGGCCAGCAGGTGCATCAGGACCCGGCCGCGCTCGCCGTAGGCCACGGGAGCGCCCTCGGCGTCGATGACCTCGACCACGGACTGGGGGAAGAAGGGGACGAACACGCAGGGTTGGGTGTCGTCGTCCAGGCGGGGGCGCTGTGGGGCGATCCCCATGATCGTGTTCCCGTAGATCGCCGCCACCGAGGCGTTGGGGAAGAAGGTGTTCTCGATCTGCCACAGGGTCTCGGGGCTGACACTGGTGCCCGCCCACATCAGCCCCTCCAGGCGTTCGGCGACCCGCTCGTACAGGGAGGCGCGGGAGCACAGGGACTCCAGTACCGGCGGGGTGATGAACAGGACGCGGATGTCCTGGGAGTCGACGATCAGCTCGACCTGGTCGAGCAGGTACTCGCGGTACTCGGCGGCCAGCTCGGTCCGGCCCTGGGCCAGGAGCTTCTTGACCCAACGCGGATCGAAGTCGACGGTGAAGCACAGGCCGCCGCGGGACGCGGCCAGGTGTTTGATGGTGCGGCCGACCACGTGCGGGCCGGTGGGGCCCACGTGCAGCCAGTTGCCCTCCTCGGGGAAGCCGTGTTGGCTCAGCACCCGGCCGACCCAGTCCACGTTGCGTCCCCGGGACAGGCTGTCGACCACCCGTTTGGGGGCGCCGGTGGTGCCGCCCGACTCGAACACCTCGAAGGGGGACCCGTGGGCTCCCGTGGGGACGAGGTCCTCGGCGCGGACCGTGCGCAGGTCGTCGCTCAGGTCGGGGAAGCGGCGCAGGTCGCCCAGTTCCTTGACGTCGGCGATCGGGTCGAAGCCCAGGTGTGGGGCCCGCTCCAGCCAGAAGGGCGACCCCGTGGCCGGGGAGAAGTGCCATTCCAGGATCGCGCGCAGGTAGGCGTCGGGGTCGGCCGCGGCCTGGGAGGCCGTCCAGCCGTCCAGCAGCTCGTGCATGCGTGCCTCCGTCATGAGATCGCCTGGTCGAACCGGAAGAAGCCGTAGGGGTCGTAGTCGCGTTTGACCCGGGACAGGCGCGCGTAGTTGGTCCCGTAGTAGGCGTCGCGCCAGTCGTCGAGGTAGGGGTCCACGAAGTTCTGCAGCGTGTGGCCGTTGGAGTACGGGTCGAACGTGGCGAACCCGTCGTGCAGGGACGCCAGGACGGTGTCCTTCTCCTCCTGGGTGGCCTCGACGTCGTTGACGCCGAAGGTGAAGGAGATGTTGAGGAAGGCTCCCCGGTGCACGAACGCGGTGTCGGCGGGGGCCACCTCGTTGGTCCGGCCGCCCATGATGCGCATGGACAGGATCCGGATCTGACCGGCCTGGCGGTCGGCCTCGAAGGCGCCCAGGACGTCCTCGACGCCCGACCGGGGGATGGGGTCCTCCAGCAGACGGGAGCGGGACAGACGGAAGGCGTCGCGGGGCAGCATGCCCTCGGGGTTGAAGCCGACGCGGTGGCACTGGGCGACCGACTTGTCGGAACAGCCCCACACGCTCATCATGGTCTGGCGGTAGGTCCGGTCCAGTACGTTGCGCTCGGTGGGCTCCCGGCTGACCAGGCCGACCAGCCGGTCGATCTCGGTGGCCAGGGTGTCGGGGTCGGTCAGGGCGGTGCCCACGATCTGGAGCAGGACGGGCTGCCCGGGCGCGCCGTCGGGCATGATCGCCAGCAGGTCCCCCGCGATCTCCCTGGGCAGGTCGGCGACCCACTCCTGCAACCCGGTGATCACCTCGGCCGCGTCGTCCCACGGCCACACGACCCGGAACTGGCCCATCCGCTCGACCGGCACGTGGTCGAGGGTGTATTCGGTGATCACGCCGAAGTTGCCGCCCCCGCCGCCGCTGATGGCCCACAGGAGTTCGGGGTGGCGGTCGGCGTCGCAGGTGACGACGCGTCCGTCCGCCAGGACGACGCGCGCGGCCCGCAGGTTGTCGGGGGCGACCCCGTGCTTGCGGGTGAAGGGGCCGGTGCCTCCGCCCGTGACGAACCCGCCGGCGGCGACGGTGGCGCAGGTGCCGTTGGGGACGGCGACGCCGTGGGGGGTCAGGGCGTCCAGGGCGTCCACGGCCTGGATACCCGCCCCGATCCGGGTGGTGTGGGCGCCGACCGAGACCGCGTTCATCCGGGAGACGTCCAGGACCAGCCCCTCGGTGGTGGAGTAGCCGGCGTTGTTGTGGCCTCCGCTGCGGGGTACGGCCGCGATCCCGTGGTACTGGGCGAAGAGCACTCCGGCCTGCACGTCGCGGTTGCTTTGGCAGTACAGGACGGCCTGGGGCCGGATCTTGTCGTACTCGGCGACCTGGAGTTGGATCGCCCGCTCGTAGTCGTCGTCTCCGGGTAGGACGACGTCCCCGTCCACGAAGCGTTCCAGCATGCTCCACGAGCGCCGTGGGGCGCCCGCGGCGTACAGGGGTCCGGCGGACAGTACGCCGGCACCTCCGGCGACGGTGGCCGCGGCGGCGGTCGCACCTATCCGCAGAAGACTTCTTCTTCCGATGTTATTCACTACTGGTCCTTTTTCGAGGAGGTCACCAGCGACAACAGATGGTCGCCCCGGGGCCGGTGAGGTCCTGATGTTCGTCCTGCCAGTAAACAGGGTCTGCGCGGATGGTTAATTGTTTCCATTCCGGTGGGTTCCATGGTGCTCATCGCATGGCGATTCCACCGTCCGGGGAAGTGTCTTCCGACTCTTCGCTTGTCACTCCCCACGCATGGAGCCAGGGGTCCGCATGCGGAGACGCTTCGGGACGGCGGAGGAGCCTCCCCCTGAGAGGGGGCGGCTCCAAAACGTGAAACTCACAGTCGAGAACGTTAGCCGCAACGGCGTCGGATGAATATGACAAAGGCATGGCTGATGATTGTCATGGCCGAGCGTCCCTCGCGGGCGTCGGGTGTGACAGGTCTTTGTCATCCCCGTCGCGTCGCGTCGGCTCCGGGGCGTGGGACCGGATGGGGCCGTTTTTGCGGACTCAGCGGATCGGACCAATCCTGAACTGCGGTTTTCCTGCGCACGTGCGTGGTTGTGGTCGCCGCCCCGGTGCGGGCCACCCATCCCCGCGGCCGAGGAAAGGGCGGGAGGGGCTCGTCGCCGGACCGGTCGCGCGGTGAGCGGGAGCACACCCCCCGGGGGGCGGCATCTGTTCGTATCTCGCACGCATGTGGCCGTCGCGAACACCGCCTTCGAACGGATCCGCCGCGCCCGCTCCCCCACCGCGACTCGCGCGCCACGACCGCAAGGCCGGTGGGGCGCCCACCCTGACCAGCCGAGTCGAAACCTCTCTGGAGAACAAACCTCTGTGGCCGATGTCGGCCACCTTGAAAAAGGACAAACGGGTACATTCATGCACATATGTTAATATTAACAACATATTAACAAAAACACTCATATTGGACATTGGCTGGTCAATCATGATTTCCGCGAACTCTTCGACTCCCCCGCCTGGGGGTTTCGAATGGCGCAGTCGGCCGGCGATCCGGCGTGATCTTGGTCCAGCCCATGTACAATTTCGCCGGGGTGACGGGTATGCCCCACTTGTGTAGATGCGCTAGGCGATTGAGGCTGCCTTCTTATGTCTGAGAACCACTCAGGTCCTGGCTTCTTATGGCTGAGGGCCACTCGGGTACGAAAGATTTCCTTGAAATTAACCAGAAGCGCCTGATGGAACCCACCTACGCGATACCGCGATCCCGGATGTCAGACCCCCATCTGAACGACGTACTCACCAAACCCCGCATGGTGGGTAGGCACGCAGAGACCGTGGACATATCACGGCTGCTCAGCACGGGCATCCGTCTCCTGGTCGTCACCGGACCGGCCGGGGTCGGCAAAAGCCGCCTGGCGCTCGAAGTGGCCTGCTCGATGAGAGAACTCTTCGAGGGCGGGGTGGAAATATTCGACCGTGCCCAGGAGAACGGTTCCGAGGAGGCGGCGGAGAAACTGGCCCGACTCACCGAGCGGGTTCGCTCCACACCGGCACCGGACGCCGTCCGGCCCCGCTGGCTCCTCGTCGTCGACAACCACGTACCCGGCGACGAGCCGCTCAGAGAACAGTTGCGCAGGAGCCTGGCCCACGATCCGTCCCTGAGCATCCTGTTGACGAGTCGCGAGGCGATCGGGTGGTACGGGGAGAAGCTCTACGAACTCCATCCCCTGCCCCTGCCCTCACCCGCCGCCGAGGCCGAGCGGTTCCTCACCTCACCCTCGGTCCAACTCCTGATGGGAAGGTCCGACGGCTACCTCGGCGACCTGGGGCGCAACGGTCCTGCGCGGTTGGCGGTCCTGGACCTGATCACCGCGCTGGACGGCCTGCCCCTCGCCATCGAACTGGCCGCGCCCTGGCTCAAGGCGCTGTCCCCCCAGGCGCTGCGCGAACGGCTCCGGTTCAGCCTGGAGATGCTCAGCGCCCGCTCCGCGGGGGTCGTCTCGCTCCGGCACAGCAGCATGTCCGAGGCTCTGGCGGAGAGCTACTACACGCTCCCGCCCGAAGCACGCAGCGCCCTGGTCCAGCTGAGCCACCACGACGAGTTCACCTTCGAGGACGCGCACCGGATCATCGGGGGCGACCCGAGCGCCAACGACCGCACCCTGCGCCTGCTGGTGGAGAACCACCTCGTCCGGGTCCACCAGGGCGGCCTCGGGCACCCCCGGCTCTCCCTGCTGAACACCACGCGGATCTTCGCCCAGGAGACCGAGCGCGCCGACCGCTCGGCCGTTCCACGCCGGGAACAGACCTCGGTGGACGAGCGGGTGTACCCGCTCACCCCCCGACAGAGACAGGTGGCCGGCCTCATCGCCGACGGCCTGACCAACCGGGAGATCTCCAAGACCCTGAACATCGCCGAGTGGACGGTGATCAACCACGTCCGCGAGGTGATGCGCCGGCTGGGCTGCTCCTCCCGCGTCCAGGTCGCCAGCTGGTTCGCCGTCCACGGGCGATCCCACGAACCGCTCCCCGCGAGAACGGCCCCCACCACCTGGCGATCCGCAGCCGCGACAAGGAGCTCCACCCCATGACCGGCCAAGCACGGGTCCTCAGGGGGCCGCACCGGGCCCCCTCGGCGCGGGAACGCCACCACGGGAGGCAGAGCGCCCGGCACCTGATCAGCCACCCCGGCTCCACCACCCTGCTGCTGGAGCGGCTCCTGGGCCTGCCCCTGACGGTGCGCGTGCTCGGGCAGGACGTCCGTCCCGCGGAACGGCTGCGTGCCGACCTGCGGGAGTTGCTCGGGCTGACACCGTCCGCCCGGGTGATCGTTCGCCACTCGGAACTCCACACCCCCGACGGCGCCCCGGTCTCCCGCAACACCGTCGTCTCCGACGCCCGGACCCCGGGCGAGGTCGCCCGGGTGCTGACCGATCCGACCACACCGCTGGGGCGCAGCCGACTCCTGCGCGACGGCGACCAGGAACGCCGCCCGGTCTCGTTCGGACGCTCGCCCTGGGACGCCGGGGGTCGACGCCAGGCGATGTGGCGCAGCTACCTCATCCGGCTCCGCGCCGCCCCGGCGATCTACGTCGAGGAGCGTTTCAACCCCGACCTGGTCCCCGACTCATGAGGCGCCTCGTCATCGTCGGGGCCGGCCCCGTGGGACTGACCGCCGCGCTGGCCGCCCACCACCGTGGCCTCGACGTCAGCGTCGTCGAAGCCGATCCGCGCGCCCGCGTCCGCCCCGGGAGCCGGGCGATCTTCGTCCACCGGGAGTCGCTGCGCCTCCTCGACCGGATCAGCCCCGGGCTGGGCCTCGAACTGGCCGATCTGGGGTTGGTCTGGGGGGCCAAACGGACCCTGTGGGCGGGCCGCGAAGTCTACGAGCGGGTCTACGGCCCCACCCGGGGCCCCTTCCCCCCGTTCAGCAGCCTGCCCCAGTCGCTGC
This sequence comes from Nocardiopsis sp. FIRDI 009, assembly GCF_003386285.1. Lineage (GTDB taxonomy): Bacteria > Actinomycetota > Actinomycetes > Streptosporangiales > Streptosporangiaceae > Nocardiopsis. The sequence continues at coordinate 340,945 of NZ_QPNC01000019.1, forward strand.
TGGAGGAACGGCTGCGCCGGGCCTGCGACCGGGCCGGGGTGCGTGTCCATTGGGGGGTTCGGGTGACCGGGGCCGTCTCCGGGCCCGACGGGGCCGCCGTGCGGACCGGGGACGGTCGGATCGAGGGAACCCACGTGATCGCGGCCGACGGGGCCCGCTCCGTGGTCCGGGACTCGGTGGGGATCGCGTTGGCGGGCTCCTCGTCGGGGACGGACTTCGTCGTGGTCGACGTGCACGACGCACAGCGCCCGCTGAAGGCCGAGCGCGTCCTGCACTACCGCCACCCCGCGGTGGACGGGCGCAACGTGTTGCTCGTGCCCTTCCGCGGCGGCTGGCGGATCGATCTGCAGTGCGCGGGGGAACGGGAGTCGGCGGCCTTCGCGGCCGACCCCGACGCCTGGGTCGCGGACGTGCTCCCCGGGCACCGGGTCGCCTGGGTGTCCCGCTACCGCTTCCACCAACGCGTCGCCGAACGGTTCGCGGACGGGCACGGCCGTGTGCTCCTGGCCGGCGACGCGGCCCACCTGTTCCCGCCCTTCGGCGCCCGCGGGATGAACTCCGGTGTCGCGGACGCGGTGGCCGCCGTCGACGCCGTGGTCGAGGGAGGGGTCCAGGAGTACGCCACGCGGCGGCGGGCCGCCGCGGTGGCCAACTGCGCGGCGGCGGGACGGGCCTGCGCGCACCTGCTGGCGCGCAGGTGGCCGGAACGGGTCCGCCAGCGCGCGGCGGCGCTGGTGGCGCCGGTGTGGGAGCCCGCCGGGCGGTGGTTGGACACCGCCGCCTTCGGCCCCCGCGTACACCGGGTCCGGTACTGACACCCGTGGGGGGTGTGGGCGAGGTACCTCGCCCACACCCCCCACGGTGATGGCCGTGTTCAGCGCTTGGGCGGGGTCATCCCCGTGCTGACGCCCAACCGGTTGTAGAAGTTGATCAGGCCGATGGCCATGATCAGCGCCGCGACCTCCTTCTCGGAGAAGTGCTTGGCCACGTTCTCGTACACCTCGTCGGTGACCCCGTGTTCGCCGAGCTTGGTCGCCTCGTCGACCAGGGCCAGGACGGCGCGCTCGGCCTCGGTGAACAGGCTCCCCGCCTCGCGCCAGGCGCCGACGAGGAAGAGGCGCTGCTGCGACTCCCCCGCCTTGAGGGCGTCGTTGGAGTGCAGGTCCACGCAGAAGGCGCATCCGTTCAGGTAGGAGGCGCGCAGCTTGACCAGCTCGTGGATGTCTCTGTCGATGACGGTCTCCACGAGCTCGCCGATCTCGACGAGCTTGGTGTAGACCTCGGGGAGCTCCTTGCCCGCCTTCACCCGCGTGGTGCTCATGGGTGTGATCCTCTCGGTGTCGCCTCCGCGGGAGTCTCGATCCCTCCGAGAACTCCGTTGCCGATCGGAGAAGTTACCATCCGTGATCGAAGGGTCGCCATGACAGTTTTTTGCCATACGGGCGGACGTGCGTCCGCCGTGGTTCGGTGGTCCCGACGGCGCGGTTCGCGTCCGGTGGCGGTTCGGCACACAGCCGGTCGCCCGCCCGCGTTCCTCTAGGCGCGCCGTTCGGCCAGGGCGACCAGGGCGTCGACGGAGGCCGCCCGGGCGCACTCGTCCTCGGTGAGCCGGTTGAGGAGGTGGCGCAGACGCTGGGCCCGGTCGGTGGTGGGCAGCTCCCCCGCGTACACGTCGGGGAGCCACAGCTCGAACCCGCACACGGCCCGCGCCGAGTGGCGGTGCGGGGCCCGGCTGACCGCCCAGGCCACGCGGACGGCGTGCTCGTTGCCGGGCGGCACGCCCGGCCGGTCCGGCTCCTGGGCGGCGTAGCGGAAGCCGTCGGCCAGGTCGCAGGGCCCGCAGCCGCGCACGCCCGACCCCAGGGGGCGGGCGCACTCCGGGCACGTCTGGCGGTCCAGGGCGGCGTCGACCACGCGCCAGGGGAACCGGTGCGGTTCCTCGGAGACCATGCGGGCGAGGTCACGCTCCTCGGGGGTGTCCGGCGCCACGTCCCACGCCCGGCACAGGTCGGTCCACGCCGCCTCGACCTCGGCGCCGATCGCGTTCATGGTGCGGGCCAGGTCCTCGTCGCGCCAGCGGGGCCGGTCGGTGTCCATGCTCCGCACGGTAGTCACCCGCCGGGGTGCGGGCCAGGGGTTTTCCGAGGTGGCGCGAGCGGCCCCACGCCGCGGTGCGGTTCCCTCCGACGGAGGCGGGGCCGGATTGTCGTGGCGCGGACACGCGCCGGTCGTCGAACTGCCCGCATCCGGCCACGCTCGGGCCGAACTTGGGGGCGCGATCGGGGAACTGAGTATGAGGGGGCGTGTGCCCGGCCGAGGAGGGAGGATCCGCGTCCCGCGGACGGATCCGCTCGTGCGGTCGCCCGCGCCGGCCCCCGCCAGGCGAGACCGAACCGCGTCACGCGTGAGAAAGGAACCAGCCATGCCCTCCCCCCGCCCCCGGCCCTTCCTCGTCGCCCGGCCCGGAGTCGACCCGGACCAGGTGGCACAGGACCTCGCCAGCAGGGGGACACTCACCCCCGTGGTGGTGGGACTCGTCAGCGTCGTCCTGGCCGTGACCGGGATCCTCCTCTCCCGCTTCGACCAAGGCGCGATCAGTATGGTGCCGACCGTCGCCGCGCTCGCTCTTTCCACCGGCCTGGTCGTGCACAGACGCCGGACCCGCCGCGGATCCGGTCGGGATCATTCGACCGAGGGTGAGGACTACATCACTCCGGAGATGGTCGCGCCCGACGACGCTCCCCTGCTCAGGCGCCTGGCCATCGCCCTGTCGGTGACCGCGTCCCCGGACCACGACGACCCGATCGACGGGACCCGGGTCAGCGTGGTCACCCGGGAGACCGGGTGGCGGCTCGCGCAGGTGATCGAACGGATCGGCCGTGTCGAGGAGGAGTTGTCCGAGTTGGAGAGCCAGGGCGACCGCGCCCGTGCCCTGCGCGAACGTGGCAGGCAGCGGCTCCGGGAGCGCCGTGCCCAGGTGCGGGCGGGGGTCGCCGAGATCGAGGCGCTGGCCAGCGCCCTCGTCGAGGCCCGTGAGGAGCCACGGATCGCGCACGTCGGCCGTCTTCTCGACGAACTGGACATCGACACGGCCCGCGACGTCCAGACGCGGGAATCGATGGATTCGCTGGCGCAGGTCCGGTCGGCCGTGGCGGCCGTGGTGGAGCGGCACACCCAGATGGCCAAGGAGGCCGAGGAGATCGTGTGAGCGTCCTCGGCCCGGCGGATGGATCCGCCGGGTCCGTTCGGGCTCCGGCCGGGTCGGACACCGGTGGTCGGTTCGCCCCGGCCGGGAGGGCTCCCGGTGTCAGCGGGCGAACCGCTTGAGCGCGTCGGTGTCCAGGGCGATCCCGAGCCCCGGGATCCGTACCGTCTCGCCGAAGGGGTGTTCTGACCGGTCCATGTACCGGCCGTTCACGGGACGCGAGTGCACCACGACGGCGTTGGTGTCACGGTCCACCAACAGGTAGACGCCGATACCGGTCGCGGCGTAGGCGGCGGGCTTCTCCACGCGGTCGCGGGCGTGGGTGTCGGCGTCCCACGAGGTGACCTCGACGACGGCGAGGACCCCGTCGGGGTCGGCCCATTCACCTGCCTGTTCGAAATGGCCGATCGGAGCGAGAATCCCGTCCGGACGCGCGCGCCCGTTGCGGTAGGCGTCGACTTCGAGTCCCTGACTGGCAATGTTGAGGTCCAGGTCAGGGCGGTGGGCCATGAACTGGCGCAGCAGCCACATGAGAATCGACCCGTGTGCTCCGTCGGTCACCTTGTGGGCCCAGACCTTTCCGTTCAGGTATTCGAGAACGGTCCTTTCGTCGTCCTCATAGGCGATCTCCGCGAGCTGTTCGAACAACTCAAGACTCATCGGAAGCGACGGGGCCTCGGGCGGTGGAGGGTGTTCGGTAACGGTCATACGACCCCCTGGACGGCGTTTCCGCTGCGGTCCCGGGCAGTCTTGCACGTCCCGACGACGATCCGCGGGCGTTTGACGGACCGGCTGGTCTTCCGGGGCGGGGTCGGGCATGGGCGGGTTCCTCAACTGTCCGGGCGGCTCTGGTTCAAGGGTAGGTCCGATCCCTGTCCCGGGCCGGGACCCGCCCGGTTCGAGGTGGTCAGTCGGTCTGTTCGTCCCGCAGCCCCCGGACCACCTCCAGCGCCTCCTCGACGTGCTTGTCGATGACGGTCATCGAGTTGAAGACGTGGCGGACCGTGCCCTGACGGTCGATCACGTAGGTGACCCGGCCGGGGAGCAGACCGAGCACGCTCGGCACGCCGTAGCTCTTGCGGACCCGGCCGTCCTCGTCGCTGACCAGGGTGAACGGCAGTCGGTGCCGGTCGGCGAAGGCGGCGTGCCGCTCCGCGGAGTCGGAGCTGACCCCGATCACCTCGGCGCCCGCGTCGGTGAACACCTCGTGGCTGTCGCGGAAGGCGCACGCCTGGGCCGTGCACCCCGGAGTGTCGTCCTTGGGGTAGAAGTACAGCACCACCGTCCGCTCGCCGAGCCGGTCGTAGAGCCGCACCGGGTCACCGGACTGCGACGGAAGGGTGAAGTCGGGCGCCTTGTCTCCGACCTGGATGCGGTGTGCCATGGCGTGCGTCCTCGTCTCGCGTCGTGGGGGCGGGGCGTTCTCCGCTCCCCCTCCCCCAGGGTCGCACCACCGGCTCGCGGGGGAGCCGCCGGTCTCCAGTCCGGGGCGGATCCGTGTCCGGCGGCGCGTCGCCGGGGATTGTCGCCGCCCGGTGTTTGGGTGTCGGTATGAGTCACAGACCGATTCTGGTGTTGGGGGCCACGGGTTCCACCGGCCGTCGGGTGTCCGCTCTGCTGGGCGCGCGCGGCTACCCCGTGCGGGCGGCGTCGCGGCGCGGGCGGGTCCGGTTCGACTGGACCGATCCGGCCACGTGGGAGGGCGCGGTCGACGGGGCGGAGGCGGTGTATCTGATGGCGCCCGACGGGGTGCCGGTCGATCCGGGGTTCGTGGAGTTGGCCGTGCGCCGTGGTGTGCGTCGGGTGGTGCTGCTGTCGAGCCAGGCGATCGAGGAGATGGGCGACACACGGCTGCTGGACGCCGAACGCGCCGTGCGCGGGTGCGGCGCCGACTGGACGGTGCTGCGGTGCGACTGGTTCGACCAGAACTTCGACGAGGGGTTCCTGGTGGAGTCGGTGCGCGCCGGGCGGATCGTCCTGCCGCTGGGCGGGGTGCGGCAGGCGTTCGTGGACGCCGACGACATCGCGGCGGTGGCGGTGGCCGCGCTGACCGAGGAGGGCCACGCGGGGCGGGTGTACGAGGTAACCGGCCCCGAGGCGCTGTCCTTCGGCGAGGCGGCCGAGGTGATCGGCCGTGTGGCGGGCTACCCGGTGCGCTACGACTCCGACCCCGAGGCGTTCGTGCGCGACCAGGTGGCCGGGGGCCTTCCCCGGGAGGCCGCCGAGGCCGCCGTGGGGGCCTTCGCGGCTCTGGCGGCCCGGGGGGACGGTGTTCCCAGCGACGACGTGCTCCGGGTGACCGGCCGGGCGCCCACGCCCTTCTCCGACTACGCCGTGCGCGCGGCGCCCGCCTGGATGTGACCTCCCCCTGGGCGGTGGCCGGGCCACCGCCCAGGGTCCGCCCGGCTCAGGACTCCAGGCGGTCGGCGTTGGCGGCGAAGGCGTCGCGAAGGTAGGTCGACAGCCCGTCGGCGTGGGCGTCGATGGTGGCGGTGAAGCGGGTGTCGGTCACGTACAGCTCCCCCAGGCCCCGATGGATCTGCGGGGTGCAGTCGTAGAACCAGCGGGTGATGTGCCGGCGGTGCCGTTCGGCCAGATCCATGGCGGTGGCGCTGTCGGCGGGCACGCCCTCGGACATGGCCCGGGCCAGGGCGCGGTAGATTTTCTCGGCCTCGGCGTTGTGCCGCTCCCAGTCCTGTCTGGTGTAGCGGCCGACCCGGCGCTGGGACCGGGCCCAGGCGTCGGTGTGGCCCCAGCGCCGTTCGGCTTCGGCGGTGTGGGCGTCCACGTCGAAGTCGCCGAAGAGTTCGAGGCGTTCCTCGGCGGTCAGGTCCAGTCCCATGCTGTCTGCCTCCATCAGGCGTTCCAGCGCCCGGGCCACGGTGCGCAGGCGGTCGATGCGTTCGGTCACCAGTCGGTGTTGACGGGCCAGGTGGGCGCGGGTGTCGGTCGAGGGGTCGTCGAGCAGGGCCGCGATCTGGTCCAGGCCGAAGCCGAGCTCCCGGTAGGTGAGGATCTGCCGCAGGCGTTCGAGGTCGGCCTCGCTGTAACTCCGGTAGCCGGAGGGTGTGCGCTCGGCCGGGACGAGGAGGCCGATCCGGTCGTAGTGGTGCAGTGTGCGCACCGTCTGGCCGCTGATCCGGGCGACCTCGCCCACGCTGTGGCCCATGCGTCCCCCGCCCGTCGTCACTGGTGGTGCCGTGGTCATGACGCTAGGGCCTGACGTCGCGTCAGGGTCAAGGCGGCGGTGCGGGAAAGGGGTGCCTCGGGTGTCGACCACTAACCTACTCGCCGGTAACATAACCGCATGAGCCTTGACCACACCTCCGCCGGCTTCGAGTACGACCGGGACACCCGCGTCGACAAGACGGACGGCGGAACGTTCACAGCCACCGTCACCGACGGGTGGACGACCTTCACCACCCACCCCAACGGGGGCTACGTCCTCGGCATCGCCCTCAACGCCCTCGGCCAGACCCTGAGCCAGCCCGACCCCGTGGCCGTCTCCGCCTTCTTCCTGCGCCCCGCGGCCCCCGGCGAGGTGCTCGTGCGTACCGAGACCGTGCGCGAGGGCCGTCGCACCGCTACCGGCCAGGTCGTTCTGGAACAGGGCGGCAAGGAGGTCATGCGCGCCACGGCCACCTACGGCGACCTGTCCCCCAACGGCGGGCGCGAACTCCACCTGGAGGGCCCGCCCGACCTGCCCGACCCCGACCGGTGCCCCGTGCCCACCGAGTTCGACCGGCCCGACGGCGTCACCATCGCCCACCGCCTGGACTACCGCTACCCGGAGCGCCCGGGGTGGCTGGACGGTCGTACCGACGGCCGCCCCCACGACGAGTTCTGGCTGCGCTTCGCCGACGGTCGCGAGGCCGACACCCACTGCCTGCCCGCGATGGTGGACTTCGCCGTGCCCGCCGTACTGAACATCGGCGAGTTCGGCACCATCACCGTGGAGCTGACCGCGCACGTGCGCGCCCGCCCCGCCCCCGGGTGGCTCGCCTGCCGGGTCTTCACCAAGCACGTCTCCGGCGGCTACCACGAGGAGGACATGGAGATCTGGGACAGCCAGGGCACCCTGGTCGCCCAGGCCCGCCAACTGGCGATGCTGTTGTGATCCCTGCGCCCGGGGCCGCGCCCCTACCGGGAACCGCGCGGCCCCGGGCGCAGGGTGATCTCCCCGACCTGGGCGTCGCGTGGCAGGTCCAGCACGTCGGCGATCGTCGACGCCACCGTCTCGGGGCGGATGCAGGCAGCGGGGTCGTAGCCGTGACCGAACGCGGCCCTGGTGCGGCGCAGCAGGTCGGTGGCGGTGCCCGCCGGGTGGACGCTGGTCACCCGCACCCCGTGTTCGGCCTCCTCGGCCCGCAGGGCGTCGGCCAGTTCCGCCAGACCGGCCTTGCTCGCGGTGTAGGCGGACCAGGAGGGGACGCCGCGCACCCCCGGGGCGGCGTTGACGAACACCACGTGTCCGGCGCGGGCACGCAGGGCGGGCAGGAGCAGGCGGGTGAGCTCCGCCGCCGATACCAGGTTCACGGTCAGCGTCTCGTGCCACAGCGCGACCGGGGAGGCGGCCACGGTGGCCACGGGGGTGATCCCCGCGCAGTGCACCAGGGCGTCCGGCGCCCCGACCCCGGCCGCCGCCTCCGCCAGCGACTCCGGTTCCCGCAGGTCGACCGGGACGGGCACCACACCCGGGTGCTCTCCGGCCAGGGCCGCCAGGCGTTCGGGGTCACGCCCCAGCGCGAACACCGGGCGTCCGCGTGCGGCCAGGGTGCCGACCACGGCCGAGCCGATTCCGCCGGTCGCGCCCGTGACCACGACCCCGCCCGTCACCCCGCCGTGGTCGGCCCGTTCGACCGGTCCGGTTCCCATCGCCGCACTCATGGGGTGCATTCTCGCACCGCCCGATCCGCGTCACCCGTTCCGGTCGAACGACTGAGGTGTCCCCCGCGCGTCCCCCCGCGCGGGGGACACGCCTCACGCCCGGGTCCGGGCGCGCGCCCGCAGCGCCCGAGCCCCCCGTCCGCGCCAGAGCACGCCCTGGCGGGGCGAGAACAGGTAGGCCAGGCCGAAGGCGCATGCCTGTGCCAGCACGATCGACCCGCCCGTGGACACGTTGACGTGGAAGCTGGCGTACACGCCGACGAAGGCCGCAGCCACGGCCACCGACGCCGAGATCAGCAGCATGCGCTCGAACCGGTCGGTGAGCAGGTAGGCGGTGGCGCCCGGGATGATGACCATCGCCACCACCAGGATGATCCCCACCGCCTGGAGGGCGACCACGACGGTGACCGACAACAGCCCCAGCAGCAGTGTCTCCAGCAGGCGCGGGTTGATGCCGAGCGCGTGCGCGTGGACCGGGTCGAACGCGTACAGGGTCAGGTCCCGGTGCTTGTACCAGACCACGGCCAGCACGACCGCGGCCAGGACCACGACCTGCCAGATGTCGGCGTCGGAGACCCCCAGGACGTTGCCGAACAGGATGTGGCTCAGGTCGGTCTGGCTCGGCACCCGGGAGACGAGCACCAGCCCCAGGGCGAACATCGCGGTGAACACGACCCCGATGACCGCGTCCTCCTTCACCCGCGAGGTGCGGTTGACCACACCGATCAGGGCCACCGATCCGCCCCCGAACACCAGGGCGCCCACGGCGAAGGGCGCCCCGAACAGGTAGGACAGGACCACGCCGGGCAGGACGGCGTGGGAGACCGCGTCGCCCATGAGCGACCAGCCCACCAGGGTCATCCAGCACGAGAGCACGGCGCACGCCACCCCGGCCACGACGCTGACCAGCAGGGCGCGCTGGACGAACTCGAACTGCATGGGTTCGGTGAACCACTGGATCAGGGCGTCCACGCGGCGACTCCCTCCGTGGGGCGGACCCCGAAGGCCTCCATGAGGACCTCCGGGCGCAGGACCTCGTCCGGTGTTCCGTGGGCGAGCAGGCGGCGTTGCAGCAGGGCGGCCTCGTCGCACAGTTCGGGTACCTGGGCCAGGTCGTGGGTGGACACGAGCAGGGTGGTCCCCTCCTGGCGCAGGGAGCCCAGCAGTTCGACGATGGTGCCCTCGGAGCGCTTGTCCACCCCGGCGAAGGGTTCGTCGAGCAGCAGGACGTCGGCGCCCTGGGCGATGGCGCGGGCGACGAAGGCGCGTTTGCGCTGGCCGCCGGAGAGGGCGCCGATCTGGCGGTCGGCCAGGTCGGTCAGGTCGACGCGGTCCAGGGCGTGGTCGACGGCCTGCCGGTCGGTGGCGCGGGGGCGGCGGCGCGCACCCATGTGCCCGTAGCGGCCCATCATGACGACGTCGCGCACGCGCACGGGGAAGGCCCAGTCGACCTGTTCGGACTGGGGGACGTAGCCGACCAGTCCCTCCCTGCGCGCGGCCGAGCTGGCGCGGCCCAGGATCCGGACCTGGCCCCGGTCGGTGGGAACCAGGCCCAGGATGGTCTTGAACAGGGTGGACTTGCCCGAACCGTTGGTGCCGAGCAGGCCGCAGACCCGCCCGGGTCGCACGGTGAGGCTGACGTCCTCCAGGGCGAGGACGTCGCCGTAGCGGACGGTCGCCCCGGTGACCTCGATGGCGGGGATCATGGCTCTCCTCACCCGGCGCTCTCGGTGAGGCCCTCGACGATGGCCTCGGCGTCGTAGCGGATCAGGTCCAGGTAGGTGGGGACGGGGCCGCCCTCCTCCGACAGGGAGTCGACGTACAGGACGCGGCCCATCTCGGCGCCGGTCTCGCGGGCGACCGAGCGCTGGGTGCTGTCGTTGACGGTGCTCTCGCAGAACAGGGTGGGGACGTCGTTGGAGCGGACGAACTCGGTCACGGCGGCGGTCTGCTGGGGGGTGGCCTCGCCCTCGGAGTTGACCGACCACAGGTACATCTCGGTCAGTCCGGCGTCGCGTGCCAGGTAGGGGAAGGCTCCCTCGCAGGTGACCAGGGCGCGGCTGGACTCGGGGACCTCGGCCAGTTCGCTCTCCAGGAAGGCGCCGACCTCGGCGATCTCGGCCTTGTAGGACTCGGCCGCGGCGTCGTAGTCCGCCTCGCCCTCGGGGTCGAGTTCGACGAGGGCGTCGCGGATGTTGTCGACGTAGATCTGGGCGTTGTCGGGGGACATCCAGGCGTGCGGGTTGGGTTCGCCCTCGTAGTCGCCCGAGGCGATGGGGATGGGTTCGATGCCCTCGCTGATGGTCGCGGTGGGGGCGTCGATGCGGTCGGTGAACTGCTGGAACCAGGCCTCCAGACCCATGCCGTTCTCCAGGATGAGGTCGGCGTCCTGACCGCGGGCCAGGTCGTCGGGGGTGGGTTCGTAGACGTGGATGTCGACGCCGGGGCGGGTGATGGAGACGACCTCGACCCGGTCGGCGGCCACGTTGCGCGCCATGTCGGCGATGACGGTGAACGTGGTCAGGACGAGGGGGCGCCCGTCCTGGTCGGTGTCGCCGGAGGAGGGCGAACCGGCGGAGCAGGCGGTCAGGGCGAGGCCGGTCGTGGCCGCGGCGAGCACGATCGACCACGATCTTGAGGGGGAATCATCTCTAAAGTTCGGCACGCCTAACTTTTTATCACAGGGAAACCAAACTCCACCACGGGGGTGGATCACACCGGGGCGGAGCGCGACCGCTCCGATTCCGGACCCACCGGAGCGGTCGGACCGGTACCCTCCAAACGTTCGGACGGTGAGTGACGTGCGGGAGGTGCCCGGTGGCCGACACCTGGACCGCGATCGACTTCGAGACCGCCAACCAGGACCGGGGCAGCGTCTGCGCGGTCGGGCTCGTGCGGGTGGTCGACGGCGAGCCGGTGGAGCGCCACTCCACCCTGATCCGCCCGCCCGACCCCGTCGGCCACTTCTCCCACCACAACGTCGCCGTCCACGGCATCACCGCGACCGACGTCGCCGACGCCCCGGCCTGGGAGGCCGTCTGGCGGCGCATCCTCGACTTCGCCGACGGCGGCGCCCTGGTCGCGCACAACGCCCCCTTCGACATGGGGGTGGTGCGGCGCGCGTGCGCCCACACCGGTCTGGGGCACCCCGCGATCGACTACGCCTGCACGCTCGCGCTGTCCCGGCGCACCTGGCGCACCCTGGCCGACCACCGCCTGCCCACCGTGTGCGCGCACATCGGCCATCCGGTCACCCGCCACCACCGCGCCGACGCCGACGCCGAGGCCGCCGCCCGCGTCATGATCGCGGCGATGGCCGAGCACGGCACCACGTCCCTGGGCGAGTTGTCCCGCGCCGCGGGGCTGCGTCTGGGGCGGCTGGACGCCGTGACGGACCCGCCCCCACCCGTCACCGCCCCCGCCGCCTCCGCGCCCGTCCAGGACCGGTTCGACCGGTGGCGGCGGGCCGCCGAGACTACCCTGCCCGAGGCCGCGGCCGACGCCGACCCCTCCGGCCCCCTGTACGGGCGCACCGTGTGCGTGTCCGGCGACCTGTCGGCCATGGACAAGCCCGAGGCGTGGCGACGCATCGCCGAGGCGGGTGGCCACCCCGCCAAGAACGTCACCCGGAAGACCGACGTGCTGGTGGTGGGCGACCACGCCGGGACCGGCAAGACCGCCAAGCAGGCGCGGGCCGAGACCTACCGCGAGCGCGGTCAGCGCATCGACATCATCACCGAGGCCGACCTGCTGGCCCGGCTCGGCATGGCCGGGGCCTGAGGAGGGCCCGGCCCCTCACCGCGCCGACGCGCCGGGGGCGGGCGCCAGGTCGGTCACCTGCCGCAGGAGGGCCTCGGTGGCCCACGCGCGCCAACGGTCGACGCTCCAGCCGCACTGGACAGTGTGCAGCGTGAACACCTCGGGGCTGAGCAGTGCCAAGGCGGTGTCGGCGGCCTCCTGCGCGGTCAGCCCCGGGCGCAGCGCCCCGCGTTCGGCGAGGCGTTCGGCGAAGGCGCGCTGCACCGCCCTGCGCTGGCCGACGTTGGTCCGCCACAGTGCGCGAAGGTCGTCGTCGGAGTCGGCCGCGCCGCGCAGGACCTCGGCCAGCGGGGCCACCCGTTCCATGACCGCGGTGGCCCCGGCCACCTGGAGCCGGATCTGCTCGGCGGCGTCGGGTGCGGACAGCGCCTCGCGCGCCCAGGGGCGGTCCAGGGTGGCCACGGGTTCGGCGTCCCCGGCCACGGCCTGGTCCAGGGCCTCCTTCAGGACCGCCGCCTTGGTGCCGAAGGCGTTGTAGACGGTCTGGGCGGCCACCCCCGCCTCCTTGGCCACACTCTGGATGCTGGTGGCCGCGTAACCCCTCGTGGTGAACAGCCGGGTCGCGGCCTCGGCGACGCGGGCGCGGGTCGCGCGGGTCCGGGCGAGGCGCCCGTCGGTGCCGTGTGTGCTCATGGCCACCATCCTACGAGTTGACTGTAGTGGCGCTCCACTTATCTTATTAGATCATAACTACAGAAACTTTCGGCGTCGCCGAGGAGCGACACCGGGACGGAAGGGGCGGACATGCGGGTTCTGGTACTGGGTGGCTACGGAGCTGTGGGATCCCTGGTCATTGAACGGCTGCGCGCGTGGGGTCACACCTGTTGGAGCGCGGGCCGCGACCCCCGGCGCGCTGACCGCGTCGTGGACGCCGGCTCCCCGGAGACGGGCGGGTTCCGGGAGGCGGTGGAGGACGCGGACGTGGTGGTCAACACCTCCGGAGCCGAGGACCCGGCCCTGGTCGCCATCGCCGCCCAGCGGGGTGCGGCCTTCGTCGACGCCACCGCCACCCACACCTACGTGGCGGCCGTGGAACGGCTGTCCCCACGCGCACCGGTCCTGCTCAACGTCGGACTCGCGCCCGGCCTGACCAACCTGCTCGCCGCCGACCTGCACACCCGCGCTCCGGGCGGCGCTCCGATCGACCTGGCCGTCGTCCTGGGCGCCGGTGAGGAACACGGGGCGGCGGGCGCGGCGTGGGCGTTCGGCCTGCTGGGCCGTTCCTTCCCCGACCCGGCCACCCGCACACCGGTGCGCAACTACACGCGCCCGTCGGTGTTCACCCTGCCCGGCCAGGGTCGGCGGCGTCTGTACCGGGCCGACTTCAGCGACCAGCACGTCCTCACCCGCGACCTCGGCCGACCGGTGCGCACCCACTTCGGCGTGGACTCCGCGCCCCTGACCGTCGCCCTGGCCGCTCTCACCCGGCTGCCCGGCGCCCGCCGCCTGCCCACCGGATTCCACCTGCCCGGCTCGGAGACCTGGACGGTCCTCGCGCGCGCCGGGGAGCGCGTGCGCTGGGCGCGCGGGCACGGTCAGTCTCGGGCCACCGCCGCCCTGGCCGCCTGGGCCGTCACACTGACGGACGGCCTGGAGGCGGGGGTGCACCACCTGCACGGGGTGGCCGCGCTGGCGGATCTGCCCGAGGACCTGCCGCTGACCCTGGGCGAGACGGTCCGCCCGGGCGTCCGCTGACCCGGATCTCCCCCCGGAGTCGGGTGACCCGACCGGGCACGCGGCTCAGGCCGGGGAGTACCGTTCCGCGCGGGCGCTCGCGGCCCCGGCCGCGTCCTCGGCGACCAGGTCGGCGTTGACGTCGGTGGCGGCCGTGACCCCGGCCCCCTCGGCGGCGGCGACCATCGCCGCCAGGTCGCTGGTGTTGCCCGCCGCCCAGACCCCCGGGAGGCCGGTCCGTCCCATCGGCCCCGCGGCGACGAACGCCCCCGTCGGATGTTCGGTGAGCGTTCCGCCGAGCTGTTCGTACAGGTCCGAGCGGGCGCTGAAGCGGGGGGTGACGGTCACCGCGTCCACCGGGAACTCGTGCCCGTCAGCGAGGACGACCGCCCGCAGCACGCCGCGGTCGACGCGCAGCATCCGCACCGCGCCGTCCACGACCCTGATGTCCAGCGCGGCCAAATGCTCCCACGCCTCGTCGTCCGGGTCGGGCATGGTGTGGACGAAGAGGGTGACGTCCTGGCTGAGTTGCCGGAACATCAGGGCCTGGTGGACGCTGGTGGGACCGGTGCCCAGCACGCCGATCCGCTGTCCACGCACCTCCCAGCCGTGGCAGTAGGCGCAGTGCAGGACGCTTCGGCCCCACAGTTCCCGCACCCCCGGGACGGCGGGGAGTTCGTCGACGAGTCCCGTCGCGAGCAGGAGCCGCCGCGCCCGCACGGTCGGGCCCACGGCCAGGTCCACCTCGAAGACCCCGCCCCGGCGGCGCGCGGCCACGGCCCGGTCCTCGTGGACCCTCGCCCCGTACCGTTCGGCCTCCGCGCGGCCCGCGGCGAGCAGGTCGCGCGGGACGACGCCGTCCAGGCCCAGGACGTTGTGCGCATCCTCGGCCGGGGCGTTGCGCGGTTCACCGTCGTCCACGACGACCACCGACCGCAGCGACCGCGCCAGTGTGACGGCCGCGCTCAACCCCGCCGGGCCGCCTCCGATGACCGCCACGTCCACGTTCTGTTCCGTGTTCACTGTGACATCCCTCCCCGTTGTGTGGTCCGGCCCCGCTCGGGATGGTTTCGGCGGGGTCGGGTCGCGGCGGTCGGAGGACGGACTCGGGGGAACCGTCCGGCAGGAGGCGGTCCGGTGCGGGCGACGTCGTCCGCGTCCAGCCGGTCGGCGAGCGCCCACCCGCGCGCCACCGACGACTCCTGACGCCGGTGGCGCACCCGGGCGCGAGGCCGCTGCCCCGGTCAGCCGCGGCTCCCGTAGCGCAGGATGGCGCCGATGTCCGTGCTGGGCTCGCCGTTCTCGCGCAGTTCGGTGAACCCGGAGTCGGACATCACCGCCGACCGCAGCATCAGCGCGCTGGCCGGGGCCCGGAAGGCGGTGTTGGGGTCGTCCATGTCGTTGCTGTGCACCCCCACCAGGATCGGTTCGCTCGGCGAACCCCACAGCTGCGGTTCGCGGTCGCGGTCGGCCCCCACCAGAAGGGTGCGCACCCGCGCCTCCGACAGCATCGGCAGCGTGGGCTCGGTGCCCGCCACGGCCTGGTCGTGGGCGAGTTTGCGGTAGTACTCCGCGGCCACGTGCTCCTGACCCTGCTCGACGAACTCGCGCAGAGCCTCGGCGGCCGCCTCGTGCAGGCGCTCCTCGGCGTCGGGACCGCCGCGCCCGCCCGCGACCAGCAGGATCGGCGTGTCGAGCCTGCGCTCGGCCAGGTTGTCGCGCAGGTAGGCGATCGCCTCGGGGTCACCGCCGACGAAGATCACCTCCGCGTCGACCTCCGCGACCGCGTCCCGGACGTGCTCGGCGACCTTGGCGGTGTTCTCCCGCCACAGGTCCTGGGCGACCTGCTTGCCGGGGAAGCGCCCGTTGTAGCCGCCCAGGTTGCCGGGGCCTCCCCGGCTCATGACGTCGATGCCGTGCAGATCCTTGCCGGTCAGGTCGCGGTCCGCCGCGGGCCTGCGGGACGGGGTGGCGGGGTAGGCGGTCACGTGCGCGTTGACGCGGTCCAGCGCCACCAGGACGTAGGGCAGGTGGCGGCCCCGGTCGATGGCCACGGGCAGCACGTCGGGGATCGGCAGCCACGTGGCGCGGTCCTGCCTGGGGGGTTCGGTGAGCGTGTGCGTGGCCAGGAGCTGACCGTCGGAGGCGAACAGGGACTGGCCGTGCGTACCGAACGCCCGCGAGTCCCCCTCGCCGACGGCCTCCTCCAGGGCGTTGAGCGTGGCCTCGTCGGTGCCCAGGGAGGCCAGCTCCTCGCGCAGGTGGCGCCAGCGCAGCTCGATTTCCTTGTCGGCGTCCCTGGTGCTGCGGCTGGTGTCCAGGTGCACCGAGGCCACCGGAGTGTCGCTTTCGTACAGAGGACGCAGAAAACCAAGGTCCATGTGTCCGCGGAGCGTGTGTTCCCCGCCCCGCTCACCTCCTTCTCAGGGTCGGCCGTCAGGCCATCCTGGTTTCCATGGTGCGCGCCCGCGGGGGTCGGCACGTCGGACCAGACGCGCTTCTTGCCCAACGATGTCCTGGGCTTGCCCGAGCCAAGAGGCGCGGCGACGGGTCCGTGGAGCCCGAACGGACCTGACCGGAACCGACCCGGGACTGTCGGGTCCGAACGGTGCCGCCACTCCTAACGTTGGCGGTGGAAAAGGGAGGTGGGACCGTGTTGGAACGGCTGAACCGGGCTCTGGAGCGGATCGAGGACGACCTCGGCGGCGAGGTGGACGTGGCGGCGGTGGCGCGTGAGGCGCTCACCACCGAGCACCACTTCCGGCGGATGTTCTCGGCGCTGGCCGGAATGCCGTTGTCGGAGTACGTGCGGCGGCGCCGCCTGACGCTGGCCGGGGCCGAGGTGCTCGACGGGCGGCGCACCCTGCTGGAGGTCGCGGTACGCCACGGCTACGGGTCGGCGGAGGCGTTCACCCGGGCCTTCCGCGCCCTGCACGGGGTGAGTCCGGGCCAGGCCCGGCGCGCTGGAGCGGTCCTGCGCTCCCAACCCCGACTGATGTTTCGCCTGACCGTCGAAGGGAGCGAGGACATGCGTTATCGCGTCGTGGACAAGGAGGCGTTCCGCCTGGTGGGCCACAGGGCGCGCGTGCCGCTGGTGCACGAGGGGCCGAACCCGGCCATCGAGGGGTTCGTCCGGGGACTGGGCGCGAAGGAGCACGCCCGGCTCGCGCGGATGAGCGACCAGGAGCCCGAGGGGCTGCTCTCGGTGACCGACGACATCGACCCCGACCGCGGGGAGGGCAGCGAACTGGACTACTACCGGGCCGTCGCCACGACCGCCCCCGCCCCCGAGGGCATGGACACGCTGGAGGTGTCGGCCAGGACGTGGGCGGTCTTCCCGTTCGAGGCCGCCGCCGACGAGATGCCCGAGGCCGTGCAGCGGTTGTGGGCCGACGCCTACGCGCAGTGGTTCCCGTCGAACCCGGCCTACCGGACGGTCGCGGGACCCGAGATCCTGCGGGTGGAGTACGCCGCGGACGGCAGCGGGGCCGAGGGTGAGCTCTGGGTGCCGGTGGAGCGGGCCTGAGCACGCGGGGCGCCGTCCGGAGGGGACGGCGCCCCGCCGGTGGGCCCGCGTTCGGGGGTCAGTCCCCGGCCCCGGCCAGGGCGCGTTCGATGGCGGCGGTGGTCAGGTGGCGGGCCGCCACCACCACGAGCGCGAAGCTGAGCGCCCCCGACACCAGGAAGGGCGCTGACAGCGCCGCCGTGCGCCCCACCATCCCTTCGAGGGCCGCCGCGACGCCGCCGCCCAACGCCATCCCGATCGGGGCGGCGCCCCACCCCAGGGTGCGGTAGGCCGACAGCACACGGGAGAGCAGCCGGTCGGGGATGACGCGCTGACGCAGCGACAGGGTGAGCACGTTCCACCACACGACGGTGAACCCGACCATGACCCACAGCACCGCGAACAGCGCCACGTCGGGAAACACCGCGACGGCGGTGTAGGCCGCGCCCTGGACGGCCAGGGCCAGGGCGAGCGTGGCGCCGGGCGGCACGCGCGGGATCAGCCACGGTACGAACTGGGCTCCGACGATCATCCCGGCGGCCGTGGCGGTGAGCAGCAGCCCGTACCCGCGCGGCCCCAAGCCCAGTACGTCTTGGGCGAACAGCACCAGGATCGCGCTGTTCATCGTCCCCGCCAGGTTGGACAGCGCCAGAACCAGGGCCAGGGTGCGCAGGAGCCGGTGCCGCCACAGCCACACCACCCCCTCCACCAGCATCACGCGCATCGGGGGGTGCTCCTCCCCCTCCGCGACCCCGAACCGGCGCGGACCGCCGCGCAGGGTGAGCAGCACCAGCACGGCGCACGCCACGAGCGCGGCCTGCGCACCGAACGCCCACGCCACGGACACCGCGACCAGGAGCCCGGCCACCGGGGCGCCCACGAACCGGCTCGCGACCTCCCCGACGCTGAACAGGGTGCCGTTGGCGCGCTCCAGACGCTCACGCGGCACGACCGACGGCAGCAGCGCCTGGGCCGTGTTGTCGAACAGCACCTCGCACACCCCGACCAGCAGCGCCGCCGCCACCACGGCCCCCACCCCGGCCGTGTCCGTCGCCACCAGCACGGTCAGGGTGGCCAGGACCATCGCCTTGCCGCCGCCGGAGAGCGCCATCAGGCGCCGCCGGTCCACCCGGTCCCCCACGACCCCCGCGACCAGCGCCATGAGCAGCCACGGCAGCCGGGTGGCCGCACCGACCGCGGACACCACCAGGGGGTCGTCGGTCAGAGTGGAGGCGTACCAGGGCAGGGCGACCAGCGCGACGCCGTCGCCGAGGTTGCCCAGGGCGCTGGCGCACAACAGCCGCCAGTAGTCGCCGCCCAGCCGTTCACGTTCGGGGGCGGGGCGGACTCGGGACCGTTCCTCGTCGTCGGCCGCGGTCACGGGGGCCTTTCAGATCGGGGGTGGGAAGGCCCACTATGACACGGGGCGGGCCCGGTTGCCCCGGGTTCCGTCACCCGCGGAACGGACCAGGTCGGTTCGGTCGCGCGGTGTGACCGCGGAGACACGATCGTGACGTGTGTCCCGGGTCACGCTTCGGTATGAACCGACCACCCGTTCCCCCCACCGCATAAGGACGACGATGTCCACGACCACCCCCTCGGCGCCGCGTTCACCGTGGCGCCGCTACCTCGACATCCCCCTCATCTGGAAGATGGCCGTCGCCCTGGCCGGGGGCGTGGCCTTCGGCCTGGCCACCAACCTGCTGGGCTGGCAGGACTGGGCCCTGCCCGTCCTGGAGCCCCTCGGCGAACTCTTCCTGCGCCTGCTGAGGATGCTGATCCTCCCGCTGATCATCACCACCCTGATCGCGGGCGTGGCCGCGCTCTCCCCCCAGCGCCTGGGCCGTATCGGCCTCAAGGTCCTAGCGTTCTACCTGGTCACGTCGGCGCTGGCGATGACGGTCGGGGTGGCGCTGGCTCTGGCGGTCTCCCCCGGGGCCGGGCTCGACGTCCCCGAACGGGGGCAGGAGGAGCCCGAACCGACACCCGTGACCGAGGTCCTGCTCGACATCGTCCCCGCCGACCCGTTCCAGGCCCTGGCCGAGGGCAACGTCCTGGCCGTGATGTTCGGCGCTGTCGTGGCGGGGCTGGCCCTGGCCTTCATGCTCGGCAGCGCGGACGACCGCGTGCGGGAGTCGGGGGTTCTGCTCAAGCGCGTCGTGGACGGCGCGGTCGAGCTGGTCTTCAAGGTCGTGCGCGGCGTCCTGGAGTACGCACCGGTCGGCGTGTTCGCGCTGATCGCCGCCGTGCTGGCCGAGACCGGCACCGACGTGATCGTGCCCCTGCTGCGGCTCACGGCCGTCGTCTACGGGGCGATCCTCGTCCAGATCATCGCCTACGTCCTCATCCTGGCGCTGTTCCGGGCGCCGCTGGGACGATTCCTCGCGGCGGCCAAGGACCCGATGCTGACCGCCTTCGTCACCCGCTCCAGCAGCGGAACCCTCCCGGTCACCACCCAGGCGGCCCGGAGGATGGGGGTGCGCGAGGGCGTCTACGGGTTCAGCCTCCCGCTGGGCGCCACCATCAACATGGACGGCACCGCGATCTACGTGGGCGCGGCCACCGTCTTCGTCGCCGACATCGCCGGGGTCCAGCTCACCCTCGGACAACTGTTCACGGTCGTGCTGGTGGGTGTGCTGGCCTCGATCGGCACGGCCGGGGTCCCCGGGGCCGGACTGGTCATGCTGTCACTGGCGGTGAGTTCGGTGGGGCTGCCCCTGGCCCCGGTCGGCTGGGTCGCCGGGATCGACGCGATCCTGGACATGGGCCGCACGATGTGCAACGTCACCGGTGACCTGACCGCCACCAGGGTCGTGGCGGGGACGGAACGGGGGATGCTGGGCGACCCCGATCGCCCCGACGAGCCCCCGACTGGCGCCGACGGCGGATCGGTCCGCGACGGCTCGGGCGACCCCGGTGTCGCGCCCGGCCAGGGCTGACATCCGCGGGAGCGGCCCGCCGGGGCCCGGGAGCGGGTCGGACGCCGCTCACCCGCTCCGGCGGGCGCGCCTGTGCTCCAGGAACCGGCGCAGGACCTCGTTGAACCGGTCCGGTCGTTCCAGGTTGGGTAGGTGGGCGGCCCCCTCCACGATCTCCAGCACCGAGTCCGGCACGAGCACGTGCATGGCCTCGGCGATCTCGGGCGGGGTGAAGGGGTCCTCCCTGCCCGCCACCAGGAGCGTCGGACACGACACCCGTTTGAGCAGTGGCACGTGGTCGGGTCGCCGGGCCCGCCCCCGCAGGGCGGCCGCGGCCCCCTCCGGCGGGGTCGCGCGCATCATGGCGCGCACGTGCGCGGCGACCCCGGGCATCCCACGCACGTTGGCCGGGCTCATCATGCCCACGATCATCTCGTCGGCGTACCCGTCCATGCCCTCGGCCGACAGGCGCTCGGCCGTCCGCTGGCGTTCCCGCCGGCCCTGCTCGGTCTCGGCGTGCGGGGTGGTGGCCGCCAGGGTGAGTGTGTCGACCCCGTCGGGGAAGAGCCGGTACAGCTCCAGCGCGACCTGGGCCCCCATCGACAGCCCGACGATCCCCACCACGTCCAGTCCCAGGCGGTTGAGCAGGGCCGCCAGGTCGCGGGCGAACGTCTCCAGGGTCGTGGTCCCAGGGACGACCGAGCTGTTTCCGTACCCGCGCAGGTCGGGGGCGATGACCCGGTAGCCGCGCCCGGCCAGGGCCCGTACCTGCGGGTCCCACATCGTGCGGTCGAAGGGGTGGCCGTGGATCATCAGAAGGGGGTAGCCGGCTCCACGGTCGGTGTAGCTGACGTCGATCCCGCGCACGGAGGCAGTGCCCGGGCTGTCGCTGTTCGCGGTATTCGTCATCTGATATCCCACGGCCTCGATGCTATTGGCTCGCACACGAACTGTCTCGGTCCCGTCGCGCACCGGAGCGCGCCCACACCGCCGCGGCCAGCAGATAGGGGGCCGCGAACAGGGCGAAGGTCTGCGCGTGTCCGAGGAGGGCGAACACGCCCGCGTACACGGCGTAGGAGGTGAGGGTGAGGCCGTCGGTGCCCAGCCCGGCCAGGGAGGTCACCGTGGCGCGGCTGGGGCCGGTGATACCGTCCTGCAACCGTGCGTCGACGAGGACGTCCATGGCCTGGCAGGTGCCGAAACCCACTCCGATCAGAACCCACCCGACGGGGCCGCCCAGCAGCGCGCCCGTCCCGATCGCGATCCCGGCCGCCCCCAGCAGCCACGGCAGGGCGGGGGCGGGCAGGCGTGCGGCGGGACCGGCGGCCAGCCCGCCGACGCTGGCGCCGGTCCAGGCCACCAGGACGACGAACGGCACCGTCTCGACCGGGGTGCCGGACTCGATCGCCAGCAACGGCAGGTACTCGTCCAACACACCCCAGAACGTTCCGACCACGACCACGAGCACGATCGCCGCACGCACGGTGCGGCTGGCACGGGCCTCGGCCAGTCCGGCGCGCAACGCGGCGGTGTAGGCGGACACGGACGGCGCCTCGGCGGCCTCCGCGTCGTCCGCGCCGTCGTCGCGGGTACGCCTCCCGTCGGCCGGGGTCGTCACGGCGCCCGCACGGTGTTCGGGCAGGGCCAGCCCGGCGAGGGAGCACAGCACGCACGCGGCGACGCTCGCCGCGCCGACCGCCGGATAGCCGCCCGCGGACATGACGGGGATCGCCAGCAGCACGGCGCCGCCCGCGGCCACCACCCCCAGTGTGCGCCGCACGCCCATGACCGCGGCGTAGCGGTCCCCCGCGCCCCGGAGGGCGAGCTCGGTGTGCACCAGCGCCTCCAGGGCGCCGGAGGACAGGGCGCCGCCCGCCCCCCACAGGACGAAGCCCAGGGCGAAGGCCCAGTAGGAGGGCGCCACCAGCCACAGGGTGAAACCCACGGCGGACAGGAGCGGGGCGGCGGCCAGCAGGTAGCGTCGCGGGACCACGTCGGCCCAGGCGCCGGACGGCACGGCCACCAGGAGCCCGGTCGCGGACCAGACGAAGAACAGGGAGCTGATCTGGGCCACCGACAGGCCGTGCTCATGGAACAGCAGCGCGTACAGGGGGTAGAGGAGGATGAACTCCTCGGTGGCGGCGTAGGCGTACAGCGGCAGCGTCAGACGCGCCGTGCGGGCGTCGGGCGCACGGGAGGACAGGGTCGGCATGAAGGTCTTTCGGTCGCACGACAAAGGACACCGGGTGTGGGGTCCTCCCGGTGGTCCGCGTGCGTGTGCCGTCGACCGGCCCCTGTCGGGGGATCAATGTCGCTTGCGCATGGCACCACCCTATACCGGAGGCGCGGGGTGGGAGGAGACCGTCTTTCCCGTGCGGGCGCGATGCGGTAGGCAGGGACACGCGGATCACAGGGGCGGACGCGATCGGAGGCACGTATGGACGGCACACGGACCACGCGGGCGCTGCTGTGGGCGGGGGTGGTCTCCGGGCCGTCGTTCGTCGCCGGGTTCCTCGTGGTCGGTGCCGTGCACCTTCCCGACTACGACCCGGTCCGCCACCCGGTGAGCGGTCTGGTCCTGGGCGAGTACGGGTGGGCGCAGACGGTCAACTTCCTCGTCGCCGGGACCCTGGGCCTCGCCTACGCGGTGGGGCTGCGCCGCGCCCTCAGACCTCGTCCCGTGACGGCGCCGGAACGGGCCGCCGGACCGGAGCGCCGCCGGGTCGCGGGTTCGGTGTGGACGCCCCTGGCGGTGGGCGCCTACGGGATCGGGCTATTCGGTGCCGGTGTGTTCGTCACCGACCCGGTCAGCGGCTACCCTCCCGGCACGCCCGACCTGATCGTGTACACCCCCGTCGGCGTGCTCCACGACGTCTTCTCCACCCCCGTCTTCCTGGGCCTGCCCGTGGCCATGGTCGTCATGGCCCGCGCGATGGCCCGCTGGGGGCGTCCCGGTTGGGCCGTGTACTCGCTGCTCACCGCGGTGGTCTTCGTGGTGTGCTTCGTGCTGGCCAGCCTGGGTTTCGCCCAGACGGAGGGGTGGGCGCCCCTCGGCGGGCTGTTCCAGCGGCTGAGCCTGGTCAGCGGACTGACCTGGCTGTCCCTGCTCGGGCTGTACCTGTTGGGCGAGCGGCCGTTCACGGGCCGCCCGCCCACACCGCCTCCCGTCGCCGCCACCACCCGCGTCTTTGAGGACTGAGTGTCCACCGCCGAGCGCCCGGAGGTCGGATGACGGTCCGATCCCCGGGCAGGGGCCGTACCCGCGTTCGAGTCCAATACGGCGTGTAATCATCTAGATTCACACAGTAGCGATCTAGCATGTGGCGGAGCGGGCGGACCGACACCGAACGCCACCAGTGCGGGCACACGGCGTCCCACCAGGACGTCACGCCCGCGGTCGGGACGCACGGCGCACACCGTGACGACCCCCGTGTTCGCGCCACGACGGAGCGTCAGCAGTTCGTCACCACGGCGCCACCAACGTTCACCGTCCGCTGGTTGGGGTGTACCGCATCGCGTGGCCGGATAGTGAACGGCCCCCTTCGCCCCCCGGCGGCGAGCCGTCCCACATCCAGGAGCCCGCATGCCCGACACCCCCGCCCCGTACTCGTTCCCCTCCCCGCTCCCGGACACCGCCCTCCTGGCGTCCTCGACCTCCCCGTACACGACGACCCGCCGTCAGGTCCTGGTCGGCGGAGCGGTCGGACTGGGCGCCGCGGCCCTGGGGACCCTCGGCGGCGCCGAGGCCCGAGCCGACTCCACCCCCCGCTCGCCCCGGATCTCCGAGCCGTTCACCCTGGGAGTGGCCTCCGGCGACCCCCTGCCCGACAGCGTCGTGCTCTGGACCCGGCTGGCGCCCCGACCGCTGGCCGAGGACGGCCGGGGCGGCATGCCCGACTGGCGTGTCCCCGTCCAGTGGCAGGTCTCCGAGGACGAGCGGTTCCGGCGGATCAGCGCCGCCGGAACCGCGCTGGCCGAACCCGACCAGGCCCACGCCGTGCACGTGGAGGTCCAGGGGCTGCGCCCCGGAGCCCAGTACTTCTACCGCTTCCGCTGCGGCCGCGAGATCAGCCCCGTGGGCCGGACCAGGACCGCCCCGGCGCCGGGCGCCCGGGTGGACCGGTTCGCGTTCGCCTTCGCCAGCTGCCAGAGCTACACCAACGGCTACTACACCGCCCAGGCCCACCTGGCCGAGGAGGACCTGGACCTGGCCGCGTTCCTGGGCGACTACATCTACGAGACCGGTGACCAGGGCGAGATCGGGCGCGGCCACCATCCGCCCCGGGAGGTCCGGACCCTGGCCGAGTACCGGATACGGCACGCCCAGTACAAGAGCGACGGCGACCTGCAGGCCGCGCACGCCGCCTTCCCCTGGGCCGTGGTCTTCGACGACCACGAGCTGGAGAACAACTGGGCCGACGACACCTCCTACGGCGAGGACGTTCCCCCCGAACGGTTCCTCCTGCGGCGCCAGGCGGCCTTCCGGGCCTACTACGAACACATGCCCCTGCGCCGGTCCCAGCGCCCGACCGGCCCCGACCTGCGGCTGTACCGCAGACTCCACTTCGGCGACCTGGTGGACGTGCACCTGCTGGACACGCGCCAGTACCGGGACGTCCAGGTCCCCGACGCCGACCGCGACGACCCGAACCGCACCCTGCTCGGAGCCCGGCAGCGCCAGTGGCTCCTGGACGGCCTCACGGACTCCCGGGCACGCTGGAACGTTCTGGCCCAACAGGTGTTCTTCTCCCAGCGCGACTTCGCCGACGGCGCCGCGGTCAACGTCAGCAACGACGCCTGGGACAACTACCGGGTCGAGCGCGACCGGGTGCGCGACCACCTGGCCACGATCGCCAACCCCGTGGTGATCACCGGTGATGTGCACGCCAACTACGTCGCCGACGTCAAGGCCGACTTCGACGACCCGGACTCCGCCACCGTCGCCACCGAGCTGGTCGGGACCTCCTTCACCAGCGGGCGGGACGGGCAGGACCAGCGGCCCACCGACGCCGTCCAGCTCCGGGAGAACCCGCACATCCACTTCATCAACCGCAACCGGGGCTACGTGCGCAACACCGTCACCCCCACCGAGTGGACGGCCGACTACCGGGTGGTGGACTACGTCTCCGCACCCGGCGCCCCCATCACCGACCGCGCCCGCTTCGTCATCGACGCCGGCACCCCCGGCGTGCGCCCGCGAGGCTGAGGCGCTCGGCCGCTCGGCGTCGGATGCCGTCGCGCGGTGGCGGGCGCACGGCGGCCGCGGTCCGGCGCCGACCCCGCGACCGAGGCGGAGGGGTGTTCCCCACCCCGGTGTCCGCGCTCCCCGAAACCAGCGATACGACTATGTGTAGTACTACGCAATGTCGAGAATTTGGGGTCGGGTATGCGCGTGCTCATCGTCGGGGCTGGAATCGCCGGAACGGCGGCGGCCAGGGGGCTCCTGGCCGCGGGGCACGAGGTGACCGTCCTTGAGAGGGCACCGGCCCTGCGTGACACCGGCTGCGCGATCATCCTGTGGCCCAACGGCACCGCGGTCCTCGACGACCTCGGCGTCCGCCTGGACGGGGCGGGCGAACGCATCGAGGCCCTCGCCGTCCACAGCTCCCGCGGACGCCCGGTGATGTCCGTGGACACCGTGCGGCTGGAGGAGCGGTTCGGCGCCCCGACAGTGGGGATCACCCGCCCGACGCTGCTCTCCCGCCTCGTCGAGGACCTGCCCGCAGAGATCTTCCGCTTCGGCGCCCGCTG
This sequence comes from Nocardiopsis sp. FIRDI 009, assembly GCF_003386285.1. Taxonomy (GTDB): domain Bacteria; phylum Actinomycetota; class Actinomycetes; order Streptosporangiales; family Streptosporangiaceae; genus Nocardiopsis. The sequence continues at coordinate 366,704 of NZ_QPNC01000019.1, forward strand.
CGCCCACGTCCACGACGACGGCCGGACCGTGCGGGTGGCGACCGAGGACGGCACCGAGTACTCCGCCGACCTGCTCGTCGGCGCCGACGGCGTCAACTCCCGGGTGCGCGCGGCGCTCTTCGGGTCCGGGCGGAGCCCGGCCGCGCGGCCGACCGGTGTGGCCACCTGGCAGGGCCTCGTCGACGCCCCGTTCGACCTCGGCTCCCGGGCCCTGATGTTCCTCGGCCGGGAGGGCGGGGTCGGGATCAACCCCGCCGGGGAGGGAAAGGTCAACTGGCTCATCGACTTCCGGCTGCGCCGGGAGGACGGCCAGGCCGCCCCGGAGGAGGCGCTCACCCTCCTGCGCCACCGGTACCGGGCGTGGGCGCCGCCCGTCACCCGGCTCCTGGGCGCGCTCACGGCCAAGGACCTCGAACTCTTCCCGCACCGGCTCCACCCCGTGCCGCTGCGGTGGTCGAGCGGCAGGTGCGCCCTCATCGGCGACGCGGTGCACACGATGCCCCCCATCCTGGCCCAGGGCGCCGGACAGGGGCTGGAGGACGTCGCGGCGCTGCTGCGCGCCCTCGACGGGGTCGGCGCCGACGGCGACCCGGCCGCGGCCCTGAGCGCCTACGGTCGCGGTCGCGACCGTCAGGCCGTGAGGGCCGCCAGGTCGGCCACCCAGGGCATCGCGACCTCCGGGCCGCGGACCCTCCTCCAGAGCGAGGCGGCTCTGCGCGCGGCCGTTCTGATGCCCCGCGACACGGCGACCCGGATGTTCGCGAGGATGATCGGCGGGGTCAGCACCCGGCTGTCCGCGTCCCGGCCCTGAGGGGCCGGAACGTCCCGCCGGAAGGACCACCACACCCGCCCCGGCAGCAGCACGAGGGGCGCGGGCGTCACCGCCGCCCGCGAAACGGTAGGCGCGCACGACACCGAAGTCCGTGCGCGCGTGGAGGGTCCGTTCCGGCTCGGGCAGGTCGGCGGGAGCCTCGGCGTACACCTCGACGAAGCGGCCGCGGCCGCGAGCAGTTGGTGGAGCCGCTCGACACCGCGCTGGGTGCGCAAGGGGCTCGGCGCCGGCCGTGGTCGGTCCGACGGGCGCCGAGCCCGGATCGCCTACTCGGCCACGCGTACCGAGGTCACGAGCGCGGCCCACTCGCGGGGGACGAAGCCGAGGTGTCCCAGCTCCCGGTGCCGGGTGTCGCGGACCAGGACGCGCGCCCCCTCTTTGACCTCGACGCACTCGCTCCGTGCGCCGCTGTAGCTGGACTTGTGCCACTCGCCGGTCCGGTTGGTCACTCCAAGCCTCCTATGGCCCTCATCATCACTTCACGCGACGCCACCGGGGGTAGCGCCCACGTCTGCAGTTCCCCGTACACGGAGCTCAGGCGAACGACCACGTCACCGCCGAGGAGTTCGCCGCCGGACGCGTGCTCGACCTGGACCAGGGTGGGGCGGTCCCGGAACTCCAGCAGCCGGAACGCACCGGCAGCGCCACCGTAGTACGGGGTGTTCGCGGGCAGGACAAGGACTCTCGCGGTTCCGTCGGCGTCCAGCGCCAGGAGATGCTCCAACTGCTTCCTCATGACGCCGGGGGATCCGACGCGCGCGTGGACGACCGCCTCGCTGACCACGGCCAACAGGCGGGGGTTGCTCATCTCGCGGAGCGTGTCGAGCCGGCTGACCCGAAGGCGCACGAGTCGTTCGATCTCCTCCTCGGAGTCGAGCGGTCCTCCGTCCCGGAAGATCTGCCAGGCGTACTCCGGCGTCTGGAGCATGCCAGGAATCAGGCCCGGGTTCCACATCTTGATCCCCGAGCACTGCTCCTCGGCGGTCACGATCTTGCGGTGCCAGTCGGGATCGTCCTCCGCGCGCTTCGCCTCCGTCCAGCGGCGCAGGAGGTCGCCGTTCGTACCGAACAGGGCCTCCGCCTCGTTCAGAAAGTCCTGTTTTGGCGCCCGAAAGGCGTTTTCATATTTACTGATGGTTGACGCGCCGTACCCCGTCGCCTTGGCGGCCTGATCGAGTGTGAGCCCCTGTCGTTCACGGAGGCGGCGGAGTTCCTTGCCGAAGGTGACCCATGCTGTCATCACGTTCTCGGGCATGCGGAGAACTTTACAGCAAAGCTCTACTTCCCTGTACTGCTTTCATCAGATGCCCTTCGTTTTCTGGAAAGTCATTGAAGAAGCAGTTGTCGGCCGGGACGATGTAATACCAGCTGGTGGGTGCGGCAGGGAACCATCCTGTCGCATTCCCCCGGTTTTGGGAACCCGTCCCAACCGTCTTGGGTCGGACGCGTGCCGCCGAGGGAACCGCAGGCGATCCGGTTCCGGGGGTGGTGGCGCGGTTCGCCCTTCGTCGGGAGAGGTCAGTCCGGAACAAAAACGACAAATCAGAGAAGCCCCGGCGCCGATTCGACCGACCCGGGGCGTGGTCTCACTTCCGGCGAAACAGAAAGGAAAGACAAATGAACTGTACCGCCCCGGTTCCCGAACCGCCACGGTTGCCCAGGCGCCTGCGCGGAACCCCGACCACCTCCCGGCTCATGGTCGGCTCCGACCCCGGCGACGTCGCCGTCGCCCGACGCTGGGCCGCCCAGGTGACCCACGCCGGAGTCCGCCTGGCGCGGGACGTCACGACGGTGGTGTCCGAGCTCGTCACCAACTCCCACCGGCACACCGCCTCCGGCCTGCCCGGCGGCACCACGCTCATCGAGATCGAACGTCTGCGCTTCCAGCTGGTGGTCCGCGTCACCGACGACGGCCCCCGCCCGGGGGAACCGCACCCGTCCTTCCCCCGGATGCGCGACCCCGAACCGCTGGCGGTCGGCGGCTACGGCCTGCGCATCGTCGACACCCTCGCCCTGTACTGGGACTGGGAGGGCGACGCCGGAGGACCGCTCACCGTCCGCGCTCTCCTCGAACATTGATCCCGGCGCCCTCCAGCGGGGTCTGCGTCCCTCGGCGTCCGCTACTTGGTGTCCGGGGAGATCCACAGCGCTTCGGCGGCCACCAGGCCCAGGGCCTGCGCCCGCTCGGGCACCCCCTCGCCGGGGCGCACGGTGATCTGGATCGACCCGGCGAAGGGCTGGCGCTCGACCACCTCCACGGTCATCCCGATGCCGATGTCGATGTCGGCCAGGTAGCGCAGCAGGTCGGGATCGTTGTCGTTGACCCGGACGATGACCCCCCGGGTGCCCTCCTCGGCGTCGGACAGCAGTACCGACTCACGTTCGACGATGTTCCCCTCCCGGGTGGGGATCGGGTCACCGTGCGGATCCACGACCGGGTCGCCCAGGTGGGCGGCGATCCGGTCGACGAACTTGTCCGACACCACGTGTTCGAGGATCTCGGCCTCGTCGTGCACCTCGTCCCACGAGTAGCCGAGCTCGGCCACCAGGTAGGTCTCCAGCAACCGGTGCCGCCGCAGCACCGACAGCGCCGCCCTGGTCCCGGCCTCGGTGAGGCTGACCGCCCCGTACCTTTGGTGCTCGACGAAGCCGAGTTCGTTGAGCTTGCGCAGCATTCCGGACACGGACGAGTTGGACACCGACAGGCGCTCGGCCATCCCGGAGATCGTCACCGGTCCGGTGCCGCGCTCCTGGAGGTCGTAGATGACCTTCACGTAGTCCTCGGCCGACGTGGACGGCCTGGTCGGTGTGTTACCCATGTTCGTAACCGTATCGCGGTCGCTGGTCAGGTGCCCACGTCCACGCTGCGCGCCTGTGGACAACCCCGAACACGGCCGGGTGCCGCCGCCCGGTCCCCCGGGCGTCGACCGTTCCCGACCCGGTGCCCCCTCACCGGGGAGCCGGCCGGCGGGCGGGACCCGATCCCGTCACCGGTAGCAGTACGAGTCCGAGGAGGCGTCTCCACCGGCCAGGCGTGTCTGGTGGACGCGCCGCCCCGCGAAGTCCCCGTCGTGCGGGAAGAAGTTCTGGTCGACCCGGAGCCCTCCCCTGTCGGTGTCAGCGTCGAGTTTGACCATCCAGGGGTCGATGCCGTCGGGGTGGAACTGGTCGTCCCAGGAGCCGTAGAGGGAGTTCGTCAGGTAGACGCGCCTCCCGTCCCGACTGACCTCGACCATCTGGGCACCTCCCGTCAGCGGGGTCTCCGGCGCCGACGGGTGCGCGCCGCCGTCGACGATCCCGCCCAACCGGACCGAGTCGGTGCGCCGGGGCTCGAAGGGATCCGTGACGTCGTACTGGATCAACTCCCCCGTCCCCCACGCCGAGACGTACAACCACCGGTCGTCGACCGACAGGTCGATGTCGGTGACCAGCGGAGGAACCGCGCCGAACGGCCGTAGCACCGGGGGAAGCCGTTCGGGGTCGGCCGGCTCGGCGGGAACCGTGATCACCTTCCGGACCGAGAAGGCGTCACCGTCGCGGTGCCACAGCCACACCGAGGCCGACAGGTCCACGAGGCTGACGACGACCGAGGCGAATCCCCAGTCCGCCTCCGGATCGTGGGCGGGACGCAGCTCCAGCACCATCTGGTGCTCATCCCCCAGGTCCACGCGCTGCCGGTGCCGGCCGGACGCCAGGTCCCAGAAGTGCAGCGCGTGACCGTACGCGCGCCCGAGCAGGAGCTGCGGATCGAGGCCGTCCTCGACCATCGAGGGGGTGCCCCACTCGCTGGTCACCGCGACGCCGTGGCGCAGATGCCACCAGACGTCGTACGCCAGGCGCTGCGGGCCCCGTCGGGTCTCCCAGGCGCGCAGCACCTCGAAGGTGGTGTGGTCGAGCAGGGCGACCCCGCCGGGTCCGTCGTTGCCGTCCGCGCCGCCCAGGCAGGACAGGAAGACCCCGTCCGGCCCGCAGTGGAGGGTGTGCGGACGGGAGTAACCGGCCCTCTCGGCGAGTTCGGCCGGTTCCACGATCTTGACCAGGCGGGGGTGGGTGGGGTCGGGCCGGGTGTCGAGGACGTACAGCCGTGAGGAGCGCAGCCCGGGGATCAACAGGTACCGGCGCTCGGCGTGCTGGTGCCCCGCGTGAGCCAGCGCGCTGGAGCAGGCGTTCCAGCCGAAGTGGTGCAGTTCGTCACCGAGGTTGGGCATCTCCGTGACGCTGAGTACCTGACCGTAGGACGTCGAGGCCGGGTCGGTGCACACCGTGAACAGGGCGTCGGGACGGTGCGCGGCGCGGTCGAATCCGACGAGGTAGGCGAGCTCCTCTGGGGGCGCCGCGATGGCGTCCGCCGGAGAGCGGTAGATCGTCGGATCGGCGGAACGGCTCTCCGCGTGTGGCGGGGAGGTCATGGGAACCCTCCTCTGCCTCGTTCGCGCGACATCGGTGCGGAGCCCGAGGCTTCCCGGGTCTTCCACCATTGTCCGGCGGTTCCACCGCCTCAGGCAACCGTTCCGGGCCCGGTGCCGTACTCGCCTCTCCGCCGTCGGCCGTCTCCGGCCAGGCCCCGCACCCGAACTCGGGGGACGGACGCCTCAACGGGGGCGTGGCCGTGCCGACGCACGCGGCCTCAACGCCCGCCCACGCCGTCAGGTCGGGCACCGCGACCCGGCCGCGTCCGGGTCCGGGTCCGGTCGCCCCCGGGAGACGACCCGCGCCCCGCCCGGGCCGACCTCGCGGATCTGCGCCGAGCCGCAGGCGCACCGGACCCACACGGTCATCCCCGCGGCCGTGGCGTGCCGGGACAGCACGCTGAACGGCTGGGAGTCGGGCCACCCGCAGTGGGGGCAGTGCGTCGTCATCGGACACCTCGCGTTCCTCGGGTCGACGTTGCGGTCGGTCCGCCTCCAGCATCGACGCGCCCGAGTATCAATGTCCAGGTTGAGTTTTTTCACGCGACCTTGAAGAATTCCCTACATGATCGATCTTCGGCGACTGCGTATCCTGCGGGCCGTGTCCCACTACGGAACGGTCACCGCGGCCGCACGGGCGCTGCACTTCACGCCCTCGGCAGCCTCCCAGCAGATCCGGCAACTCGGACGCGAACTCGACGTCACCCTCCTCGAACCCCACGGCCGAGGCGTGCGCCTGACCCCGGCCGCCCGCACCCTGCTCGAACACGCGGACGCCATCGAGGCGCGCTGGGAACTCGCCGAAACCGATCTGCGCGACCGGTCCGACGCACCCGCCGGGCCACTGAACGCGGCGGCCTTCCCCGTCGCCCTGGCCCGGCTGCTCGCCCCGATGGCCGCCGCCCTGGGCGCCGCCCACCCCCGCCTGGACATACGCCTCACCGAGGCCGAACCGGCGGAGTGCCTGGACCTGCTCTTCCGGGGAGAGGCCGACCTCGCCGTCATCGAGGCCGCCCCCGACATCCCGCCGGTCACCGACACCCGGTTCGACCAGTCACCCCTCATGGACGACGTCCTCGACCTGCTCGTACCCAACGACCACCCGCTGGCCACCCGCACGACGATGCCCCTGGCCGAGGCCGCCGGAGAGGACTGGGTCCTGCCCGCGCCCGGGACGACCTGCCACGCGCACGCGATGTCGGCGTGCGGAGCGGCGGGTTTCACCCCCAACGGCACCCACCGGGTCCTGGACTGGGGCGCGGTCGCCAGCGTCGTCGCCCAGGGGCTGGGGGTCGCGCTCATCCCCCGGCTCGCCGAGTTCTCCCCGCACCTGCCGGTCACCCGACTGCGCCTGGAGGGGACACCCGCCCCGGCCCGCAAACTGATCACCTGCACCCGTGAGGGCGGGCGCGACCGCCCGGCCGTCGCCGCCGCGCTCGCCGAACTGGAGCGCATCGCCCCGACGGTCGCCGCCTGACCCCGAGCCCGCCGCCCCGCCGGCCTCGGCACCCCCAGGGCGTGGAACGTGCACCGTCCGTTCACACGCGCCCACTTCCACCGCACCACCGCGATCCCTAACCTGGATGACTTCGTGACCCCCACACCCCGGAGGTGGACGCACATGGCCGAGGACCCCCGCATGTCCCGACGCGGCGCCATCGGCGCGCTCAGCGCCGCGAGCGCGCTGGCGGTGGCCGGATGGCCCGACACGGCCGCCGCCTCCTCGGCCAGGGACGCCCTCATCACCGTGATGGGCACCTCCGACCTGCACGGATACTGCCTCAACTGGGACTACTTCAAAGACGCGGAGTACACCAACGCCGCCGGCGACCACATCGGCATCGCCAAGGCCGCCAGCCTCATCGAGCGGATCCGCGCCGAGCGAGGCCGCGGCAACACCCTGCTGTTCGACTCCGGGGACACCATCCAGGGCTCCTCCCTGGCCACCTACTACAACACCGTCGAACCGTTCACCGAGACCGGTGAGATCCACCCGATGGCGCGCGCGATGAACGCCGTCGGATACGACGCGGTGGTCCTGGGCAACCACGAGTTCAACTACGGCATCGACCACCTGAACGCCTGGATCGAACAGATGGACGCCCCGGTACTGGGCGCCAACGCCGTCCACCACGGCACCGACGACCCGGCCTACCGGCCCTACGTCCTCAGGCGCATGCACGTGGAGACCACCGACAAGCCGGGCAGACAGCCGCTGGTGGTCGGTGTGCTCGGGCTGACCAACCCCGGCTCCATCCTGTGGGACAGGCGCCACGTCGAGGGCAAGCTGGAGTTCCGCGACCTGGTGGAGAGCGCCGCCCACTGGGTGCCGGTCATGCGGGCGCACGGCGCAGACGTCGTCATCGTCAGCGCCCACTCCGGGGACAGCGGCACCTCCTCCTACGGTGACGACCTGCCGGTGGAGAACGCCTCCGCGATGGTCGCCGAGCAGGTCCCCGGCATCGACGCGATCCTGTTCGGGCACGCCCACCGGGACGTGCCCGAACGGTTCGTGACCAACCGGGTCACCGGCGAGCGGGTGCTCATGTCGATGCCGTCGTACTGGGGACGCCGACTGTCGGTCATGGACCTGGCTCTGCGCCGCGAACGGGGACGCTGGCGGGTGGTGTCTAAGAGCGCGGTGGCCCTGAACGCCAACACGGTCGAGGAGGACCCCCGGGTCGTGGCGGCCGTACAGGACCAGCACGCCACCGCGGTGTCCTACGTCAACCAGGTGATCGCCACCTCGGTGGAGGAGCTGAGCGCGGCCGAGGCGTGCTGGCGCGACACCGCGATCGTGGACTACATCCAGCACGTGCAGACCGAGACGGTCCGCGCGGCCCTTCGGGGCACCCCCGAGGGCGAGCTGCCGGTCATCTCGATCGCGGCGCCGTTCAACCGGTCGGCGGTCTTCCCCGCCGGGGACGTCTCGATCCGTGACATGGCGGGTCTGTACATCTACGACAACACGCTGCTGGCCAGCGAGCTGACCGGAGCCCAGGTACGGGACTACCTGGAGCACGCGGCGCGGTACTTCGCCCGGGTCGCCCCGGGCGAGCGGGTCGATCCGGAGGCCATCACCAACGCGGGCGGCACCCCGGACTACAACTTCGACCAGATCGCGGGACTGGTCTACGACATCGACATCTCCCGCCCGGAGGGCGAGCGGATCACCTCGCTCACCCTGGACGGCCGGGAGGTGGCCGACGACCAGCGGTTCGTGATGGCCGTGAACAACTACCGGCAGTCCGGCGGAGGGAACTTCCCCCACATCGCCGACGCGCCGGTGGTCTACAACCGGCAGGTGGAGGTGCGCCAGGCGCTGATCGACCACGCCACGGCGCGCGGGACCATCGACCCGGCGGAGTTCCACACCGTCAACTGGCGTCTGGTGCGTGAGGGCGAGCCGGTCTTCGAGTGATCCCCGGGGCGGCCGGGGCGCGCCCACCCCGCGCCCCGGCCGCCCCGGACCGGTCAGGCCGTCGGGCGCACGGTCGGGACCAGGTGGTCCAGGGTCCCGTCGGGCACCGGGTAGGGGCGCTCCTCGGGCAGCCGCGCCGCGGCCTCCTCCACGTCGCCCGCGCGCACCAGGGCGTGGATCCGGTGGGTGAGCGGCGTGACGTCGGTGACGCCCACGATCCACTCGTCGGCGTAGCGGTGGGAGGCCAGCCCCGACAGCCCCAACTGGAGGGAGCGGTGGTCGAGCGGGCGCAGACGCAGGTCGCGCTCGGGGTCCCACTGCACCCGCGCGGGGCTCGTCCGGAGCCGCGCGCGCCAGGCGTCGCGGTCGGGGTGGACCCGGGGGTCGAAGTGCGACAGGCAGGCGTTGCGCAGCGCCCACTCGAAGCCCGCGCGGGTGATCTCCACGGCCAGGACGGTCTCCTGGTTCTCCTTGCGACCCCATCCGCACCGATAGGCCATCCACAGGTACGAGGGTTTGATCCAGGTCATCCGTCCGCGTCTCCACGTCGACGGGAAACGGCCCTCCCGTGCGGCGGGTCCGCCGATGGCGGGCGCGTATGCCTGGTACACGGTGACCGTCTCGTCGGTGAACCGGGCACGGATCTGGTGTCGGGGGATCTGCATGGCGGAAAGCCTGGCGTCCTCCCTGGTCGGAGGGCAAACCGTTTTCGCTGTACCACGCCGCCTCCGTGGCCGCTGTCGGCCACACGGGTGGTGGCCGACAGCGGTGACTGGTAGATGTTGGGTCACCTTCGCGACGCCCCTCACGGGCGATGCTCGGCCTGTCCTCGCCCCCAGGAGCGTCATGGACACGAACCCGCGGTCTGCGGGGACGGTCTCCGACCAGAACCGTAACCCCGCCCTGGGCCTCGTGCTGACCTGCCTGGGCTGGGCACTGCGTATTCTGGGCATGATGGTGGCCTCTAGCGGATACACGCTGGTCAGGCCCTTGGTGACCGAACCGGGCGAGGCCGTGGCGGCCCTGCCCTCATGGTTGCGCCTGGTGATCCTGCTCGTGGTCCTGGTGTTCGGGGGGCTGCTCTTCGGCTGGTCCTATCCCCTCCTCGTGCGGGGAGCCCGGCACCGCGCCAGGACCATCACCTCCTTCGAGCAGCTCGCGGGGGTGCGCTACGTGCTCTACCTGCGGTCCTTCGCCCTCGACACCCAGATGGCCCGGCCCACCCCCCAAGCTCCCGGATTCCTGATGGGTTCCCCCTTCGAGGTCCCAGGACGGACACAGGAGGAGTTCCTGATCCGCCAGGTCTCCCACCTGGGCCGGGTCATCGCGGTCGGACAACCAGGGGAGCGCCTGCCCCTGCTCGGAGCCCAACGCGGCTACCTCCCCCTCGACGACTGGCAGGACACGGTGAGCGCGCTGATCCAGGGCGCCCACGTGGTGGTGATGTCGGCGGCCCAGGGGCCGGGGACGGTCTGGGAGTTCACCGAGACGCTGCGGACGCTCTCCCCCATCCGGCTGGTGCTGTTGGTCAACTGCACGACCGAGGAGTACGACACGTTCCGCGCCGCCGTCGCCGAGGAGTACGCCGCCAGGTCGGACCGGGAGGCGGGTCCCTTCCGGGAGGGGGCGTGGCCACCGCTCCCCCGACTGCCGGACCTGCCGCCACCGCGCACGCGCACGCGGAGAAGCTGGGACCTTCCGCTCAGGGCGAGCATCGTCTTCGACCACGCCTGGCGGGCGACGCTCATCCCCTTCGAACCGGTCGTGCCACGCGTACGTCTGATCTGGACCGTGCGCCGACTGGTCCGCCGCGAACTGAAACCGGTACTGGGTCCCCTGTCCCGTCTGCCCCCGCCCGCGCCGCCCTCTCGGGGGCGGACGTACCGCTGACGCGAACCGCCCCCCGTGGAAGGACATCCGCTCCGATGGACGATCTCGATCGCAGGCTCTGGAACGACGACATCGGTCCGACGGCGTACGCGAACCTGGGGGAGAAGTACCAGAACGCGGTACTCGACCAGTACAAGACCTACGTCGAGATGGCCGACCGGATCAGTGCCCGGCGCAGCCTGACCAACACCTTCTTTCTGACGTTGAACTCCGCGGTGGTCACCGCCCTGGCGACACTGGCCGGACCCGCCTGGCACGACGTCGCGGCACCGCTCCTCGCCGCCGGGCTGGTCATCCTGCTGACGCAGTGCCTGACCTGGTTCTTCACGGTGCGCTCCTACCGGCAGCTCAACTCCGCCAAGTACACCGTGATCGGCGCGTTGGAGAAGAGGCTCCCGGCCCTGACCTACTCGGAGGGGGAATGGCTCGCCCTGGGCGAGGGCCGAGACTGGCGGAGGTACCTACCGCTGACTCAGGTGGAACAGAGCGTACCGCTCATCTTCGCCGCCAGTTACGTCCTCGGCTTCCTCGCCCTGCTGCTGTGACAGCAGACCAGATACGCGGCTCCTCGTGGGCGTCCGGGCGGCCGGGGGCGAACACCGCCCTCATCTGCGCGAACCCGACCCCCGCTCGTACACCGAGCCAGAACGGCGTCCACATCTTCGTGGCTTACGCCACTACGGCGGCTCTCCCGGTGTGCGCAAGACTGCCCGGCACAGGCTGCGGCGCGTCCTGAGGGCGGGGACCGACGCCACAGGGACATCACCAAGCACAGGGGAGGACAACCCGGTGAGCGTGCAGCAGTACGACGAGATCGGTGAGGCGTTCGAGGGCTTCAAGGCCCTGCCGTTGGCGCACTACGCGGAGGTGCCCAGCTTCCTGGCCCTGGTCGGGGACGTGCGCGGAAAGTCGGTCCTGGACCTGGCCTCCGGCACCGGCTTCTACAGCAGGGAGTTCAGGCGGCGCGGCGCCACGCGGGTGCTCGGGGTCGACATCTCCACCGAGATGGTCGCCGTCGCACGGGAGCTGGAGGAGCGCGATCCGCTGGGCGTGCGCTACGAGGTGGGCGACGTGTCCGAGCTGCGCCCCCTCGACCGCCGCTTCGACGTCGCCCTGGCGGTCCAGCTGCTCAACTACGCCGAGGACGTCGCCGCCATGGAGCGGATGTGCCGCAACGTGCACCGGAGCCTGGTGCCCGGAGGCGAGTTCTTCGTGCTCGCCCAGAGACCCGACTACCGCTTCGACGGGCCGCCCCTGGACAAGTACGGTTTCCGCACCGAACTGACCGGTGAGCAGGCCGAGGCCGGACCACGGGTAAGGACCACGGCGCTGCTCGACCCGCCGGTCACGTTCGGCGCCACCTGCCCGCGCCGGGAGGTCTACGAACGGTGCCTGCGGGCGGCCGGGTTCGACGAGCTGACCTGGGTGCCGTTGGAGGTGTCCGACGCCGGGGTGGCCGAGTACGGCGCGGACTTCTGGGCGGACCTGCTCGACAACCCGCCGCTGGAGATGCTGCGCTGCCGCGCCTGACCGACGACCGGACGCCTTCGGAGGTCAGCGCGCACGTGCGGGCACGGCGGCCTTGAGCAGCATCTCCTCGTACTCGTCGGCGGGGTCGGAGTCCAGCACGATCGCGCCCCCCGCGCCGATCGTCAGCTCCCCGCCGGCACGCACGGCGGTGCGGATGACGACGCTCAGGTCGGCGGTCCCCGAGTGCGACAGGTAGCCCAACGCCCCGGAGTACACACCCCGCGCCGACGACTCCAACCGGTCGATGATCTCCATCGTCCGCAGCTTGGGCGCACCGGTCATCGACCCGCCGGGGAAGCAGGCCCGGACGGCGTCCAGGGTGGTCACGTCCGGCCGCAGCCGCCCCCGCACGGTGGAGACCAGCTGGTGGACGGTGGCGTAGGACTCCGTGTACATGAACGCGGGCACCTCCACACTGCCGACCTCGCACACCCGGCCCAGGTCGTTGCGGAGCAGGTCCACGATCATGAGGTTCTCGGCGCGTGTCTTGGCGCCCGTGCGCAGCTCCTCGGCGGCGCGGCGGTCGGTGTCGGGGTCGGGGTGGCGGGGGGCGGTGCCCTTGATGGGACGGCTCTCCGCCACCCGGTCGGCGTCCACCCTCAGGAAGCGTTCGGGTGAGGCGCTCAGGACGCTCACCGGCCCCAGGCGCAGCAGGGCCGCGTAGGGGGCCGGACTGGCGGCGCGCAGCCGCCGGTACAGGTCGAGGTCGTCGGAGGCGTCGTCGGGGAGCCGCACCCGGTTGGTCAGGCAGATCTCGTAGCTCTCCCCCTCGGTGAGGTGGCCCAGGCACTCCTTGACGTCGGTGACGTAGTCCTCGCGGGGGCGCTCCAGGTGGGCGCCCAGGTCCACGGCCGGTCCGGCGGGCGGGGGCGGAGGCACGGGGGGCAGGGCGCAGAGCGTCCTGAGGGTGTGTTCGGCCCAGGCGTGGGCGTCGTCGGCGTCGTCGTGCACGACGTAGGTGCGGTCCTCGGCGTGGTCGACGGCGACGAAGCGGTCGCAGCGCATCCACACCGCGTCGGGGGTGGGCGAGGTGTGGGTGTTGGCGGCGCCGCAGTCGGCCTTGAGCTCGTAGCCGAAGTAGCCCACGTGCCCGCCGGTGAAGTCGAACGGCAGATCGGTGGGGGCGGTGGGGCGGGTGCGCCGGTCGAGGACGTCGAAGATCGTGCCGGGTTCGCGCCGCTCGGAGCCGTCGGCGTCGCGGACGCGGACCTCGCCGTCGTCGACGCGGTAGGTGAGGATCTCGCCGGTGGCGGCGCCGAGGAAGGAGAAGCGGGCGGTCCCCTCGGGGCGGGAGCTGTCCAGCCAGAACGCGTACTCGGCGGCGCCGTACAGGTGGGCGAAGGCGGCCTCGGTGTCCACCGCGTGGTCGAGGACGTGTACGCGGGGTGCGTGCGGTTCGGGCATGGCGGGTCTTCGAAGCCGTCCGGTGACGGCGGACGCGGCGCCGTCCAGGGTCGGGGCGGTCCCAGGGGTGGTGCGCCCTCGTCCGGCGGTTCCTGTCCGCACGAGGGGGCGGGCCAGCCGCAGGAAGTTGGCGACCAGGTCGGCTCCGGCGTCGCTGGCGATCGACTCGGGGTGGAACTGCACGCCCCAGCGTGGGAGTTCCCGGTGTTCCAGGCCCATGACCACGCCGTCCTCGGCCCAGGCGGTGGCGGTCAGCGGTGCGGTGAACGGCTCGGGAACGGCCAGGGAGTGGTAGCGCACGGCGGTCAGGTCCTGGGGCAGCCCCTGGAAGAGGCCGCGGCCGGTGTGCCGGACCCGGGTGAGGTGGCCGTGGCGCGGGACGGGGGCGGCGGTGACGTCGGCTCCTGCCAGGTGGGCGATGGCCTGGTGGCCCAGGCACACGCCCAGGACCGGCAGGTGGGTGCGGGCCAGCAGTTCGGGCACCCGGCCCAGGTCACGGGGGTTGTGCGGGCGTCCGGGGCCCGGGGAGACCACCACGGCGTCGAAGGCGGCGGGGTCCAGTTCGTCCCAGCGGACGTCGTCGTTCGTGAGCACCTCGGGGGACTCGCCCAGCACCCGCGCCAGCAGTTGGTGGAGGTTGTAGGTATAGGAGTCGTGGTTGTCGATCAACAGCAGGCGCATCAGGGAAGTCCGAGGTAGAGGGGCCGCAGGCTCGGGGTTCGTCCGGCCTGACCGAGGTCCGCCCGGGACCTTGGCTCCGGCGTGCGCTCCCGAGGGCGTGTGGGACCGGACCCGATCGCGCCCACCCCGGCCGGATGGGTGACCGAGCCGATGACCAGCGTATCCGCTGTGTCCCCTGTGCGCGTATCGTCCCTCCTGCCGGTTGTGGTGACGGTACGCGCTCACCTGGCCCGGTCTCCCCGCCACCCGGGCGCCACCCACTCCGCCAGCGCCTCGAAGTCCCTCGCCGTGAGTCCTCTGGCCGGGTCCACCCCGTACAGCAGCGCGGGTCCGGCGTGCCACAGGTCGACCCAGTCCCGGTCGGCGTCGGTGATCTCGTCGTCCACCCAGGCGAACGGCCGGCCGTCAGCGTACTCCACGACGCCGGGGGTCTTGGCGTGCACCGGCCCGGGTGCGCCGTGGTCGGGGAACTCGCACACGGGAAGTCCCGGGAGCCCGATACGGGGGGCGATGTGGACGTTGGCGTCGTGCCCCCACGTGGTGGCCCACACCAGGTCGTAGGGCAGCGCGGCCAGGGCCGCTCCGTGTCCGTGGTTGAGCAGCACCTGGAAGCCGTTCGCCCGCCACCTGCGGTAACCGTGGCGGTAGGCGGCCCGGTGGCTGCCCGCGTAGGGGTTGAGGGGGCCGTCGACGTCGATGAACAGCAGGGGTCGCTGGTCCATGTGGGTTCTCGTCCGTTCCTCGCGGGGGTGGGTGCCTCGTGCGCCGGACCGGGCGCGCCCGCCGGGGCGCCGGGTCAGGCCGGGCCGTAGACGCTGACGTGGAGGGGACTCGATGCGTCGAACCGCTCCCCGTTCCACCCTCCCGACCTCTCGACCAGGCGCAGACCGGCCAGTCGGGCCATGAGATCCATCTCCGACGGCCAGATCAGGCGGCAGGAGATGGGCTCCAGCCTGATGCCGTCGGCGCCGAGGCTCACGTGGTTCTCGTCGAGGATCTGCGTGACGTGGTCGTACTGGTTCACGTCGAGGGTCACCGCTCCCGCGGTGAGGCGTTCGACGTTGACGAACCGCTCACCCCGGATCCACGCCCAGGGCGGTGCGGCCTCGACCACGAACACCCCGCCCTCGTCCAGGTGGCGGGCGGCGTTCCGGAAGCACGCGATCTGACCCTCCTGGGTCAGGATGTTGTAGACGGTGTTGTAGACCAGGTAGACCAGCGGATAGGTCCTGCCGGTGGTCTCGGCGGCCATGTCACCGACGATCACGTCCAGGTCCGCGCCCCCCGGCTTCTCACGCAGCCTGGACACCATGTGCGGGGAGAGTTCGATGCCGTCGACCCGCACACCGTGTTCGGCGAGTGGGAGCGCGACACGGCCGGTCCCGATCGCGAACTCCAGGGCCCTTCCGTGTCGTGCGTACCCGGCCAGGAAGGAGGCCGCGGCCTCCTCGTCGCCACGGAGGTGGTCGTCGTAGCGTCGCGCGGTGTCCGGTCCGAAACTGGTCTCGGGGTGGAAGCCTTCCATCATGGGCCGCCAGTCTTCCGACCGACGCCGGAGGCGACAACCCGTTTTCCCGGCGGCCGTGCGCGGAGCCGTCCCGCGCCGCGGCTGGTGCCGATGCCGTCCCGGCGGTACCCTGACCAGCCTCCCCCGCGGGGTGTCCCTTCCGGAAAGGGGCGGGGCCGGGAAACAGCCGACGTGTACAAGACTTCGGCCGTGATTTTGGCGGGTTCGACGGATGCGCTCCGCGCGAGGAACACTCCAGGATCGTCACCGTGACGACTTTCCACTCTCTGGCCGACAAGGCCCTCCGACGTGAGACGCCCACCCGCGACGAGCTTCGCCAGGTCCTGAGCAGCTCCGACGACGACCTGATGGATCTGGTCGCCGCCGCGTTCCGGGTCCGGCTGCGCTACTTCGGCCGCCGGGTCAAGCTCAACTACCTCGTGAACATGAAGAGTGGACTGTGCCCGGAGGACTGCTTCTACTGTTCACAGCGGCTCGGCTCCGAGGCCGACACCCTCAAGTACACCTGGCTCAAACCCGACCAGACCCGTGAGGCGGTCTCCGCCGGGGTCGAGGCCGGAGCCAGCCGGGTGTGCCTGGTCGCCAGCGGGCGCGGCCCCACCGACCGCGACGTCGACCGCCTGGCCCCCACCATCTCCGACATCAAGTCCGAGTTCCCCGGGGTCGAGGTGTGCGCCTGCCTGGGCCTGCTCTCCGACGGCCAGGCCGACCGCCTGCGTGAGGCGGGCGTGGACGCCTACAACCACAACCTCAACACCTCCGAGGAGCGCTACGCCGACATCTGCACCACCCACGAGTTCTCCGACCGGGTGGAGACCGTGGAACAGGCCAAGCACGCGGGCCTGTCACCCTGCTCGGGACTGATCGCGGGAATGAAGGAGAGCGACGACGACCTCATCGACGCCCTCCTGGCCCTGCGCGACCTGGAGCCGGACTCGGTGCCGATCAACTTCCTCATGCCCTTCGAGGGAACCCCCCTGGAGGGCACCTGGGAGCTGACCCCCCAACGCTGTCTGCGCATCGTGGCCGCCGCCCGCTTCGTCTTCCCCGACGTGGAGGTGCGCCTGGCCGGTGGCCGCGAGATCCACCTGCGCTCCCTCCAGCCGCTGGCCCTGCACATCGCCAACTCGATCTTCCTTGGCGACTACCTGACCAGTGAGGGCCAGGCGGGCAGGGCCGACCGGGAGATGATCGAGGACGCCGGGTTCGAGGTGCAGGGCGCCGGGGAGCCGACCCTGCCCAAGGAGCGGCACGACCTGCTCAGGGCGCGCCAGCGCGGCGCCGGAACCGCTCTTCCGCCCAACGCCTGACGGAGGCGGCGCCGCAGGGCCGACCGCCCGGTCGGCCCTGGAAGGTGTCCGGGTCAGATCCGTTCGACGACGGTCGCGTTGGACAGTCCTCCCGCCTCGCACATGGCCTGGAGCCCGTACCGGCCGCCGTGCTCGTGCAGGGCGTGCACGAGCGTGGTCATCAGTCTGGCGCCACTGGCCCCGAGCGGGTGCCCGATCGCGATGGCGCCGCCGTTGACGTTGACCCGGTCCGGGTCGGCGCCGGTCTCCTCGGCCCAGGCCAGGACGACGGACGCGAACGCCTCGTTGATCTCGAACAGGTCGATGTCGTCCATGGACAGCCCGGCGCGGTCCAGAACCTTGCGGGTCGCGGGGATGACCGCGGTGAGCATGTGGAGGGGGTCGTCCGCGGCCACGGCGAAGCTGTGCAGCCGGGCCAGGGGCGTCAGGCCCAGGGCGGCGGCGGTGTCGGCGCCCATGATGAGCACGGCGGCGCTGCCGTCGCTGAGCGGGCTGGCGTTGCCCGCGGTGACGTTCCAGGTGATCTGCGGGAAGCGGGCGGCCGTGGCGTCGTCGCGGTAGGCGGGGCGCAGGGCGGCGAGCGTCTGCGGGGTGCCGCCCTCGCGGATGCCCTCGTCGGTGGTGAGCCCGTTGACGGGGACGAGTTGGGTGTCGAACGCGCCGCGCCGGGTGGCGTCGGCGGCGCGGGCGTGGCTGGTGAGCGCGAACTCGTCCATCCGCTGCCGGGAGACGCCCCAGCGCGCGGCGATGAGTTCGGCGGCGATGCCCTGTCCGACCAGGCCCTCGGGGTAGCGCTCGGCGAAGCCCTCCCCCAACGGGTCGGCGGATCCGGCCAGGTTGGCGCCCATGGGGACGCGGCCCATCGACTCGACCCCGGCGGCGACGGCGATGTCGTAGGCGCCGGCGATGACGCCCTGGGCGGCGAAGTGGACGGCCTGTTGGCTGCTGCCGCACTGGCGGTCGACGGTGGTGGCGGGCACGGATTCGGGGAACCCGGCGGCCAGGAGCGCGCGGCGGGTCATGTTGGCGGCCTGTTCGCCGTGCTGGGTGACCACGCCGCCGATGACGTCGTCCACCAGGGCGGGGTCCAGGCCGGTGCGTTCGATGAGGGCGCGGAGGCTGTGGGCGAGCAGGTCCACGGCGTTGACCTCGTGTAGGGCGCCGGTGGGTTTGCCCTTGCCGACGGGGGTTCTGACTGCGTCGACGATGACGGCTTCTCGCATGGCGGTGTCCTTGGCGTCGGGGTGGGGTGTGGGTCAGGTCCGGATGAGGCGGCGCAGTTGGCGCCCCTGGGCGGCGAGGTGGCCGTCTCGGGTGTGCAGGGCGGTCTCGTCGACGCACAGGTCCTCGGACGCCCAGACGGTGCGGTGACGGATGAGGTACCAGGGTCCGTCGGGTCGGCAGGGTGCCAGATGCACGGACAGTTCGAGGGTGGGCACGGGGGCGGGTCGGTCCCAGAGGGCGAACAGACCCGGCGGCATGGCGTCGATGAGGATCAGGCGGGTGGCGTTCTCGTCCAGGTGGCCGATGTCGGCGGCCTCGGGCGCCAGCCGCACCCATGCCTCGTAGGAGGGTTCGGTTCCGGAGGTGAGCGGGAGGGCGCCGCTGAGGGGGCGGATGTCGAGGTGGCGGCCGAAGTGCACGATGTCCTCGGGCGGGGTGAAGCGGTCCAGGGAGTCGGGGTCGGGCCGGTTGGTCGGGGGCGGGGCGTGGTGCGGCCAGACCGCCGGCGGGGAGTCCGGCCCGTGGGTCTGGCGGATGAGCGCGGTGGCCAGGCCGTCGATGGTGGCGGACGAGGCGGCCGAGCGGCCGCCGCGCAGCGTGTGGACGCGGATGTCGAAGGTTCCGGGTGGGACGGGGTCCAGGAGGTGGACGGTGACGGAGCGGGGTGTGGCTCCGCAGACGTCGGCGGCGGCCTGTTGCATGTGGGCGGCGACCAGACCCCCGTGGGTTCCGCCGAATCCGGCCCAGTCCGGGGTGAACACGGCGCGTCGGGTGGCCCCACCGACATCCTGACTATGGATTTCCATAGTCAGGAAGCTAGGATGCTGGGTATGGAAATGTCAAGTCAGCTGGTCCGCCTAGGCTCTGGGGTATGACGATCAAGCTGGACCACGTCCTGGCCGACCCGCGCACCTGGCGTCCCACCGAGTGCGCCATCGCCGGTGCCCTGGAAGTCCTCGGCCCCCGCTCCTCCCTGCTGATCATGCGCGAGGCGCTGCTGTTCGGCGTACGCCGCTTCGATCTGTTCGTCACCCGGGTCGGCGTCACCGAGGCGGTCGCCGCCGCCCGGCTCAAACACCTGACCGAGGCCGGGCTGCTCGTCCGCCAGCCCTACAAGGAGCCCGGCAGCCGCACCCGGTACGAGTACGTGCCCACCCAGAAGGGGCGCGACCTGACACCCGTCGTCCTCGCACTGATGGAGTGGGGGTCCAAGTACCTCAAACCGGACGGCGCGCCCCTGTCGGTGGTCGACGACGCCTCCCGCGAACCCGTGCGCGTGGGCTACCTGGCACCGGACGGCACCGAGCGGAGGGAGGAGGACCTGCGCATCCAGCCGAGTCGGCGCGACCGGTGACGAACCCCCCGGCCGCGTGATGGAACCGGCACGGAACACAGGGGCGCGCCAGCGGGGCGCCGGAGCCGCTCTTCCACCCCACGCCTGACCCGCTGACGCGTCCGGTTGCGGCGCCACCACGAGGACCCAGCGCCGAACCCGCTACTGGTGCTGGTGGAGCGGCTCCTGACCGTTCCAGACCGGCATCTGCTGGTACTGCTGGGCCATCTCCTCCGCGATCGCGTCCTCCTGACGGTCGCGCACGCACTTGGCCAGGGTGAAGGTCGAGGTGATCACGAACAGCAGGCTCATCCCGAGGAAGGCGCGCATCCACAGGTCGACGGGCAGGTAGGCGATGCCCGCGCCCGCTCCCAGGGAGGAGACGGCGAAGGCGATGATCGACTGGAGGTAGAACTGCGAGGTGGACCGGGGGCGCGTGTTGGGGGTGCTCATGCGTCCATCCTGGCCCGTCCGCGCCCGGACCGCCTGAGTAGGACTACTCATCCGGCCGCGCCGCGCCGCGACGCACGGGCACGGCTACCCGTCCGTCGCGGCGGCCTCCTCCGTCCGGGCCCGCACCCGCGCGCGCCCGACCAGCGCCAGGCCGATCTGCGGAAAGATCAGGACCGAGAGCATGCCCGCGCCGATCAGCGCGGCCGCGTGCGCCGAGTTCATCTCACCGGCGCGCGTCCCGATGGTGGTCAGCACCACGAGCAGGGGCAGCGCCGTGGCGGAGAACAGCGCCAACGCCACACCCTCATGCCCACTCAACCCCCTGCGGCACAGAAGCCACACCGGAACCCCCCTGACCAGGAGGAACAGGACCAGGAACATCGGCACGGTCGCGACCGCGCCCCAGTCCGACACCAGCGCCGCCAGATCGAACCGCACCCCGGTCACCACGAAGAACACCGGGATGAACACGCCGTAGGACACGGCCGTCATCCGCGCCTCGACCTCCTCGACCTCCCCGGGGTGGTTGTTGAACAGCATCACCCGGACGATGATCCCCGCCGCGAAGGACCCCAGGACGCTGTCCAGCCCCAGAACCGTGGACACCCACAGCATGAACACCACCACCAGCAGGCACAACCGGACCGCGAGCTGGGTGCTGGTGCCCAGGGTCACCCGGACCAGCCGCTGCATCCGCGCGGAGGTCCCCCGGGTCATCCGCCAGGCGGCCAGCGCGGCCACGGCGAAGAAGGCCAACAGCAGAAGCGATCCGGTCAGCGGCCGGTAGCCGCTCAGCAGCAGGGAGATCACCACGATGGGCGCGAACTCCCCCACCGTCCCCGAGGCCAGCACGCGCGCGCCGAACGCCGAGCCGATCACCCCGGAGTCGCGCAGGATCGGCAGGACCGTCCCCAGCGCCGTGGTGGTCAGGGCCAATCCGACGATCAGCGCCGTCTGCGACCAGCCGAGCAGCAGCCAGGCCGCGCCCAGCCCCAGTCCGAGCGCGCACGCCCAGGCCGCCCCTGCCCGGCGCAGCGTCCCCCCGCCCACCCGGGACACGTCGATCTCGTAACCGGCCATGAACATCAACAGGGCCAGCCCCATACCGGAGGCCGCCGTGATGACGTCGGTCTCCTCGACCAGCCCGAACCCCGACGGGCCGATGAGAATGCCCAACGCGATCTCCAGCACGACCCCGGGAAGCACCACCCAGCGGCCGAGCACGTCGACCACCAGGGGTGCCACCACCGCGGCGGTCACGATGACCAGCAGCGGCGTCAGGCTCGTCACGGTCTCGGCCTCCACCGGCTTCCGCCTCTCCCCAGCAGGTTCTCCCACCAGGTCATCCTGGCGAACGCACCGGCCGAACCGGTGGAGCCGCGCCCGCGCCCCACACCACCGGCACGATCCTGCCCGTGGTCCGGTTCGTCTCCCCGAAGGCCGTGGGCCTGGGCGGCCTGTTCGAGCCGGAAGGTCATGTCGACGCGGGCGCGCAGCCCCTCGGACTCGACCAGGTCCGCGATCGCCCGCATCCCGGTGTGGTCGGCCTCGACCAGCATGGTCTCCACGCGCCCGCCCGCCCGGGCGAGGCCGGAGAGCGGGTCGAGCACCACGTCGACGTCCTCGGCGAAGTCCGCTCGGTGAGGACCTCGGGGCCTCCGCGGGTGTCCCGGCTGATCGCGCGCATGGTGGACGGTGCGCCGGTTTCGTTGCGGGTCATGTTCCCGGCAGCACGCTCCGAGCTGCGTCCTACCCCCGGAAAGCCATAGGAAAATTGATGCCAGACATTCGTTTTTCCATTGGACGCCTATGGGATAGGTGTCTAGTTTCGACTCGTCGCCGCCCTGACGTCCCGCATCCACGTGCCGTGGACCACGGGTCGTCGGGGTGCGCCAGCACACACCGCGGGCCGTGACGGCCCACCCCACCGGAGGGAACGCACCATGTCGAAGATCCTTTTCGTGATGACCGGCGCCGACCACTGGACGCTGGCCGACGGGACCAAGCACCCCACCGGGTTCTGGGCCGAGGAGGCCGTGGTCCCCTACGAGGCGTTCAGGGCCGCGGGCCACGAGATCACCGTCGCCACCCCCGGCGGGGTCGTCCCGCCCGTGGACCAGGGCAGCCTGGCGCCCGAGGCCAACGGCGGCCAGGAGGGCGCCGACCGGATGAGGTCCTCCCTGGCGGCGATGGCCGAACTCCGGCGCCCGGTCAGGCTGGAGGAGGCGGACCCCGCCGACCACGACGCGGTCTACTACCCCGGCGGCCACGGACCGATGGAGGACCTGGCGGTCAACGACGACTCCGGGGCACTGCTCATCCGCGCCCTGGAGAGCGGGATGCCACTCGGCGTGGTCTGCCACGCCCCCGCCGCGCTCCTGGCGGCGACCAGGGCCGACGGCACCAACGCCTTCGCCGGTTACCGGGTGGCGGCCTTCACCAACGCCGAGGAGGCCCAGGCCGGGTTCGCCGACAGGGCCGCGTGGCTGCTCCAGGACCGTCTCACCGAGGCCGGTGTTCTGGTGCGGGAGGGCGAGCCCTGGGCGCCCAAGGTGGTCGTGGACCGCAACCTGGTCACCGGCCAGAACCCGGCGTCCTCGGCCCCGCTGGCCGCCGAACTGCTCAGGAGGCTGGACTGAGGACGAAGCCTTCCGGCTCCTGACCAGGTGCCTCCCCCGAGAGACGCTCGGTCGGGAGGCGCCGCGTCGCCGACGACGGTCGCGTCGACATCGCTCACGCGCCCCTCCCCTCCCGCCGGACGCCCGCGAACCGGGCACTCACGGCATCGCCAGGGTCTGCGCACTCGGGAGCGGGTGGACCATGACCGTGATCAGGTGTGTCGGAGAGCGGGGTGAGGGTGCGCCACAGCGCGAGGGGCCGACTCCCCCGGCGGAGGATCCGACCCCTCGCGGGCCGCGGGGCGCGCCGCGCCCGCGGCTCCCGACCTACCGTCCCCGGGCCGACTCCAGCTTCTCCCGGGCCTCGGCCATGTCCTCGGCCGTGGGGGCGTCGTCCTGGGTCAGGGAGCGCCGCCAGTACCCGGCGAAGTCGATGTCCCGTTTGGGTACACCGCGCTCGTCCACCAGATGGCGGCGCAGGGAGCGGACCATGCCCGCCTCGCCCGCGAGCCAGGCCCCCATCCGCCCCGACGGCAGGTCGGCGGCGCGCACCGCGGCCACCAGACGTTCGCCGTGCGCGGCGTCCCCGCGGTGGATCCACCGCAGGTCCAGGTCGGCGCGCGTGGACAGGGGGAGTTCTTCGGCGGCGTCGCGGACCTCGACCAGGACCACGGCGCGCCGCCCCTCGGGCAGGCTCTCCAGCAGGCTGCCCACCGCGGGCAGGGCGGTCTCGTCACCGGCCAGGAGCAGCCAGTCGGGGGTGGTGGTGTCGAAGGGGGAGGCGAACTCCGCGGAGGGGCCGAACATACCCAGGACCGCGCCGGGGCGGACCCGACGCGCCCAGCGGGTGGCGGGACCGGAGTCGCCGTGCACGACGAAGTCGATGTCGACGGTGCCGCGCTCGGGATCGTGCCCGCGCAGGGTGAAACCGCGCATCCAGGGGCGTTCGTCGTCGGGCAGGGCGGTGTAGGACCGGTACCAGGACGTCAGGTCCCCGTCGGGGCGCGGCAGCCGGGGCACCTCCTGCCCCTGACGGGGGAAGTAGAGCTTGACCTGCCGGTCGGGCCCGCCCAGGGACGGGCCGGTCAGGTCGTCGCCGGTGAAGGTCACCCGCACCATGTGCGGCGCGAGGGGGCGCGCCGCGACGACACGGAGGTAGCGGACCGGCATTCTCTCGCTCACCAAAACTCCTCAGAATATCGGCTTGCCCAGATGTTCTCAAGGCCGAAAATCAAGTTCTAGCAAGCGATTTCGCGAAAATGTCAAACGGAAATCAGCACCAATTTCCGTGACATGGGTCACTCACCTTGCGGGCGGTCGGGGCGGAACTCCGCCAGATCCAGCCCCGGGTCCTGCCCCAACGCCAGCCGGGCCGCGACCCAGCCCTGGTACGGGCCGAACGTCAACCCCTCCGGCCCCAGCCCCGTCGCCACCACGACCCCCGGCAGCCGCCCGATCGGCCCCAGCAGCTGACGGCCGTCGTGCGTGCCCGGCCGGAACCCCACCCTGGTCTCCACGACCGTGGCCTCGGCCAACCCCGGCAACACCTCCACCGCCGTGGACAGGTTGCGCAGCAGCCCCCCGGCCGTCACCCGCCGGTCGAACCCGACCTCGGGCTCGACCGTGCCACCCGTGACCACCCGGTCGGGGCCGAACGCGCACACGAAGAACTCGCGCTCACCGAACCGCACCACCGGCCAGGACCGCGTGTCACGGCCCGGCAGCGCGAAGTGCGTCATCTGGCCGCGCACCGGGAACACCGGCAGATCCACCCCCGCCACCGCCAGCAGACGCGCCGACCACGCCCCGGCGGCGACCACCACCACGTCGGCCGCCAACTCGTCGCCGCCCACGCTCACCCCGGTCACCCGGTGACCGTTCCACGACAGGTGCGCCTCGCCCTTGAAGTACCGCAGCCCCCGCTCCTCGGCGGCGTCGAACAACGCCTGACGCGCCCGACGCCCGTCGAGGCGGGCCATGCCCTCGATACGCACACCCCCGTACCCCTCGGGCACCAGGGGGAACAGACGGGTCGCCTCGCCCGGCGCCAACCGCTCCACCCGCCCCATCGTGGCGAACTCCGGCCGCTCGGCCAGGGTCCGCATCAGGTCGTACCCGGCGTCGTCCCCCTCCCGGTCCACCGACACGCCGCCGACCACCTCGTACCCGGTCACGTGCCCGTCCTCGGCCAGCTCGGCCATCAGCTCCGGGTAGTGCGCGGCGGCGCGCGCCTTGAACTCCCACAGGGGCGCGGAGTCCCAGGGGAAGGGCCAGGGGAAGACCACCCCGGTCCCCGCCGAGGTCGCCTGCCCCGTGTGCGCGGCGTCCACCAGCGCGGTGGACACACCCTTCCTGGCCAGGTGGAAGGCCGCGCTCATCCCCACGATCCCGCCACCGACAACGATCACGTCCATGTGCTCACCCTGCCGCGCACGGGGCCCGCGGACAAGACGGACGACCCGCGTGCCGCGCCCGGGGTCCGGGACGGTCGCGCGGTACGTTGAGCTCTCCCGCACCCCGACCCCGAACCTCCGGGAGGTCACGCACGTGGACGGATTCACCAGCCCGGGGATGGTCCTCACCCGCAGGCCCAGCCCGCAGATGGAGCGGGGCATCCTCACCCACCTCCCCCGCTCCCCCGTGGACCCCGTGCTGGCCATGCGCCAGTTCGTCGTCTACCAGGAGGCGCTGGCCTCGGCCGGATGGCGGGTGGTCGAGGTCGACCCGGCCCCGGACCACCCGGACTCGGTGTTCATCGAGGACACCGTGGTCGTCTGCGCGGACCTGGCGGTGCTGACGCGCCCGGGCGCCGAGGAGCGCCGGGGCGAGGTGGAGGGCGTGGAGGCGGCGCTCCGCTCCCTGGGCCTGCGGGTGGCCCGGGTGGAGGCCCCGGGCACCCTGGACGGCGGGGACGTGCTCCAGGTGGGTGAGACCGTCTACGTCGGGGTGGGCGGGCGCACCGACACCGAGGGGGCCGACCAGCTGGCGCGGTTGCTCAAGCCACTCGGCCGCGAGGTCAGGCGGGTCGGGCTCGGAGCGGCCTTGCACCTGAAGTCGGCGGTGACCGCGCTTCCCGACGGGTCGCTGATCGGGCTGCCCGATCTGGTGGACACCTCGGCACTGCCCCCGGTCCGGCGCGCCCCCGAGGAACCGGGGGCGCACGTGCTGCCGTTGGGCGGACGCGACGTCCTGGTCAGCGCGGCCGCACCCGGCACCATCCACGAACTGACCGCCGAGCACTGGCGGGTGCTTCCGGTGGACGTCTCGGAGTTCGAGAAGATGGAGGGCTGCGTCACCTGCCTGAGCGTCCTGATCCCCGACCGGGACCAGACCCGCGGGGTGTAGGCCGCCTCGTCGAGCACGCGCCCGCCCCGCACCGGCACCCGCCTCCGACCGCCGCGCCCCTCACTGGTCGGGACGGGAGAACCGGCGCGCCGCCACCACCAGGCACAACACCGCGAAACCCGCCAGGACCGCCAGCTCCACCGAAACCGGCACCCGCGACCCCCACACCCGCAACCCCTCGAACAGCCCCACCGGCGCCTCACCCGGCAACCGCGCGGCCAGCACGTGGCGCGCCGCGTCCACCGCGTACGTCAACGGATTGAGCGCGGTGAGCGCGTCCAGCCACGACGGCAGACCGCTGAGCGGGAAGAACGCCCCCGACAGGAACACCAGCGGCCCCAACAGCAACCCGGTGACCGCCTGGAAGGTCTGCGGGCTGGGCAGCGACACCGCCAGCAGCGCCCCCAGCGACGTCATCGCGAACGCCGCGAGCGCCAACACGGCCACGAACGACGCCAACAGCACCGGGTCGTAGGGCACCTCCGCGGCGCCCGCGAAGACCAGCAGCACCGCTCCGTGGCAGGTGGCCGTGACCGTACCCGCCAGCACCTTGCCGAGCAGCAGCGACTCACGACGCACCGGCGCCACCAGCATCTCCCGCAAAAACCCGAACTCGCGGTCCCACAGGATCGAGGCGCCCGAGGCGAACGCGGGTGCCTGGATCGCCATCACCAGCACCCCCGGGAACAGGAACGTCACATATCCGATCCCCGACCCCCCGTCGGGCACCACCGCGCCCAGGCCGATGCCGAGCGAGACCAGGATCAGCAGCGGCTGGAGCAGACTGATCACCAGCCGCAGGCGCTCACGGCCGAAGGTGATCATCTCCCGCTGCCACACGGCCCCCACCGCACGCGCCTCCCCGGCCAGGCGCGTGCCGACCTCCCGCGGCGACGCGTGGATCATCGCGCCCTCCCCTCGCCGTCCGCGGAAGCCAGGCTGCGCCCCGTGTAGTGCAGGAACACGTCGTCCAGGCTCGGCCTGGACACGGTCGCGGAGGTGACCGCCCCCTCCAGGGCGGTCACGATCCGGGGCAGCATGGCCGCCCCGTCCTCGACCCGCACCACCACCTGTCCGTCGACCACGGCCGGGCGCACCCCCAGACCGTCGGCCAGGGTGCGCGCGTCGCGTTCGGGGGCCGCGGTGCGCACCCGGACGCTGTCCCGGCCGATCCTGGCGCGCAGCTCCTCGGGCGACCCCAGGGCCACGACACGGCCGTGGTCGAGGATGGCCAACCGGTCGCAGTGGTCGGCCTCGGCCAGGTGGTGCGTGGTCAACAGGACGGTGGCGCCCGACTCGCGGCGCATGCGGTGCACGTGGTGCCACACCTCGGCGCGGCTGTGCGGATCCAGGCCCACCGTCGGCTCGTCCAGGAACAGCACCCGGGGGCCGTGCAGCAGGCCGCGCGCGATCTCCAGGCGGCGCTTCATCCCACCCGAGAGGGTGCCCACCCGGCTGCGGCGCCGGTCGGCCAGTTCGGTGAGCGCGAGCATGGCGGTGACCCGCGCCCGCGCGCGGCGACGCGGCACCCCGTACAGGACGGCGTGGATCCGCAGGTTCTCCTCGACGGTGAGCTTGTCGTCCAGGGTGGTCTCCTGGAAGACCACCCCGATGGAGCGGCGGACGGCGGCCGGCCGGGTGCGCACGTCGTGCCCGGCCACCCACAGTCCACCGGCCGTGGGCCGGGTCAGCGCGCACAGCATGGAGATCGTGGTCGACTTCCCGGCACCGTTGGGGCCCAGCAGACCGAAGATCTCCCCGGGGTGCACGAGAAGGTCGAGCCCACGCACGGCCTCCACTCCGGGAAAGGTCTTGACGAGCCCCTCGGCCCGGATGGCGGGCACCTGCGGGGGGGATTCGGGCGTGGCGGCCTGGCGCATTGCGGCCATCACTCCCATCGAGGGCATGGGGGGAGTTTCGGGTTCCAATTCACTCCTCATGGGGCCAAACCGGACGCGACCTGGCGGCCAGGTGGGGTGATCCGGTGACCGAACCGTTTTCCGCGCGTCACAGAGGGGATTGAAGTCTTCGGCAAAGCTACACGAGGTAGCTTGCCTCTCACAATCAGTAGCTGAACGGGAGGAACCCATGTCAGCGCAGGACCTGCCCCGCGACGCCGGAACGCTCGACACCACCCCCCTCGTCTCCCTCGGAGCCGAGACCGAGCTCATCGCCGACCAGCTCAACCTCGACTGCATCCGCACCTGCATCAGCGGCTGGACCATCCGCTGCGACGGAGCCACCTTCTGAACACCCGCCCGATCCACGACACCGCGGACCTGAGCCGACCCCGGCGATGACCGCGCACGTCCCCGCCCCACCCCCGGGGCGACTCCGACAGAGGGGTGGCCTCCCCACCCGGCGGCCACTCCTCCCCCGACACCGACAGGGAGACCGACGGTGCGCGAGCACGACGGCACCCGAATCCGCACCCCCGCCCTGGAGGAGCGCGTCCGCCGGGCCGGGCGCGTGATCACCGACTACACGACCTGGACCGACGTCACCCTCCCCGGCCTCGACCTCCCACCCCAAGGGTGGAAGATCCACATCTCCGCCCGCCCCACGACCCTGGTCGAGACCCTCGACCGCACCCTCCCCCTCCTGCTGCGCACCCCCTGCCGGTTCAAGTTCGCGCGCACCACCGAGATCCTGCGCGAACTCAACTCCCACCACTCCCGCCCCGGCGCCGTGGGCAAGGCCATCACCGTCTACCCCCCACGCGAACACGTCACCGACCTGGCCGAGAAACTGGCCGCCGAACTCGTCGGCCTGACGGGCCCCCGCGTCCACAGCGACCGCCGACTCCGCCCCGACGCCCCCGTCTACTACCGCTACGCCCCCTTCGAGGCCACCTGCGCCACCGACGACAACGGCGACCTCCACCTGGTCGTCCACGACGACCAGGGACGCCCCCAACCCGGCGGAGCCGACGGCCGCTACCACGCCCCCACCTGGACCCCCGACCCCTTCACCGGCCGCCTGCCCGCCCCCGAGACCGAACCCCCCTCCCCCCTCCTGCTCGGCGGCCGCTTCCTGGTCCCCGGCGCCATCACCCACACCGCCGCGGGCGGCGTCTACCGCGCCACCGACACCGCCACCGGGCAGGCGGTCGTGATCAAGGAACGCCGCGCCCACACCGACGAGAACCCCACCGGAACCCGCGACGCCCGCCACCGGCTGCGCGCCGAAGCCGCCGTCCTACGCCGCCTGGAGGGCATCGACGGCATCCCCCGCGTCGTGGACCACTTCCGCCACGGCGCCGACGAGTTCCTCGCCACCACCGACCTCGGTCCCCGGGACCTGCGCACCGACGTGGCCACCCACGGCACCTACACCACCGCCGACCGCGACCCCAACCGTCTGGCCGCCCGTCTCACCCGCCTGGTCGACGCCGTGCACGCCCGCGGCGTCCTCATCCGCGACCTGGCCCCCAAGAACGTCGTCATCACCGACCAGGGCCACCCCTGCCTGGTCGACTTCGAGATCAGCCACACCGTCGACGCCCCCGACCCCGACCCGCCCCGGGGCTGGACACCCGGCTACTCCTCCCCGGAACAGGAACGCGGCCAGCCCGCCCGCACCGAGGACGACCTCCACTCCCTGGGCGCCACCCTCCTCTACGCCGTCACCGGCATCGACCCGCCCTCCCGCGCCAGGCGGGGCATACCCGACGACGGCCGGGCCCGCACCCTCCTCGCCGCCCTGGGCGACCGCACCCCCGCCGTGGCCGGGCTGATCCCCGACCTGATGTCACCCGACCCCGACCGGCGCGTCCAGGCCATGCACCGGCTCCGCGTCGGCCAGGTCACCGCGCCCCCGAGCCCCGACCCCCGTTACGCCCTCACCCCCGCCCGCGTGGACGCGCTCCTCACCGCGGCGCTGGAACAGACCCACGAGGCCGCCCGCACCCTGCTCACCGGCCGCGACCGCTCCCCGGCGGGCACCCCCAGCCCCACCAACCAGTACCAGGGGGCGGCCGGGATCGGCATGGAACTCCTCCACCACCACGACCCCCGCTCCCGCTCCCTGGCCCACGCCCTCGCCCACTGGACCTCGGGCTTCTCGGCCCTGCGCCCCACCCCGCCCGGACTGCAACTCGGCGCCTGCGGCACGGCCGTGTTCCTGGCCACGGCCGCCCGCGAACTCGGCGACCCCACCCTCACCGAAGCGGTCCGGCCCCTGGCCCGCACCGTCCCCGAGACCGTCCCCGCCACCGACCACACCGCCGGACTGGCGGGGATCGTCCTGGCACAGCTGCACCTGTGGCGCCTGACCGGGGACCGGACCCGCCTCGACCTGGCCCGGCGCGGCGCCCGGGCCCTCGTCGACACCGGATCGGCCGCCGCCGTCAGCGCCCGCCCACCCGACCCGGACGACCACGACGCCACCGCCACCCACCTGGGCCTGGCCCACGGACTGGCGGGCGTGACCCTGGCCCTGCTGTGCCTGGACGCGGCCGCGGGCGACCCCGACGCCCGCGCCGAGGCAACCGCCGGTCTGGAGACCCTCGCCCACCTCCTGCCGCCCCTGCTGGAACAGGCCGACCACGCCACCGCCCGCCCCATGACCCTGTCGTCGTGCCAGGGGCTGGCCGGTATCGGCACCGTCCTGCTCCGCGGCGGCGCCCACACCGGCCGCCCCCACCTGACCGACCTCGCGGCACTGGCCGCACGCCGCTGCTACACACACGCCCCC
The DNA here is from genome assembly GCF_003386285.1 of Nocardiopsis sp. FIRDI 009. GTDB lineage: Bacteria > Actinomycetota > Actinomycetes > Streptosporangiales > Streptosporangiaceae > Nocardiopsis. Next base: position 397,377 of record NZ_QPNC01000019.1, read on the forward strand.
CGGGTCGCCGTCACCGGCCAGTGCTGCGGCCTGGCGGGCATCGGCGAGTTCCTCCTGGACACCGCCGCGCACACCGGGGACACCGCCCACCGCGACGCCGCCGTGGACGTGGCGGGACTGGCCCTGGTGCGGTCGGACGGCGGCCCCGACTCCCCCCTCTTCCTCGACCACACCCGCGAACCGGGCGGCGGCTGGGCCAGCGGCGCCGCCGGGGTCCTGGCCTTCCTGCGCAGGTTGGCCCGGGGCGGACCGCGCGACTGGCTGGGCGACCTGCCCCACGCCCCCGACAGGTGACCTTCACGCCACCTCCACCACACTCCGCCCCACCGGGAACCAGGCCGCCACCGCACCCGTTGCCGGGGCAGTCAACGACGATACGGAGGTGGACTTTGAGCGCGGTCACCCTGATCCGCAACGGGACCCTGACCCAGCACGTGGACTACGCCTACGCGGCCACGGCGCCCAACACCGGCGGCACCGTGGTGTGGACCGCCGGCGCCTGCCCCCTGGACGAGGACGGCGCCACCGTCGCCGTGGGCGACTACGCGGGCCAGGCCGAGCGGGTGATGCGCAACCTGCGCACGGCGCTCCGGGGTGTCGACGCGGACCTGACCGACATCGTCAAGACGACGGTGTACGTGGCCTCCGACCGCCAGGAGGACCTCGTGGCGGCCTGGGACGTGGTCCGCGCCCACATGGGCGACCACGACGCCCCCAGCACCCTGCTTGGCGTGACCGTCCTGGGCTACGACGACCAGCTGGTCGAGGTCGAGGCGGTCGCCGTGGTCTGAACCGGCCCCGGGCCCGGTCGCGACGGATCACCCGACCCCGGGGGTGGGGGACAACGACCGTCCCCCACCCCCGGCAGACTGCGTGCGCGCACAGGGGGCACGCGTCCCGACCGTGCTGACGACCCCTTCCCGCCACCGCCTCGGAGGAAGCCCGATGAAAGCGACCTCGGCGCGCCTGCTGCGTCTGCTGTCCCTGCTCCAGACCCGCCGGGAGTGGCCGGGGTCCGACCTCGCCGACCGCCTGCAGGTCAGCCCGCGCACCGTGCGCCGCGACATCGACCGCCTGCGCGAGCTCGGCTACCCCATCGAGGCCGACATGGGCGCCGGAGGCGGCTACCGACTGGGTGCCGGGGCCGCCCTGCCGCCGCTGCTCCTGGACGACGACGAGGCCGTCGCCGTCGCCGCGGGGCTGCGCACCGCAGCCCAGGGCGGGGTGACGGGGATCGAGGAGACCTCGGTACGCGCCCTGGCCAAACTCCTCCAGGTCCTGCCCGCACGCCTGCGCCGCCGCGTCGACGCCCTGGGCGCCTTCACCGTCCCCATGCCCGCCGAGAGGCCCGCCGTCGACGCCGACAGCCTGGCGCTGGTGGCCTCCGCCTGCCGCGACAGTGAACGGCTCAGGTTCGACTACCGGCGCCACGACCAGAGCCCCACCCGCCGCACGGTCGAACCCCTGCGCCTGGTCGCCCGGGGGCGGCGCTGGTACCTGGTGGCCTGGGACAACGATCGCGACGACTGGCGCACCTTCCGCGTGGACCGGATGCGACCGCTGCCCCCCACCGGGCCGCGCGTCCCGCCCCGCGACCCCCCGGAGCAGGGCGTGGCCGCCTACCTGGCCGAGCGCATGGACGTGCACATGTGGCCGGACAGGGCGCGGGTCCGCCTGTTCGCGTCCGCCGAGGAGGCCGCCCGCCGCACGGGCGGGTGGTTCGGCACCATCGAACCGGTGGACGAGCACAGCTGCGTCCTGGTGTGCGCCGGGATCTCCTACCCGTACATGGCGTGCTACCTGGGCACGCTCGACATCGACATGGAGGTGGAGGAACCCGACGAGCTCCGCGAGCAGATGGCGCTGCTGGCCGCCCGCCTCCGGCGCGCCTCCGCCCGGCGCTGACACCGCTCCGACACCCCCGAGAGGGGCGCGTCCGGGGCCGACTTCGGAAAAGTGGCCCCACGCACCACCACCGAACCGCTACGTTAAGGAGTTGCTTGTCTCCGTAGAGTAACGAAAGTAGGGGTGTGCGTGCCCACCCGACTCCAGTGCCCCGAACTGCGGCACCTCAGCCACCCGCCGACCCTCCACGACCTGACCCCCGGCTACCGCGTCGCCCGCTGGGACCACCCCCGCGCCCTGTCCTCCCGCAGCCGCGACCGCCTCCACACCACCCTGTGCGGCCTGGCCGAACGCGCTTTCGGCGCCGACCACTCCAGCTACTGGCGCACCCGCGTCCACTCCGGCTTCTTCGACCAGATCACCACCCTGGCCCTCATCCTCGGCCCGGACGACACCCCCGTCGGCTGGGGCGGCTACCACCGCCTCCGCCTGGCCTCCCGACGCTCCCTGTACCTGGACGCCGCCGGTGTGGTTCCCGCCCACCGCCGCTTCGGCCTGTCCGCGGCGCTGATGACCCACTTCCTCACCCGCGAGGTCCTCGCCCACCCCCTGTCCAACACCTACGTGGTCCTGCGCACCCGCCACCCGGCCGTCTACGCGGGGTGGCGCCGGGGCCTGGGCGCCCACCGCGTCTTCCCCGACCGGCACCGCACCCTGCCCGGGCTGGTCCGCCGCCTGGCCGGGGAGGCCGCCGAATGGCTGGGCGACGGCCCGCGCCTGCACCCCGACACCCTGGTCGTCCGCGACGCCTACCGCATGTTCGACGGAGACATCTACGGAACCCGGCCACGCAGCGGCGACACCGGCATCGACGGCTACTTCGACGACGCCATCGGCCCCAGGGACGCCGTCCTGGTCGTGGCGCGCACCAACATCCACGTGCTCGCCCGGCTGGCCGCCGCCCGCCGCGTCCGGGCACGCCTGCGCCACCACCGCACCCCGAACGACATCCGCCCCTTCCACGACCACACCGAGGACGTCAGGACCGCGACACCGACGGCGGCGGGCGCCTCCGGCCTGCTGCCGCCCCCTCGGTTCTGAGAAGGCGCCGGTCCCGGCGCCGAGGGGCCGCCCCCCGGACTCAGCCCGCGACCGACTCCGCGTCCTGGTCGACGAACCCGCCCACGTCGCGGACCAGGTCCATCAGCCGCGCCAACCGCAGACTCTCCGACCACGGCATGTCCGGGCTCTGCGACAACCCCCGGGCCACGCACCGCGCGACCTCCTCGGCCTCGTGCACGTACCCGTTACCGCGGTAGGGGCGGTGGAACACCTCCGGCTCACGACCGTCCCGGTGCACCACCACCTCGGTCGGCGCCCACACACGGTCCATCTCCAACCACCCCTCGGTGCCCACCAGCACCGCACGGCCCGGCATCGTCGAACGCGACGCGCAACTCAACGTGGCCGCCACCCCGCCCTCACCGCGGGCCAGGACGGTGGTGTGGGTGTCCACCATCCGGTCGGGGGACAGCTGCCGGGTCGCCCCCACGATGGTGAGATCCCCCAGGAAGTCGGTGGCCAGCGCCAACGGATACACACCCAGGTCCAACAGCGCGCCACCACCGAGCTCGGCGTTGAACAACCGGTGGTCGGGGTCGAAGGGCACGTTGATCCCGAACTCCGCCGACAGCGAGCACAACCGGCCGATCATCCCGTCGGCCACCAGGTCACGGGCCAGCCGGTAGGCGGGAAGGTAACGGGTCCACATCGCCTCCATGAGGAAAAGCCCTCCGGAACGGGCCGCCGCCACCATCTCCGCGACCTGGAGGGCGTTCATCGCCATCGGCTTCTCCACGAGCACGTGCTTGCCCGCCTCCAGGCACATCAGCGCGTGCGAGTGGTGCCACGGATGCGGGGTGGCCACGTACACCACGTCCACGTCCTCGTCGCGGGCCAGCTCCGCGTAACCGCCGTGACTCACCGCGATCCCCCACGTGTCGGCGAACGTCCGCGCCCGCTCCGCCGAACGCGACCCCACCGCCGTCACCCGCCCCGTGGGCGTGGCCCGCAGCGCCTCCAGGAAGGAGTGGGCGATCCCACCCGTACCGATGACGCCCCAACGCAGCCCGCCTTCACCATCTGTCATGACGACAATCCTAAAAACCCGGTCATGTCACGGTCGAGTGGGGGATGCCGCTCGGTTTCGGCGCTCCGGGCCCGTACGGTGTCGGGAGGATCGCTCGCGCGGGTCACCGAACGGAGGGGGAATGTCGGACACACTCGCCCAGAGACTGGGGGTGCGTCCCGGGGACCGACTGCTCGTCCTCAACGCGCCCGAACGCTACCTGCGCCTGCTGGAGCCACCGCAGGACATCCACATCGACCTGGGCCCCATCGAGGGCGCCGACTACGACGACATCCACCTGTTCGTCCTGGACCGGGGCACGGTCAACCGCGAGGCACCCCCCGTCATGGACCTGACCGGCCCCCGCACCCGGCTGTGGATGTGCTTCCCCCAACGCGGCGGCACCATCATCACCGACCTGACCGCCGACCAGGGATGGGACGTGCTCTGCGAAGCCGGCTGGCGCAGCACCGCCCAGGTCCCGATCGACTCGGACTGGGCGGCGCTGCGCTTCGAACGGTGACCCTCAGACCACCTGGAGGTCCACCGACCCGCTGACCGTGTTGACGTCGATGCGCGCCCCGGCGTCGGGGGAGGTGTCCACACCGATGTCACGCCCCGCCGACGTCGACTCCCCGGTCACCGTGTAAGAGCCCTCCGGGACCCGCAACCGGACCGAACCGCTGGTGGAGTCCACCGACAGCAGCGTGAAGGGCTCGTCGGTGACCACCTCGACACCGCCCGAGGTCGTCGACACCTCAGCCGACTCAAAACCCCCGCCCACGGCGACGGACCCGCTGGTGGAGGCCGCCTCCACCACCCGCGCGGCGAAACCCGACACGTCCACGCCGCCGGAGACCGACTCCGCGCTCAGCGCCTCCCCCGCACCGGAGGCCGTGATACCGCCCGAGGTGGTCCGGGCCGCGACCGCACCCTCCACCCCCGACAGCTCCACGGCACCCGAGGTCGAGGAGGCCGCCACGTCACCGACGTTGCCGCGCACCACCACGGCACCGCTGGTGCTCGACAGATCCAGCGTGCCGTTGACGTTCTCCACCCGGACCCGGCCGCTGACGGTGCTCACCGTCACCTCGGTCCCCTCCGGCACGGTCACGTCGTAGTCCACCGCGCAGTCACCGCCCAGGAACCACAGGCCCTCGCACTCGGCCGCGACGAGGGTGCCGCCGTCCTCCTCCGCCACGTCCTCCTCCGGCTCCTGGAACGGCCCCGCCCGCAGCGTCCGGTCCAGTACCAGCTCGTCCGCGCCGGCCCTGACGGTCACCTCACCCGCGGTGTCGTTCTCGATCGTCAGGAACGCGGTCTGGGCGAAGGAGTCCAGGCGCCGGTCACGGTCCACGGTCACGCTGGCCAGGACCGAGACCACCGTGACCCCGATCAGCACCACCACGAGCACGGCGCCCAGCAGCATCCACGGCCCCGCGCGGAACCCGCCCGGCTCCTTGCTCGACGAGGCGTACAGGCCCCGCGCCTTGAATGTCACGTCGTCTCCTCTCCGGGGAGGGCCCGCGCCCTCCTCCGTGTCCTGGCCTCAGATCCGTTCGCCGCCGCGCAGATACCGCAGGACCGCCTGGACCCGGCGGTGGTCGTGGTCGTCCTGGCCCAGATCGAGCTTGGTGAAGATCGACCTGATGTGTTTTTCGACCGCGCGTTCGGTGACGGTCAGCCGCGCCGCGATCCCCGCGTTGTTGAGCCCCTCCGCCATCACCCCCAGCACCTCGGCCTCCCGGGGGGTGAGCCGCTCCAGGGCGCTGTCGCGGCGGCGGCTGAGCAGCTGGGCGACCACCTCCGGGTCGATGGCCGCTCCCCCGTCCGCCACCCGGCGCAGAACGTCCACGAACTCCTCGATGTCGGCGACCCGGTCCTTGAGCAGGTAGCCGACCCGGGTGGCGCCCCCGCCCAGCAGGTCGGCCGCGTACCGGCTGACCACGTGCTGCGACAGCAGCAGCACCGCCACGTCCGGATACTCCCGGCGGATGCGCACCCCCGCCTCGATGCCCTCCTCGGAGTGGGTGGGCGGCATGCGGATGTCCACCAGGCACAGGTCGACGTCGGGATGGGCCGCCACCGAGGCGAGCAGCGCGTCGGCGTCACCGACCTGGTCGACCACCTCCACCTCCGCGTCCTCCAGCAACCGGGCCATACCGCTGCGCAGCAGCACCGAGTCCTCGGCGATGATGACCCGCGGACCCCTCCGGGGCCCGTCCGTACTCGACGTGCCGTGCACGTTCACGCCTCCCATGGGATGTCGGCGGTCAGGGTGGTCCCCCCGCCGGTCGGACTGTGGACGGTCAGGGTTCCGTCGACGGCGTCCACCCGGTCCCACAACCCGTACAGGCCGGTTCCGGCCTCGGGGTCGGCGCCGCCGGAGCCGTCGTCGGTGACGGTGACCCGCAGCAGGGACCCGCCCCGGGCCGCCGGATCGCACACCCGCCGGGCACGCACGGCGACCCGGCCCGCCGAGGCGTGTTTGGCCACGTTGGTCAGTGCCTCGCACACCACGTAGTAGGCCACCCCCTCGGCCCGGGCCGAGGGGCGCTCCGTCAGCTCCACGTCGACCTCGACCGGAACCGGTGACCGCCCCGCGGCCACCGGCAGGGCCGAGGGCAGACCGTGGTCGGTGAGCACACGGGGATGCAGACCCCGGGCCACCTGCCGCAGCTCTTCCAGGACCTCCTTGGACTCGCGCTGGGCCTCGGTGATCAGCGCCAGGGCGCGGTCGGGGTCGCGCGCCCACTGGGTGCGGGCGCGGGTCAGGGTCATGGAGAGCGCGAGCAGCCGCTGCTGGGCGCCGTCGTGCAGGTCCCGTTCGATCCGCCGCCGCTCGGCCTCGGCCGCGTCGACCATGCGCAGCCGGCTGTCCTGGACGTGCATCAGGCGGCGCAGGACCCGCACCTCGGGCGCGTCCAGGTGCACGGCACGGTACAGCATGACCTCCGTGGCCACCAGGTACGGCGCCAGTCGCAGGCCGACCAGGGCCGCCAGCGGCCCGACCGCGACCAACCCCAGCAGCCCGACCACCTCCCCGGCCGACCCCAGGACCAGCGCGTACATCACCCCCAGGAGCGCGCCCGCCGCCCCGGCGCCGCCGCACACCACCAAGGCCACCACCAGCACCCCCGCCAGCAGGGCGTGCGCACCGGACAGGACACTGCGCCCCACCCCCGTCCAGGCGTCGCGGCCGAACAGGAGCCCCACCACCCGCCCGGGGCCGCCGCCGGGCGGCAGGGGGGCGGGCGGGCCGGTCTCCACGATCCCGAACACCGATCCCAGACGGCCGCGCTGCACCCGGCACGCCATCCGGGCCAGCGGGGGCGCCGTGACCGCCACCAGGACGGCGAGCGGCACGGCCAGGAGCGCACGGGTGGGGGCGACCGGAGAGGGGCCGGGCAGCCAGGGCAGGATGAGGACGAGGCCGATCCAGGTGGCCGCCAGCACGAGCACCAGCCCCGGCAGCAGGTAGAGCGGGGCGAGTGTGAGGGACGTCATCAGGTGCAGCACCGCGACCAGTCGCACCCGCCAGGTCGTCCCGTAGGCTTCGGCGGCACGGGACAGGTTCGTCAACGCGGACACCAGGGGATCACCCTGGCCGTCCGTGGCGGTAGTGGGAATGTCGCGGCCGGTCACGGCACCAAACGTAGTGATCGCGGCCCGCGCGCGGCCAGGCCGTCAGCACGTGGAGTCGCGGTGGTGGCAGCACCACCGGGAGGGGGAGGAGCGTCCGGTATGGCTCGCGTTCGGGTGCGGCCGGTCCTGGCCGAGGTGGGACGGATCAACATGCTGTTCCGTCTGGAGCAGGAGGCTCCGGGGCCGCACTGGCGCGCCCTGGACGGGTCGGGGGTCTGCGAAGGGGTGCTCGCCGCGGAGGTGGACCGGGTGCGTGCCCGGCTCGCGGAGATGTCGGGCCAGGGTCCCGAGGACGTGGAGTGGCGGGTGTCGGCGTCGATCCTCCACCAGGGGCTGGCCACGCGGCTGCTCTCCCCCGTGCTGGCCGCCGGTCTGTGCCACGGCGTCCTGCTCGACGCGGCGCGTTTCCACCACGACCCCGGGCGCGAGGGGCCGGTGGTGCTGCGCACGGCGCAGGAGTACGCCGAGACCGCCCCCGTCGGGGAACTGGCCGACTGGGTCGAGGAGACGGTCGTCACCGGGGTGATGGGCCGCATCGCCCGGGCCCTGTCCGGGGTCGGCAGGGTCGCGCCCGGACTGTTGCGCGGCAACACCGCGGCGGCCCTGGCCGGAGCGGTCCGGGCGTTGGGCGCCGACCGCCCCGGTGTGCGGTCGGCGGCCGAGGATCTGGCGCGCACCCTCCTGGCCCGCCCCCCGCTGGCCGGGACCGGCGGGTACACCGGCACGGACGCGCAGGGTCTGGCGGTGTTCCGGCGCACCACGTGCTGCCTGTACTACCGGCTGCCCGGGTACGGGACGTGCGGCGACTGCGCCTTGGGCCCCTGAACGGAGCCTCGGGGCCAAGGACGCGAGCGGTCGGCGCGGCCGACTGCGGGAGCGGCACGGCCGCGGGGGCGGTCAGCGCCGGACGGTCAGCCGTGCCCGGGTGCGCTCGTGCGCGGTGGGCGGCAGGCTGTCCAGGACGTCGGCCAGTGAGACCCCGGCGAGGCTGTCCCGCCAGGCCTGGTGGGCCTCCTCCATCCTTCGGGCCAGGACACAGGTGTCCTGGCAGTCCTCGGGCGGCAGCGCGCCGCGTCCCTGTTGGCGGATCTCCCGGCACACGTAGGGCGAGGAGGGGCCGTCGACGGCCTCGACGATCTGGAGGAGGGTGATGTCGCCGGTGGGCCGGGCGAGCCGGAATCCGCCGCGCGGGCCCGTGGTGGCGTCCAGTACACCCGCCCTGACCAGCGCCTGGAGCTGTTTGGTCAGCGAGGGCGCCGGGATGTCGTAGTACTCCGCCAGCCGCGTCGCGGACGCGGTGGCCCCCGGTTCGAGCTGGGCCAGGGTCGTGGCGCAGTGCAACACCCACTCGGTACTCACAGGCAGCTTCATGCCCTCCAGTCTATTAAAGATATTGCGGATCTTTAATAGGCTTAATAGAGTGCGGGAAGCCGACACAAGGAGAGAACACCATGCGGATCGCGGTCGCCGGAGCCACGGGCAACATCGGATCCCTCGCCACGCGGGCCCTGGAACGGGACGGACACCAGGTCGTGGGCATCAGCCGCTCCCAGGGCGTGGACCTGCTCACGGGGGACGGACTCGACCGGGCCCTGACCGGGGTCGACGCCGTCATCGACGCCACCAACACCACCGCCGCCGAGCGGTCGGCGGCGGTCGGGCAGCTGGGCGCCATGACCCGCAACCTGCTCGCCGCCGAGGAGCGCGCGGGCGTGCGCCACCACGTGCTGCTCTCGATCGTGGGGATCCACCGCGTCGAGGGCAACCCGCACTACGCCGCCAAGCGGGAGCAGGAGCGCCTGGTCACCGAGGGGCGGGTGCCGTGGACGATCGTCCCGGCCACCCAGTTCCACGACTTCGCCGCCATGGTCGCCGGGTGGACCGAGAAGGACGGCGTCGCCACGGTCGCCCCGCTGCTCGTCCAACCCGTCGCGCCCGCCGACGTGGCCGACGTCCTGGTCGAGGTCGCCCTCGGCCACCCGCTGGGGCGCCACGCCGACCTGGCCGGACCCGAGCCCCAGGACCTGGTCGACATGGCCCGACGCACCCACCAGGCACAGGGTCGCCAGGTCACGCTGGTGCCGACGTGGTCGGGCGCCTTCGACACGGAGATGGCCGGGAACGTCCTGCTGCCGGGGGAGGGGGCCCGGATCGCGCCGACCACGTTCGCCGACTGGCTCGCGGAGCTGCCGAAGACCGCGGAGAGGGCCTGACCGCGACCCGAAACGCGCGGGTGCCGGGGGCGGACGTCCGCCCCCGGCACCCGCGCGGGAGGCTAGGCGGTGGCACCCCCCTCCACGTGGGCGAGGAAGTCCAGCAGCGCGGCGTTGACCTCCTCGGGGCGTTCCTGCTGCGTCCAGTGCCCGCACCCGGCCAGGGTGACGTTGGCGTGGACGCGCGGCGCGACCAGGTGCAGGTTCTCGCGCAGGAAGTCCACCCCCTTCAGTGACACCACCATGTCCTTGTCCCCGACCACGTACAGGGCGGGCACGTCGACGGTGCGCCCCTGGAAGGCGGCCATGAGCTCGTGGTTGCGTTCGATGTTGCGGTACCAGCCGAGCGGACCGGTGAAGGCGTCGGGCCCCTGGTAGTCGCGCGCGAACGCGGCCACGTCCTCCTCGGTCAGCCAGTCGGGCAGGGCGTCCGGTTCGGGCATGGTGTCCAGCAGTCTCTGCCCCTGGGGGATGATCCAGGGCTGGGGCTCCTCGACCCGGGGGTTGTCCCCCGAGGCGTTGAACAGGATGCGGCGCAGCGTCGCGGCCGGGTCCCGGGCGAGCTCGGCGTCGGCCACACCGGGCTCCTGGAAGTAGATCTGGTAGAAGCCCTCGCCGTACAGGTCCCGGGTGACCGAGGGCGGGGGCATCATGGCCGGAGGCGCCGGGGGAACGCTGAGCCCCGCCACGCCGCGCACCAGGTCGGGGCGGAGCAGAGCGGTCGCCCACGCCACGGGCGCCCCCCAGTCGTGCCCGACCAGAACGGCGCCGGAGGCGCCCAGTTCGCGGATCAGCGCGGTGACGTCGCCGACGGTGTGCAGCAGGGTGTAGGCGTCCACGGACTTGGGCCTCTCACTGCGGGCGTATCCGCGCTGGTCGGGGGCGACCACGTGGTATCCGGCCTCGGCCAGCGGAGCGAACTGGTGGCGCCAGGAGTACCAGCTCTCGGGGAAACCGTGCAGGAGCAGGACCAGCGGACCCTCCCCCTGTTCGGCGATGTGCAAGCGGACTCCGTTGACCTCGACGTCCCTGTGCCTGACGCTCATCGTTGGCTCCTCGCCGCGTTCGGGTGGGCCGCGGGTTCGGTCCGCCGGGGGGCGGTGGCGGCCTCACCGGGAGCATAGGGGAAGGGCCGCGGGCGCACGCGCGCGCTCCCCGACCGACACGGGTATCTCAAATAATGAGAATCAAATCTCAAAAAGAGAGACGACGGTGTAGGGTCCCTACCACAGGCACTCCACAGCGCCCCCAGGAAAGGGGAGGCCCATGTCGCGCTACACCCACGGCCAACACCGCTCGGTCACCGACTCCTACCGCTGGCGCAACGCCGCCAACTCCACCGCCTACGCCCTGGACGAGATGGTCCCCGGGCGCTCCCTGCTGGACGTCGGTTGCGGACCCGGCACCATCACCGTCGACCTGGCCCAGCGCGTCGCCCCCGGACCCGTCACCGCCGTGGACTCCTCCGCCGAGGCCGTCGACCTGGCACGGGCCACCGCCCAGGAGGCGGGCCTGGACCACATCGACTTCCAGGTCCACGACGCCCACGACCTGAAACTGCCCGACGACACCTTCGACGTCGTCCACGCCCACCAGGTCCTGCAACACGTCAGCGACCCCGTACGCGCCCTGGCCGAGATGCGCAGGGTCGCCCGCCCCGGAGGCGTGGTCGCCGTGTGCGACAGCGACTACTCCGGCATGTTCTGGTACCCCCGCCTGCCCGAACTGGACACGTGGATGTCCCTGTACCAGCGCGTCGCCCGCGCCAACGGAGGCGAACCCGACGCCGGACGCCACATGGTCGCCTGGGCGCACGCCGCCGGGTTCACCGACATCACCTACGTCTCCGAGACCTGGAACCACTCCTGCCCCGAACGCCGCCGGTGGTGGGGCTCCATGTGGGCCACGAGAATCCTGGAGTCCGACATGGGCCGCCAGGCGGTCGCCGAGGGATACGCCACCAGGAAGGACCTGGAGGACATCTCGGCGGGCTGGACCCGGTGGAGCCAGGACCCCGACGGCGTGTTCGTCATCCCGCGCGGCGCCCTGGTCTGCCGTCTCTGAACCCCGCCCCGCCCACGGCACGGACGGGGGCGGAGGCGGGGGGCGGCGACACCGCGCACCGTCACTGGTCAGCACGGGTGGGCGGGAGATACCGTCGTCCTGACACCGCGCGGAGGCCACCGTCCACGCCTGGAGGACCCATGTCCGACCTACCGATCGGCTACTGGCTCAAGCACCTGGACCGGCTGATCGAAAACGACTTCGACCGGGTGCTGTCCAGCGAGTCCCTGGGGCGGCGCCACTGGCAGGTGCTCACCTCCCTGCACAAGGAGCCCGGAACCGTCGCCGACCTGGACCGGCGCCTGGCCCCCTTCCTGGAGGAGGACGAGCCCACCGTCGCACCCGTGGTCGACCAGCTGCGCGCACGCGGGTGGGTGGAGGGGCAGCAGCCGCTGTCCCTGACGGCCGCGGGCGAGACGGCGCACGAGGCCCTCTTCGAGAAGGTCAGCGACGCGCGCCGCCGCCTGGCCCAGGGCATCAGCGACCAGGAGTACCGCGCCACGGTCGACGTGCTCGAACGCATGTCGGCCAACCTCGAACGCGGCTGACCCCCACCCGCCCGCCCCGACGGGAGGCGCGGTGGGGGACCGGCGGGCGCGCCCGGGCTCAGTCCGCCTCGGCCGGCAGCTCGCGGGTGAGTTCGACGAAGGCCAGGTCGGAGCGCTTGGGCAGACCGAACGACGCGTCACCGTAGGGGAAGGGGATGGTCCGGCCCGTGTTGGTGTACCCACGCCGCTCATACCAGGCGATCAGGTCGGAGCGCTGCTTGAGCACCTTCATCCGCATCAGACGGCACCCCCACGTCCGCGCGGCGATACGCTCGGCCTCCGCGAGCACACGCCGACCCAGCCCCGACCCCTGGGCCGTGGGCCGCACCGAGAACATCCCGAAGTAGGCGCCGCCGGTCCCCCTCTGGAGCTCACAGCAGGCCACCAGCTCCCCGCCGGACTCGGCCACCAGCACGAGCGTGTTCGTGCGGGCCAGCAGCGCGCCCATGACGTCCTCGTCCACCCGCTGGCCGTCGAGCAGGTCCGCCTCGGTCGTCCACCCCCGCCGCGAGACGTCACCCCGATAGCAGGAGTTGACCAACTCCACCAGAGCGGGGACGTCATCGGGCACGGCCGCACGGTAACGCAGCTCCGACCCGCCCCGCCCCACTGCGTCATCGGTCTCAGTGGTGGTCACACACGCCTCCCCGGTGTCCGAATCCTGCGCCCCCAGTATCGGGCACCGGCACCGGACCCCGCACGGAACCCCCGGCGCCGACCCGCGGTGGGGCCAGCACCACCCTCACCCTTCACCCCTGCGGCCCTGACCCGGGGCCGCCCGCGGGCGTAGGTTCGCCGTCATGGACGACAACCGTGACCGGAGAATCCGAGAAGTCCCACGGCCCGGGGGAACGCCGTGCCGCCAGGCCGCGCGCTCAGAGAGGTCGGCACTGGTCGATGAATGACGCAACAGCCAACAACCCCTTCTCCCGGATCGTGGCCGACACCCGATACGTGCTGCTGGGGCCGGCCCTGACCGTCCCGGCCTTCGCCCTGGTCCTGACCGGGCTGGCCGCCGGGATCGGCTCCGCCGTGGCCATCGTGGGCCTGTTCATCCTGGTCGCGGCCCTCCACGTCGCCCGCGGCGCGGCCCACGTCGAACGCATCCGCCTGGCCGACCTGCTCGGCGGCCCCGTGGTCCGGCGCGCCTACCGTCCCGCCAGCCCCGAGACGGGCCCCCTCCGCCGCGCCCTGGCCCCCCTGACCTGCCCGCAGAGCTGGCTGGACGCCCTCCACGCCCTGATGGTCCTGCCGCTGTCACTGGCCACCTTCGCCCTGACCCTGACCTGGTGGGCGGCGGGCGTGGGCGGACTGCTGTACCCCCTGTGGGGGTGGGCGCTCTACCACGTCCCCGGCTACACCAGTGTCGGCTCCCACGTCCTGCCGGACTCCCCCGTGCTGGCCACGACCCTGATCCACATGCTCGCGGGCGCGCTGTTCACCCTCACCGCCCCGGCCGTGGCGCGGGTGAGCGCCGGCGTCCAGGCCACCGTCGGCCGGGCGCTGCTGTTGGCCCCCTCCGACGACGCCGTGCGGGTGCGCACCCGGCCCTCCGGGCACGTCGACGAGCACGACCCGGTCCGCCACCGCGTGCCCACCCGCGCCTGAGCTGCGGACCCCGGCCTGCGGGTCAGCCCGTTCACCCCCCGGGAGGGTTCTCCGACACGGCGTCCGCGAGCAGGCCGTCGACGAACACCCGGAGTCCCCGCGGGTAGACGTCCCGTGCGGCCAGTGCGGGCCACCGGTCGCCGACAGCAGCCAGGTGCGGCACCTGGGAGGCGTCGAAGCCGTCGGAGAAGGCGCCGCGGCGATCGGGGGGTTCGTCCCCGGCGCGTCGGCGGGTGGAGTGCGCGCGGACGAGGATCTCGCCGACCGTGTAGTACCAGACGTTACGGAAGACGTCGACGGCCTGTTCCCGCGTGCATCCGTACTCATGGGCCGCGGCCAGGATGGCCTCGACCATCCACAGCGCCGACGCGTCGAGGAGCCCGAGGAACCCGTCGGTGGTGAGGACCTCCGCGGCCCACGGCCAGTCGGCGAGGGCGTCGTGCAGTGCGGTGGCGGCCGCGATGACGCGGTCCCGGGGGTCACTGGGCAGGCGGAGGCGCTCGATCCGGTCGACGTGGTCGTTGAGCAGGAGGACCAGCAGTTCCTCCCTGTCCTGTATGTGGTGGTACAGGGTCGTCGCGCCGACACCGAGTTCCGCGGCCAGCCGACGGATGGTCAGCCTCTCCCAGCCGTCCCGGTCGATGAGCCTGCGGGCCGCCGCCAGGATCTGCGCACGGGAGGTCCGGGGCGGCCGACCGGTGCGGCCGTGGGGTGCGGGCTGTCGGGGCATCGTCCCAACCTACCTCGCCGATGTCCTCGGGGAACCGGCGCGGTTTCCGGGCTTTCACTCGATCTCTCTCGATGCTAATTTCGGAACATGTTCGAAAAGTCAGACAGCACCGCGAACGGAGCCCGTGATGTCGCATGGTTCCGCTGCCCGGCCGGGGCTCACGCTCACCGCCGTGGCCGTCGTGCAGTTCATGGTGTCGCTGGACCTGTCGGTCGTGAACGTCGGTCTCCCCCGGATCGCCGCTGGCCTGGGCTTCAGCGAGATGGGCCTGACCTGGGTCATCCACGCCTACGCCCTCACCTTCGGCGGGCTCCTCCTCCTGGGTGGCAGGGCCGCCGACCGCTACGGCCGCACTGGCGCTCCTGACCGCCACGTTCCCCACCGGCAAAGCCCGCGTCCGGACCTTCGGGGTCTGGAGCGCGATGAACGCCGCCGGGGGCGCCCTCGGGGTGCTGATCGGTGGGCTGCTCACCGAGTACGCCGGCTGGCGCTGGGTGATGTTCGTGAACGTACCGATGGCCCTGTGCGCGCTGGTCATGGCCTGGCGCGGCATCGCCGCCGTATTGGGCGACACTCGCGGCGGCCGTCCGGACGCGCTCGGGGCAGTCCTGGCCACGGCGGGCATGACCCTGCTGGTCTTCGGGGTCGTGCGCACCGACCAGTACCCGTGGACCTCACCGGTCACCCTGACGACCCTGGCGGTCGCCGCCGTCCTGCTGGCCGGGTTCATCCACGTCGAACGGACCACCACACGCGAACCGCTCCTTCGGCCCGGCCATGGCCTCGGCCTTCTACTTCGTGTCCCTCTACCTCCAACGCGTCCTCGCGACGGGTCCCGCTCTGACCGGGGTCATGTTCCTGCCGTTCGCGCTCGGAGTGGTCGTCGGCTCCGTGCTCGCCATCAGACTCGGTTACCGTCTCACCCCCCGGACCCTGATGGGGGGCAGACAAGATAAGCCGGAAAGGGGCAACGGGCAGGTCGGCGGCCTCGCTCTCCGCTCAGGTGTGACGTTGCGCGCCTGTTCGGTTGCGGTTCGGTGAAGTGCCCAGAACACCGTGTCCGACCGCCGTACCGTGTTCGGCGTTCGTTGACCCCCCATCCGGAGAGGGCTGCCGGTGACCTCGATCGAGCGCACGGCCTACCCGCAGTTCAAGAAGCTGACCTCAGCGCGGATGCTGCACCTGTCCTTCACCCCCAACGCCGACGAGACCAAGTGGGCGACCAAGCTGACCAGCACCCCCGAGACGCTGTTCGCGGTGGTGCTCGCGCTGAAGTGCTACCAGAAAAGGTGATCTACCCCAGCACCGATGAGCTGTACGGGGAGC
This sequence comes from Nocardiopsis sp. FIRDI 009, assembly GCF_003386285.1. Lineage (GTDB taxonomy): Bacteria > Actinomycetota > Actinomycetes > Streptosporangiales > Streptosporangiaceae > Nocardiopsis. The sequence continues at coordinate 413,484 of NZ_QPNC01000019.1, forward strand.
GGGGCCGCAACGTCATCGACTGGAAGCTGATCGAGCGGCACTGGCGCGACCTGATGCAGGTCGCGATCTCCATCAGCGAGGGGCGGCTGTCCTCGGCCACGCTGATGCGGCGGCTGCGGTCGAACTCGCGCAAGAATCGCATCTACAAGGTGTTCCGCGAGGTCGGGCGGTCGGTGCGCACCGTGGCGCTGCTGCGCTACCTGGCCGACCCCCCAGTTGCGGGCGTGGATCACCGCGGCCACCAACAAGGTCGAGTCCTACAACGGTTTCTCCCAGCGGCTGAGGTTCGGCAACAACGGGGTGCTGGCCGACAACGACCCCGTCGAGCAGGAGAAGCTCATCAAGCTCAACACCCTGTTGGCCAACCTGGTCATCTTCCACAACGCCTTGGACATCGCCGACATCGTCCGTGACCTGGTCGCCGAGGGGTGGACGATCACTGCCGAGGAGCTCGCTGCGCTCTCGCCGTACCTGCGCGCCCACATCTCCCGGTTCGGCGCTTATGCCACCGACGTGCTGGGGATCGAACCGGAGGCGTTCGACCCCGCCCTGGACGAGATCGACTTCACCGTCCTGGACCTGGCCGCATGATACAGCGACCACCCCTGAAATTTCTATCGTCGCCCCCTTAGAGCTCATCTCATTTGGTGAGTCTGCGGTAACAGATCCGTATGCAGGCGATGCCAGCG